>CAYWGD010000189.1:0-11259 GCA_964457335.1 uncultured Enterobacteriaceae bacterium | reverse complement strand
GGAACCGCTCGCGGGGAGATCCCGGGGATCTCCCGCCGAGCGGTTCCATCCGGCGGCCGAATTGGAACCGCTCGCGGGGAGATCCCGGGGATCTCCGCCCGAGCGGTTCCGTGCACGGGCGGCGCCGAGCTGCGTCGCGCGGGCGGCGTCGAGGTGCGCGCGGGCGCCGCCGACGTGCGCGCGGGCGGCGCCGAGGTGCGCGCGGGCGGCGCCGAGGTGCGCGCGGGCGGCGCCGGTGCCCGTCGGCGGGATGACCCGCCTCGACGGCGCCGCCCCCGCGCGGAGCACGACCCCGTCCCGCCGATGTCGATCCGCGCGCCGCCCGTTCGTATAGGGGGTGCGACGCCATCCGAACCCGGCGCGCACCGAGGAAGTGATGAAGCCCTACCTGCTCAGCATCTACCAGCCCGACGGCCCGCCCCCGCCGTCGGTGGACCTCCCGAAGATCATGTCCGAGCTGGCCGCCCTCAACCACGAGCTGCAGGCCGCCGGCGCCTGGGTCTTCTCGAACGGGCTCTACCCGCCGAGTACCGCCACCGTCGTGCGCGTGCGCGGCGGCGAGGTCCTCACCACCGACGGCCCGTACGTGGAGGGGAAGGAGCACGTCGGCGGCTTCTACGTCATCCAGGCGCCGGACCTCGACGCGGCGCTGGAGTGGGGCCAGAAGCTCGCACGCGCGACCACGCTCCCGATCGAGGTCCGCCCGATCCAGGACCACGGGCCGCACTAGCACATGCCGGCGTCCTCCGACATCGAGCGGGTCTTCCGCGCGTCCTACGGGCGCGCCATCGCGACGCTGACGCGCGCGTTCGGGAGCCTCGACGTGGCGGAGGACGCCGTGCAGGAGGCGTTCGTGATCGCGTCGGAGCGGTGGCCGTCGACAGGCATGCCGCCGGCCGCGGAGGGCTGGATCATCCTCACGGCCCGCCACCGCGCGATCGACCGGCTCCGGCGCGAGGCCGCCCGCCCCGAGAAGCACGCGCAGGCCGCGGCGCCCCCCGCGCACGACCCGCTCCACGACGAGCACGGCGAGGAGCCCGACGAGGCCCTCCTGCTCCGCGACGAGCGCCTCCGCCTCGTCTTCACGTGCTGCCACCCCGCGCTGGCGACCGCGGCCCAGGTGGCGCTCACGCTGCGGCTCCTCGGCGGGCTCACGACCGCCGAGATCGCCCGCGCCTTCCTCGTCCCCGAGGCGACGATGGCGCAGCGGCTCGTGCGCGCGAAGGGCAAGATCCGCGACGCGGGCATCCCCTTCCGCGTGCCCGGCGCCGCCGAGCTCCCGTCCCGCCTGCGCGCGGTGCTCGCGGTGGTCTACCTCGTGTTCACGGAGGGGCACGACGCCAGCTCCGGCGAGGAGCTGACCCGCGCGGGGCTCTGCGACGAGGCGATCCGGCTGGCCCGGCTCCTCGTCGAGCTGCTCCCCGAGGAGCCCGAGGCAAAGGGGCTCCTCGCGCTCCTGCTGCTCGCCGAGGCCCGGCGCCCGGCGCGCGTGACGGCGGCGGGCGAGCTCGTGGTCCTCGCGGACCAGGACCGCGGCGCGTGGGACGCGGCGCTGATCGCGGCGGGGCAGGCCCTGGTGCGCGACTGCTTGCGCCGGAACGAGCCGGGGCCCTACCAGGTCCAGGCCGCCATCCAGGCGGTCCACAGCGACGCCCGGACCTTCGCGGAGACCGACTGGCGGCAGATCGTCCAGCTCTACGATCACCTCCTGGCGCTCGCCCCCACGCCGGTGGTCGCGCTCCACCGCGCGGTGGCCCTGGCGGAGGTCGAGGGGCCGGCGGCCGCGCTCGCGGTCGTCGACGCGCTCGGGCTCGAGCCCTCGCACGTCTACCACACGGTCCGCGCCGACCTCCTGCGGCGCCTGGGGCGTGATCGGGAGGCGGCGCGCGCCTACGACGCCGCCATCGAGCGGGTCGGCAACGCGCGCGAGCGGGCGTTCCTCGCGACGCGACGCGCGGCGCTCGCGCCGTGATCGCACCTACGCGAGGCAGCCCGTGCTTGGAGCCACCGACGCGCCTCCCGGGCACGCCGTCTCCGCACCGGCCGCCCGTCCTCGGGCGGTCCGGGTGCCCGGACCCCGCGCCCGACGAGGCCCCACGCCTCTCAGCGGCGCCACGCCTCGAGCGCCCGCCGCACGTTGTCCGGGTTGCGGTGAAAGCCCCCGTGGTCGGCCGCCTCGTCCGCGAGGAGCGTGGCCGTGGCGCCCTTCTCCTCGATCCAGCGCTCCGTGGTGCGCATGGCGGGGCAGCCGTTGAGCTTCGGGTCGGGGTCGCGGCCGCCGCAGAAGAGCACCCAGTCCTGACCGGCGTAGGGGCGCGGGCCGTAGCGGCCGCGGTCGACCTGGGCGGTGGGCGGGAAGTCGAGGTGCGCGCCGCCCGCGTTGGCGACGACGGCGCCGAACCAGCGGCCGTGCCGCGGGTCCATCGCGGCGAGCGCGTAGGTGAGCGTCGCGCCGCGGCTGAAGCCGTGCAGGAGCACGGCGCCCGGGCGGGCCCCGACCTGCCGCAGGGCGTCGTCGATCGTGCGGTAGAGCGCGTCCGGGTCGAGGTAGTCGGGCGTCTCGTCGCGCGTCCCGACCCACCACTGCACGGCGAGGAGCCGGAAGCCGTGCTTGCGCGCGTGGGGGAGCCACACGCGGAGGTCCTCGTGGGCCCAGCCGGCGTGGCCGTGCAGGGAGACCAGCGTGCGCTCGGCTGGCGTGGGCGGCTCCCACGCCAGCGTGAAGGCGCCCCGGTCGGCGGGGATCACGCGCGCGCCGGCCTGCTCGGCGGCCGCGACGGCGTCCGGCACGGCGGCCCGGGCGCGGGCGAGCACCGGGGAATCCGCGGAGGTGGCCACCGCCGGTGCCGAGGACGCGCCACCGGTCAGCGCGCGCGCGGTCGGCGCGGCCGGCGGCGAGGCCGGCTCGGGGCCGGCGCAGGCGAGCGCGAGCAGGAGCGGGAGCATCAGCGCCCCAGGAGCAGGAGCTCCACGCGGCGGTTCTTCGCGCGGTCCTCCTCGGTGTCGTTCGGCGCGATGGGGCGCGCCTCGCCGTAGCCCTGGGTCACGAGCCGCGAGGCGTCGACGCCCGCGGCCACGAGCGCCTTCTTCACGGCCTCCGCGCGCGCGACCGTGAGCTTCAGGCTCGCCGCGTCGTCCCCCGCGTCGTCGACGTGCGCGCCGATCTCGACGCGGGCGAGGTCCGGGTACTGCTGGAGCACCGCCGCGACCTCGCGCACGAGCGCGAGCCCCTCGGGCCGGAGCGTGGCGCGCCCGGCGTCGAACGGGATCGGGTCGGCGAGGCGCAGGCGGTCGGGGAACACGACGACGCGGCCGGGGCAGCCGTCGTTGTGGGTGAGGTCCGTGCCGGGGATGGCGGCGTCGTCCGGGCAGCGGTCGGCGCCGTCGAGCTTGCCGTCGCGGTCGCGGTCGGGGCAGCCGTTCGTCTCGGCGGGGCCGGCCTCGCGCGGGCAGCGGTCGAAGGTGTCCGCGAGGCCGTCGGCGTCGTCGTCGAGGTCGGGGCAGCCGTCGGCGTCCTGCACGTAGTCCATGTCCTCGGGGTCGGACGCGCAGCGGTCGGCGCTGTCGGGGATGCCGTCGGCGTCGTCGTCGAGGTCGGGGCAGCCGTCGTCGTCCTGGAAGCCGTCGTCGTCCTCGCGCTCGCCGGGGCAGGCGTCGCGCGCGTCGGCCACCCCGTCGGCGTCGTCGTCCTCGGCGCGCGGCCCCGCGCTGATGAGCCGCGACCGCACGCTCAGCACCACCCGCGCGTCGGGCGTCCCCACGCCGTCGATGAGCCCGACCCCGCCCGCGAGCCCCACGTCCACCCGCTCGAAGGCGAGCCCCGCCGTCAGCAGCCCCTCCGCGCCGCTCGTCGCGAGCGCGACGGCGTTCTCCGCGCCGAAGCCCACCCGCGCGATGACCTCGCCGCCCACCGAGAACGGCCCGGCGACCGTCACCCGCGCGCCCCCGCCCGCGCGCAGCTCCGGCTCGTGGGTGAAGGTCAGGCGCTCGTAGCTCCCCGCCGCGCGGAGCCCGCCGCCGAGCTCCGCGCCCCAGCGCACCGGCCCGGCCGTGCCCCCCGCCGCGGCCATCAGCGCGCCCCCGACCCCGCCGCCGCCGGACAGGCGCGCCGCCGACCCGCTCGGGATCGCGATCTCGACGGCGGGCCCGATGGAGAAGGCCTCCCCGCGGACGGGCGCCCACTGCGCGCTGACCCAGGCGTCGCCGATCCCGGGCCCGAGGTCGGCGGGCACCGCGGCCCCGAGGACGACGGGAAGGCCGGCCTCCACGCGCACGCCGTCGAGGAAGGTCCACCCGACGCCGAGCTCGGCCGTCGCGAGCCCGCCCATCAGCGGCGCCGTCGAGCCGTCGTCGTACGTCGCCTCCGCGGTGGTGCCCGCGAAGCCGGCGGCGAGCGCCACGTCGAGGTTCCCGGCGTCCCCGGCGACCATCCCGCCCGCGCGTTGCAGCCCGCCCGCGTCGGTGGGCACGCGCCCGGTGCCCGTGGCGTCGAGCGCCCAGGCCGGCGTCGCGAGCGCGAGGAGCGGCGTGCCGCGACGCACGAGCAGCAGCGCCGCCGCGACCAGGAGCCACGTCGGCGACGCCCCGCTCGAGTTGCAGCCCCCGTCGATGCGCGTGATGCACCGGAGCACCGCCGCGTCGGTGTCGTCGCAGTCGTCGGCGAGCACGGCGCCGTCGCCGTCCTGGTCGTCGTCCCTGCCGTCGCAGTCCTGGTCCACGCCGTCGTACCAGGCCTCCGTCGCGCCGGGGAACACGGCGGCGTCGGTGTCGTCACAGTCGCCGTCGGCGCCGGGCGTGCCGTCGCCGTCCTGGTCGCTGTCGTTGCCGTCGCAGTCCTGGTCGATCCCGTCGTACCAGGCCTCGGTCGCCCCGGGGAACACGGCGGCGTCGGTGTCGTCGCAGTCCTCGCCCGCGCCCTCGGTCAGCGACGCGGCGCCGTCGCCGTCCTGGTCGAAGTCGTCGTCGCCCGCGCAGTCCTGGTCGGCGCCGTCGTACCAGGTCTCGGCGGCCGCGGGGTTCACGTCGGCGTCGAGGTCGTCGCAGTCGTAGGCCAGGGGGAAGCCGTCGCCGTCCTGGTCGTCGTCGTTGTCGTCGCAGTCCTGGTCGATCCCGTCGTACCAGACCTCCGCGGCGCCGGGGCTCACCGCGGCGTCGGCGTCGTCGCAGTCGTCGCCGTCGGGGCCGCCGTCGAAGCCGTCGCCGTCCTGGTCGGCGTCGTTGCCGTCGCAGTCCTGGTCCACGCCGTCGTACCAGCGCTCCGTCGCTCCGGGGTAGGCGGCGGCGTTCGTGTCGTCGCAGTCGGTGAAGACGCCCTCGCCGTCGCCGTCCTGGTCGAGGTCGTTGCCGTCGCAGTCCTGGTCGATGCCGTCGTACCAGGCCTCGGCCACCCCGGGGTTCACCGCGGCGTCCGTGTCGTCGCAGTCGTCCGCGAGCGCGTAGCCGTCGACGTCCTGGTCGTCGTCGTTGCCGTCGCAGTCCTGGTCGACGCCGTCGTACCAGGCCTCGGCCACCCCGGGGCTCACGCCGGCGTCGAGGTCGTCACAGTCGTCGGCGAGCCCGTAGCCGTCGAGGTCCTGGTCGTCGTCGACGCCGTCGCAGTCCTGGTCGGTGCCGTCGTACCAGACCTCGACCACCCCCGGGTTCACGCCGGCGTCGAGGTCGTCGCAGTCGTCCGCGACGCCGTAGCCGTCGACGTCCTGGTCGTCGTCGTTGCCGTCGCAGTCCTGGTCGGTGCCGTCGTACCAGGCCTCCGGCGTCCCGGGGCTCACCGCGGCGTCCTCGTCGTCGCAGTCGTCGGCGAGGTCGTAGCCGTCGGCGTCCTGGTCGTCGTCGCGGCCGTCGCAGTCCTGGTCGATGCCGTCGTACCAGGCCTCCGTGCCGCCGGGGAAGGCGTCGGCGCGGCCCTCGTGGCAGTCGCCGTCCCAGTACGTCCAGCCGTCGCCGTCGACGTCGAGCACCTCGCCGCGGGGGCCGCCGTACGCGCCGATGTCGCCCGCGGAGCCGTCCGCGTCCGTGAGGGAGGTGACGTCGAGGAGCGGCGAGCCGGAATCCGGGGCGAGGTCGTCGTTCGTCCAGTCGCCGTCGCAGCTCAGCGCGCGCACGATGGGGTCGACGGCGAGGTTGCCGCCGCTCCCCGTGGGGTCGGAGACGCCCACCCAGGACGTGCCGTTGTCCCAGGCGACGTTGTCGGTGGGGGTGAACGACGAGGTGGAGATCGCGTAGCCGCCGGCGTCGTTGCCGACCGCGAGCGTGCCGTCGAGCGCCACGGCCGATGCGGTGAGCGCGAGCCCGGCGCCGTAGGACGCCGTGTTGCACGCCCACGCCACGTTCTCGAAGTCCGCGCGCCCGCTCACCGAGAGGAGCGCGCCGCCACCGGAGCCCGCGGCGACGTTCTCGAGGAACACGGTCCCGCCGAACCACGCGGCGTCGTCCGCCGACCGGAGCGCGCCGCCGTTGCCCGCCGCCACGTTCCCGACGAACGCGCACGCCGAGAGCTCGAGCTCGGAGTTGTCCTGCCCGTAGAGCCCGCCGCCGTCGCCCGAGGTGGCCTCGTTCTCGACGAAGCGCACCTCCTCGAGCCGCGTGCCGTGCACGGTCCCGGTGTTCCCGTAGACGTACGCCCCCCCGGCCGAGGCCGCCGCGTTCCCCTCGAAGGTCGTCCCGGTGATCGCGACGGGCTCGGCGTCGTTGACCATGAGCCCGCCGCCGTACCGCGCGGCCACGTTGTCGCTGAAGCGCCCGCCGCTGATCGAGAGCCCCGCCACGCGCCCGCCGCCGAAACACGCGCCGCCGCCCTCGTTGGTGGCGGTGTTGCTGTCGAACACCGTGTCGACCAGCGTGACCCCGGCGGCGTACGTCCAGAGCCCGCCGCCGTCGTAGGCGCTCCCACGGCGGAACGTGACCGTGTCGAGCGCGAGGTCGCCCGACGTGGCGTACACGGCGCCGCCGTAGTCCGCTTCGGCCGCGGTGAAGGTCACGTCCGTGAGCGTCAGCGTCCCCGTGCCGACAAACGCGATCTCGCCGCCGTACGTGGCCGAACCGCCCGCGAAGGCGCTGTCGGTGACCGCCACGTCGGCCGTGTCCGCGGCGTAGATGCTGCCGCCGTGGTCCGACGCCGCGTTCGACGAGAACGTCGCGCCCGTCACGGTGACCGTGGCCGAGTCCTCCGCGTACACCGCGCAGCCGACGCCGCAGCTGTTGTTGGCGAAGGTGGTGTCCTCCACCGTGACCGCGCTCGACCCGCTCACGACGATCGCGTGGCTGCAGGCGTCGAACGTGAGCCCGCTGACGACCACGGTCTCGCCGTTCCACACCTGGAGGCAGGGGTCCACGGCGCTGATCGTCGCGCCGGCGGACGAGGTGTAGGTCAGGTCCTTCCCGCGCGGGTCGAGCAGCTCGAAGTACACGCCCGCCGCGATCTGGAGGGTGTCGCCGTCGGAGGCGGCGGCCTCGGCGTCGCCGATCGTGGCGTAGGAGGCGCCCGGGCCGACGGTCAACGTGGCGGCGGCGGCCCGGCCCGCGAGCAGGAGGAGCATGCGGCGGATGTTCCGACGGAACGGGGCCGGTGTCCACCGGGCCCGCGCGACCCGTCGCGATCAGCCCTGCCGACCCTCGATCGCCAGCATCAGGACCGTGGCCGCGACGGCGAGGCGCGCGTCGAGCCCGTCGTCCCCGAAGTCGGCGTCGTACACGAGCGAGAAAGGGTTGAAGCGTTGCTTGATCTTCCCGAAGTCACGCCCGTCCGGCGAGGCCACGGTGAACGTCTGCGGGAGCCACGCCTTGAGGACGAAGCGGCGCACGAGCGCGAGCGCGAGGCTGTCCTCGGTGAGCGTCGCGACGAGGGCGTCGTCCGGCCCGCGGATCTCCCAGGTGTCGCGCACGAGGCTCGCAAAACCCTGGCGCTTGCAGGAGCCGACGCGCTCGCCGGTGCGCGTGTCCGTCACGTCGTACACACCGCGCACGTCGAGCACGCCGCGCGCCTTGATGCCGAGGGCCGGGCTGTTGCGGGCTTCGTCGGCGAAGACCGTGATCTCCTCCTTGAGCTTGAAGGCCTTCTGCTTCACGAACCACGCGAGCTTGCCGTCGGGCGCGAAGAAGCGGAACTCGGGCCCGAGGAAGGAGAAGAACGCGCGGCGCGCGGTGAAACGGCGGGGGCCGTGGTCGGCGGACATGGGTGCTCCGGTTGGTCCGAGATACTGCCACACCATGATCCGACGCCTCGACCACATCGCCATCGCCGTGCCCGACCTGGACGCGGCCATCACCCGGTTCGCGGAGGACCTCGGCATCCCGCTCGCGGGGCGCGAGGACGTGCCGACCGAGAAGACGTCGACCGCGTTCTTCCCCATCGAGGGCACGCGCATCGAGCTCGTGCACCCGATGAACGGCGAAGGCCCCATCGCCGGCTTCCTCGAGAAGCGCGGCCCCGGCCTGCACCACGTCTGCTTCGAGACCGACGACCTCGACGGCGACATCGCCCGGCTCCGCGCCAAGGGCTACCAGTTCCTCTCCGAGGCGCCGAAGCCCGGCGCGCACGGCACGCGCGTGATCTTCGTGCACCCGCGCTCCTGCGGCGGCGTGCTCATGGAGCTCGCCGAGCACCCTGCGGCGCGCGGATGAACATCGTCGGCCTCACGACCTCCACCGCCGACCGCAAGCGGCGCGCCGGCCAGCGCCTCGTCATCGGCATCGCCGGGACCTCGCTCACGGGCGACGAGCGCGCCTGGATCAAGGAGTGCCAGCCCGGCGGCTTCGTGCTCTTCGGGCGCAACATCGAGGAGCCGCGGCAGGTGCGCGAGCTCAACCGCGAGCTCGCCAGCCTCGTGAACGCGGACGTGCCGCCCATCCGCTGCGTCGACCAGGAGGGCGGGCGCGTGCAGCGCATCAAGGCCCCGGCCACGGTGTGGCCGCCCATGCGCTGGGTCGGGAACGTCGACGACACGCGGCTCACCGCGTCGGTGGCGCGCGCGTTGGCCCGGGAGCTCCGGGCCATGAACTTCGACCTCGACTTCGCCCCCGTGGCCGACGTCGACTCGAACCCGAAGAACCCCATCATCGGCGACCGCGCCTTCTCCTCGCGGAGCGCCAACGTCGCGAAGCACGCCGCCGCCTTCGTGACCGCGATGCAGGACGAGGGCTGCATCGCCTGCGCCAAGCACTTCCCCGGGCACGGCGACACCGCCACCGACTCGCACCTCGAGCTTCCCGTCGTCGAGAAGGACCCGCCCGACATCGAGGCCGTCGAGCTGCCCCCCTTCAAGGCCTGCATCCAGGCGGGCGTCGGCACGATCATGACGGCCCACGTCGTCTTTCCGTGCTGGGACGAGCGCCGCCCGGCCACGATGTCGCCGAAGATCGTCGAGACCATCCTGCGCCAGAAGCTCGGCTACACCGGCGTCGTCTTCAGCGACGACATGGAGATGAAGGCCGTGCGCGGCCGCTTCGCGCTGGAGCAGCAGCTCGCCGACGCCACGCGCGCCGGCGTGGACGTGTTCCTGTTCTGCCAGGACCTCTCGCTGCAGGTGCACGCCTACGAGCGGCTCGTGCGGCTCCAGGAGGAGGAGAAGCTCCAGGAGGACCGCTGCATCGACGCGGTCAAGCGCTGGCACCGGCTGCGCGAGCGCTTCCTCAAGTCGCCGCCGCCCCGGCCGGGCCTGGACGTGCTCGGCAGCACGGCGCACACCGAGCTGGCGCTGCGGGCCCGCGCGGAGGGGCAGGCGTGAGGGTTCCTGGGCGCGACCCCGGCGCGGACGCCGGGGCCGGTGCCCTTCGGGGTCGGCCTTCGGCCTCCGCTGGCGCGCGCGCCGCCCAGCGGCGCTCGGCGCCGAGCCGGCCGCGCCCGCGCGGCCGCCCTCCGGTCCCCTCGCGCGCGGCGTGGTGGCACGTGCCGTTGCGGTCGGGCCTCGCGGCGGCGTGGGGCGCGGCGCTGCGGGTCGTCGCGGCGTTGCTCGTGGGCCTCGTCCTCGCGACGCCGGCCCGCGCCGCCGAGCCCACCGACGCCCCCGGCTGCGCGGCCGTGAGCGAGCTCCCCGACACCCTGCAGGTCGCGTGGGTGAGCCGGCTCGGCGCGACGGCGGGGGCGCGCACCGCGCTCCAGGTCGTGCGCGTGGCCGACCTGCGGCGCCTCGTCGAGGAGTCCGGCCGCGACCCCACGCGGGTGTTGCGCGCGCTGGGCCTCGTCGGGAAGCGCGGCACGGCGAAGGGCACGTGGAAGGTCACCGTCTTCGACGTGAAGCGCGAGTGGTTGTGCAGGCCCGTGGAGGGCCCCGAGGACGCCACGATCGCGGGGGTCGCCGCGTGCCCTACCCAGCTTCAACGACGTATTTTCGGCACGAAGGCTCGCTCCTGGTCGGGCTGTGGCTACCTTCTCGACGCCGCGACCGGGGCCCGCACCCTGGACGTGTTCCGGATCGAGTGGCAGGACGCCGTTGCTTGGGGCTTCTGCGTGCTGCCGCTCCGCCGGTTCCTCGAAGGAGCGTGAGTTGTTCGCCTCGATGTTGCGCACCCAGGAGGAGGAGATCCTGGACCGCGAAGGGCTGTCCGTCCGTGGCCGCAAGCTCCTCGCGGACCTCGACACCTGGAACCGCCGCACGCGCTGGACCGCGGGCCACGTTCGCCGCATCCGGCGCCACTGGATCGCGCTCGGGCGGCCCACGCCCTTCCGCGTGCTGGACGTCGGCACGGGCTCCGGGGCGCTGCTCGGCGCGCTCGCCGAGTCCGAGCTCCCGTGCGTGCTCGTCGGCGTCGACAAGAGCCCGGCCTTCGTCGACCACGCCTCGCGCGCGCTCGGGCGGCGGGCCCGGCTCGTGGAGGGCGACGCGACCGCGCTGCCCTTCCCCGACCAGAGCTTCGACCTCGTCACCAACACGCTGATGATGCACCACGTGCCCCACGGCGTCCGCGCCGCGCTGGTGCGCGAGGCCGCGCGCGTGGCGCGCAGCACCTACCTCTTCGACCTCGAGGTCACCCTCCTCGGGGTGCTCGGCTTCCCCGTGGTCGGGCCGCTCCTCGGCCTCGGCCGCGACGCCGTGCACGACGGCGTGCTCTCCGTGCGCCGCGGCTCCACCCTCGACGAGATGCGCCGCCTCTGCGCGCCGCTGCCCGTGCGCGTCGAGCGGGTGTTCCCGTCGGCGCTCTGCACGTTGCCCCGGTAGCGGGCGCCCCGCGGTCTCAGGCGACGCGGCGGCGAGGCGGCGGCGGCATGGCGGCGGCGGGGAGGCGGCGGCGAGGCGGTGGCGGCGGCGGCGGCGGCGGGGCGGG
>CAYWGD010000188.1:11183-11403 GCA_964457335.1 uncultured Enterobacteriaceae bacterium | reverse complement strand
GCCCGCCCCCGCGCCTCGACCGGACCCGCGCGCGCTGACGGCGGCGGTCCGCGCCCGTCGCGCCCGTCGCATCGCCGCCGCGCTCGCCGCCGCCGCGCTCGCCGCGATCCTCTGGCCCGCCGCCCGTCCCACGGGCCGCGACGCCGAGATGGCCGCCCAGAGAGCGGCGGAGCGGGGGGGCGGGGCCGCGGGGGGCGGGGCCGCGGTGGCGGGGGGGGGG
>CAYWGD010000188.1:0-11173 GCA_964457335.1 uncultured Enterobacteriaceae bacterium | reverse complement strand
CCGCCGCCCGTCCCCCGCAAGCCCCCGCGGCCGAGCCCGACCTGCTCGCGGCGCTCGACGACGCCGATCGCGCCGTGGCCCTGCCCGCCTTCCCCGGCGAGGACCTCCTCGTGCTGGTCGACCCCGCCGACCCCCTGACCGCCCCCGACCCCCTCATCGACGCCCTCTCGGGCGAACGGAGCCCCTGATGCGCGCCCTCCTCCTGTCCGTGCTGCTCGCCGCCGCCCCCGCCCTCGCCGCCCCCCCGCCGCCCGAGGGCGCCGACGACGCCACCGCCGCCCTCGCCTCGGGCCGCTTCGCCGAGATCGCCGCCGAGCTCGAGCTCACCGAGGCCCAACGCAAGCAGGTGACCGACGCCGTCTACGCCGCCAACACCGCCAAGGTCGACCTCGACGCCCGCGCCGAGAAGGCCCGCCTGGAGCTCCGTCACCTGCTGGGCGCCGACACGGTCGACGAGAAGGCCGTGCTCAAGGCGGTCGACACGCTCTCGGCGGCCGAGGCCGAGCTGCGTCGCAACCGCGTGCAGCTCGTGCTCTCCATCCGGAAGGCGCTCACCGCCGAGCAATGGCGCGAGCTCGCGGCCATCCGCCAGGAGCGCCGCTCCGACCGGCGGGGCCACGAGGACTGACCGGGTCGCTCCGACTTCTGGGCACCCGCTCCGCGGTGCGTCGGCGCCCGGCCGTCCCCACCCTCGGCGGCTCCGGCGCCTTCGGCCCGCGCTACGCTGGCGCGCGGAGGCGCGCGTGCGCATCGTGGTCGTCGGCAGCCCGGGCGCCGGGAAGAGCACGCTCGCGCGTCGGCTCGCGGCGCGGCACGGCGCGCCCTACGTCGAGCTCGACGCGCTGCACTGGGCGCCCGGCTGGACCGAGGTGTCCGACGCCGTGATGCGCGAGCGCGTCACCGCGGCCACCACCGGGCCCGCCTGGGTCGTGGACGGCAACTACCCGGCGGTCCGCGATCTCCTCTGGCCCCGCGCCACCCTCGTCGTGTGGCTCGACCTGCCGCTCGTGGTGGTGGTGGCCCGCCTCGTCCGGCGCACCGTCGGCCGCGTGATCACGCGCGAGGAGCTGTGGCACGGCAACCGCGAGAGCCTCGCCCTGTCGTTCTTCTCGCGCGAATCGGTGATCTGGTGGGCGCTGAAGACGTTCGAGCGCCGCCGGGCCGTCTACACCCGGCTCGCGGCCGACCCCGCGAGCCCTCCGGTCGTGCGCCTGCGGTCGGCGGGCGAGGTGGAGCGGTGGTTCACAGCCGGCGCGGTCACCCCGCGCGCGGACCGCGACACCGCGGGGTGACCGCCCCAGGGGGCAGGAGCCGGGTCGAATACGACAAGCGGGCTGAGGAGCGGCACCGAATACGACAACAGTCGCCCGCCACGCGCCTCCCGAGGTTGGCAGAAACGGACGAACGCCCACTTTTCGGTTGCTCCGGCGCCCGCCGGCGCCGCCGGCTCCCCGAGTTGTCGTATTCGGTGCCGCTCCTGAGGCGCGTTGTCGTATTCGAGGCGACTCCTCTCGACGGCGCGCCCCGTCGGCGACCGCGGCGCGTCAGCGCCGCCGCCCGCCGGTGTCCGCCGCGGCGAGCCCGCGCGCTGGGCGCGCGGGCCAGGGGCGTTGAGCCTGTGAAGAAATCCCCCCGCCGGTGCCGTCGCCGTCTCGCGGCGGCCCAAGAACCGCGTCCCGGGGCCCCCGGCGGGTCCTCCCTACGGGCTGCCCCCCCGCCGGACCCGGGCCGCAGGGCCGCCGCGAGCCGTCGCCGGCCCGGGCTCCGGTTTCTCCACAGGCTCTCTTCTCGGGGATTTCTTCACAGGCTCGTTAAGGGGGGCGCGAGCCCCCCGTCCCAAGAACCCCGACCTACAAGCCGGCGAAGATCTCCATCGGGCGCCACACGCGCTCGGCCCACGCGGCCTCGTTGTGCGCGGCTTCGGGCTCCCACCAGTGCCAGAGGTCGACCTCGAAGGTGTAGCCGACGCCCTCGAGCACGTCGCGGAGCTGCACGTTCTCGCAGTAGTTGTCGGAGCTGTCGTGGTCGTCGTCGTTCGTGCCGTCGCCGTCGGTGTCGGCGCAGGTGACGCCGTTGCCGCCGGAGTCGAGGTAGAGCGCGGTGTCGCGGTGGCCGGCGGCGGCGTAGCGCTGGATGATCGTCTCGTTGGTCGCGCCGATGCTGCCCCAGCCCATCGTGCCGGAGAGGCTCGCCGCGAAGGTGTACTCGCCGGGGTAGCGGTCCGCGACGTGGTAGCTGACGAGCCCGCCGAGGGAGGAGCCCATCACGCCGACCGTGGCGGGCTCACCCCAGGTCTCGGCGGCGAGGGGCCGGACGGTGTCCTGGACGAACGCGGCGTAGGCGTCGCCCCAGCCGCCGTAGGTCGTGCCCTCGAGGAGATCCTCGACGTGCGTGTACTCCTGCATGCGGTCGGCCGTGTTGTCGATGCCGACCACGAGGAGGCCGGCGGGCGCGTTGTCCTGGAGGTGCCAGCCGCCCCAGAAGGCGGAGGGGTCGAACAGGTTCTGCCCGTCCTGCACGTAGAGCACGTGCGTGGCCGGCTCCGCGGGCACCCAGGCGCGCACGGTGCGCGGGACGAGCGTGTCGTCGCCGACCTCGAAGAGGCGCTCCAGGTGCGCGTCCTCGGCGAGGACGAGGCTCATCTCGCCGAAGTCGTCGTAGGTGTACTGGCGCGACCACGGGTCCGCGACCCAGTCGGCGCCGTTCGTGAACTTGTAGCCGGACGCCTCGGAGATGTCCGCGACGATCCAGGAGAAGCCCTCGTCCTGGGTCATCGGGAGGCCCGACCAGCCCTCGAAGTCGCCCGCGAGCGACCACGCGCCGGGCTCCGCGTAGACGAAGAGCCAGCCCTCCTCGACCTGGCGGGGCCAGCCGCCGCTGCGCGACACGTCGAGCAGCGTGGACTCCGCGCCGTCCCGGAGCGCGCCGAGCAGCGCGGCGGTCTCCGCGACGCCGGTATCCGCGCTGTCCGCGGTGTCGCCGGAGGCGGTGTCCCGGGCGTCGGTGTCCGCGGGGTCCTTGGCGGGGTCGGTGCACGCGACGACGAACAGCGTCGCGACCGGGATCAGCCCGCGCAGTCCTCGCCGCCGTCCACACGGAGCACGTTCCCGTTCAGCCAGCGGGTGCCGGGGCGGGCGAGGTCCACGAGGCATGCGGCGACGTCCTCCGGCGTCGTGAGACGCCCGTGCGGGTTCCGGGACAGCGCCTTCTCCACGAGCTTGTCGGCGCCCGGGATCTTCTCCAGGGCCGCCGTCTGCGTCACCCCGGCGAGCACCGCGTTGGCGGTGATCCCGCGCGGGGCGAGCTCGATGGCGAGCTGACGGATGTGCGCTTCCAACGCGGCCTTCGCCGCGCTGACCGGACCATAGCCCGGCCACGCCATGTGCGCCCCGCTCGAGGTCATGGCGTAGATGCGCGCGTCCCCCCCGAAAAGCCCGGCCGCGACGAGATCCTGGGTCCAGTACACGAGCGAGTGGCCCATGACGTCCGTCGTCATCTCGATCTGCTTGCGGCTCGCGCCCTTCCCTTCGCGAGGGACGTACGGCAGCAGGCTCCCGAACGCCAGGGAGTGCAGGAAGACGCGGAGCCCGCCCGCGGGGACGATCTCGCGGAGGGCGGCCACGGTCTCGGCGCGGCGCTCGTCGTCCGCGGCGTTGACGTTGAAGAAGTGCGCGGCGCGCCCCAAACCGCGGATCTCCGCGGCGAGGGCGTCGGCCGCGGCCTGTCCGGCGCGCCGATCGAGGTGCACGCCGGCCACGTCGTAGCCGGCCGCGGCGAACGCGCGCGCGGCGGCGGCTCCGAAGCCCGACGACACCCCGAGGACGAGGATCCAGGGGGCCGACATCGACTACTGCGGGGCGGGGGTCGGGGCGGGCGCGGCCGGGGCGGCGGGCGTGGCGCCGTCGGTCTGGACGGCGGCCGGCGACACCGTGGCGCCGCCCGCGGCGGGCGCGCTCGGCGTCGTGATCGTGGCGCCCTTCTTGAGCTCCTCGATGTAGGCCTCGACGATCTCGTTGCGGAGCTGCGACTTGATCTTGTCGGAGACCTCCTCGACCGGGATCGCGTCGCGCTTGTCCTCGACCTTGATCACGTGGAAGCCGTACTTGGACTGGACCGGGCCGACGATGTCGCCCTTGTTGGCGGCGAACGCGGCGTCCGCGAACTCCGGCACCATCCGGTTCTTCTCGAACCAGCCGAGGCTCCCGCCTTCCTTGGCGGAGCCCTTGTCCGTGCTCTTCTCCCCCGCGATCTTGGCGAAGTCGCCGCCGGCCTTGACCTCGGCGAGGATCTTGTCGGCCTCGGCCTTGTCCGCCACGAGGATGTGGCTGGCCTTGACCTGCGGGCGGTTGAACTGGACGAGGTGGTCGTTGTACCAGGTCTTCACCGCCTCGTCGGTCGACCGCTGCTTCACGATCTCCTCGAGCAGCGCGGTCGCGAGGGCGTTGCGCGCGGAGAGCTCGAGGGCCTGCTTGACCTCGGGCTTCTCGTGGAGCTTCTGCTTGACCGCCTCTTGGTAGAGGAGCTCGCCGATGACGACCTGCTCCTTGACCTGGGCGAGCTGGCCGCGCGCGATGACCTGGTCGCGCACGTTGGCGGGGAGCTGCGCGAGCGTGGCGTCCACCATGCCCTGCGTCACCTTCTTGCCGTTGACCTCCTGGAGGACCTCACCGGTGCGCTCGACCTCGCCGGGGATCGGCGCGGGGGGCGGCTCGCAGGCGGAGAGGAGCAGGAGCAGGGGCAGAAAGCGGGACATGAGGACCTCGGACGGCCGGCCCTACTAGACGTTCGCCGACCAACCGTCAAGGTGCCGTGACGCAAGTGGACCGTGTCAGCCCGTCGCCGCCGACGCGAGGTCGGGCGTCGTGTCGGTTGCCGTCGCGTTCGTGCCACGCGCGGCCGCCGCGGCCCGCGCCCGCTCCGCCGCGACCAACGCCCGCCGCGCGTCGTCCTTCGCCTCCTGCGGCGTGCCCACGTACGGGATGCGTGTGCCCATCACGTGGTCGAACCAGGGTTTCGTGACGCACCAGTTCGCGTCCTGGTTCGGGCCCATGTGGTGGTCGTAGTGCCAGGGCAGGTGCGCGCGCGCCCACGCGGGGTCGAGGTGCGCGCGCTTGTGGCAGCGGTAGTAGTTGAAGCCGCTGTAGAACAGGGTGCCCGTGAAGAACGGCGCCACCGGGAACAGCGCGGCCACCGGGACGGCGAGCATCGCGAGCCCGAGGAGCTCCTTGCCCTGCGCGTGCCACCCCAGGGGCGAGCGCTCGTAGTCGGGGTCGCGGCCCTGGTTCCGGAGCGTGGCCACGTGGTGCTCGTCCATGTGGAAGTTCCAGAAGCTCGCGGGGTCGCGCCCGCGGCCGTGGAGGATCCGCTTGTGGATGATCCACTCCGCGGCGTTCGCGGTGAGCAGGCCGAGCGGGATGCCGATCATGCGCGCCTCCAGGGACACTGACGATCCTGTCATAAACCGAACTGACGGCATCGTCATCTTTCTCGGCGCGATACACGCCCGGGGATGGGACGGCGCGAGGCCAACAAGGCGGAGAAGCGGGACCGGCTGCTCGCGGCGGGGCTGCGCGCGTTCCGCGAGGACGGCTGGGCCCTCGGGAGCGTCGAGCGCATCGTGGTCGACGCGGGCGTGGCCCGCGGCACGTTCTACCTGTACTTCCGCGACAAGGAGGCGCTGTTCCTCGCGCTCGTCGAGCGGCTCTTCGGGCCCCTCGGGGAGGTCCTCCGCGACACGCGCGCGGCGCTCGCGGCGTGCGGGGACGCGGGCGCGACGGTGCCCGTCTACGTGGCGCTCGGGGCGCGCCTCGCGGCGCTGCTCGGCGATCGCTCGGACGAGGTCCGGCTCGTGTTCGCGGAGGCGCGGAGCCCCGGCGCGGCGGGCGAGGCCGTGCGGGCGCGGCTCGCCGAGGTCGTGGCCCACACGGAGGGCATCCTCGAGGATGCCGTGGGGAAGGGCGCGCTCCGGCCGCACGATCCGCACGTGGTCGCGCTCGCCATCGTGGGCGGCGTCGAGCGGCTCGTGGAGGCCGCGCTCTCCGGCGACGGGCGCCTCGACCCGACGCGGGTGCCCGGCGAGGTCACGGCGCTCTTCCAACGGGGGCTGTTGCCGGTCGCGGACGAACATCCCGCGGGCGCCGGGCGCCCCGGTTTCTAGATAGCGTGGGTCCATGAACTTCCTGTGGGGCCTCTTCCTCGCGCTCGTCTTCGCCGTCCTCGGCCTGGTCGCGTTCGGGGGGGGCTTCGTCACCGGGCGCGTCGTGCACGTGGTCCGGCGCATGCGCGGCGTGCGGCGCGTCCCGCTGATCGGCGTGCGCCCGTCGCCGTTGCCGCCGCTCCCGAGCGCGGGGGAGGGCGCGGACCTGCTCGCCTACCCGGGCCGCCTCGGCGAGCTCCAGAGCCGTCTCGTGGACCGCCACCGCGCCGTCCAGCAGCAGCTCCAGGTGCTCTCCGCCCGGCGCGACGGCGTGCGCGCGAAGGGCGACCGCGACGACCTCATCAAGAAGTACGAGTCCGACGTGGCGATGCTCGATCGCCGCGCCGAGGGCATGCGGCGCGTGATGGGGCTCGTCTGGAAGACGCGCGCGATCCTGCTCCTCCGCGTGCACCTCGCCGTCACCGCGCGCCGCCGGCCGGTGCTCGGGAAGCTCCCCGACCCGACCGCCCGCAAGGGCTCGCTCCCCGGGGCGACCGCCGCGTACCACGAGGCCGCCGCGGCCGTGTTGTTCTACCGGGACGCGGTGCTCGAGCGCGCGCGCGAGCTCCCCGACGTGATCCCGTCGCCGCCGCCCTCCGCGGAGATCGACACCACGCAGCACGCCGAGGTCACCGAGGAGCGCCGGAGCGTCGAGGCCGCCTACGCCGCGCTGGCCGCGCGCATGGACCGCCTCGCGGACAACCTCACCTTCGTCGGGGACCACTTCGCGGCGCTCGCCGTGGTGGACACCGAGCCCGAGGACCTCGCCGTGGACGGCGGCCCCGCCCACCTCCTCGAGGAGGTCGCCGCCGCCGTGCGCGGGCTCGACGACCTCGGCGGGCGCGTCGACGCCTCGGTCGTCGACAGCGCGTTCAGCCACCTCGCCGAAGAGATCACCCACCTCGAGGAGGCGGGCCTGGAGGCCGACGCCGAGGCCGCGGCCCACCTCGAGGTCGAACGCCTGCTCGGACAGTTCCCAAGCTCATGACGCCCTCTTCCATCCCCGACATCCTCGCCGCGCTCGACGCCCTCCCCCCCGGCGAGGCCGTCTTCGACATGGACGGCACGCTCATCCACGACGACATCGCCGAGGCCACGCTCCGGCGGCTGATCGCGCGCGGACCGCTCCCCGACGCCGCGCGTGCCTGGCTCGGCACGGAGGACCCCTGGGCGCGCTACGTCGCCTTGAGCCCCGTGGACCAGTGCGTCGCCGCCGCGCAGGCCCTCGCCGGCCTCGACCGCGCCGAGGTCGAGGCGCTCGTAGACGAGGCGTTCGCCGCGGGCGACGTGGCCCCGAACGCGGCCGTCTGCGAGCTCGCCGCCGCCGTCGGCGAGCGGCACCGCGTGTGGATCCTCACCGGGAGCCCGGAGGTGATCGGCGAGGCCGTCGCGCCGCGGCTCGGCATCCGGCACGTGCGCGGCGTGCGCCTCGCCTTTCGGGACGGCCGGCTCACCGACACCGTCGAGGGCATCGTGAGCTGCGCCGAGGGCAAGGTGCGGGCGAGCTGGGTGCACTTCGGGCGCCGCCCGGTGTTCGCCATCGGCGACTCCCCCTGGGACCTCCACCTGCTGCGCATCGCGCACGTGGCCCGGACCACCGGCCGGATCGCCGGGACGGAGTTTCCGGGCTACCCCTGAGATCCGTCGCGAGCGCGCCGTCCCGTCGCGCTCGTCGACGCGCGGTGGGGTCGGGCGAAGCGGCGTTCTCGGAGAGTCGTCGTCGGAGTCTGCCGAAAGAAGCGGGTCGATCTCGCGCGCAGTGCGCGTTAGAGCGCGGACCCCTGACCGGAACAGCGGGAGAAGGTCGAAAATGAACCGCGTGGAAGTTGCCATCCAGGAAGGCCGGTGCGTGCTCGTGTTCGGAGCGCGCGCGCTGCAGGACCCCGAGGCCCTGGGCGAATTGCGCCGCCGCTCCGCCATCCCCGCCATCTCGCTCGGCGCGGACATCCCCGCGCCCGCGACCGCGCTGACCGCCGAGGCGCTCGCGCCCGCGCTCTCCCGCGACGGCGGCGTCATCGCGCTGATCGAGGCCGACACCGTCGACGGTGCCGCCCTCGGCGCGCTCGCGAGCCTCGTCGCGTCGTCGCCGCACAAGCCGCGCCTCGTCGTGGCGGCGCGCGCGTTCAACCCCTTCCTCCTCCCGGCGCCGCTCCGGCTGCTCAAGTTCGAGCACGAGAAGAAGCGCGCCAAGGAGCTCCTCTTCAGCCTCCCCGTGCCCATGGCGGCGGCGGCCCAGGCCGTCGTGGCCGCGCCCGCGGCCGAGGAGCCGAAGAAGAAGGCCGGCGGCGCGCCCAAGAGCGTGTTCGTGGGCCGCGAGGACGAGACCGCGCAGCTGAAGGAGCTGCTCGAGAAGGGCGGCCCCGTCGTCGTGCACGGCCCCCCCGGCGTCGGGAAGCGCTGGCTCGTCGAGCACACGCTCGCCGGCGGCGCCTACACCCGCATGCCGGACTTCCACGTCGGCTGGGGCTCGGAGGCCGACAGCCTCTACGCCCGCATCGCGATGGCGGGCGAGCTCGCGGGCGACAAGCGCCTCGTCGACGCGCTCAAGAGCGCCGAGCGGCCCGCGCCGACGGACCTCGCCCAGCTCGCCGTGGCGACGCTCGCCGGCCTGTCGGACCGCGTCCTCGTGATCGATCGCCTGGAGCACGTGCTCCGTCGCGACGGCACGTTCCACCGCGAGGGCCGCTTCGAGCTCCTACTCCGCGCGCTCCTGCTCGCGGAGGGCGGCGCCCGCGTGATCTTCCTCTCGACGATCCGCCCGCGCTTCTACCGCGAGGGCGAGGGGCTCTCGCTCGGCACGCTGGAGCTCGGCGGGCTCAAGGGCCGCGAGCTCCACGAGGTCTTCGACGCCTACCGCGTCGAGGAGTTCCCCCGCGAGCACTTCGGCGACATCCAGAACCGCATCCACGGGCACCCGTTCGCCGCGCGCATGTTCGCCATCGCCGTGCGCGATCACGCCGACCGCGAAGAGCTCATGGAGAACAAGCGCTTCTTCCAGATGGACGGCATCGCCGACGTCGAGCCGATCCGCCGCCGCATCCAGAAGGCGGTCGACTCGCTCTCCGAGGAGGAGCGCAACGCGCTGGGCATGCTCGCGCACTTCCGCATGCCCTACACCTCGGCGGACGCCGAGGTCGTCGAGGTGGACCGCAAGGTGCGCCTCACGCTCCAGGCGAAGGGTCTGCTCGACCAGCTCCCCGACGGCGCCGCCGGCGAGCGCACGTGGCAGGTGCACCCGCTCGTCGTGGGCGTGCTCGGCCACCGCGAGACCAGCGACTTCCGCCTGCTCGAGGCGCTCGGGGACCACTACCTCGGCCGCGCCACGAAGGCCGAGGGCCTCCAGAAGCTCGCGCTCGCGCAGGAGGGCAACCGCCTCCTGTTCGAGGCGCACCGCGTCCGCAACCGCATGCGCATCCCGTACCCGGACAACGACCCGGTGCTGGAGTCCGTGCGCGGCCTCGTGCGCAGCAAGAAGGCCCGCCCCGACCTCGCCGAGCAGCGGCTCGCCGAGGTGCTCAAGCAGGACGCTGCGAACACCGAGCTCCAGCTGATGAAGGCCGAGCTCAAGATCGGCCAGAAGGCGCCGGTGGAGCAGATCCAGGAGGTCTACACCACCGCGCAGACGCTCGGGCCGACCCCCGAGGCCTTCCACACCGAGGCGAGCTGGCACCAGCTCAAGGGCCACTCCGGGCGCGGCCGCGCGGCCGGGGCGCTCGAGCGCGGCATGGCGGCGTTCCCGCAGAACGCCCGCCTCAAGCGGCGGCTCGCGGGCGTGTACCTCGACCAGAACCGGCTCGAGGACGCGACCCGGGTGCTCAAGGAGGCGATGGACCTCGAGCCGATGATGCCCGACACCTACGGGCTCCTCGGCGAGATCTACCTGCTCCAGGGCTCGGGCTACCACGAGCTCGCGGAGGCCGCGCTGCAGGAGGCGCGTCGCCTCGACCCCGACAACGGCATCCACATGGCCCGCCTCGGCGCGCTCATCGTGGAGCGCGGCGGCGAGGACGAGGAGCGCTGGCGCCAGGCCGAGGAGCTGCTCACGGCGGCGATCGCGGCGGACGCCAAGAACTACCTCGCGCACCTGTACCTCGGGCGCCTCATCGTCGCGCGCAACGGCGACCTCGAGCGCGCCGACTGGGCGCTCAAGAAGGCCCAGAAGCTCGACGAGAAGGCCGCGCTGCCGCTGGTCGAGCGCGCGCGCATCGCGATCCGCAAGCAGCTCTGGACGGAGGCGGCCACGCTGCTCGAGAAGGCCGTGCGGCTCGAGCCGGCGCTGCACGAGGCGTTCTTCGTGCGCGGCGAGCTCGCCGAGTCGCAGGGCCAGCTCTTCGCGGCGCTGCCCGAGTACCAGCGCGCGGTCGAGCGCTCGCCGAAGGACTCCACGGCGCGGGCCCGCTACGAGGAGGCCGTCGCGCGCGTGAAGGCGCTGATCGAGAGCGGCCAGTACACCGAGATCATCAAGGCCGCCGAGGCCACCGCGGTCATCGCGCCGCCGGTGGGCGCGCGCCGCGAGCCCGGCAAGACCACCCAGCGCCGCCGCCGTCGTGGCGGGCGGGGCGAGGGCGCCGAGGGCGAGGGCGCGCCTTCCGAGGGCGGGGCCGAGGGCGAGGGCGCGCCGGAAGGCGAGGTGCTCGAAGCCGTCGCGCCGCCCGAGGGCGAGGGCTCCGAGGCCGTCGAGGGCGCCGAAGGCGTCGTCGAGGTCCCCCCGGACGCCGACGTGGGCCCGGTCGACGCCGGCCCCGAGGACGCCACGCCGCCCGACGCCGGCCCGGTCGAGATCGAGGGCGAGCAGGTCTGATCCAGGTCCCGGGGCGCGTCCCCCGGGTCTCCGCGAGCCGTGCCTCCGGGACAGCCCGGCGGCGGCCGTCGCGCGTCTGGGAGCCTCCGGGCGGCCCGGCGGCGGCGGCCGTCGCGCGTCTGGAGCCTCCGGGCGGCCCGGCGGCGGCGGCCGTCGCGCGTGGCCGCGCGCCGTCC
>CAYWGD010000187.1:0-11498 GCA_964457335.1 uncultured Enterobacteriaceae bacterium | reverse complement strand
CCGTTCGCGCGCATCGCGGGCGAGGCCGCCGCCGACGCGCTCGACGAGGCGTGCACCGGCGCGCGCGCGGCGGCGGTCGATCGCCTGGGCGCGGAGGTTCGGTGGGTGCCCGCGGCGCGACCGGCGCCGCGTGACGCGCGCGGCGAGCCGCCCCGCTGCGCCGTGGTCATCGCCGCGCACGACGAGGGGCGGAACGTGTTCCTCACGGTCGAGGCGGTCCGCGCGACGGCGCCCGACGTGGAGATCGTGGTCGTCGACGACGGCTCCTCCGACGGCTGCTGCGACTTCCTGCGCGCCCGGCCCGATCTCTGGCCTGCGGTCACGCTCGTGGAGGGCGCACGGACGGGCTCGGCCGTCGCCCGCAACCGCGGCGTCGCCGCCGCCCGGGCCGATCGCATCGTCTTCCTCGACGCCCACTGCTTCCCCGCGCCGGGCTGGCTCGATCGGCTCCTCCCCTGGCTCGACGATCCCGCCGTGGGCATCGCCACTCCGGGCATCGGCATCGCCGGCAACCCGCGGGTGCGCGGGTACGGCCTCGCGATCACGAGCCCCGCGTTCGACGTGCGCTGGCTCGGGTGCCCGGACCGGCCCTGCGACGTGCCCGCGGC
Source organism: uncultured Enterobacteriaceae bacterium (assembly GCA_964457335.1). GTDB lineage: Bacteria > Myxococcota_A > UBA796 > UBA796 > SXON01 > CAJBVW01. The sequence goes on along the minus strand of CAYWGD010000187.1, from coordinate 10,890 downwards.
CGGCGCCGGCTGCCTCGCGATGCGCCGGGAGCTGTTCGAGGCGCTCGGCGGCTTCGAGCCGATGCGCCGTTACGGCGTCGAGGACGTCGAGCTCTCGATCCGCTGCTGGCTCGCGGGGCACCGCGTCGTGGTCGACCCCGCCGTGGCGGTCTCGCACGTCTTCAAGGAGCGCGTGACCTTCGAGCTCCCGCACGAGGACTACCTCTACAACGTGCTCCGCGCGGCGACGCTCCACTTCGCGGAGCCGCAGCTCGCGCGCACGCACCGCCACCTGGCGGGCCTCCCCGCCTACCCGCGCGCCGTCGAGCTCCTCGCCGAGTCCGACGTCACGGCGCGGCGCGACGCGCTGGCCGGCGCCCGCCCGCGCGACGGCGCCTGGTACGCCGCGCGTTTCGCCCTCCCTTTCTGAACGGAGCTCCCCCATGAGCAGCCGCGACGCGGTGTTCCTCGTCAACGAGCGCCTGGTCGGCGTCACCACCCTGGACCTGCTGAAGCAGCGGAACCTCGGGGGCCTCGCCGCCGTGAAGCCGGGCGCCGAGCCCGCCACGCCGCCCGCGGCCCCCGATCTCCCGCTCCTGTCGGGCGCGTCGTGGCCGGCGGGCACCGTCCTGACCGGGGCGCGCGACGCGGCCAACGCCTGGTACCTGCCGGCCTGGCGCCTCGCGACGGACCCCGAGGGGCGTCCCGCGGTGAAGCTCGAGTGGGAGGGCGGCACGGACGCCGCGAGCCCGCGCGTCGGCACGCTGGATCTCGCGCTGACGTGGACGCCGCCCGCGCTCCCCGCGGGGGCGCGGGAGCTCCGGCTCGTCGATCACGTCAGCACCGTGCACCTCGAGTGGGAGACGCGCGTGGGCGGGGGCCCGGGGATGAAGCAGGAGGCCGCCCTCGGCGCCCTGTCCCCGCGCAGCGCGGATCGGGTCGGCCTCGTCTACGAGATCCCCGACGCCGAGACCTTCCTCCGGCTCCGGCTCGCCATGTCCCGCGCGGACGCGGGCGCGCGGCTCGTGGTGCGCTCCGAGGTGAAGGTGGGGCGCCGCACGTGGAAGCAGGTGCTCGTCGGCAAGGCGCGATCGAGCGACGTCCTGCTCTCGGCCGACGCGGTGACGACCAGCCTCACGGCGAAGGCGACGCTGGACGCGACGTCGCGCGCCACGATCAGCGCGGCGGCGAGGGCCGGGCTCTTCGACCGCATCCGGCGCGTGGGGACCGTGACGACGAAGCCGACCACCCCGGCGGAGCCGGCGACCCCCGCGGAGCCGATCGTCGCGACCCCGATCGTCGCCACGCCGATCCTGACGCACACCCTCACGATGCCGATCACGCCGATCGTGGCGGAGGTGAAGCCGGTCACCCCGGTTGCGGAGGTGAAGCCGGTCTCCATCGACGCGAGCGTGCTCGCGCGGGTCCGGCTGGGCCATCTCGCGAACCTCCACCGGGTCGCGCCCACGGACGCCACGCCCGCCGAGCCCGCGCCCGCAGAGCCCGCCACGCCGGCCGAGCCCGCACCCGCCGAGCCCGTGCCGACCCTCTCCCGGGTCGCGTTCTCGAACGCCGCCACGCTGAGCGCCATCGCGAGCGCGCGGGTGCTGCTCTCGTCGGACGCCGCGTCCACCGCCGCGACCCAGGCCCTCTCGGGCAAGGCGATGCTCTCCCTCGTCGCCCGCACCTACGTCCCCGACAAGACGCTCGCGGTCAAGACGAGCGACCTCGTCGTGGCCGGCCGGCAGGCGTTGCCGACGAAGGCGGTCGTCGACCTCGACGGCGCGCCGGCCATCATCGAGACCGCGCACGCGATCACCCAGGCGGTCCCGTTCACCTTCGACCCCGCCCACCAGGCAGGCGTCTACGCCCGCGACCCCGGCAACCTGGATCTCGATCGCGCGTTTTTGCGCGCGGTCCCGCTGCTGGTCGCCGGGCAGGTGCGCGCGACCGTGTACGAGGACCTCGTGGACACCGGGGCGATCTACTACGTCCCGCGCGAGTGGCGGCTCACCCGCGACGCCGCCCCGCCCCACCTCCCGGGGCTCCTGTTCGCGTTCGCCGAGGTGCTCGTGGAGGGCGAGGGCGCGTCCTCGACCGACGTCGCGGCCACGGCCACCTACCGCGTGCACGTGGGCTTCCGGACCGAGCCGGTCATCGACCCCACCCTTCCCGAGCTCGTCCGCGCGAGCTTCGGCCCCGGCGCCCGGCTCCTGCCCGCGCGCCCCCTGTCCGCGACGATCGCGCTCGAGCCCCCGGGCGGTGCGCCCGCCGCGCGCGCGCTCGCGCTGGAGTCCCTCGACGGCGAGCTCGCCGACGGCTTCGAGCTCGACCCGGCCGGCTTCGAGGCGCTGCTGGGGCAGCTCGCCGGCGGCGGGTTCACCGCCGGGCGCGTCTCCTTCCGGATCTTCGACGAGCCCGAGCGCAGCTGCCCGATCGTGCTCGGGCTCGGCGGGCGCCGGACGGGCGTGCTCGACGCCTGGTACCTCGGGCCCGACGCGGCGGGCGCGGGCCAACACCGGGTGCGCCTGCGCAACCCGACGCCCGCGACGCTCACCGTGAAGGACGTGCCAGGCTTCCCCATCCCGGGCGGCGTGGCCCGGGTCGCGGGCGCGGTGGAGGGCGCGCTCCAGGAGCGCGTGTTGGCCCCCGGCGCCTCGTTCGACGTGGTGTGCGCGGTCGAGCCCGCCGACCTCCCCGTGTACGCCCTGCGGCCGCCGATCGAGGTGGAGATCGCCGAGGACGCCACCACCGTGCTCGCGAAGCTCTGCGCGACCGAGGGGGTCGAGGCCGACGAGACGACCATCGAGGTGACGACCGACGCGGCGGCGTTCGGCGCGGGCCCCGGCGGCGAGCCGCTCGAGGCGCTGATCGTGGAGTTCGACGACGGGACGCGCGCGGTGCTCACCGCGGCCGCGCCGAGCACGCGCGTGACGCTGCTCCAGCGCCTGCTCCTGCGTGTGCTCCGGCATCCTGACGCCGATCGCTTCCTGTACCGCGTCACGAACGTCCTCCCCGGGGGGCGCGAGGACGCGCGCTCCTCCTGGGGCGAGCACCGCGGCGGCGGGACCCTCCTCGTCGGGCCGGTGCGGACGGCCTGATGCTGACCTTCCCGCCCGGCGACCTCGACCGCGGGCCCGACGGCCTGCCCGACGACCAGGACCCGGCCGTCCGCTACCGGGTGCCGCGGCTCGTGACGGGCCGGCGGGCCGACGGCGCGCTCGACTTCTGGCTCGTCGAGCAGCGCGGCGGGAGCGGGACGAGCGGGTGGATGACCGTGGGGCTGCGCTGGGACGGCGCCCTGGCCGGCGGTGCGCGCCCCGTCCCATGGGAGGGGGGCACGTGGCGGCTCGTCGGGGCGGCGGGCACCGGCGTGGACTCGGGGGAGGTGCCGCTCGACGCCGATCCCACGGGCCTCCGCGTCCGCTGGCGCCTCGACGCGGTGGGCCACGCGCTCCTGACGCGGCTCCTCGAGGCCGGGGAGGCGGACCTCCGCGCGGAGGTGCGCCTCCGCTACGCCGGGCGCGTGCGGCCGCTCCCGCTCCTCGCGCGGCTCGACGCGGGACCCGCCTGGGATCAGCTCCACGCCGTGCTCGGCGACGGGGTGGTGACCTGGGGGGCGGCGCGCGACGCCTGGCTCGGGCTCCTCGATCCCGCGCTCGTGACCTGGCGGCGGGCCGGCCCGCCCGATCCGCTCGCGGAGCACGGCGCCACGCGGCTCGCGGAGCTGGCGGCCCGCGCGCGGGGGGCGTGGTTCGTCCCGGAGGGGGGCGGCTGGCGGCTCGCGGCCCGCCCGGAGGGGCGCGAGGACTGGGATCTCCGCACGGCGCGCGTGGAGCGGCGCACGCACACGATCACCTGGGACGCCGCCGAGCTCCGCGCCGCGTGGCGCGACCCGGCCCAGCGGGAGGGGCTACGGAAGGTGGTCCCGGTCGCGGGGCCCTTCCAGGCGACGCACCTGCACGTGGTGAACACGCTCCCGCTGCACCCGCGCACCGTCGGCACGCTGCTCGCGCGCATCTGGTGGACCGGGCCGACGGGCGCCGTGGAGCGCCGCGAGGTGCGCTGCTCGGCGCTCGGGCTCGCCGAGGTCGTCAGCGCGGTCGGCGCGCCGTTCAAGCCGCTGGAGGTGCGCTGGCGCGTGGCCGCGCTCGTCGACGGGGCGCCGGTGGAGGGCCCGGAGCGCGTCGCGGACGGCGCCGTGCTCGTGGTCGACGCGGGCGCCCTCGGCCGGCAGCTCGTCCACGTGGGCTGCGACCCCGGGCTCTTCGCGCTCGCCCGCGAGGTGGAGGTCACGGCGCAAGCCGGCAGCGTCGCGGTCCCCCTGCGGCTCACCGCCGCGGACCCGGAGGCGCCGCTCCTGCTCCCGCCGGGCGAGGTACGCGTCCAGGCGCGCGTGCTCGGCGAAGCCGGCGCCGTCGACCTGCCGGCGCGCGCCCCGGTCGACGGGCACGTGCGCTACGGGGCCGCCGAGCTCGAGCCCGACGCGCTGGAGCGGGTGCGAATCCGGCTCGGCCCGGGCGAGGCGAGCCCCTACGTCGCCGTCGCCGTGGACGACGGCGACTTCCTCACGCTCGACCCGGACGCGCCGCTGGAGCTGCCCGTGCGCCGCGCGAGCCGGCTCGCGCCGCTCGCGTGGCGGGTGCGCGTGCGCCGGGTGCCCGTGCGCGCCGACGGGACCACGGGGCCCGTGGAGGACGAAGCGGCCCGCGAGATCGTCGGCGGCGAGCTCGTGCTCGGAGGTGCCTCGTGATGACGATCCCCCCGCTGCCGATCGCCGTCGTGACGGTGCTCGCCGACGACGAGGACCCCGCGCTCTTCCACGTCCTCCCGTCGCCGGCGCTCGCGCGGGACACCGACGGAGGGCTCGGCCTCCGGCTCCTCCTCGTGGGCGGCGACGGCGTCGAGTCGGCCGCCTTCGTGGACGCGCCCGTCGAGCTCCGGCACGACCTGGACGCCGCGCGCCCCGCGGTGGAGGCGTGGGCCGCCACGAACCGGCCCGGCACGCGCGTCGAGCTGCGCCCCGCGCGACCCGCGGAGGTGCACGTCCGGCTCGCGGGTCCGGGGCTCACGGCGCCGCTCGAAGCCGTCGGCGCGGCCGTTGGCGGCGCGGTGGAGCTCGCCGCGGCGCGGCTCTGGGCCGCCGAGCCCGGCCTCCTCGACGTGACGGTCGAAGGGGCGCTCCCCACGCGCATCGTCGGGGTGCGCGCGGAGGTGTCGGTCGACGTTTCGCGCGCGTGGTCGCTGCTCCGCGCCGCGTCGCCAGGGGGCCGCCCGACCGAGGACGTGCGCCGCGCCGTGTGGACCTCCGAGGCGATCACGGTGCGCGTGGACGGCCTCCCCGCCGCGCCGCCCGCGCTCGTGGACGTGATCGAGGGCCGGCTCGAGGCGCTGCTCGAGGGGGTCCTCTGGCGCGACGGCGTGCTCGTGGACGACGCGCCGGTGGGCCGCCGCAGCTTCGTGCTCGAGGCGGGCGTCGTGGCGCCGTGGCCCTGGCGCGCGCGGGCGCGGCTGTCCGCGCTGGCGGCGCCCGGGGAGCTCGCCGCGGCCGTGACCCGCGTGGTGCTGACGGACCCCGCGGCGCGCGTGGAGGTGGGCGTGCGCGTGGCGCTGCCCGGCCCGGACGCGAGCGCCGAGGTGGAGCTCCGCGCCGGGGACGCCCACGCGGAGCTCGTCGTGACCGACACGCGCACGTACCGCTGGCGGCTGCCGCCCGGCGCCGCAGCGGGCGCACCCCTGGCCTGGGAGTGGCGGGCGCGCCTCCGGTCCGCCGGCGGGGCGGGGGAGTGGACGGCGTGGACCGTCACCGACCGCCCGTTCGCGGACATCGTGCTCGCCCGCCCGGACACCGGGCGCCTCCAGGTCGCCACCCCGACGAGCGCCGCCGGGCGCGCGGAGGTCGAGCTCCGGGTCGGCGGCCGCGCGGTCGAGCGGGTCGTCCTCGACGAGCGGCGGCGCAGCGCCGAGGTCGCGCGGCTTGCCGGCGCGAGCGTCGCCGTGGTGTGGTGGGACGCCGAGGGGCGCGCCTGGCCCGTTCCGCCCGAGCCCGTCGACGGCACGCTCCTGGTCCTGTCGCCCCCCTGGGACGTCGAGCGGATGCGGCTCCTGCTCTGGCCCTCCGGCGACGGCTGGGGCGACGTGGCGCGCGCGTTCGTCGACGTGCGCCACACCGAGCCCGCGGGCCTTGAGGGCGACGAGCTCGTCACCCGGCGCACCGTCGAGCTGACCGCCGCCGGCTTCGTCGCCGTCGAGCTCCCCGTCCGGCCGGGGGCCGCGCGGCGCTGGGAGGCCCGGCTCCACGTGAGCCGGAAGGACGGCGGCTTCCGGCGCGGCGCGTGGGTCGTGGTGGACGGCGACACCTGGGAGGCGCGCGTGGACGCGCCGGCGCGCCGCACGGTCGAGGTCTTCCCGACGCTCGTGGACTGGGCGCGCGTGAGCCGGGTGGAGGTCGCCCTGGAAGCGGACGGCGCCCCACCCGGGCGGCTCGTCCTCACGGGGCGGGAGCGGCAGGTGTGGAGCTTCGAGGGACGGAGCGACGCGCCGGTCCGGTGGACCGCCCGGTGGGCGCTCGCGAGCGGCGAGACCCGGGAGACGGCGGGGACGCTCGGGGCGGGGCCGCTGGTGCTGGTGGACGGAGGCGCCTGACGCGCGCGCCTTTTGGTGGCGCGAGCCCCCACCGCACGTGCGGGGGGCGTTGCGGGGGGCGGCAGCCCCCTGCCCCAAGAGCAGCGGGACTCGACGAGACGCCCGGCTGACCCGGCCCGGTTGACGGTGCCCGGGGCGCGGTTTCCTTTCGTTCCCCTCCCCGGGAATCAGCCCTTCCCAGGCTGGCCGTCGCGCGGAGGGGAGAGGCGCCAATTGACGCTACCCCCGGGCGACGACCGCATCCACAAGGCCCCGCCCGCCGTCCCTCCCAACCTCGTGGACTACGCCGCCGAGCGCGCGGCCTTCACCTGGGAGGCGGCCCGCGCGCGGCTGGCCGGGCTCCCCGCGGGCGGCCTCCACATCGCGCACGAGGCCGTCGATCGGCACGCCGTGGGCCCGCTCGCGAACAAGGTCGCCCTCCGCTGGCGGGGCGCCGACGGGTCCCGCCGCGACCTCACCTTCGCCGCGCTCGCCGCCGCCTCCAACCGCTTCGCGAACGCGCTCCTCGGGCTCGGGGTGGAGCCCGGCGAGCGCGTCTTCCTGCTGCTCCCGCGGGTGCCCGAGCTCTACGTGGCGCTCCTGGGCGCGCTGAAGGCCGGGGCCGTGGTCTGCCCGCTCTTCCCGGCCTTCGGGCCCGAGCCGATCCGCCAGCGCCTCACGCTCGGCGCCGGGCGCGTGCTCGTCACGACGCCGGTGCTCTACGCGAAGAAGGTCGCGGGCGTGCGCCCCACGCTGCCGGACCTGCAGCACGTGATCGTGGTCGGCGCGGCCCGCTTCGGCACGCTGGACTTCTCGACCCTGTGCGTCTCGGCGCCCGACACCTTCGCCATCCCGGCCACGGACCCGTCGACCCCCGCGCTCCTCCACTTCACGAGCGGTACGACCGGGCGGCCGAAGGGCGCGCTCCACGTGCACGAGGCCGTCGTGCACCACCACGTCAGCGCGTACTATGCGCTGGACCTGCATCCGGACGACGTCTTCTGGTGCACCGCGGACCCCGGCTGGGTGACCGGCACCTCCTACGGCATCGTCGCGCCGCTCACGCATGGGGTCACGAGCGTCGTCTACGACGGCGAGTTCGACGCCGACGCCTGGTACCGGCTCCTGCGCGAGGAGGGCGTCACCGTCTGGTACACCGCCCCGACCGCCGTCCGCATGATGCGGAAGGCGGGGACGGCGCTTGCGCGGGCGACCGCGCTCCCGCGGCTCCGCTTCGTTGCGAGCGTGGGTGAGCCGCTCGACCCCGAGGCCGTGCGCTGGGGCGTCGAGGCCTTCGGGATGCCCATCCACGACAACTGGTGGCAGACCGAGACGGGCGGGATCCTGATCGCGAACCTCGCGGGCGCCGACGTGCTCCCGGGCTCGATGGGGCGCGCGCTCCCGGGGATCGAGGCCGCGATCGTGCGCCGCGTCGACGCGGGCGTGGAGGTCCTGGGCCCGGGGCGGCAGGGCGAGCTGGCGATCCGCGCCGGATGGCCGAGCATGTTCCGCGCCTACCTCGGCGACCCCGCGCGCTACGCCGCGTGTTTCGCCGACGGCTGGTACCTCACGGGCGACCTCGCGCGGATGGACGCCGAGGGCTTCTTCTGGTTCGTCGGGCGCGCGGACGACGTGATCAAGACCTCCGGCCACCTCGTCGGGCCGTTCGAGGTCGAGAGCGTGCTCCTGGAGCATCTGGCCGTCGCCGAGGCGGCCGTGATCGGCAAGCCCGACCCGATGGCCGGCGAGATCGTCAAGGCCTTCGTGGCGCTGAAGCCCGGCCACGAGCCGACCGAGGCGGCGCGGCGCGAGATCCTGGGCCACGCGCGGACGCGGCTCGGCGGCGCGATCGCGCCCCGCGAGATCGAGCTGGTGCCGTCGATCCCGAAGACGCGGAGCGGCAAGATCCTCCGGCGGCTCCTGCGGGCGCGCGAGCTCGGCCTCCCCGAGGGCGACACCTCGACGCTGGAGCCGGGGTGAGCGTGGAGGCGCCGGCGCGGCTCCTGCCCGTCTCCGCGGGGCACGCGCGCGCGCTCTACCGGGAGATGCTCCGGATCCGCCGCTTCGAGGAGATGTGCGTCGAGCTCTACCAGGCCGAGAAGATCCGGGGCTTCCTGCACCTGGACATCGGCCAGGAGGCCGTCTCGGTCGGCGCGATGGGGGCGGTCGAGCCCGAGGACGTGCTCGTCGCGACGTACCGGGAGCACGCACAGGCGCTCGCGCGCGGGGTGCCCATGGGCCGCGCGATGGCGGAGATGCTCGGGAAGGTCGAGGGGTGCAGCCGCGGCCGCGGCGGGTCGATGCACTTCTTCGACGCGGCGCGCCGCTTCTACGGCGGCAACGCGATCGTGGGCGGGCACCTGCCGCTCTCGATCGGGTTCGCGCTCGCCGAGAAGCTCTCGGGGAGGGGGCACGTCGCCTTCTGCTTCTTCGGCGAGGGGGCGGCCGCGGAGGGCGAGTTCCACGAGTCGCTGAACCTCGCGTCGCTCTGGAAGCTGCCCGTCGTGTTCTGCTGCGAGAACAACCTCTACGCGATGGGCACGGCGCTCGCGATCAGCGAGGCGGAGACGAGTTTCGTGGCCCACGCGCGCAGCTACCGCGTGCCCGCCGAGGTCGTGGACGGCATGGACGTGCTCGCCGTGGAGGCGGCGACGAGGCGCGCCGCCGCGGCCGCGCGGGGAGGCGAGGGGCCGCAGCTCCTCGAATTCCGGACGTACCGCTTCCGCGCGCACTCGATGTTCGACGCGCAGCTCTACCGGGACAAGCCGGAGGTCGAGCGCTGGATGCAGCGGGACCCGCTCCGCACCTTCCCCGCGGTCGCGCGCGCCGAGGGGCTCCTGACCGACGCCGACGTGGAGGCCGTGGAGGCGGAGGTGGACGCCGAGGTCGCCGCGGCCGTGGCGTTCGCCGAGGCGGGCACGATCGAGCCCGTCGAGGACCTCACCCGCGACGTGCTGACGCGCACCGAGCCCGGGCCGCGGGCGCCGGCCGCGACCGGCCCTCCCGTCACGATGACCTTCCGGGAGGCGTTCAAGCAGGCCATCCGGCAGGCGCTGGACGAGGACCCGCGCGCCTTCCTGATGGGCGAGGACGTGGGGCACTACGGCGGCTGCTTCGCCGTCACCAAGGGGCTCCTGCAGGAGTTCGGACCCGAGCGGGTGCGCGACACGCCGCTCTCCGAGAGCGCGTTCGTGGGCGCGGCCATCGGGGCGGCGATCGGCGGCATGCGGCCCATCGTGGAGGTGATGACGGTGAACTTCAGCCTGCTCGCGATGGACCAGATCGTGAACAACGCCGCGACGCTCCGGCACATGAGCGGCGGGCAGGTCTCGGTCCCGGTGGTGATCCGCATGGCCACGGGCGCGGGAAAGCAGCTCGCCGCGCAGCACAGCCACAGCCTGGAGGGCTGGTACGCGCATGTCCCCGGGCTCCGCGTCGTCGTCCCGGGGACGCTCGAGGACGCGCGCGGCATGCTGCTCACCGCGATGAAGGACCCCGACCCCACGATCCTCTTCGAGCACGTGATGCTCTACAACGTGGAGGGGACGCTGCCCGCGGACGCGGGGCCCGTGGACATCGACCACGCCGCGGTGCGGCGCCCCGGTCGCGACGTCACGCTGGTCACGTACGGGTACTCGCTGCGCAAGGCGCTGGAGGCGGCGGAGCGGCTGGCGGGCGAGGGGATCGAGGCGGAGGTCGTCGACCTGCGCGTCCTGCGCCCCCTCGACATGGAGACGGTGCGCGCGTCGGTCGCCCGGACGCGGCGCGCGGTGGTGATCGACGAGGCCTGGCGCACCGGCGGCTTCTCGGCGGAGGTGGCCGCGCGCATCACCGAGGAGGTCTTCTGGGAGCTCGACGCGCCGGTCGCGCGCGTCGCGACCGAGGAGGTGCCCATCCCGTACCCGAAGCACCTCGAGGACGCCGCGCTGCCGCAGGTCGAGGACATCGTGCGCGCGGCCCGCGAAACGGTCGGCCGTGGCTGAGTTCCGGATGCCGTCGCTCGGCGCCGACATGGAGGCCGGCACGCTCGTGCAGTGGCACATCAAGCCGGGCGACCGCGTCACGCGCGGGCAGATCGTCGCGGTCGTGGAGACCCAGAAGGGGGCGATCGAGGTCGAGACGTTCGAGGAGGGCGTGGTCGAGGCGTTGCTGGTGGCCGAGGGCGTGAAGGTGCCGGTGGGGACGGTGTTGGCGACCATCGGGGAGGGGCCGGCCGCGGAGGCGCCGGCACCGCCGGCCGCGGAGGCGCCGGCACCGCCGGCCGCGGAGGCGCCGGCACCGCCGGCC
>CAYWGD010000186.1:0-11528 GCA_964457335.1 uncultured Enterobacteriaceae bacterium | reverse complement strand
CGGGATCAGGTGTCAGGAACTGCCAATTGACACCTACGGAGGGCCGCTCGAAGGGCACAAAATAGGCCTTGACGGCTGATCTCTTGGCATGTAAGGGTTCACCCTCATGACACCCGAGCTCGCCGTGTGTGCCGGTCCCCCCCGCGACATCCTCCCGGTCGCCATCCTGGTCGGCGGCGGGCTCTACCCGCTCGGCGCGGTGCGGGTCGTCCAGCCGACGCAGGCGGACCCGGGCGGCCGGCGGGGGCCCGAGGCGCGGGAGCGCGTCGTCGTGCTCGCCTTCGGGGCCTGATCCCGCGGATCCGGCGCGCCGAGGCGCCCCTGCTTCCCCGGGCGGCGCGAACGTGCGAGATTCGGCCGCGATGCGTGCCGTCGGCAACGTGCTCGCCCTCCTGCTGGTCGCCGCCGCGGCCCTCGCGCTCGTGGAGGCCGCGGCCCGCACGCTCGACGGAGGCGGCCTCCCGCGGCTCGGGCTCTTCCGCGAGCGCGACGGCCGCATCGAGCTCGTCCCCGACGCGACCGCGGCGGTGCGGCACCCCACCGGGCGGGTGACCACCGTGACCACCGACGCGCACGGCTGCCGCGTGGGCGGGGCCCCCGGCGGGTGGATCGCGGTGGGGGACTCCCAGGTCCTCGGCCTCGGCGTGGCGGACGACGAGACGTTCGCCGCGCGCGCGTCGGCCGCGGGCCTCCCGGTCGCCGACTGCGGCGTCCCCGCGTTCGGCGTGGACGACGCCCTCGCGCGCGCGGACCGGCTCGCGGCGGAGGTCCCGGCCACGGGCGTGCTCGTGGTGGTCGGCCAGCTCGACGACCTCGACGAGCGCCGGCCGGCGGTGGAGCGCCTCGCCGTCCGCGGCGGCTACCTCGTCCGCCGGGACCGCGCGGGCGACGTTTCCGCGCGCGTGCTCGCGTCGCCGCTGGGCCGCTCGCACCTCGTGCTCGGGCTCCTGCTCGCGGCGGAGCGGTCCGCCTCGCCGGCGCCCGCCGCCGCCCTCCGCGACGCGCCCTCCCTCGCCGCCGACACCGACCGCGTGGCCCGCGCGATCGAGGCCTTCGCGACCGACCATCGGGCGCTCCGCGTCGCCGTCGCCCTCCTCCCGGCGGACCTCGAGGTCGCGCCGGAGCGCGGAGAGCGGTCGGCCGCGTGGTCCCCCGGCTTCGCGCCGGGCGCGTGGCCCACCCTCCGCGATGCGCTCGTGGCGCGCCTCGAGCGCGTGCGTGTGGTCGACCTCACCCCCGCGCTCGCCGGCCGGCCCGACGCCTTCCTCGACCTCGACACCCACCTCTCCCCGGAGGGCCACCGGCTCGTCGCGGACGCGCTCCGGGAGGCCCTGGAATGAGCGGCCGGCGCGCGAGCCTCCTCTGGTGGCTCCTCCCGCTCGGGGTCGGGCTCGCGCTCGCGCTCCTGCTGGGCACGTGGTGGGCCTGGTGGCCCACCCCGGCGCGCTTCTACACGTTCCTGTGAGCGCGATGCCTGCCCGCGTCGCGTTCGTTGCCCGCCACGTGGTGCTCGTCGCGGTCGTGGTGAGCGCGCTCTGGCTCCTCGGGCGCCACCCGAGCGGCGTGGACGCGCGGTGGTTCGTCCTCGCGCACCTCGCGGCCCTCGCCGGCGCGCTCGGGGTGACGGCGCTCGTGGCCGCCTCGGTCGCGCGCCGCGCGGCGGGCGGCGAGGCCGCGGCGAGCGTCGTGACCGCGCTCGTCGCCCTGGTCGCCGCCCCGGTCTCCGCGACCGCCGCGATGGAGCAGATGCGCGCCGCGTCGGGCCGCGTGTGGTCGGAGGAGATGTGGGAGCTCGCCCCGGAGCTCGGCGAGGGCGAGCTGAAGCTCCTCCCGAACGTGCCCGACGCCGTCGCCGTCGTGCCCGACCGGCCCATCCTGCTGTCCGAGCTCACCGGCGTGGTGCTCGACGAGCGGGTGAAGCGCCGCCGCACGTTCCACGTGCGCACCAACGCGCTCGGCCTGCGCGGGCCCCCGGTCGAGTCGCCGAAGCGCCGCTTCCGCCTGTTGTGCCTCGGGAGCTCCGTGACCTTCGGGCACGGCGTGGCGGACGACGAGGCGTGGTGCGCGCGCGTCGGGGAGGCCCTGGGCGTCGAGGCCCTGAACGCGGGCATGCCCGGGCGCACGATCCCCGCCGTCGCGAAGTGGGCGGCGCTTCACGCCGCCGCGCTCGACCCCGACCTGGTCCTCTTCTCCGAGGTGCCCGCCGTCGGCCCCGCGGGCGAGGCCGCGTACGTGGCCGCCGCGCGCTCGCTCCAGGCGAGCTTCCCCCGCGCCCGCCTCGCCATCGCCTTCTCGCCCACGAGCCCCTTCCTCCCGGTGCGGGTCCCGGTGGGCACGCTCCCGGACCGCGCGGTGGGGATGTCGAAGCACCTCCCCGACATCCCGATGCTCGACACGACGGGCGCGATCTGGCGCGCGGCGGAGCGGCGCGGCGGCCTCACCGTGGTCTTCGGCGACGGCGTGCAGCGGCTCGTGGACCGGACCAGCGGGGAGGTGCTCCTCGAGGTCGAGGGCGACACGCTCTCGCCCGAGCTCTGCGCGGCCTTCGAGCGGGATCCCGACCTGCGCGTCCCGTTCTTCATCGACCAGGCGCACGTGGACGCCGAGGGGCACGCGGTGATGGCGGAGGCCATCGTCGCGTGGCTGCGGACGCAGGAGCTCGTCCCCGGCTGACACCGCCGGTGCTGCGCACGGGCCAGCTCCCGGCAAGGACCCTCGTACGCGGTCGCCCGCCGCTTGTGGCCCGCCTCACCCGCGCGCCGCGCCCGGCGTGCCGCCCCCCGGCGCCCGTGTGAATTCGAGACCATGACCCGTGCCGCGCCCGCCCTGGTGCACGTCCCCGAGCTCGCCGCGGCCGCCGCGCTCCTCCGCGGCCGGCGGGTGGTCGCGCTCACCGGCGCGGGGTGCAGCACGGAGTCGGGCATCCCGGACTACCGCGGCCCCGGCACGCGCGAGCGCGCCCGCAACCCCGTGCAGTACCGCGCGTTCGTGGACGACCCGCGCGCCCGCCAGCGCTACTGGGCACGGTCCATGCTCGGCTGGCCGCGCTTCGCCGCGGCGCGCCCCAACGACGGGCACCGGGCGTTCGCCGCGCTCGAGCGCGCCGGCCTGCTCCGCGGCGTCATCACCCAGAACGTCGACCGCCTGCACCACGCCGCGGGGAGCGCTCGTGTGGTCGAGCTCCACGGGGCCCTGGCCGAGGTGGTGTGCCTCGCCTGCGGCGCGATCGAGCCCCGCGACGCGCTCCAGCGGCGCCTCGCGCTCCTGAACCCGCGCTGGGACGCCGACGTGGAGCTCGCCCCCGACGGCGACGCCGAGCTCGACGCCGCCGACGGCTTCCGCGTGGCCGACTGCCTCGCGTGTGGCGGCGTGCTCAAGCCGCGCGTCGTGTTCTTCGGCGAGAACGTGCCGCTCGGCACGGTCGATCGCGCCTTCGCGCTGCTGGAGGAGGGCGACGCGCTGCTCGTGGCCGGCTCGTCCCTCACCGTGTACTCGGGCTTCCGCTTCGTCCGGCGCGCGGCCGAGCGGGGCGTGCCCGTCGTCGTGGTGAACCTCGGCCCCACGCGCGGCGACCCCCTCGCCGCCCTGCGCGTGGACGCGCCCGTGGGCGAGGTGCTCCCTGCGCTCGTCACGGCGCTCTGCGCCTGAACGCGGGCGCTACTCCACGACGCAGCCGAACGGCCCCACGCCCGCGTGGGTGTCCGTGACGTACCAGTCCGGGTCGTCGCCCCACACCCAACACAACGCCTCGTCCTCGGTCGCGAGGTAGAACGTCACGTCTCCGAGGAGCGCGTCGTAGAAGAGGGTCGTCTCGCCCTCCACGAGCTCGCCCACGGTGTCGACGTTCCCGAGCGTGAGGTCGTTGCCCGAGAACGGGTGGCAGAGCTCGTAGCCGTAGTCGGCGTCGTCGCCGGGGTCCTCGATGCAGTCCTCACCGTACCAGCCGAGCTCGCCGTCGCCGGTCTCGGCCAGGCCGAACCACCACTCCCCCGGCCACGTGTCCGCGAGGTACACCCACACGCGCCATTCGTCCGTCGTGAGCTCCACGGTGGGGAGCTCGTCGATCTCCCCGTCGCAGTCGTCGTCGCGGCCGCGCGCGTCGCCGGTGTGGCCCTCGCCGCCGCCCGGGAACACGTCGGCCTCGCCGTCGTCGCAGTCCACGTCGGAGAGCACGCCGTCGCCGTCCGCGTCGACGGGGAGGTCGGTGTCCGTGTCGGCGTCGGTGTCCGCGTCGGTGTCGGTGTCGCTGTCGGCGTCGGTGTCCGCGTCGGTCTCGGCGGTGTCGTCGGGGGCGCTGTCCGCGGAGGTGTCCGTGGCGGTGTCGGCCGCGGCCTCGCGGACCTTGCCGCCCTCCTCCTCGAGCTCGGGGAAGCAGCCGGGGAGCAGGACGAGGAGCAGGGAGAGGCGATGCATGGAGCCCGACTATCCGGTTCGAGCGGGTGCTTCTTGGGGCAGGGGGCTCGCGCCCCCCGCAACGCCCCCGGCGGCGGCGCAGCCGCCGCGCGTGTGAACGGGCGGGGGCGTGGGGGCGCGTCCGCGCCCCCCGGCGGCGCGGACGCGACCTCCGACGCTCACCCCCCCACGTACACCGTCCACCGATCCGGCCGGAGCCACCCGATCAGCGTCATGCCCGCCGCCGCGGCGGCCTCCACCGCGAGCGAAGTGGGCGCCCCCATCGCCACCACGAGCGGCATGCGCGCCACCAGCGCCTTCTGCACGATCTCGAAGCCCGCGCGGCTCGACACCACGAGGCCCAGGCCCGCGAAGTCGAGCGCGTCCGCCCGCAGCCGCGCCCCGAGCACCTTGTCGACGGCGTTGTGGCGCCCCACGTCCTCGCGCGCGTCGAAGAGCCGCCCCGCCGCGTCGAAGAGGGCGGCGCCGTGCAGCCCGCCCGTGGCCTGGAAGGCGCCCTGGGCGGCGCGGAGCGCGTCGGGGAGCCCGGCGAGCACGTGCGCCTCCGGCATCCACCCTTCGACGCCCGAAAAGTGCGTCCGTAGCCGGTCGATCGACGCCTTCCCGCAGATCCCGCAGCTGCTCGTCGCGTAGAGCGCCCGGTCCGCCGACCGCGCCCTCGCCGCCGGCACCCCCTCCGCAAGCCGCACGTCCACGGTGTTCTCGCCGACCACGGCCAGCGCGCGCAGGTCGTCGGGGCCGTCGATCACGCCCTCGGTGAGGAGGAAGCCCGCCGCGAGGTCCAGGTCGTCGCCCGGCGTGCGCATCGTGACGGCCGCGGCAACGCCCTCGACGCGGATCTCGAGGGGCTCCTCGGCGACGATGTCGTCCTCGTCACGGACGGGGGGGCGTTGCGGGGGGGCGGAGCCCCCCCGCCCCAAGAAGACACGTGTCACCAACACGCGCCTGCTCCTCGAAGCCACCGCTCAGATCCGCTCGAGGCGCACGACCGCGTTGTAGTCCGGCTCCTCGGAGCGCGGGTCGACGCGGCGGCCGATGAGCACGTTGCACTCGGGCCAGTAGGCCTGGAGCACGCCCGCGCGGATGTCGGCCTGGCGCAGGGTCACGTCCATCTCGCCGGTCTCGCTGCGCGCGCGCGCCCGCGCCCCGTCGGCGAGCCCGAGCTTCGCGAGGTCCGCGGCGCTGATGAGCACGTCGTCGCGGCGCCGGCCGCCCTGCACGGGGTCGTGGTCCTTGATGACGATGCTGTTGAACTGCTTGCCACGCCGGGTGGTGAGGTAGAACGCGCCGTCCGGCACCTCGATGCGCTTCGGATCGAGCACGGTGAAGCGCGCCTTCTCCCCGGGCATCCCGGGAAAACGCCCGTCGCGGCAGAGCTGCTCGCCGCCCCACTGGATCCAGTCGCCGGCCTTGGAGAAGCCCTCGATGCCGGCGTAGAGCGGCATGGTCACGCCCATCTCGCGGCGGATGTCCCCGGCGTCGCCATAGGTGAGCTGCTCGGTGGTCTCGGGGAACGCGGCAGTCACGATCTGGCAGGGGATCTCCCACTCCGGGCGGCACTCGCCCACCTGGGGGTGCCCCGGGATCTCCGGCGAGAAGCGCACCCGCCGCTCGGTGGACGTGCTCGTGCCGCCGCCGCGCTGCTCGTAGCGGGTCTGCGCCGGGAGCACGAGGACCGTGTCCGCGCCTTCGAGCACCGTGGACGTGTTGAACACGATGTCCTGGTGGATGCGGACCTTCACCTTGGCATAGCTGTCCGCCACCCACTGCGGGTCGGGCAGCACGGCGAACAGGTTCCCGCCGAGGTTGTAGAGGAAGTCGATCGCGCCCTCGCCCATGCGCTCGACCATGCGCATCGTGGTGAGCCCCTGCCAACGTGGCAGCGGGCGCTTCCAATACTGCTCGAAGCGGGCGACGTTCTCCTCGTTGCAGGGGACGCCGCCGGGGAGGATGCCGGGCGCGACGCCGCACTCGCCGCCGCCCTGCACGCCGGAGTGGCCGCGGATGGGCAGGATGCCGGTCTTCGGCCGGCCCAACATGCCGCGGGCGAGGTGCAGGTTGACGATCGCCTCGACGTTCTCGGTGCCGAACGTGTGTTGGGTGATCCCCATCGAGTAGATCGTGACACACGTCTTCGCGCGGGCGTAGAGCTCGGCGAGCCAGTCGATGCGCTCCTTGTCGACGCCGCTGTCGCGCACGATGTCGTCCCAGGACATCGCGGCCACGTGGGCCTCGACCGCGGCGAATTCGGTCGTGTGGGCGTCCACCCACGCGCGGTCGACCGCGCCGAGCTCGACGAGGCGCTTGAGCACGCCGTTGAGCAGCGCGATGTCGCCGCCGACCGCGACGGGCACGAAGTCGTCCATGAGCGTCGTGCCGAAGAGCGCGCTCGTGGGCATCGACGGCACCCAGTAGGACTCGAGCCCCTTCTCGCGCACCGGGTTGATGACGACGATGCGCGTGCCCTGCGCCTTCGCGTGCGCGAGGTACTTCATCGTGACCGGCTGGTTGTTCGCGATGTCCGTGCCCCAGAGGAGCAGGAGATCGGTGCCGATGAGGTCCTTGAGCGAGCAGGTGGGCGCGCCCACGCCGATCGTGGCCTTCAACCCGGACACCGTGGCCTGGTGACACAGGCGCGCGCAGAGGTCCACGTTGTTGGTGCCGGCGAGGCGGGCGGCCTTGGTGAAGGTGTAGTACACCTCGTTGGTGATGCCACGCGACGTGGCGAACCAGGCCTGGCGCTCGGGCGGCGTGTCCCGCACCGCCGCGCCCGCGATGGAGAGCGCCTCGTCCCAGGAGATCCGGCGGAAGCCGCGGTCGCCCTTCCGGTACACCAGCGGGTAGGGGATGCGCCCGAGCTCCTGGAGCTGCCGGTTGTCCATGCGGCGGAGGTGGGCGATGTCGGCCACGTCGACCGGGGCGAGCGCCGGCATGGTGTTGAGGCGCAAGAGCTTCAGTCGGGTCGTGCAGAGGTGCGTGCCCTCGATGACGTCGTCTCTGAGCCCGCGCGGGCCGAGCGAGCAGCCGTCGCACACGCCCTTGTTCAGGATGTTCCAGGCGTAGGGCAGAGAATCCCGGTTCTCCCACAACACCTCGAGCATCTCGAGGAAGTGGTGCGGCTTCTGCGCGCCGAGGCCGAAGGGCACGGGGGACGCGATGCCCTGCTTTCCACGGACGGGGAGGTTCGCGCTCATGCGCGTCGTCTAATCCGGTGGTGTCGCGGGCGGCGGCGGGGCCGGCGGTTCGGGGGTCCCGGCCACCGGGGGGCGGCCTCCCGTGCGCGCGCCCGCGGATCCGCGCCCCAGCTGGCCGAGCGCGTCGCCGCCCCAACACAAGACCTCGCCGCTCCGCAGCAGCGCGCAGGTGTGGTCGCGGCCGGCCGCCACGTCGATCGCGGGGCCGGGGAGCGAGATGGTCACGGGCTCCTCGCTGCCCAGGCGACCGGGGCCGAGCTGGCCGGCGTGGCCGTCGCCGAAGCAGCGCACCTCGCCGGCCACCACGCCGCACACGTGGGAGTGGCTCGCGTGCAGGACGCTCGCGTCGCGCAGGCCGCGGATCTCGACGGGACGGTCGGCGGCGAGCCACTCGCCGGCGGCGCCGAGCCGACCCCGGCAGCGCACGGCCCCGTCGGCGCCGCGGCCGCAGAGGAGGTCCCGGCCGGAGGTGAGCGCGGTGGGGCGCCCGAAGCCCTCGACGCGGCGGGCGCGGGGGCCGAACGGTCGCTCGGGCGCGGTCGTCTCGGCGTGCTCGCCCGACCCGCCGCCGCCCGAGGCGCCGCCGTCCGACCCGCCGCCGTCCAACACGCCGTCGACCACGCGCGTGTCGGTCCAGCAGGCCACGTCGCCGTCGCCGTCGCGCCCGCAGATGCCGGCCGCGAGCGGCGCGAGCTCGACCGCCGCTTCGAGGCCCGGCAGGCGGCGCCAGGGCGTGCGGCCGCCCTCCCCGAGGTCGAAGAGGCACCAGGTGGGCCCCTGGCCGTCCGCGACGCAGACGGTGCCGCGGGGGTCCGCCGCCATCGCGACCGCGTGGACGGGCGGCGCGGCGACGGTCCAGGCGCCGTCGGGCAATTCGCAGGTGAGGGTGCGCTCGGCGAGGGTGCACTCCGGGAAGGCGCGCGCCGCTGAGCGCACCCCGGGGTCGAGCGACACCTGCCGCGGCTCGGCCGCGCCGTTGCCCCAGCACCACTTCGCGCCGGCGAAGTCCTCCGCGCACGTGGCGGTCTCGCCGCCCATGAGCCGCGCGGCGCTCGGGAGGCCCACGACGGGCGCGGGGACGGGATCTCCGAAGGGGAGGGCGGCCTCGGGCGTCCCGGTGGCCGGGGGGGCGGCGCCCGCGGAGGCCGGGGCGCAGAGCAGGAGCCAGGGGAGCCGCATCGGTCGAATGTAGGCGCCGGGGCGGGGCGCGGTCGGGCGGCTCCCGCCCGCGGTCGCCACGACGTCATGCCGCTGCGGTTGTCGGCCGCCGATCGGCGCTTAGCCTCCGCGCCGTGAGCGCCCTCGACCGGATCCTCCGCGACCGCTTCGGCCACCCCGCCTTCCGACCGGGGCAGGCCGAGATCGTTGAGCACGTGGTGGACAGCGGCGACGCGCTCGTCGTCATGCCCACCGGCGCGGGCAAGTCGCTCTGCTACCAGCTCCCGGCGCTCGCGCTCGGCGGCGTGGCCGTGGTCGTGTCGCCGCTCATCGCGCTGATGAAGGATCAGGTCGACGGCCTGCGCGCCCACGGCATCCGCGCCACGCTCATCAACTCCACGCTCGCGCCCGAGGAGCGGCGCGCGCGGCTGCGGGAGGTGCGGGCCGGCGCCTGGGAGCTCGTGTTCGTCGCGCCTGAGCGCTTCTCGCCGCGCTTCTGCGAGGAGCTGCGCGCGGCCGACGTGCGGCTCTTCGCGGTCGACGAGGCGCACTGCCTCTCCCAGTGGGGCCACGACTTCCGGCCCGACTACCTCCGCCTCGGCGCGGTCCGGCGCGACCTCGGGAGCCCCCGCACCATCGCGCTCACCGCCACCGCCACGCCCGCGGTGCAGGACGACATCGTCAAGAGCCTCTGGCTGGGCGCCCCGTCCGTGCGCCGCTTCGTGCGCGGCTTCGACCGCACGAACCTCGGCATGGAGGTCGTCGAGGTGGCCGGCCCGCGGGAGAAGGACGCGCTGCTCCCGAACCTGGTCCTGCCGGGGCCGACGCTGGTGTACTGCGCCACGCGCAAGAACGTCGAGCGCGCCGCCCTGGCGCTCCAGGCCGCCGGCATCGTG
This sequence comes from uncultured Enterobacteriaceae bacterium, assembly GCA_964457335.1. Taxonomy (GTDB): domain Bacteria; phylum Myxococcota_A; class UBA796; order UBA796; family SXON01; genus CAJBVW01. Next base: position 1,867 of record CAYWGD010000186.1, on the reverse strand, counting down.
CCCGGCGTGTACCACGGCGGGCTCGAGATGGCGGACCGCACGCGCGTCCAGGACGAGTTCATGGACGGGCGCACCAACGTCGTCGTCGCCACGAACGCCTTCGGCATGGGTGTCGACAAGGACGACGTGCGCGTGGTCGTCCACTACGACCTCCCCGGCACGATCGAGGCCTACTACCAGGAGATCGGCCGCGCCGGCCGCGACGGGAAGCGCAGCCGCGTGGTGCTGATGTGGCGGGAGGAGGACCGTCGCATCCAGGAGTTCTTCGTCAACCTCGCGCACCCGCCCGCCGACTGGGTGCACCGCGTGTGGGACCGGCTGCGGTCCCGCGGCGAGAACCCCGTCTTCCTCACCGCCGAGCAGCTCGCGGAGGCCCTCCCCGACGACGCCGGCGGCGAGCGCGCCGCCACGAGCTGCCTCTACGTGCTCCAGCGCGAGGGGCTGATCCGCCGCGTCGCGCCGACCGAGCGGGCGGGGCGGGTGGAGGTGAGGTCCTCCTCGGATCCGGCGCTCTCGGGCATCCGCGCGACCGTGTGGGCCTGGCTGCGCGCCCAGGGCCGCCCGACCGTCGGCGTGTGGCCCGATCGCCTCGCCGAGGAGCTCGACCTCTCCCGCGACCAGGTCGTCGCCGCGCTCCGTGGGCTCGAGGACCGCGGCCTGCTCGCCTACACGGCGCCCGAGCGCGCGGCGGGCGTCGAGCTGCTCTCCACCGCGCCGCTCACGCTCGACGACGCCGCGATGAAGGCCCGGCGCGCCCGCGAGCTCCAGAAGCTCCAGAAGATGGTCGACTACGGCCGGGCCGGCTGTCGGCGCCGGTACATCCTCACCTACTTCGGGGACCCCGCGCCCTGGGACCGTTGCGGCGACTGCGACGCCTGCCGCGCCGGGAAGCCGCTCGCCGTCGAGCCGCGCCCGCTGGCGCCCGACCAGGAGCTCGTCGTCCGCAAGGTGCTCTCGTGCGTGGCGCGCCTGGGCGATCCGTGGCCGGCCTCGATCCTCGCGCGCATCCTCGTCGGGAGCCGCGACCCGAGCGTGCTCGGCTGGGAGCGGCTCTCCACGTACGGCGCGCTCTCCGGGCTCACCCAGCACGACGTCGAGCAGGTCATCGCCGAGCTCGAGCGCGCGGGGGCGCTGCAGCGCGAGACCAAGACCCGCCCGGTGAACGGCCGCGACCGCACCTTCGCGGTGCTCGCGCTCTCTCCGCTGGGGCGCGACGTGATGCTGCAGCGCGCGTCGGACTTCCGCATGACGTTCCCCGTCGGCGAGCGCGTGCTGCGCACCCGCCCGAACCCCGGCGCGCCCCGGCACGTCGCCGTCGACCTCCTCCACGTCCTCCGCGACGTGCGCGCCCGCCTCGCCAAGGCCGCCGACGTGCCGCCCTACACCGTGGCGCCGAACCGCACGCTCGAGGACATGGCCTCCCGCCGCCCCATGACGCGCTCGGCCATGCTCGAGGTGCACGGCATGGGCCCCGAGCGCTTCCGCAAGTACGGGCAGGAGTTCCTCGACGCGATGCGGGGGTGGTCGGGGGGGTGATCCGGGGGCGGCTCGGGCGTGGGGCGTGGAGGGGGACCGGCGGGCGTGGCGCGAGGGAGATCGTTGGGCGGTGCGGGGTGAGGGGGGGATGGCGGGCGTGGGGCGGTGACAGCCGGGCGTTGGGCGGCGGGCCGGGATGGGGAGATCGGTGTGAGGGGGGCTCCCCGCGTGCGTGGGGAGGTGGCTGAGGGGGTTGCGGGGCGCCTGAGCCGGTGAGTTGGGCGACCGTCCGGCGTCGGTGCCCGTGCGGCCGCCTCAGTCGCCCGCGGCTCGCGCCGCGGCCACCGTCGGCGCGGGGAGGGGCGGGGTTGCCCGCGCGGTCGGCCGCGGC
>CAYWGD010000185.1:0-11940 GCA_964457335.1 uncultured Enterobacteriaceae bacterium | reverse complement strand
GGGGGGGCGTCGCCGGCGGGGGAGGGGAGGGCCGCGGGCGCCGCGGTGGGCGCGCCCGTCGATGCGCCGGCCGGCGCGGGGGCGGCGGGGGGCGCGTCGGCGGTGGCCGGGGCCGGCGGGGGCGTCCCGGCGTCGTCGGGACCACCGAGGAGGCGGATCCCGAGGAGCGCGAGCAGCCCCACGATCACGAGGCCGGCGACGATCGCCGCCACGGGCGGGCTGCGCGGGGCCGCGGGCGGCGCGGGGGTGAGCGCGGCGAGATCGTGGGGGTCGACCACGAGGGTCGCGGAGCTCACCCGGCTCGAGCCGCCGTCGCTCGTGCGCCCGTCGGACTCCTGGAGGACGCGGCCGCGCACGCCGTCCGGGACGGGCATGGCGGCGATCTGCGGGAGGACGTCGCGGGCGAGCCGCGCGAGGTCGGTGCCGGGCAGCGTGTCGGCGGTGACGCGGAGGGTCTCCGCGAGCTCCGCGGCCGTCGGGCGCGCGTCGGGCGCGTAGGCGAGCATGTCCTCGATCAGGGTGACCAGCGCGCCTTCCCCGAGCGTCTCGATCAACGTCTCGCGCGCGGCGCGCACCTGCTCGGCCTGGCGGTCCACGCCGAGCTCGGCGCGGCCGTAGAGCTTCGTCGTCAGGAGCTCGTAGAGCATGACGCCGAGGGCGTAGACGTCCCCCGCGGCGGTGTCGGGCTCGCCGAGGAGGCGCTCGGGGGCCATGTACCCGAGCGAGCCGTAGCGTACGCGCTCCGTGCGGGCCTCGCGCCCCGAGAACGCGGCGCGCGCGACCCCGAAGTCGAGCACCTTCACGTCGCCCTCTTCGGAGAGCCGGACGTTCGACGGCTTGATGTCGCGGTGGACGACGTTGAGCGGGACACCCTCCTCGCCGGGCGCGCTCCACGCGGCGTCGAGCGCGGAGGCGACGGCGGCGCCGAGCTCGGCAACGGCGCGGGGCGGGAGGCGGGTGCCGGACTCCTCGGCCCAGGCGAACACGCGCTCCATGTCCGCGCCGCTGACGTACTCCATGACGAGGCCCCAGCGGCCGTCGAGCTTCACGAGGTCGTCGACGCGGACGATGTTCCGGTGCTCCAGCCGGCCGAGGAGGCGCGCCTCGTCGCGCAGGCGGCGGGCGGCGTCGGAGCCGGGCTCCCACGTCTGGTTGAGGAGCTTGAGCGCGACGCGACGGCGGAAGCCGCCCGTGCCCTCCATCTCCGCGAGGTACACGGATCCGAACGAGCCTTCGCCCAGCGTGCGGATCAGGCTGAAGCGGCGGCCGGACGGCTCGCCGGCGTCGTTAGCCGCCACCCGTCGCCCCGATGTCGATCTCGCAGGCGCCGGGCACGAACTCGAAGGGGATCTGGTGCTCGACCCGGTCCCCGTTCTCGTCGAAGAGCTCGTTGTGGGCGGTGTCGGCCAGGACCACCACGAAGTAGGGGTCGGTGGTGTCGGGGACCTCGGAGAAGTCCACGAAACAATAGGGCTTGTAGCAGGACTTGTACCCGCCGGGGTGGTACACGTGGTAGTGCCCTTCGCCCTCGACGATCTCGGAGGAGGGGAACTCCACGAGCGTGAAGTTCTCCACCTCGATCGACACGATCTCGCAGCCCTGCACGGGGGACTCGGGCGGCGGCCAGGTGATGCGGACCGAGGGTGCGGTGGAGGCGGGATCCGCCTCGGGCAGCGGCGGGGGCTCGCAGCCCAGGAGGCCGGCCAGCGCCAGGGGGGCGAGGCGGGCCAGCGTGGTCAGGCCCCCGTGGAGACGAACCGGCACGAGCTGGAACATGGCGCGAGTGTATACGAATCGCTCGTCGGTTTGGATTGGTCGCGTCGACGGGGAAACCCGCGAGCACTACACTCGCGCGCGAGGGACCGCCTCATGACCACGCTGCTCTTCGCGCTCCTGGCCTGCAATCCCCCGCTGCCGGAGGACACGGCGGGCGCCGACACGTCCGACACCGGCGAGACCGGCGACACCGGCGAGACTGGCGAGACCGGCGACACGTCGGACAGCGGCGACTCGGGCGACACCGCCGACACCGCCGATTCGGGCGACACCGCGGACACCGCCGACAGCGGTGATTCGGGCGACACCGCGGTGGCGCGGCCGGCCCGGTAGCGAGCCCCGGCGCACGGTCGGGGCGTCTCCTCGCGCGGGCGACGGCGCGCCGCGGTTCGCGGCTTCCGGCGCGCGCCGCGGCCCGGGTCGGCGGTTGCCGCCGCGCTTGGGGCTCGTGGGAGCGACGTGCTATGAGGGCCGCCGTTCCGGAGACGCTCCATGGGCCTGCTCAAGACCATCCTCCTCGGCCGTCCGGACGGGATCCGGCGGACGCTCGCCGGGAAGCTCGGCCTCGGGCGCTCCGACGCGGCGGCGCCGTCGGGGAGCACGGGCTCGGCCCCCGCCACGAAGCCGGCGCCCGAGCCGGCCGAGCGCGCGCTCGGGCTCGGGAAGGAGCCGCCGAAGGACGTCACGCCGCCGGACGGCTACGAGGTGGTGCTCCACAAGGACGCGCTCGAGGCCGGCCGCATCATCGAGATCATCATCGGCGGCACGGCGATCGCCGTCGCGAACGTCGGTGGCCAGTACTACGCGATCTCGAACACCTGCGCCCATGCCGACGGCCCGCTCGGGGAGGGCTCGCTCGAGGGCCCGATCGTCACCTGCCCGTACCACGGGTGGCAGTTCGACGTGCGCGACGGCGGCTGCAAGACGCACCCCAACGCGAAGGTCCCGACCTACCCGGTGAAGGTGGTCGGCGACGCGGTGTGCGTGAAGTTGTAGCGGGAGGGGAGGTGTCCGGCGGCGGGCCCCCGGCCGTGCGGCCGGCCGCACGGTGCCGCGCGAACCCTCGGGAGCGACGGATGCGCGCCACCCGGCCCCGCGGCTCCGCGGGTCGCGACCCGAAAAACGACCTCAGCCCCGCGGGGTGACCGCGGGGCTCAGGTTGCCGGAACGCCGAGGGGCCGGAGCCCCACGGGCGATCAGCCGATCGCGAGGCCCTCGTCGGCCAGGAACTGGCCGAGGGTCTTCCGGCGCAACGTGCGGAGCGCGCGGGTCGAGAGCTTGAGCGTGACGAAGCGGCTCTCCTCCTCCCACCAGATCTTCTTCATCTGGAGGTTGGGGAGCTGGCGCTTCTTCGTCTTGATGTTCGAGTGGGACACCTTGTTCGCCACGTTCGGGCGCTTTCCGGTGAGGTCGCAGCGGCGGGCCATGGTACAGATCCTCGGAGGGGGAAACGACCCGCGCTCTTAGCGCACGCCCCGCGTGGCGGCAAGGTCCAGGCAGCGGAGAGCCGCGTCCTTGCCAACATGACGGGCACGTGGCATGAACCTCGCGTCCGCCCATGTCGAACAGCCGCGCACTCCTCCTGCTCCCTCTCGCGGCCGCGATGCTGGGGCTCTCCGCGCTGGACGCCCCGATCGTCGCCGCCATCGGCGTCCTGGGCCTCGCGGAGCGCGCGGAGCGTGTCGCGCCCGTCGTCGCGGCCGGGCTGGCCGCGGGCGGCTTCGTCGTGCTCGTGGGCGTCCTCGTCACGTTCGTGGGGAACACGAGCCGGACCGAGCGGCTCCGCCCCTACCGGGAGGCGTTGCGCCCGTTCGCCGCCGAGTTCGGGCGCGGCGTCGGCGAGACGCCCGACGGCCTCGAGATCCGCGTGCAGCGCGACGGCCAGTGGGTCGAGGTGCAGCTGGACGCGCGCCCCGGCGGCCGCCTCGTGGTGCGGAGCGCGCCCCCGGCCCGGCAGGCCCTCGCCTGGGTGGGCGCCGCGGGGCCGGCGCCCGCCGCCGCCGCCAATTGGCGCGAAGTCGAGCGCTCCCCGACCTGGCAGATGCGCGCGGAGCTCCCCGCGATGGCCCGACCCCTGCTCGCCGACGGCGCGCTGATGGAGGTGGTGGGCCGCTTCTTCGCGCGCAAGGAGGCCGGCTCCGTCACGCACACGCTCGCCGGCATGGTGATCGACGGCGCGGTGCCGTCCGCGCAGGACGTCGACGGGCAGGTCCGGGCCTGCGCGGAGATCGCCTTCCGGCTCCGGCGTGTGAACGGGTAGCGCGTGCACCCCGTCTACACGCGCATCCCCGTGCACGACGCCGGTGGCATGGCGGTCCACCTGCCGATCGCCGACATCGGCCCCGCGCCCATCCGCATGACCGTCGTGGCCGGCATCCACGGGGACGAGCCCTCGCCGCTCCTGCTCGTCGACCGCTTCGTCACCGCGCTGCGCGACTTCGAGCTGCGCGCGGGCATCCGCGTCGTCGCCGCCGCGAACCCGCCGGCGCTCCTGCAGCGCGCCCGCTGGAGCAACTGGGACGACGAGGACATGAACCGCGTGGGCGACGGGCACGACGGCCCGGCGCTGACGCGGCGCCTCGCGGGGGCCGTGTGCGAGGCGGCCGCGGGCTCGGTCCTCGTCGTGAACCTGCACAACTTCGTGATGCGCACGCCGCTCCTCGCGATCGACCCGCCGGGGCTCGCCCCCGAGCGCCGGGAGCGGCACGAGCGCTACATCGAGGCGCTCGACCCGCACGTGGTGTGGGTGTTCGAGGACACGCCCGAGAGCGTCCGCAACTTCGCGACGAGCCTCGACGCCGCGCTGGAGCAGCGCGGCATCGACGCGCTCGCGGTCGAGATGGCGGACCTCCCGGAGCTCGACGAGCCGCTCCTCGCGCGCGGGATCTCCGGGCTCTTGCGCCTCGCCGCCCTCTGCGGCTGCCTCGACGCGGCCGAACGCCCGCTCCGCCGCACCACCGTGCGCGTGCACCGGCGGCTCATGCGCTCGCCGGGCGCCGGTATCTTCGAGCCGATCGCGCCGCTCGCCGCCCCGGTCGAGGAGGGCGAGGTCATCGGCGACCTCGTGCCGCTCGAGCGGCCGGGCGACCGGGTGCACGTGCGCGCGAGCGCGACGGGGTGGCTGATCCAGCGGCTCGGTCGGCGCTTCGTGCGGCCCGGTGACATGATCGCCGCGATCGGGCTCCGACCTCAAATCTGAACGGGGGCGAGCGCCACGGCTTCCCGGCGCGCGCCGCGGACTAGATCGTGAAGTCGATGATCACGATCCCGCGCTCCTCGCGCGGCTTCTCTTCGCGCACGGGCCCCCGGTCCTCGCGCTCGGGGACCTCGATGCGGAGCGGCACCTGCGCCGACTCGCGGGGGCGGTTCTGGCGCTGGCGGATGCGATCGATGATGAAGGCGTCGAGCATCTCGGTCTCCAGGGCAGGAGTCCAGGTGAATGGAATATAGCATCCACGGGAATCACGGCAACATCGACGTTTCCGAGGGTGCGGCCATTCGATCCGCAGCTCCTCCGGTCACCGAGCGCTCCGGTCACCGTGCGTCCCGCAGGCTCCGTATCCTCGCTGCGAGGGCGGCGTAGATCGTGTACTCTTCCGCCGCCAACACCGACTGGTGCCGCCGCTCGGTCTCCCGGTCGTCCCGCGCTGCCGGCCCCGTCAACGCGACGGGCCCAGCCTCGGCCGCGCGCCGGAGGCTCTCCGCGGCGAGCGGGTACAGGAGCGACGGGGCCTCGTCGGCGGGGACGCCGGCCCGCGCGAGCACCCGCGCGGCGTCGAGGAACAGGGCGCCGAGGTGCCCGCTGACGAGGCACGCGGCGGCGTGGTAGGCCGCCGTGTCGCCGGGGACGTGGAACGGCCGCATCCCCAGCCGCTCCGCGAGGGTCGTCGCGGCGGCGACGGCCCGGGGCGTCCCGTCCACGCGCGCGCCCACGCCGCGCAGGTCGGGAATGCCCACGGCGGGCCCGGGGAAGGTCATCAACGGGTGAAGGACGCCGCGCTCCGCCCGATCTCCGAGGAGCTCGGGCCCGTGCGCGCCGGCCGCGTGCAGGGCGACGGCGTCCGGCGGGACGTTCGCGGCGACCTCGGCGACGGCGCGGTCTCCGGTCGTGATCCAGTAGACGTCGGCGTCCGCGGGGACCGCCGCCCCGCGCGACCACGGCTGGACCTCCAGGCCCGCCGCGCGCAGCAGCGGTACGAGCGAGGCCCCGAGCCGGCCGATCCCGAGGATGACGACGCGCATGCCGCGCTCCCTATGCGGCGTCCGGGCGAACCGGTAGACTCGGCCCGTCGACCGGGGGTGTGAGGATGCAGCGGACGATCCAGCGGGTGCTCGTCGCGTGTCGGGGAGAGGCCGGCGCCGCCGTCGCGCGGCGGATCGAGGCGTCGGGGCTCGAAGCGGTGGCGCTCTACGCCGACGCGGACGCCGAAGACAGCTGGCTGGACGAGGTGTCCTACGCGACGCGCATCGCGACGGACGACGGGGACCCCTACCAGGACGGCTGGAAGATCGTCAGCGCGGCGCTCGACGCCGGCTGCGACGCGGTCCACCCGGGCACCTCCCCCGTCGCCACCCGCGCCGAGCACGCGCACATGGTCCTCAACGTGGGGCTCGCATGGATCGGCGCCCCGCCCGCCGCCCTGGAGGCCTGCGCCGACCGCGCGGAGATCCGGCGTCGCGCCCGGGAGCTCGGCCTGCCGGTCCTCGCGTCGAGCCCGCCGCTCGCCGACCGCACGGAGGTCCCGGCGTGGATCGCGAAGCTCGGGGAGCCCGCGCGGGTCACCTCCGCGCGCCGGGGCCGCCCCGCCTGGCACTCCGGCGTGGCCGAGCCCCTCGACGCGGCGTTCGAGCGCCTGGCCGGAGATCCCGTGGTCGTCGAGCGGTACCTGCCGCACGTCCGGCACGTGCTGGTGGGCGTGGTCGGCGACGCCTCCGGGAACGTGCTGCTCCTGGGCGACCACGAGCGCTCCCTCGTGCGCGACGGGCTCGTGCGCGTGCGCGAGAGCCCGGCCCCCCCGCTCGACGCCCGGCAGCGCGCGCGCATCGCCGAGGCGCTGCCGAAGCTCGTCACGGCGCTCGGCGTCGCGGGCGTCGGCGCCGTCGAGCTCCTCGTGGGCGAGGACGGCCGCTGGTGGCTCCACGACGTGGTGCCCGCGCTCTTCGACGGCTTCGCGCTGCACGAGGAGGTGTACGGCCTCGACCTCGTGCACGCCCAGTGCCGCCTCGCCGCCGGGGAGACGCTCGGCTGGAGGCAGGACGAGATCGCGTCGGCGGGCGTCGGGGCGGAGCTCACGCTCTGCGCCACCGGGGCGGGGGAGCTCGAGGAATTCTCGCTCCCGGACGGCGCCTCGACGGTGCGCGTCGAGGGGGGCCGGGTCGATCCCGCGCGGGATCCGATCCTCGCGCGGCTGGTCGTCGGCGGCCCGATGCGCCACGCCCTCCTCGTCCGGGCGCGCGCCGCGCTCGAGCACGCGAAGATCGTCGGCGTCCCCCACGACACCGCCGCGCTGGCCGCCCTGCTCGCGGATCCGCGCGTGTGGGAGGGCCGCACGGAGACCGGCCTGTTCGAGCCCTTCGAGAGATAGGGCAGCGGAATTCGGGCGGCCGCCCCGCGCGCGGACGCGCGGGCGCCGCGGCGACGTCGGGGCGGTCGCGGGCGTCCGTGGCTCCGGTGCCCGGGGGCGCTCGTGCACGAACCGGCATATGATCGGCGCGCCGTGAGCGAACGAGTCGAAGAGATCTGCTCCATCGAGCTCCCGACCGGGGAGTCGGTGGGGGTGCACCGGCGCCGCTTCGCCGGGGGACCGGGGCCGCACGTGGCGATCGTGGCGGGGGTGCGGGGCGACACGCCCGAGGGCACCCGCGTCGCGCACGCCGTGGGCGCCCACCTCCGCGCGAACCACGAGCGGCTGACGGGCACCGTTGACGTGTACCCCTGCGTGAACCCGTTGGCGGCCCATCACGGGTCGCGGAACTGGCCCGCTTTCGACCTCGACCTGAACCGCCGCTTCCCCGGCCGGGTGGACGGGCACGCGCCCGACCGCGTGGCCCACGCGCTGATGGCGGCCGTGCGCCCCGCCGAGCAGGTGATCGAGCTGCGCGGCGCGCACCCCGCGTTCCGGGAGGAGACGCAGGCGCACGTCCGGCACGACCAGCCGGTCGCGCTCGAGCGGGCCATGCGCGCGAACGTGCGCGTGGTCTGGCGGCGCTCCGCGGAGATCGAGGGGACGGGCACGCTCGCCGCCGAGATCCCGGGGCTCCTGTGCCTCGAGGGCGGCGTCGGGAACCGCCTCACCGACGGCGTGGGGCTCGAGCTCTGCGACGGCGTGCTCAACCTGCTCGTGGTGCTCGGGGTCCTGCCCGAGGACGGGCTGCCCTTCCACTGGGCGGCGATCCAGCGCCCCATCGTGGCGACCGACGACGACGTGGTGCGCGTCCGCGCCACGCGCGGGGGCCTGTTCCTCCCGTACGGGCGGATGTGGGCCGAGGTCAACGAGGGCGATCCCTTGGGCGAGGTCGTCGACCCGATCTCCGGCGACACGCGGGAGATCGTGGCGGCGCCCGTCGCGGGGCGCGTGCTCGCGCTCCGCGAGCAGCCCGTGGTCTACCCGGGGAGCCTCGTGTCGCGCATCGTGGCGGCCACATGAGCGTGATCTTCCGGCTCGAGGCCCCCTACCGGGGCGAGTACAACCTGCACCGCCTCACCTTCGGCGGCGGCGGGCCCGCGGCCGTGGCCATCGTTGCCGGCCTGCACGGCAACGAGGTCAACGGCATCCAGGCGCTGAACCTCGTCGCGCAGATGCTGCGCGTGATGCGCCCGAAGCGGCCGGTGCACCTGTTGCCCTGCATCAACACCATCGGCGCCGAGGAGGCGCGCAAGCGCTGGCCCTTCGACGACCGGGACATCAACGCGGCCTTCCCCGGGGACCCGGAGGGCGCCGCGGTGGAGCGGATCGCCGCGGCGGTGATGGACGCCACGCAGGCGGAGCTGTGCATCGACGTGCACTCCGGCTCCACGGCGGTGCGCGAGCTCCCGCACGCGCGCGTGCCGCTCTCGGGCCCGGAGCTCGAGCACGCCCGCGCCATGATGCTGCCGGTCGTGTGGCGCCGCGCCGGCGGGCGCTACGAGGGCGGGCTCCTCGGCGCCTGGCGCGACGCGGGGCGCGAGGCGCTCCAGGTGCGCGGCGGCCGCGGCCTCGCGCTCGACATGGACGACGCCACGACGCTCGCGCGGGGCCTCGTCCGGCTGCTCGCCCACCACGGGATCATCGGCCACCAGGACGCGGGCGCCACGTCGGTCGACACGGACCACGTCCAGGACTATCGCTCGATGGCTGGGGGGTTCTTCGTACCGGAGGTCCACACCGGTGAGCGCGTCGTGCCGGGCAAGCTGCTCGGGGTGGTGCGGAGCCCGCTGGGCGGCGACCCGATCGAGGACATCCGGGCCACGCGCGCCGGCGTGGTCCTCGCGGTGCGGGTGTACCCGATGGTCCACGCGCAGGAGTTGGTCGTCCGGGTCGCGGAGGAGACGGGCTGATCCGGCGCGCGGCGACCGCGCGTCGGGATCCGAGGGGGCGGGCGGGGGGAACCCGAGCCCGTGCGCCGGGGTCGATCGTCCGGTAAGCGGTGCGCGCGCGACGCGCGGACGGAGGGCGGATGCTGGGATGGTGGCTGCGGCTCTGGTTCGGCGTGGCGCTCGCGGGCAACGGGCTCGTGGAGACCGGCGAGATCGAGATCGGCGCGAGCGCCGGGGAAGCCGTGGCCGCCGCGCGGGCGGCGCTCGACGCGCGCCGCTTCGACGAGGCCGCGGCCGCGTACGGGGCGCTCGCCGAGGCGGGCGGCGGGGTCGGCGCGCGCGTCGCCCAGGCCGTCGCGCTCTACGAGGCGGGCGACCTCGTGGAGGCGCGCAAGGCCGCGGAGCAGGCGCTCGCGAAGGACCCGAAGAACGTGGCGGCGGGGAACGTGCTCGGGCTCGCGCTCGTCGACAGCGGGGCCGTGGAGCAGGGGATCGCCCGGCTCGAGGCCGCGCGCGGGCAGGCGAGCGGCGCGTGGAAGGCGCGCTTGCTCGTGAACCTCGGGCTCGCGTACCTGGATCGCGGCGAGGCGGAGCGGGCGCGGACCGCGCTCGGCGAGGCGAAGGGGCTCACCGGCGGCGACCCCGTGCTCGGCGCGGCGATCCTCGACGCCCTCGCCGCCGTGGACGGGCTCGCGGGCAAGGACCAGGGCGTCGGGCCGATGCTGGGCCGTGGCGATCTCGAGGGGGCGCGGGGCCAGGCGGAGAAGGCGTCCGGGGCGGCCGCGACGCGCCGCGACCGCGTGCTCGCGGCCATCCAGCTCGCGGCGGTGGAGCGCGCCGAGGGGAACCTCGACGCCTCCGTCAAGCGGCTGGAGACGGCCGTGCGCGAGGCCCGCGAGGGCGGCATGACCCGCGAGGTGGCGGTCGCGCTCGGCAACCTCGGCCTCGCGCAGACGCTCGCAGGCCGTCACCCGCTCGCGGCCGACGCGCTCCGCGCCGGCGCCCAGAAGGCGCGGGACGGCGGCTACCGCGTCGTCGAGGTGGACCTCCGCTGCGAGCTCGGGCTGGCGCTCGTGAACCAGGGGCTCTTGGACGAGGCCGAGGCGGAGCTCCGCGCGTCGGGCGCGCTGCTCGCCGACATGGACTACCCCCAGGGCGTGGCGCGGCAGGCCGAGCTGGGCGGGCGGATCGCGGCGCAACGCGGCGAGACGGCCACGGCGACCAAGGCCCTCTCGCAGGCGGTGTCGTGGCACGAGGGGCTCGGGCGCTGGATGGACGCGGCGCGGGTCGCCACCGCGTTGGCGGGCGCGCTCCAGCCCGTGGACGCCGCGGCCGCCGCGAAGTGGGGAACACGGGCCGAGGGCCTGTTCGCGAAGGCCGGGGACGCGCTCGGCCCCGCCCACGTCGCGATGGCAAAGGCGCTCGCGGACGCCCGCGCCAAGCGGCTGGAGCCGGCGCTCGAGGGCTTCGCGCGGGCCGCCGAGGCCGCGGAGAAGGTGGGCGGCGGGCGCGGGACCGCGGTCGCGCGGGTGGCGCGCGAGAACGCGGCGCAGACCCTCGTGATGCTCGGGCAGTCCGAGGACGTCGCGCGCCTCGCAGCGAAGGCCGGCGTGGCGGACCTCGTGCAGCGGCAGGTGCAGCTGAAGGCGGCGTTCGCCGACTACGACGCGGGGCTCGCGGCCTACGACGCGCGGGACTGGGGCACCGCGCGGACGAAGTTCCAGGCGGCGCGGCAGGCCTTCGACACGCTGCAGGAGCCCGGGTACGCGATGCGGGCGCGCCGCGCGGCCGGTTGGAGCATCTACAACCAGACCGTCTCGCTGCCGACGGCGCAGGCGTACCCGGCGTGGTCGCAGCTCGTCGAGGAGACCGCGAAGCTCGAGGACCCCGAGCTGTTCGCGCGCACCTACGCCGCCGCGGCGCTCGCGGCCCACGCGCTCAAGCAGGGCGACCCGACGGACCGCCTCGTGGAGTGCACCCGCCTCACCGAGCGCATCGCGCTGAAGGACGTGGGCGCGCGCTGCTACGGCGCGCTCGCCGAGCGCCCGGGCGAGCTCGACCAGCGCGCGAAGTACGCGAAGTCCGCGTACGCGCTCGACGCGGGTGAGAAGGGGGGCGTGTATGCCCTCTACGTGGTCGCCGTGGACGCCTACAACGCCGGCCGGAACGATCTCGCGGTGGAGCTGGCGACCCTCGCGCGACCGAACGGCGGCACGCTCACGAAGGCGCTCGACGAGGTCATCGCGGCCGCGCGGCAGGAGTAGGGGATGCGGATTCGAAAGCTGGCGAAGGAGCTCGGGACCGACGACGTGTCGCTCTTGGAGCTCCTGGGACGTCTCGGGCACGGGCGCTACTCCGACGGGGAGCAGCAGCTCCCGGCCGCCGTCGAGGCGCAGGTGCGCCGGCACGCGCGCGAGCTCCCGAAGCTCGGAGCGAACGTGCTCCCGGCGCCGCGGCCGGCGGCGCCGATCCCCCCGTCGATGCCCGTGGGCGAGGCCGACGCCGCCGCGTTCGCCCGCGCCATGGCCTCCGTGCGGCCGCTCGGCCCGCAGCCGGCCAGGCCGAAGGCCCCCGCGGGGAAGCCCGCTCCGGCCGCCGCGCGCGCGGCGACAGGCCCCTCGCGCACGCCCGCGCCCGGCGCGCCGGTC
>CAYWGD010000184.1:0-12141 GCA_964457335.1 uncultured Enterobacteriaceae bacterium | reverse complement strand
CAAACACACCCCCCCCCCCCCCCCCCCCCCGGGCGCGCCCCCCCCCCCCCCCAACCCCCCCCCCCCCCCCCCCCGCCCGGGGGGGCCCCCGGCGGCCCGCCCCCGCCTCCCGCGCCGGCCCCCACCCGCCCGCTCGCGCCTCCGCCAGCCCGAGATAGAGCCCCACGATGTCGACGCCGTCCCGCTTCCAGCTGCTCGCCGGCGTCGTGGTGCTCGAGGCGGCGTCGGGCCTCCCGTACGGCGTGGTCAACGAGCTCGTGCCCGTCTGGCTGAAGGTGCACGGCGTCGAGACCGCCGCCATCGGCGCCATGACGCTCGTGGGCCTCCCGTGGACGCTCAAGGCCCTCTGGGCCCCCCTCGTGGACCGCCACGGCACGCTCCGCAGCTGGATCCTCGCGGGGCTGGCCGGCGCCGCCGCCGCCATCGCGCTCCTCCCCGTGCTCGGGCCGACGCCCGCGCTGCTCGGCCCGGCGCTCCTCGCGGTCGCGTTCGCGAGCGCCACGCAGGACATCGCCATCGACGGCTACCTCGTCGCCGCCGTGCCCCCCGAGGAGCAGGGCCGCGCGACCGGCGTGCGCGTCGCCGCCTACCGCTCCGCGATGGCCCTCGTCGGGGGCGGCGCCGTGGTCCTCGGCGACCAGGCGGGCTGGCCCGTCGCGTTCGCCGCGGCCGTCGCCGTGCTGGCCGTCGCCTTCCTCGTCGTGACGCGCCTCCCGTCCACCCCGCCGCCCGCGCCGACCCCCGCCGCCGACTGGCTCGGCCTCCTGAAGGCCTGGGTCGCCGAGCCCGGCACCCGCACGCTGCTCGCCTTCGTGCTCCTCTACAAGCTCGGCGACAGCGCGATGGCGCCGATGGTCAAGCCCTTTTTGCTCGACAGCGGGCTCACCCCCACCGAGGTCGGCGCGCTCTCCACCACGGCCGGCGCCGTCCTCGTCTCGGTCGGGGCCGTCGTGGGCGGGGACCTGCTCTCCCGCGTCGGCCTCGCCCGCGGCGTGCTCGTCCTCGGCGCGCTCCAGGCCCTCTCGAACCTCGGCTACGCCGCCGCCGCCTGGTCCGGCGCCCGCGCGGCCGCCTACGCCGCGAGCCTCACCGAGAGCCTCACCGCCGGCCTCGGCACCGCCGCGCTCCTCGCCCTCGCGATGCGCGCCGCGAGCGGCGGCCAGGGCGCCACCCGCTTCGCCATCCTCACGGCCATCGTCGGCCTCACCCGCACGCTCTCGGGCGCGATCTCCGGCTTCGCGGTCGAGGACATGGGCTACGCCGCCTGGTTCGCCCTCACCTTCGTCTTCGCCCTCCCCGCGCTCACGCTCGTGCCGGACGTCACCCGTCGGTACGCGACCGCATGACGCTCTCGCCAGAAACGCTCCGCCGTCACGCGCAGGCCGACGCGCTCGGCCAGGATGGCTACCTCGACCCGGACACCGGCTACTTCGTGCTCACCGCGGGCTTCCTGCGCCGGCGCGGCCACTGCTGCGGCAAGGGCTGCCGCCACTGCCCCTATCCGCCCGACGAGCAGCGGCGCGCCGGGCGTCCCCCGAAGTAGCGGGGCGCGTCCCCCCGCCGCCGAGCCGTGGCGGAGCGACGAGCCCGACCGCGCGGCGGGGGGTCGGTGCCCTCCGGGCTCGCGGCGGAGCCGCTCGGCTGGCGCGGCCCGATCACCCTCCCGGGCGCCCAGGCACCTGTCGCGGCCGCGCCGAGCCGGCCGGCCGAGCCGGCCGCCCTCCGGTCCCCTCGCGCGTCGCGGACAGCGCTACGAAGCGGCCGGGTACGCCTTCTCGATCATCGACTTCAGCTCGCCCGAGTCGTGCAGCTGCTTGAGGATGTCGGCGCCGCCGACGAACTCGCCGCCCACGAACACCTGCGGGATGGTCGGCCAGCTGGTGTACGACTTCACGCCCTCGCGGATGTCGGGGTCCGCGAGCACGTTCACGTGGGCGAACGGCTTGCCGTAGCTCGCCAGGATGCCGCTCGCGCTGGCCGAGAAGCCGCACTGCGGCGCGGTCGGCGAGCCCTTCATGAAGATCGCGACGGGGTTCTTCTTGACCACTTCGTCGATGAACGCGGCCACCGGCTTGTCCCCGCGCGGCGACGCCTCCTCGCGCTCCTCCTGCACGGGGGTCGGCGCGAGCGTGACCTTGCGGACGGGGGTGTCGGAGGGCCGCGGCGGCGGGGAGCCGCCCACGATGGGGAGCCGACGCTTGATCCGATCGATAAGTCCCATGGGAATCCTCCGGCGCCCCTTGTACCGCGACCGGGGCGGATCCCCCGGTGGCCTGCGTCACCGGATGCCGAGGTGGTAGGCTGCCCCACCCTCCCCGGATCGCCCCATGACCGTGGTGCTCGCCCTCCTGTCCGTGTTCTGCGCGACCGTGCCGATGTTCGCGTTCCTGGGGCTCGTGTGGTGGATGGACCGGCACGACCGCGAGCCCCTCTGGCTCCTGGGCCTCACCTTCTTCTGGGGCGCCATCGGCGGCGTGTTCCTCGCGCTCATCGGCAACCAGGCGATGATGGCCCCGCTCGGCTGGATCCTCGGCCCGGAGCTCGCCGATCAGCTCTCCGCCGTGATCATCGCGCCGCTCGTGGAGGAGCCGACCAAGGCGCTCATCCTCTTCGCGGTGATGTTCTCCCGGCACTTCGACAACGCCTCGGATGGCTTCGTGTACGGCGCCGCGGCGGGCCTCGGCTTCGGGATGACCGAGAACTTCCTGTACTTCGTGCAGGTGGCCACCACGGGCGACCTGCTGACGTGGGCGCAGACCGTCGTCATCCGGACGTTCTTCTCGGCCGTGATGCACGCCTGCGCCACGGCCTGGGTGGGGGCCGCGCTCGGCTTCGCGCGCTTCCGCGGCTGGCTCTACAAGATCCCGGCCCTCCCCGTGGGCTTCGGCGGGGCGATGGCCATCCACGCGCTCTGGAACGGGCTCCTCACCGCCGACTCGATGACCGGTGACAAGGGCGACCTCACGACGCTCAACCTCGTGCTCTTCCCCTTCGAGGTGGCGCTGCTCTTCGCGGTGTTCCAGCTCGCGCTCTGGGAGGAGCGGGCCACCATCCGGCGCGAGCTCGCGGACGAGGTGCAGCAGGGCCTCCTCCCGCTCGCGCACGCGCGCGCCATCGCGAGCTGGTTCGGCCGCAACCGCACCGACTGGCTGCCGGTGGGCGTCCCGCACTGGCCCTACGTGCGCGCCGTGACGACGCTCGCCCTGCGCAAGCACCAGTGCCGGAACGCCTCGTCGCGCGCCTACCGCTTCTACGGCGAGGAGGTGCTGCGGCTCCGGCGCGAGGTGCAGGGGCTCCTGAGCCTCGCGAAGGCGCCCGCGCGGCGGCCGGCGGGCTGACGCGGCGCCCGCGCGGCGTTCGTGTCGGAGCGTGACCCGCCGGGACCAAACCTGTCACACGCGCGCCCAATCCGTCGCCGGCCCGACGCGGGGGTGTAACCCCCGCCCGATAGCATCCGAGGATGGAACCCCACCTGCTCCTGGTCGACGGCGACGAGGTCGCCGCGCTCGCGCTCGCCGGCCGCCTGCGCGCGTCCGGCTTCGCCGTGGATGTCGCCACCGACGTGGCCGCCGCGCTCGCGCGCGCGTCGAGCGCGTCGTACGCCTGCATCCTCACGGAGCTCGACCTGCCCGGCGGCTCGGGCCTCGACGTGTGCCGCCGCCTGAGGGCCCAACCCCGCACCGCCACCGTGCCCATCGTCGTCGTGTCCACGCGCGTCGACGAGATCGACCGCGTCGTGGCCTTCGAGGTGGGCGTGGACGACTACGTCACGAAGCCCTGCTCCCCCCGGGAGCTCGCCCTCCGCGTGCGCGCGCGCCTCCGCCGGTCCGGCGCGAGCCCGCCGGCCCCGACCGTGCTCCGCGTCGCGGGCATCGAGATCGACCCCACGCGGCTCCGCGCGACGGTCGCGGGCCGGCCCGTCGCCCTCACCACCACGGAGTTCGCGCTCCTGGCGGCGTTGGCGCGTCGCGGGGGCGCGGTGGTGTCGCGCACCTCCCTCCTGCAGGAGGTGTGGGAGCTGCCCGCCGGGCGCGAGAGCCGCACGCTCGACACGCACCTCCGTCGCCTCCGGGAGAAGCTCGGGGCCGCCGGGGATCGCGTGCAGACGTTGCGGGGCGTCGGGTACCGTCTCCTGGACGTGGCGGACGGCGGCGGTCCGCACCCGGAGTGACGCAGTCCCGGTCCAAATGTGTCACACACCTTTCGATGTGTCGGCACCGGCCCCTCCTACATTGGGGTGCCTCGGACAGCGGACCTCCCGCTTCTCCTCCGGGGGACTGGTGACCGATGCGTTTCCTCTTCGCGATCCTCCTCTTTCCGCTCGCCGCCTGCACGGGCGAGAGCCCTGAGGACACCGACACCTCCGACACCGACACCGATGACACCGCCTCTTCCGACTGTGTCGAGGAGAACGGCGCGTGTGTCCTGTCGGGCACCATCACCGAGGATCTCACGCTCACCGCCGACAAGGCGTGGCTCTTGCGCGGCGGCGTGTGGTTCGGTGACGGCTCGGCGAACGTGACGCTCACGATCGAGCCCGGCACGACGATCTACGGCGAGGGCGCCAGCGACGGCTTCCTCGTGATCAACCGCGGCGCGAAGATCCAGGCCGTCGGCACCGCCACCGCGCCGATCGTCTTCACGTCCGACCAGCCCGTCGGCTCCCGCGCACGCGGGCAGTGGGGCGGCCTCATCCTCAACGGCCGCGCGCCCATCAACGCCTGCGCCGACGGCGCGAACCCCTGCGAGGCCGAGGGGGAAGGCGGCACCGGCACCTACGGCGGCAGCGACGCCGCCGACGACAGCGGCACGCTGAAGTACGTGCGCATCGAGTTCGGCGGCACCGAGATCTCGGTCGACAACGAGATCAACGGGCTGTCGCTCCAGGGCGTCGGGAGCGGCACCGAGATCGACTTCGTCCAGATCCACCGCAACCTCGACGACGGCGTCGAGTTCTTCGGCGGGACCGTCGACGTGAAGCACCTCGTCGTCACCGAGGCCGGCGACGACGCGATCGACTGGACGCTCGGGTACTCCGGCCGCATCCAGCACGCGCTCGTCGTGCAGGCCGACGACGCCGGCGGCTACGGCTTCGAGCTCGACAACAACGAGGACGACTACGCCGCGACCCCGCAGACGGGCGGCTTCGTGTCGAACGTCACGGTCCTCGGCTCGACCGCCATCGCCGAGGACAACTTCGCGATGGTGATCCGCCGCGGCTCCGCCGGCCAGTTCTGGAACATCGCGGCCACCGCGTTCCCCGCCGGCTGCCTCTCGATCCGCGACACCGAGACCTACGGCCACTTCACGAGCGGCGCCGCCGGCATCCACCACACGGCGCTCGCCTGCGCCACCAACTTCGAGGAGGAGGCCGAGGGCGAGGAGGACGTGGGCGGCACCGAGGAGGACGTGTTCGAGGCCGGCGACGGCAACATCGAGACCGACGACCTCGGGCTCTCCGGCTTCCAGCCCGCCGCGGGCTCCCCGCTCCTCGGCGCGGGCGCGACGCCCCCGGACGCCTTCTTCGACGACGTCGACTACATCGGCGCCTTCGACGGGACCAACGACTGGACCGCCGGCTGGACGGACACCGCGGACAACTGACCCGCGACGCCGCCCGCCGGGCGTCCCCGCGCCGCCCCCGCGCGCGCCCGCCCCGCCCCTCCCCCCGCCCGGGGGGAGGGCCTCCCCTCTCCCGCCCAGGGTCCCGCCATGCTCCTCCTCTCCGCGGCCGCGGCCCTCGCGGCGCCGCTCACCGGCACCGTGCTCGACGACCAGGGCCTCGCCGTCCCCGGGGCGACCGTGCGCATCGCGAGCGCCGAGACCACCACCGACGACGACGGTCGCTTCGCGCTCGACGTGCCCACCGGCACCTGCGACGTCACCGTCCTCCACCCCGCCTTCTCCCCTGCCACGAGCACCGTCGAGCTCCCGGCCGAGGGCGCCGCGCTCAGCGTGACCCTCGCGCTGAAGGACGCCGGCGACGAGCTCACCGTCACCGCCAGCGACGCCCGCGGCGGCACCATCCAGCTCCTCCGCGAGCGCAAGGAGGCGCCCGCGGTCGTCGACGTGGTCGGCACCGAGCAGATGAGCCGCGCCGGCGACACCGACGCCGCCGCCGCGCTCAAGCGCGTCAACGGGCTCACCGTCATCGGCGGCCGCTACGTCTACGTGCGCGGCCTCGGCGACCGCTACTCCCAGACGCTCCTCGACGGCTCGTCGCTGCCGAGCCCGGAGCCCGAGAAGCGTGTCGTCCCGCTCGACCTCTTCCCCACGTCGCTGCTCGAGTCGGTCGTCGTCCAGAAGACCTTCTCTCCCGACGTGCCCGCCGAGTTCGGCGGCGGCGTCGTGTCCATCCGCACGAAGCGCGTGCCGGAGGAGCCGATCTTCTCCCTCACGCTCTCCGGCGCGTGGGCGGCGGGCACCACGCTCACGGAGGCCCAGGTCGCGCCGAGCGGCCCCACCGACTGGCTCGGCTTCGGGACCGCGCACCGCGCGCTGCCCGACGAGGTCGCCGCCGCGAGCGAGGACGCCCCGCTCGAGGTCGGCGGCATCTTCTCCGAGGGCGGCTACACCGCCCAGGATCTCGAGCGCTTCGGCGAGCTCCTCCCCAACCGCTGGGCGCCGGAGGCGCGCACGCTCCCGCCCGACGCCGGCCTCAACGTGCAGGCCGGGCGCCGCTGGGAGCTCGGCGCCGTCGACTTCGGCGCGCTCGGCGGGCTCGTGTACTCGAACGCCTGGAACGTCGACGACGGCTGGCGCGTCGTCTACGCCGACACCGGGAGCGGGCTCGAAGCGAAGCGTCGCACGGACTTCGTCGAGGCGCAGAACCGGATCCGGCTCGGCGGCATGCTCTCCCTCGGCCTGGAGT
This sequence comes from uncultured Enterobacteriaceae bacterium, assembly GCA_964457335.1. Taxonomy (GTDB): domain Bacteria; phylum Myxococcota_A; class UBA796; order UBA796; family SXON01; genus CAJBVW01. Next base: position 5,270 of record CAYWGD010000184.1, on the reverse strand, counting down.
GGGCCGAGAACGGCCACGTCAGCTCGACCACGATGCTCAACCGAACGAGCGCTGCGACCGCGCTCCGCTACGACGCCGACGATCCCACCGGCAGCAACGACGCCCGCACCACGCGCCTCCAGTGGGAGGAGCAGCAGCTCTTCTTCCAGCAGATCTCGACCGGGATCCCGATCGGCCCCGTGTTGATCGACGCCCGCTACGCGCTCTCGCTCGCCTCCCAGGCCGAGCCCGACCGCCGCGAGCACACCTACCTCGCGACGGACGAGGGCTACGTCCTCTCCCAGCGCGGCAGCTGGAACGACATCTACTACGGGCAGCTCGCCGACACCGGCCACGACGCCGGCCTCGACCTCACCTGGACGATCCCCCGCGAGGTCGGGGACGTGAAGCTCGCCGCGGGCGGCAAGGCCTTCCTCCGCGCGCGCGACTCGTCCGTCCGCCGCTTCGGCTTCCAGTTCGTCGGCAGCGAGGGCATCGATCTCGGCGCGCCCATCGAGGACGTGCTCGTCCCCGAGAACATCGGGGCGGAGGGCGAGGACGACCCCGGCTACGTCCAGCTCGAGGAGAACACCACCAACGCCGACGACTACCGCGCCTCGCAGGACATCTTCGCGGGCTACCTCCTCGGCGACGTGCCGTGGACGAAGCGCTTCCGCACGCTCGTCGGCGCGCGGGTGGAGTCGAGCGCCCAGCGCGTCGAGACCTACTCGCTCTTCGGGGCCGACGCCGAGCCCGTCGTGGGCGAGCTCGCCGCCGTGGACGTGCTCCCCGCGGTGACGCTCACCTACGGCCTCGGCCCCACCGAGCTCCCCGACGAGATGCTCGTGCGCCTCGGCTACGGCCGCACCCTGTCACGCCCCGAGCTGCGCGAGCTAAGCGCGGTCCCCTACTACGACTACCGCTCCGGGCGGCTCCTCTACGGCAACCCCGAGCTGGCGCGCGCGACCATCGACAACGTGGACCTCCGCTGGGAGTGGTACCCCTCGGCCGGCGAGTCGGTCTCCGCGGCCGCGTTCTTCAAGTACTTCGACGACCCCATCGAGTCCGTCGTTGCCGTGAGCGCGGTGAGCGGCAGCGTCGGCACCTTCGCCAACGCCAACGCCGCCACGAACATCGGCGGCGAGCTCGACGCCCGCAAGCGCCTGGACTTCATCCACCGCTCGCTCCACGACCTCTACCTGTCGGGCAACGTCTCGATCATCCGCTCGCGCGTCGACCTCGCCGGCACCGAGGGCAACCAGACCTCCTCGGAGCGCCCGCTCCAGGGCCAGTCGCCCTGGGTCGTGAACGTCCAGCTCTCCTACGAAAACCCCGACCTCCGCACCAACGTCGCGGCGCTCTACAACGTGTTCGGCCCGCGCATCGTGCAGGTCGGCACCGCGGGCATCCCCGACACCTACGAGGAGCCCGTGCACCGCGTCGACGTGGTCGTCACCCAGGGCATCGGCCCCCACTGGCAGGTGCGGCTCAAGGGCTCGAACCTGCTCGACTGGCCGTCCCGCGAGACCACCGGCGACCAGGTCAGCGAGGAGCGCCGCGACGGCTGGACCGCCGGCCTCGGGTTGACCTGGACGCCGTAGGGGGTCTTCTCGATCTCGGGGCGGGGGGGGCGAGCCCCCCCGCAACCGGGCTCCTTGACCCCACCTGTTTCGGCGGGGCCGAAACAGGCGGGGCCCCGTCGCCCGCGCTTCGTGCGGCACCCTCGTAGTCGCCGGAGTCGGGCTCGCCTCAAGGGCGAGCCCTTGGTCCGGCTCCGCGGCAGCAACCCCTACGGCTTCTTGGGCTCCGACGCCGGAGGAGCGGCCGCCGCCGCGCTCGCGGGACCCGGGCGGAACACGTCCACCGCGTGCGTCGTCGTGAGGCCGCTCGTGTCGCGCACCAGCACCACGATGAGGTTGTTGCCATCCTCGAGGCGCGCCGTCGCGGTGAACGGCACCGACGTGAGCGGCGCGCCGCTCCCGCCGCCGGCGTACGCGATCTTCTGGCTCCCGTGGTACACGATCACGTCGCGAACGCCCGTGTCGTCGGTCGCCACGCCGGACACCACCACCTCGGGCTCGCCGGTCTGCGTGCCCGGCGTGCGCGAGAGCGAGATGGCGGGCGGCTCCCGGCGCGCCGCGGCCGGCACGCCGCCGAGCGGCACGGTGATCTTCTCGGTCTGCGAGTAGTAGTCGTAGAACTCGCCCTTGATGACCGAGGCGTAGTCGTAGCGCTCCGCGTCGCGCACCCGCAGCTCCAGCGCGACCGGCTCGCCCTCGGCGGGCGGGCGGGTCACCTTGAAGCCGAGCTTGCCCGACGCGCGCGCGCCCGGCGCGAGCCGCGGGACGCTGAAGCTCCCTCCGTCGAGCTCGACGGCCTTGCCCATCATCGGGTCCTTCTTGAGCTCGAAGCGGGCCACGCCGCCGACCCCGCTGCCCACGTTGAGCACGTCCACGCTCACGTCGATGCGCTCGCCGACCTCGACGGTCCCGTCGCCGTCGCCGCCCTCGGCGTCGGAGAAGGTGTAGCTCCAGGAGTAGCGCGGCAGATCCATGCCCTTCGTCTGCACGGGCAGCGAGGCCTTCGCGAGCTCGTGGCGGGCCGCGTCGAGCAGCGTCACGTCCATCTGCGACATCTCGGTCGGATAGCCGTCCACGAGCCGGACCTTGGCCTCGTAGCTGCGGGACTCGCCCGGCGCGATCTTGCCGAAGTAGAACTCGATGCCGTCGAGCGCGTCGTTGCCGCTCTTTGCGACGCCCGCGACCTGGCAGAGCGGCTTCGCGTCCTGGTTGGTGACGGTCAGGCGCACGACCTCGAGCTTGCCCGCGTCGAGGACGCCGTCCTCGCCCAGGGAGAGCTCCACCTTCGCGTTCGCGCGCTCCGGGTTGGCGCACGCGGACCAGTCGATGCCCACGCGCTCCTGGAACGCCTTCTCGATGCGCCCGCTCTCCTGGCGGCCGCGCGAGGTGACGACCGTGGCCGCGTCGCGCAGGATGTCCGCGCGACGCGCGCCGTGCGACGCGAGGAGCACGTCCCGCGCGAACATGACCTGGAAGTCCTTGCGCGGGTCGCGCCGGTCGGTGCGGGGCGCGTCGTCGCCCTCGGGCAGCGGAGCGAGGTAGCGGAGCCCGTACACGGGCGGCGTCTCGAGGTTCACGTCGTTGACGAGGTGGCCCTGCAGGTCGGCCTCGCGCTGCAGGCGGTCCCGCGCGAAGAGCGACACGCGCGGCGTGCTCATCTCCTTGCGCTTCTCGCCGCCCTCCTCGATCTCGATCTCGCGCGGCGGGAAGAGCGCCGCGCCCTCGAGCTCGATGTCGGGCGGGATGCCCACGCTCTGGATCGAGTGATCGCCCGGCGTGAGGTAGCGCGCGACCGTGAGCTTGAGCTTCGACCCGTCGCTGAAGCTGTAGAGGTTCTGGACGGAGCCCTTCCCGAAGCTGCGCTCGCCGATGATGATGGCGCGCTCCTGGTTCTTGAGCGCGCCGGCCACGATCTCGGCGGCGGACGCGCTGTTGCCGCTCATGAGCACGGCCATCGGGTAGTTCGGCTCGGTGCCGGACGCCGCGGCGTCGCGCTGATCGCGGTTCTTCCCGTTGCGCTCCACCGTGGACACGATGGGCCCGCTGACGAGGAACTTGTCCGCGACGGCGATCGCCTGGTGCAAGAAGCCGCCCGGGTTCTCCCGGAGGTCGAGCACCAGCCCCTTGAGCCCGCCGGGGCCGGCCTCGCGGGCGAGGTGCGCGAGCACCTCCTCGAGCTGGGTCTCCACCTGCGCGTGGAAGCTCCCGATCTGCACCCAGCCCACGCCCCCGTCGAGGAGCTGGCCCTTCACGCGCGTGGCCTTGATCTTGTCGCGCACGATCGTGAAGTCCCGCGGGGCCTCCCAGCCGTCGCGCTCGATCGTGATGGTGACCGGCGTGTTCGGCGGGCCGCGCATCTTCGACACGGCCTCGTCGAGGTCCATGTTGATGGTGCTCTCGCCCTCGATGCGGGTGATGCGGTCCCGCGCGAGCAGCCCCGCGCGGTACGCAGGCGTGTCCTCGAGCGGGTAGTCGATGGTGAGCTGGCCCTCGTCCATCACGATGGTGATGCCGAGGCCGCCGAACTCGCCCTCGTTGTCCTCCTCCATCTTCCGGGAGTTCTCGGGCGGGAGGAAGACGGAGTGCGGGTCGAGCGTGGAGAGCACGCCGTTGAGCATGGCGGCCTCGACGTCCTCGTGCTTCACGTCGTCCTTGTCGACGTGCTCCTCGAGGATGAGCGCCACCCGCTTGAGCTCCTCCTCCATGGCCGAGGAGCTCGTGAGCTCCTGCACGGTGAGGACGGTGTTGTAGCTCCCGACGGAGACGTGCAGGCGCCGGTCGCCGTTCTCGAGCCGCAGGAGCACCTGCGGCACCTCGCGCTCCACCGCGTCGAGCGCCGCGCGGTACATCGCGGCGTAGTCGATGCGCTCGGGGTCGACGTAGTTCTGGACGACGTAGTCGTCACCGTACGCGAGGTTCTTCAGCGCGGAGAGCCGATAGCCGCTGCCCAGCACCGCCATCTGGCGCAGCATCTCCGCCACGCCCCCGGGCTCCCCGGCGGCGTCCGCCCGCGAGGCGACGCGGGGCGCGGCGCCGGCCGCGAAGTGGTAGCCGGTGAGGACCAGGCCGCCGAGGACGCCGAGGACGGCAACGCGGCCGAAAGCGTGCTTCATTTTTGCTCCGCACGGGTGACGGAGCCATGCGTGCGTATCGATGGCATCCGGATGATCGAAAGATAGGTCCCCCCCGGGGAGCGCGCAAGCGACGGAACCGGGCGCCGTGCCCGGTGCGAGCGTCGATTAAGAGCCGTCCCGACGGGGAGACCGAGAGATTTCAGGGATTTACCCACCAGGATCGCGCTGGAGCGCAGCTTGCGGCCCTGTACGGGGGGGGGTAGAGACACGCTCGCTCGCTCTCCCATGGCACTGAAGATCACCTGTCCCCACTGCAACAATCCCATCCGGCTGGAGGAACCGTATCCCTTGCCGGGCACGGAGCGGCAGTGCGGATGTGGTCGCGCGTTGTCAATCACGTACCCGATGGGCCTGATGGAGGATCTCCGCCGTCGGGGGGTCCGCTTCGCGAGTGACGAGCCCGAGCCCGTGAGCACCCGGCCGCCGCCGCGCGTGGCGCCCGTCGCGCCCTCGGGGCCCGAGCCCACCGCCAAGCTCCCGCCGCGCCCGGTCCCGCGCCCGGCCTCGGGGGCGCGGCCGGGGGCGGCCCCCGCGCCGGGCCCCGGCCCCCCCGGGGGGCCCCCCCCCCGCGGCCGCC
>CAYWGD010000183.1:0-12296 GCA_964457335.1 uncultured Enterobacteriaceae bacterium | reverse complement strand
GGCATCACGCCGACGCTGGTGCGCAGCGCGAGGTCCGGCGCCGCCCGCGCCCGCGCCTCGCGCAGCTCCGCGTCGGCCGCGGAGCGCTCCGCCGCGGCGAGATCGACCTCCGGGGGCGCGCCGCCCTCGCCGGGGCCGCCGAGGTACGCGCCCGGCCGCGCCCGCACCGCCCCCGCCGCCTCGTCGCCCACGAACCGCGCCAGCACCGCCACCTCGCCGGCGAGCCGGGCGTCGAGCCCCGCCGCCTCGGCCCGGAGCCGGGCCACCTCGGCCTCGACCCGCAGCAGCTCGGGGAGGGTCGAGCCGCTCGCCATCCCGTCCGCGGCCGTCCCGCCGCCGTCCACGGCGCCCATGCCGTCGCCCATCCCGCCCTCCATCCCGCCCGTCGGTGGCGCCGGCACGCGGCTCCCGCCGCCGCCGCCGCCCATCCCCGGCATCGCCATGCCCCCGCCGGAGCGGCCGCCCTGCACCGTGGGCGGCGCCGTGGACGGGCCCTCCGCGCCGCCATCCATGCCGCCCATCTCCATCGCGCCCATCCCCGCGCGCCCCGCGCCCGCGCCCCACCGCCGCACGCCCACCTGCCAGAGGGTGTCCGCCGCGCGGATCTGCTCGTCCAGGAGGACTCGTTCCGCGTCGAGCGCGCGGATCCGCGCGGCGGCCTGCGCCAGCCGCAGGCGCAGGTCCGCGGCGATCCGCCCGCGGTCGGCCTCCGCGCGCGTCACGTCCACGCGCGCGCGATCCGCCGCGGCGCGCGCCTCGCCCCACCCGCGGAGCATCTGCTCGACGCCCACCATGTACATGGTCGGGTCGGGGTCGCCGGGCATCGCGCCGAGGGAGTCGCCGCCCACCATCACCATCGGGTTCATGGGCCGACCGGCGGCCCGGGCGTCGGCCTCGGCCGCGCGGGCGTCGAGCGCGGCGGCGGCCGCGTCCGGGTCCCGCTCCATCGCGAGCCCCACGAGCCCCGGGAGGTCCGCGGGGGGCTCCGCGAGGGCGAGGGCGACGAGGACGGTCCACATGGTCCCTCCATCCGCAATCGGCGTGCCACGGCGGGAAGGCCGGGCCCGACGGCGCGGAAGAGCCCGTCCGCAGCGCGGGATGTGCGCTTGTGCACACCCGGATCGGGTGCGTCAACCCACGATTTTCGAGATCACGGTGTGATTGCGCCGGTCACGCCGGCGCCAGCCTCGCGCGGCCCTCCCGCAGGTACGGCTCCGGATCCTCGCGGAACACCGCGCGGCATCGCTCCGAGCAGAACTCCCAGGTGCGGCCGCCCGCGACGAGCGAGAGCACCTGCGTCGCCTCCAGGACCATGCCGCACACCGGGTCGCGGTGCTCGGCCCAGCCGGGGGGGCGGTTCAGCGGCCGCTGCTCCAGGAGCGAGCGGAGGAGCAGGAGCTCGTTGAGCAGGAGCCGCGGGGTCAGGAAGTGCTCGCGCACGCGCTCCCGGCCGGACGCGCCCAGCGCCCGCCGGCGCTCGGGGTCGCGGAGCAGGCCGACGAGGGCCTCGGCGCACTCGTCCACGCTGTCGACCAGCACGCCGCCCACCCCGTCCGCCATCTGGAGCGGGATTCCGCCGGCGCGCCCCGCGACCACGGGGGTGCCCTTCCAGAGCGACTCGGACACCACGAGCCCGAAGCCCTCGCGGATGGACTTCTGGACCACCACGTCCGAGAGCATCTGGAAGGCGTTGACCTCGATGTTCCCGACGCCCACGAGGTTGGTGAACACGTGCACGAGGGGGTCGTCGCGCGTCACGTCGAGGAGCTGCCGGTAGATGTCCGCGCCCTCGGGGTCGTCGAGCGCCATCGACCCCACCAGCGCCAGCTGCAGGTCGGGGACCTCGCGGCGGGCCGCGCGGTAGGCGGCCAGCACGCCGAGCGGATCCTTCCACGGGTCGAAGCGGGACACCTGGGTGACCAGCGGACGGTCGGTGCGGACGCCGATCCAATCGAGCACCTCCCGCGCGGTCGACGGCACGAGCGCGAGGTTCTTCGGGCTCAAGGGGTCGATGGCCGGGGGCACGATCTCCACCCGGGCGATCGGGAAGCTCGGTGGCACGAACGCGGCCATCGTGAAGATGGCCGCGTCGTAGTGCGCCAGGTACGGGCTCAGGAAGCGCCAGATCGACGGGTTCGGGCTCGACGTGTCGATGTGACAGCGCCACACCCAACGCGCGCCGCGCGCGCCTCCGAACGCGAGAAGCCCGGCCGGCTGCGGATCGTGCACGAACACGAAGTCGTAGCACTCCTCGAAGGCGCGGGCGTTCGCCTCGGCCGTCTCCCGCCACGCGCGCTCCTGCTCGGGCGTCAGGTCGTGCGTGGCGCCCTGGAGCCCGTTGTGCATCGCCTTGGTGACACGGAAGAACGTCTCGTCCCCGCTGATGATGCGCCAGTGCGCCACGATGCCGAGGTCCCGGAGCAGCGGCACGATGGAGCGCAGCAGCTCCGACACGCCGCCGCCGTACGGCGTCGCGTTCAGGTGGAGCACGCGCGCGCCCCGCAACGGCGCCGCGGCCTCCCAAACGGCCTCGAGGAGCCCCGGAGGCGCGGGGGCCCGGTAGCGTTCGAGCGAGCGCGGGCCGATGTCCACGAGGGTGAGCACGGCGAGCCTCCCGGATCCTTCATCTAGGTCCGCGGGGGGCGGGAAGAAGCCCTCGGGGGAGAGTACGGCGGCGCCGCGGGCTTCACCGGAGCCCGAGCCGGCGCGCGAGGCGATGCAGGTTGGCGCGGTCCAGGCCGAGGCGCCGCGCCGCCTCCGCGAGGTTCCCGCCGGAGCGGCGGAGCGCCCGCTCCACGAGGGCGCGCTCGTGGGCGTCCATGGCCTCCCGCAGGGGGAGATCGGGCCCGTCCTCGGCCACCGCCGCGCCCGCCGCCGGCGGGGCGAGCCCCAGGTGCTCGGCCGCCACGAGCACGACCTCGTGGCGGCGGCCCATCGACGCCTTCAGCGTGGCGCGGAGCATCAGGTGCTCGAGCTCGCGCACGTTCCCGGGCCAGTCGTGCGCGAGGAGCGCGGCGCGCGCGTCGGGGTCGAGCCGCACCGGGCCGAGCCCGAGCCGCATGCGCGCCTGGTCGGCGAACCAGCCCGCCAGGAGCAGCACGTCCTCGCGGCGCTCCCGGAGCGGCGGAAGGTGGAGCGGGTACACCGAGAGCCGGTGGTAGAGGTCGGCCCGGAAGCGCCCGGCGCGGACCTCCTCCGCGAGGTCGCGGTTCGTGGCGGCGAGCACGCGCGCGTCCACGCGCACGGTCCGGTCGGCGCCCACCCGCTGGAGCTCCCCGTTCTGGAGCGCGCGCAGCAGCTTGGCCTGCACGCCGAGGGGCAGCTCGCCGACCTCGTCGAGCAGGATCGTCCCGCCGTCCGCGAGCTCGAAGCGCCCCGCGCGCGCCTCGGTGGCGCCGGTGAAGGCCCCGCGGGCGTGCCCGAAGAGCTCGCTCTCGGCGATGGACTCGGGGAGGGCCGCGCAGTTGACGTGGATGAGCGGCTGGTCGCGCCGTCGGGAGCGCGCGTGGATCGCGCGCGCCACCACCTCCTTGCCGGTGCCCGTCTCCCCGAGCACGAGGACCGGGAGGTCCGAGCCGGCCAGGAGCTCGACCTCCTCGGTCACCCGCCGCATCGCCGGGCTGCTCCCGATGATCTCCCCGCCCCAGCGGGTGTGCGCCTCCGCGACGAGCTGCTTCGCGACGAGGCCGCTGCGCCGCGACGCCGCCTCGAGCGCCTCGATCAGGCTCGCGGTGCGCATCGCCGCGCCCGCGAGCGCCGCGAGCGTGGCCAGCTCGGCGTCGCCCACGGCGTCGAACGCCGCCGGGTCGAGCGCGTCGACGGTCAAGACGCCCACCACGGTGCCCTCCACCGTGAGCGGGACCCCGATGCAGGCGTGCACCCGGGCGAGCGCGTCGCCGCCGCTCGCGAGGAGCCCGTCGAAGGGATCGGGCAGCCGGCTGCCCGTGAGCCGCACCGGCCCGTCGGCGGCCACGATCCGCGCCAGGCGGGGCTGGTCGGCCACGGCGAAGCGCCGCCCCACCGCGTCGGGGAGGAGCCCGTCGACCCCGACGGGGACGAGCACGCCGCCGTCCAGGCGCAGCACCGCCGCGGCGTCGCACGGCACCGCGCGGCGCACCGCCAGGGCGAGCCGGCGGAAGCGGTCCTCCGCGGCGAGGCTCGTGGTCAGGTCGAGGGCGACCTCCAGGATGGGTGCGTGTCCGTTCGACGACAGTGTGGTCATCCTGACAACGTCACTCGGACACGGCCCGTCGAAAAGCCCGGGGGACGCCGAACGGCACGGGGCCTGCAATGGAGGGGGCCGGAGGTACACATGCTGACCGTCGGCGAGCTCGCCACCACCCGTCCCGTCTCCGTGAAGGTGCTGCAGCGGCACGGGATCGACTTCTGCTGCGGGGGCGCCCGCCCCCTCGACGAGGCCTGCGCCGCGAAGGGCGTGGCGCTCGGCGCGCTCCTCGCCGAGGTGGACGCGCTCGAGACCGACGCGCGCCCGGACGAGCGCCGCTGGGACGAGGCTCCGCTGGAGTCGCTCGTCGAGCACATCCTCGTGAAGCACCACCGCCCGCTCGACAGCGAGCTCCCCCGGCTCGACCACCTCGTCCGGAAGGTGACCGGGGTGCATCACGACACGGCCCCCGACACGATGCAGGGCCTCCGGACGGCCTGGTCCGACCTCGTGGAGGACCTCGTCCCGCACATGAAGAAGGAGGAGCAGGTGCTCTTCCCGTGGATCCGGTCGGGGCAGGGCGCGAGCGCGGCCGCGCCGGTGCAGGTGATGGAGTCCGAGCACGAGCACGTGGGGCAGACGCTCGCGGAGCTCCGCCGCCTCACCAACGACTACGTGGTCCCCGACGAGGCGTGCGGCAGCTGGCGCGCGCTCTGGCACGGGCTGGAGGCGCTGGAGGCCGACCTCCACCGGCACATCCACCTCGAGAACAACGTGCTCTTCCCCCGGGCGCTCCGTGGCTGAGCACCTCGCCTCCGCCGACGCCGCGGCGCCGGTGCGCTGGCACCCGCTCACCGGCGGCAACGCCGTGTGGCTCTTCATGGGCATCGAGGTCGCCACCTTCGGCATGTTCCTGCTCGCGCACGCCTGGGGCTGGTCGGGGCGCGAGGAGATCTACGCGGCGTCCCAGGCGCGGCTGCACGTCGACTCGGCCGTGCTCGGGACGGTGCTCCTCCTCGTCGGGAGCGGCTTTGCGTATCAGGCCGTCCTCGCGACCGCGCGGCGCCCGCGGGCCGCGGCGGGCTGGCTCGCGGCGACCGCGCTCACCGGCGTCGCGTTCAGCGTGAACAAGGTGTTCGAGTACGCGAGCCCCGAGCTCGCGGGCGTCACGCTCTCGACGAACGGCTTCTGGTTCTCCTACCTGTTCGTCACGGGCCTGCACCTCGCGCACGTGCTCGGCGGCGTGGGGATCCTGGCGTGGCTCGCGGCGCGGGTCCGCCGCGGCGTCCCGGGCCCCGAGACCGCGCTCCACGTCGAGGCCGCCGCCGCCTACTGGCACCTGGTCGACGTGACCTGGCTGCTCGTCTTCCCCATCCTCTACCTGATGCACCCATGAAACGCTCCACGCTCGCCTTCGGGGCGCTGTTCGCGCTCCTCCTCCTCACCGGCGTCACCTGGGCGCTCGCCGACGGGTCGGCCGGGGTCATCGCGGCGGTCGCGGCCGTCAAGATCGCGCTCATCTGCCTCGTCTTCCTCGATCTCGACCGCGCCTGGCCCGGCTGGGCTGCGCTCTCGGTCCTCCTCGTGGGGAGCGTGCTGGGCGGGGCCGTGCTGCTCATGGGCGCGTGACCGCGGAAGCGTGTGGATGGTCCGCCTCTCCGAGGAGCGGCCGGGGTAGGATCCGGAAGTGACGCTTCCCCCCGGCATGTACACCCTCCGCCCCGAGACGCGCGCGCAGCTGCGCGCGGCGGTGCCCTTCCCCGCCGAGTGGCTCTACGACCGCGACGACATGGGGCGCGGCCTCACGCTCGTGGACGAGGCGCCGGGCGAGCTCCTGTTCCGCTTCAACGCGGGCGCGCTCCTCCGCGCGACGGTGCGGGCCGGGCAGGTGGTGGCCGTGGACTTCCACGAGGGGCAGGACGCCGTGGACACGTGGATCGCGCGCGGGATGCGCCTGCCCGAGCCGCTGGCCGCGACGATCCGGGCGCGGCTCGTACCGGGGGCGGAGGTGGAGCCCGCGCTGGTGGCCGTCTGGGGCCCCCGGCTGCGGCTCCTGGCGCCGCTCCGGGACGAGCGGGCGGGGACGCGCCGGAGCCGCCGGTGGCGCGTGGACAGCGAGGCGCCGTACCGCACGGCCGTGCTCGAGGTGGACGAAGAGGGCGGCCGCGTCGTGCGCGCCCGGCTCCTGGAGGGCCGCCCGGGCTGGGACGCGATGCTCGAGAAGGCGTCCGCGACATGACGGCGGCCGGCCCGGTTCCTGCATGCCCGAGCCGGACATGACCGACGCCCCGACTCCCGACGCCCCGACCCCCGACGCCCCGACCCCCGACGCCCTGACCCTCGACGACGAGGCGCTGCGCGCGCGGTTGGCCGGGCCGCTCGGCCGGCTCGCGGCGCCCGCGCGGTCCCCGGAGGCGCTCGCCGCCACCATCCGCGACGCGGCGCTCGTGCTCGCGCTCCTCGGGCCGCGCGCACCCCGGGCGCGGGACCTCGCCCGGTCGGTGAACCGCGGCGCGGACGCGGCCGCCGCGCTCTTCGGCGGAGGCGCCGCGACCCCGGCTCCCGCGACCGCGGAGCTGTGGCTCACGGGCCACGCGCTCGCGTGCGTCGGGCGCCGGTCCCAGGCCATCGGGCGGCTCTCCGTCGGCATCCCTGCGGCCGAGGAGGGCCCGCACGCCGCGCTCGCGCGGGCCCTCGCGCGCTGGTGGCGCCAGGACCCCGCGTGGGACGAGGGCCTCGACGAGGCGCTGGACCCTGCGCCCGACGCCGCGCTCCTGCGCGCGGTGGCCGGCGTGGCACGGGCCGTCGTGGCGCGGGATCTCGACGGCGTGGACCGCGCGCTCGCGGAGGGCCTGCGGGCGCACGCGGCGTGGTTCGCGTCGCGGCCCGCCGATCCGCACGGCCGGGTGGCCCTCCTCCCCCTCGGGATGGCCTGCCTCGCGGAGGGGGTGGGGCTCGTCCCGCGCGTGGAGAGCGAGCGGCTGCCGACCGTCCTCGTGCGGGGCTCGGCGCGCGCTCGGCCGGGCGTGGTGGCGGAGCCGCTGCCGTCGATCGGCGCCGGGGACGGGAGCCCCACCGACCCCGAGGCGAGCCTCGCGCGGGCCGCGGAGCTGGCCGTCCAGGTGGTGCCCGTGCTGCGTGCGCTCACGACGGGCGCGGACCTGCGCCCCCACCCGGAGGACTGGCCGCGGGTGTTCCGGGCGCGGGCGGACGAGGCGCGGGCCGCGTTCGAACGCGCGCCCGCCCCGAAGCTCGTGGTGGAGGCGGGACAGACGGAGCTCGACGTGGTGGCGCTCCCGGCGTGGGCCTTCGGCGTGCACCCGGCCGCGCGGGAGCTGCCCGGGGGGTATGCCCGCATCCGCGACCTGCTCGACCCGGACCGCGTGTGGGTGACCGCGCGGTTCCGTCGGCCCGGCGCGTCGCTGGGCGTGCGCGTGGACGGGCTGGTGTGGCTCGGGGACCGGTGGGTGTGGATCCCGAAGCCGTGGCGGCTCGTGGGGGGCCCCCGCGGGTGACCCCCGGCGGCCCGCTAGCGGAGGTCCATCCGCGCCAACGTCCACCCGCCCGCGCGGACCAGCGCCGCGGCCCCCGCCGCCGCCGCCGCGAGCCCGACGACGGCCGCGACGAGCGTGGAGCCGTCGTGCCAGATCAGGTTGGCGGGCGCCACGAGCGCGCTTGCGAGCGCGCCGCGGCCCTCGAACAGGTCGGGCCGGTAGAGGAACGCCGAGGTGGGGAGGAGCGGCAACACCCAGAGGACGAACGCGGCGATCAGGGCCTGGAAGCTGTCGGTCACCCAGAGGAAGACGACGTTGGTGATCGCGAGCTGCAGGAGCGAGGCCGCCGTGACGAGGAGCCCGGCCCCGAAGGCGCCGAGCACCGAGCCGTCGGCGCCCTCCGCGACGAAAGGGGCCACGGCGAGGGCGCACCCGACGGAGAGCACGAGCCCGATGCCCGCGCTGGCGAGGAGCACCGGCGCGGAGCGCGCCGCGAGGAGCGAGGCCGGTGGCAGGGGTTTCGCGAGGAGGAGGTCGAGCTGCCGCTCCTCGCGCGGCGTCACGACGACGTGGAGGAGCTGCGTCATTCCGACGAAGAAGACCACCGTGTACACGGCGAGGTAGTCGTTCAGGAGCACGATGGCGCCCATGCCGCGGACGCGGAACGCCTGCTCCAGGAAGGCGACGACCGGCGCGGGGAGCAGCGGCAGGAGGAGCTGGTCGGCGGCGAGGAGCGCGGCGCCCGCGGCGATCCCGAGCAACGGGAGCTTCCCGACGGCGTGGCGGGCTTCCAGGCGGCGGTAGCGGGTGAGCGTGGCCATCTCAGGCCTCCATCCGGCGCGCGAAGCCGGCGCCGACGGCGAGGGTGGCGGCCGCGGCGACGATCAGCGCGGCCATGGGCGCGACCACGTGGACGATCGCGAGGTGGTCGAGGTGGGCGAGGGCCTGCACGCCGAGGGCGAAGGGGTTCGCCAGCGCGAACCGCGCCCAGGCGGGGTTGTAGAAGCCGATGAACGAGGCGCCGATCAGCGTGAACAGGAGGAGCAGGCTGACGAGGGCCGCAACGCCGCGCCTCCGCACCACGACGGCGACGGTGGCGGCGAGCGCCGTCGCGAAGACGGCCGCCCAGACGTGGAGCGCCATCGACGCGAAGTAGGGCCCGGCGCGGAAGCCGGGGACCGTGGCCGCGAACCAGGGGAGCCCGACGAGGTGCGCCCCGACGTAGAGCGTGGCCATCACGGCGCACGCGCTCGTCGCGCGGACGAGGAAGTAGCGGGCGGGCGAGACGGGCTTGGCCCACAACACGGGGAGCACGCGGAGGTCGCGCTCCTGGATGACGACGCCGCCCGCGAGCACGACGGCCAGCACCGCGAGGAGCTTGTTGAGCGCGAGGTCCGTCCACAGGTAGAGGAACAGCGCGAAGGGGTCGGCCGTGCCGAACCAGGTCGACACCGCCTCGGTGACGTGCGCCGGCGGCTTCGAGAAGAGCGCCGGGACGGTGAGGATGGCGTACGCGAACAGGCCGACGGCCACGTACACCTTGCGCTCGCGGAGGGTGGCCCGGAAGTCGAGCCAGCAGAAGCGGGTCATGCGGCCGCCTTCCGCACGAGCGCGAGGTAGAGGTCGTCGATCGCGGTGACGCCGTGGGCCTCCTTGAGCGCCTGCGTGCTGTCGCAGGCGACGAGCCGGCCGTGGTGCATCACGGCCACCCGCGCGCAGAGCGTCTCCACGTCGGAGAGGATGTGCGAGGAGAACATCACCGTGACGCCCTGCTCGACGGAGAGCCCGCGAAGGAGCTCGAGGAGCTCGTGGCGGCCGAGCGGATCGAGGCCGGCGGTGGGCTCGTCGAGGAGCACCACGCGGGGCTCGTTCACGAGCGCCTGGGCGAGGCCGACCTTCTGCGTCATGCCGGTCGAGAACCCGCGCAGCTTGCGGTCGGCCGCCGCCGTGAGCCCGAAGCGGTCCAGCAGGCGCGTCACCCGCGCGTCGGCGACCTCCGCCGGGAGGTCGAACATCGCGGCGACGTACTGGAGGAACTGCCGCGCGGTCATGTCGGCGGGCAGCGCGTAGCTGGCCGGGAGGAAGCCGGTGATCCGGCGCACGTCGAGGCTCTCGGCCACGATGTCGTGCCCGGCGACCCGCGCGCTGCCCGATGTGGGCGGCACGAGCCCGAGCAGCATGCGGAGCGTGGTGGTCTTCCCGGCGCCGTTGTGGCCCATGAAGCCGAAGATCTCCCCGGGCTGGACGGAGAAGCTCACGTCGTCGACGGCGACGACGGCGCTCCGCCCCGCGCCGAAGCGCTTCCCGAGGTGGCGGATGTCGATGGAGGGGGTCATCTGGGGGGCTCCTTGCGTGAGGGGTTTGCGGCGATGCCGGCGATGAACACGTCGAGCGTCGCGTCGAGCAGGCGCTCGCGGGAGATCCGGCCGTGCGTCGCGGCGGGCGCGTGCAGGTGCAGGGTGCGGAGCGAGCCGATCACGAAGGGGAGGGCCTCGCGGTCGAGGTCCGGGCGGAGCTCGCCGGCGGCGATGCCCTCGTCGATCCAGCTCCGGATCATCGCGAGCTGCGCGTCGCCCTGCTCCTCCTGGGCGGGCTCCGCGGCGATGGGCTTCAGCGCCGTGAGCTCCGGGTCCTCGGCCGCCAGCCGCGCGAAGAGCGGCTCGCGGTCCATCTCGCGGAAGGTGAAGCGGAGCATGGCGCGCAGCCGCTCGAAGGGGGAGGGGACGGCCAGCACCTCGCGCGAAAAGCGCGCGCTCGTGTTGGCGAACACCTCCATCACGACCTCCCGGAGGAGCGCCTCCTTGCTGTCGAACTCCAGGTAGAGCGCGCCCTTGGCGCACCCCGCCTCGGCGGCGACGGCCTCGAGCCGCGTCCCGCGGAAGCCGGAGCGCGCGAAGTGCGCCTTCGCGACGTCGAGGATCCGACGGCGGCGGCCGGGGTCGCGGGGGGAGGATCGGGTGGGAGAGGGGTCGTTCGGCTTCATGTTGACCAGATTATCCAAACCGGTCATCTGGGTCAATCGGAATTGATCCGGGCAGCCGGCCGAGCCGCTGCGGCGACGCCGTGCCGTCGCGACCGTCGGAGGCTCCGGAGCCTCCGGCCGACGAGCATGCGCGGCGATGCGCGCGCATCGAGAGGGGATGCGCGCGCATCGCGTGGGCGCGCGCGGCCGAGCGTCGCGGCGCGCGCCGGGCGCCGGGGATCGCGTCGTGGACCACCACGTGGGGGCGCCGGGCCGGGGACCTCTGGGCTCGCGCGCGGGCACGCCGGTGGCAGGCTTCTTGCTCCCTGCGGGCTCGATGCCCGGTCGCGCGCCCGCCTGCCTGCTCCGCCGTGCCCCCCGGGGCACCGCGGCGCGCCGTACGTCGTCCCGGGGCGCCCCGTGATGAAGGCGCTCGACCTCCGGGCCCTCGAGGCGGACCGCGCGCTCGCGCCGGTGTTCGCCCGCGGCTCGCGCGTCGAGGAGGAGGAGGACCAGGCCGGCCTCCAGCCGCCGCCGGCCGTGGCGGACATCGTCGGGCGGATGCAGGGCACGTTCGGGAACGGGCTCGTGGCGGCGGCGCTCGGCGGCAACGCCTTCGGCGGCCTCGGGCAGGCCGTCGCCGGCGAGCTGGCCCTGGCGATGGCCGGGGTCTCGCTCGTCGACGGCGGCATGCGCTCGAACGCCGCGATGATGCGGTTCCTCGCGCGTTGCGACGAGGGCGGGCTCCCGGAGCTCGGCGAGGCGGGCTTCGTCGGCGTGTCGACGGAGCCGGCCGGGGGCGACCCGCTGCTCGCGATGGCGGCCGAGATGGGCTTTCTCGACGTGCCGTCGAGCGCCGCGCCGGCGGGCGCCGGGGCGGCCGGCGCCGGGACGGCGGGCGTCGCGGAAGGCGCGTACGCGGCGGCCGCGGGCGCGCCCGGGCGGCGGCGCCACAAGGACGAGAACGACGAGATCATGCACTTCGTCCGCGCGAGCCACGGCGCGCCGATCCCGGCGGCGGTGGCGGCGCGGATGTCCGCGGCGCTCGGCGAGGACGTGTCGGGCGCGCGGGTGCACGTGGACGGCGCCGCCGACGCCGCCGCCGACGCGCTGAACGCCGTCGCCTTCGCCATCGGCGAGGACGTGTACTTCGCGTCCGGGGCCTACGCGCCGGGCACGCGGGCGGGCGACGAGGTGCTCGCGCACGAGCTCACCCACGTGGTGCAGGCCCGCGAGGGCCGGCTGCCGCGGCCGTCCGGTCCGGGCCTCGACGTGTCCAGCCCCTCGGACCCGGCGGAGCGGGAGGCGGTGTCGGATGCGCGCGCCGCGGTCGCCGCGCTGGCCGAGGGCGGCGCGGACCTCGGCGTCACGGTGGAGGTCGACGCCACGGTGAACGTCGCGGCGAGCGCGAACGTCGATGCGACCCCGCCCCAGGCGGCCGAGGTCGCGCGCCCGGCCGGCGGAAAACCCCGCCGCGCGCGCGGGGGCCGCTCCGCGAAGGCAGCCGCCGCCGGGATCGAAGCGCCGGCCGCAGGGAGCGCGTCGGAGGCCGCCGCCCAACCGACCGTCGCCGACACGGCCCCCCCCGAGCAGGTCGCGCGCGAGCAGGTCGCGCCCGAGCCGACCGCGCCGACCGTGGCGCCCGAGGGCCCCGCGGCGAGCGCCACGGCCGCCG
>CAYWGD010000182.1:11054-12296 GCA_964457335.1 uncultured Enterobacteriaceae bacterium | reverse complement strand
GAGCCGCTTGGTCGGGCCGCCGCGCGCGGCCCGACCGGCCGGGGCGGTGCATCCTCGCGTGGCCTCCGGCCCGCGGCGCCCCGGCGCCCCGGCCGCCCTCCGGTCCCCTCGCGCGACGTGGCGGGACGGCCGGGCGCCGGCTGCGCGAGGGACGACGCCGCCACGAGACCTTACCCCGCCTCCCGCTCCCCCTCCGCCGCCTCCGGCAGCCGCACCAGCATCGTCGCCCCGAGGATGGCGAGCTCCACGATCGCGAGGAGGATCCGGTGCGCGACGGCCCAGGCGAGCACGAGCGGCGCGGGCGCCACGGTGGCGAGCCCGGCCACGAGCAGGCCCTCGCGCACGCCGATGCCCGCGGGCACGACGCTCGCGAGCTGCCCGCCCACGTAGGAGGCCACGAACCACACGACGAGGAGCGCCGTGCCCGGCACCTCGTCGGGCGCGAGCGCGTGGCACACGAGCGCGAAGGAGCCGCCGAGCAGCGCCCACGCCAGGGCGTTCCCGACCACGAGGCCCACCTGCGCGACCGGCGAGACGGCGAGGATCAAGCCGGGCAGCTTCGCCTTGATCGCCGGGACGCGGTCCGCGACGGCGCCCAGGATCGGCCAGAGGAGGATCGATCCGAGGAGCGACGCGACGGCGAGCGCCGCCACGAGCGCGCCGGACAGCGGCCCGTCGCCGCCGGGGAGCGCGAGCAGCCCGAGCCCCCCGAAGAGCCCGGCGCCGGCGAGCAGGAGCAGGCTCTCCCAGACGACGAGCATCACGCTCGCGGCGCGCGGCACGCCGAGCCGCTCCCCGAGGCGGGCGCGCTCGACCACGAGCATGACCTTCCCGGGGACGTACCGGTAGAAGTAGCCCTGGAACCACACGCGCATCCAGCCGGCCCAGAAGCCCGGCCGCGGACCCCCCACGGGCAGGTCGGCCGCGCGTAGGCCCACGCCCGACACGACGGCCAGCGTCAGGAGCGCGGCGCCGCCCACCAGGGCCCCGCCCACGAACGGGAGCGGGCGCCACGCGAGCGACGTCGGCTCGAGCGACGTCCACGCGCCCGCCAGCTTCCAGGCGCTGTACGCGAGGATGCCCGCCGCGAGCCCCCAGCGCAGCACCGTCCCGAGCTTCGGCCGCACGCCGCCTCCCGGCGGGCGACTAACGCGGGCGGGGCGGAGAGGGCCCGGGTGTCAGGAATTTTGGGGGGTGGGCCCCCCCGCCGGGCCGGGGGGGGGGGGGGCCCAACACGGCAGA
>CAYWGD010000182.1:0-11044 GCA_964457335.1 uncultured Enterobacteriaceae bacterium | reverse complement strand
GCCGCCCTCCTCCAAACCCCCCCGCGCGGGCTCGCTTTTTTTAAACCCCCCCAATTCCTGACACCTCCGTTTGGGTGTCAATTCGCAATTCCTGACACCCCCGTCCCTCCGGCGCGCAGGAACCCGCCACCACGCGAGTGCGGGGGGCGTTGCGGGGGGGCCCCGCCCCCCCGCCCCAAGAAGACCCCGCCGACCCCCACGCACGAGCCCATCCCCAGCGACCGATGCGTTAGTGTGCGCGGCGCGCCCGAGGTGCACGTGTCCCCGACCACCCTCCCCCCGCAGATCGCCACCCTCGTCGAGCGCCTCCGTGGCCCGCGCCCCACCATCGCGGTCGTGGGCCTCGGCTACGTCGGCCTGCCGCTGTGCGTCGAGCTCTCGCGCTCCGGCGCCGAGGTCCTGGGCCTCGACGTGTCCGAGGGCCTCTGCGCCCAGCTGAACGAGGGCCGCTCCCACGTGGGCGACGTGTCGGACGACGACCTCCGCGGCGCCCTCACGGCGGGCTTCTCCGCGAGCGTCGACCCCTCGCGCGTGGCCCGCGCCGACGCGATCATCATCTGCGTGCCGACGCCGCTCCGGAAGACGAAGGACCCGGACATCTCCTACATCGTGGCCGCGGGGCAGGCGATCACCGCGCACGCGCGCCCCGGGCAGCTCGTGGTGCTCGAGAGCACCACCTACCCGGGCACCACCGAAGAGATCCTCGTGCCGATGCTCGAGGAGCGCGGGCTACAGCCCGGCCAGGACATCGCCGTCGCCTTCTCGCCCGAGCGCGTCGACCCGGGCAACCCGAAGTACGGCATCCGCAACACGCCGAAGGTGGTCGGCGGCCTCACGCCGGCGTGCACCGCGGCGGTGACGGCGCTCTACGGGCGCTGCTGCGACCGCGTGCACCCCGTGAGCTCGCCCGCCGCGGCCGAGACCGTGAAGCTCCTCGAGAACACCTTCCGCATGGTGAACATCGGGCTGGTCAACGAGTTCGCGCTCGTGTGCCGGCGGCTCGGCCTCGACGTGTGGGAGGTCATCGACGCCGCGTCGACCAAGCCCTTCGGCTTCATGCCCTTCCGCCCCGGCCCCGGCCTCGGCGGGCACTGCATCCCGGTCGACCCGCACTACCTCGCGTGGAAGCTCCGCGCGCACAACTTCACCACCCGCTTCGTGGAGCTCGCGGACGCCGTGAACTCGGCCATGCCGGAGCACGTGGTGGAGGTCGTGACCGAGGCGCTCAACGAGCGGGAGCGCGCGGTGAAGGGGAGCCGCATCCTCGCGCTGGGCGCGGCCTACAAGCCTGACATCTCCGACGTGCGCGAGTCGCCGGCGCTGGAGGTCTTCGAGCGCCTCCTGCACCGCGGCGCGCGGCTGGTCTACAACGACCCGCACGTGCCCGAGGTCACCCTCGGCGAGCAGCGCCTCGAGAGCGTGCCGCTCGACGCGAACGCGCTCCGCGAGGCCGACGCCGTGGTGATCCTGACGGACCACAAGGTGTACGACTGGACGCTCGTGCTGCGCGAAGCCCGCGTGATCGTGGATGCGCGCAACGCGACGGCCGGGGCCCGCGCCGCCGCGCCCGAGCTCGCCGAGAAGGTCCGGCCGATCTGAATCGCGGCCCGCGCGCGCGCCGGGCCCACGCCCGGGCGGACACGACGCGGTCGGACCCCCCGACCGCGGGCTAAAGGGGCGCGTGCTCCCGTGGATCCTCCCGCTGCTCCTGACCGGGTGCGCCGCGCGTCGCGCCGGGGACGCCGTCGGGAAGGTCGACTTCGTGTTCCCGCGCGGCGAGAACGGCCCCGTGCGCCTCGGGCGCCGGCCGACGCAGCGCGCGATCCGCAACGCGATGGCGCACCCGCAGCCGCGTTGGCAGGCCTTCCTGGTGCCGGGGCTCGTCGAGCCGGCCTGGATCGACCGCGACCTGCTCGACGAGGACGCCTGGCGGCTCGAGGTCTGGTACGCGAACCAGGGCTACTTCGACGCGCGCTTCCTCGGCTGGGAGATCCTGCCGAAGGGCAACCAGCGAAAGGCGCTGCGGCGCCACCTGGTCCGCGGGCACGTCGACGAGGGCGAGCCGTCGAAGATCCGGGCCATCACCACCCAGGGCATCGAGAAGCTCGGGCGCCCGCTCAAGAGCCGCATCGGCAAGATCCTCGGCGGGGGCGTGGGCGCCGAGGTCGACAGCGGCGACGTGTTCACCTACGCCGACTGGCAGGACGCGCTCGACGAGCTCCGCGCACTCCTGGGCGAGCGCTCCTACGCGCACGCCCGCGTGGACGGCGAGGTGGCCGTCTACCCCGACGAGCACGCCGTCGACCTCTCCGTCACCATCGACCACGGCCCCTTCTCGGAGTTCGGCCCGGTGACGATCGAGGGCCTGCGGAAGGTGCCGGAGCACCTCGTGCGCGCGCAGGTGACCATCGAGCCGGGCAAGCCCTGGCGGGCGAGCGAGCTGCAGAAGACCCGGGCGAAGCTCTACGCGCTCCGGGTGTTCGGCGTGGTGGACGTGATCCCCGACCTCTCCGACCCGACCTCGCCGGTGGTGCCCGTGCGCATCCGCGTCACGGAGGCGAAGGCGCGCGAGCTGCGCGCGGGCCCCGTACTCCAGGTGGAGCCCGGGAAGAGCTCGATCGCGCTGCAGGCGGCCTACCGCGACGAGAACGTCGCCAACCGGCTCTGGCGCACGAAGCACGAGGCGACCGTGGGCGTGGGCGCGATCGTCGACACGGTCGACGCGCTCGCGGACGTGGAGGCCGACGACGTCGAGCCGATCGTGGAGCTGGCGAGCGGCCTGGAGATCCCGCGGCTCGCGGGCACGCAGTGGTCGCTGCTCACGGAGGGACGGCTCGAGCTCGGGCTCGAGCGCGGCTACCGCTTCTTCGAGCCCAGCGTGTCGCCCACGCTGCTCTACCGCGGCATCGACCGGCTCACGCCGTCCTTCGGCTACCGCCTCCAGTACACCGACTACTTCGACCTCACCGTGGACGTCGAGGACATCGAGGACAGCCGGCTGGGGCTCGATCTCACCGACCCCTACCTGCTCTCCATGCTCGAGCAGCGCGTCGTCTACGACCGGCGCAACGACCCGCTGAACACGACGCGCGGCTGGTACGGCGACCTCGCGCTCGCGGAGGCCGGGCTCGGCGGGAACTACCAGTTCTTGCGGCTGAAGGCGGAGCTGCGCGCCTACCGCGGCATCGTGAACCTGTTCGGCTGGGATCCGGACGTCGTGTTCGCGGGGCGGCTGGGCGGCGGCATCATCCGGCCGTACGGGGAGGGGAGCGAGGCGGCGGTGCCGTACGCGGAGCGGCTCTACCTGGGCGGGTCGACCACGGTGCGCGGCTGGGGCGCGAACCGGCTCGGTCCGTGGATCTGCGTCGACCCGGAGGAGGGCGACACGGGCACGTGCGAGACGAACACCGACCTCCAGGTGCCGGCGGGCGGCGAGCTCCAGCTCTTCGGCAACTTCGAGGTGCGCAAGGGCCTCCCGCTCGACCTGACGCTCGCCCTGTTCGTGGACGCCGGCCGCGTGTGGGACCGCCCGGAGAACGTCGGCTTCGGCGAGCTCCAGTGGACGGTCGGTGGCGGGCTCCGCTACGCCACGCCGGTGGGGCCGGTCCGGCTCGACCTCGGCGTGCGGCTGGGGGATCCGGCGTACTTCGCGGCGCACTCGCGCTGGGGCCTCCACCTCGCGCTCGGGGAGGCCTTTTGAGCGCGCAGCGTCGGCCTCGGCGGTGGTGGCTCCTGCGCGGGCTCGTCGCCGCCGGCGCGGTGTTCGGGCTCTTCGTCGCGGTCGGGATCCTCGTGTTGACCGCCTGGGCGCGCACCGAGCGCGGCCGGGGCTGGATCCGGGACCAGCTCGTCACGCTCGCCGCGCCGCCCCACGGCTCGCTCACGGCGGGCGCGCTGGAGACGGACCTGTTCTCGTGGGCGGTCCTCCGGGACGTGACGCTCGCCGGCCCCGACGGCGCGCGCGTGGCGCACGTCGACACGCTCACCCTCGGCTACCGCCTCGGCGGGCTCTCCGCCCGCCGCCTCGTGGTGCCCGAGGCGCGCGTGGAGGGCCTCGACGTCGTGCTCACCGAGACCGACGCCGGGATCGACCTCGTCACGATGTGGGACGACGGCGGGCCGCCGTCGACCGAGCCCTGGGGCGGCCTGCCCGTCGACATCGTCGCCGCGGTCGAGGTCGTGGACGCGAACGTGCGCTACGTGCGCGCCGACGGGGCGTACGGGGTCACCGGCGCACGCGCGCGCGCCGACGTCGAGCTGCGCGGCCCCGCCGTCCTCGTGCGGGACCTCGAGCTGTCCGCCCCCGCCACGCTCCCCGACCTCGGCCCGCTCGCCCTGGCCGGCACCGGGCGCTGGGACCCCTCGACGCTCTGGTTCGAGCGCCTCGATCTCGCGCTCGGCCCCAACCGCGTCGCGCTCACCGGCGGGCTCGGGCGGCTCGGCGCCGACGCCACCGTCGGCGTGGGCATCACGGCGCTCCACGTCGAGCCGGCGTCGCTCGCCGCGCTCGCCGAGCTCCCGGTCACCGGCGCCTTCGACGCGACGGGGGGCGTGGCCGGGCTCCTCGTCGCGCCGACGCTCGTGCTGGAGGTCGCCACGCCGGGCGGGCCGCTGCACGCCACCGCGGCGCTCGACCGCCGTGGCGCCCGCCCCGCCTGGTCCGCGTCCTTCGCGCCGAGCGACGTGGCCCTCCACACCTTCCTCCCCGACGTGCCGCCGACGATCGTGCGCGGCGGCGTCACCGTCGAGGGGCAGGGGCTCCGCTGGCCCGACGACCTCGACGCCACCGCCGTCCTCTCGCTGGAGGCCCCCCGCCTCGGCGAGCTGACCGACCTCGCCGTCAGCGGCACGGCGCGGCTCTCCAAGGGGGTGCTGGACCTCGAAGGGCTCCGCGCCTCGGCCCCCGGCGCGCGGGTGCGCGGCGACGGCGTGGTACGCCTCCTGGAGCAGCGCGGGGAGGTGCGGATCGCCGCCGCGAGCGCCGACCTCGCGCTCCTGAGGCGCTTCGGCGTCCCGGAAGCGCGCGGGCGGGCGGGCTTCTCCGGCACGGCCCGCTTCGGCTGGGGCGCGTCGCCCGCGGTGCACGCGGCGGGCGCGCTCGAAGGCGCCGCGATCGCCTGGGCCGATCTCGGCGGCGCGACGACCGTGGACGGCCCCGTGACCGTCGACTGGAGCCCCGATGGCGGCGTCGCGGCGGCGGGCGTGCTCGCCCTGACCGGCCTGACGGGCCCCGACGTGCGGGCCGACTCCGCCACCCTCGACGGGACCGTCGCCGTCGCCCCCGACGGCGCGCTCGACGTGGCCGCGGACGCGCGCATCGCCGGCCTCGTCGGCCCGGGCGTCACCGGCGACGCGGTGAGCGGCCCCGTGACGCTCACGCGCACCGCGCGCGGCCGCCTCGACGCGCGCGCCGACCTCGTCACCACGCGGCTCTCCTGGGAGGGCTGGACCTCCGACGCGGGGACCGCCCGCCTCCACCTCGACGGCGACACCGCGACCGTGACCGTCGACCTCCGCGACGGCCCGCGCACGATGGTCGGCCTCGAAGGCGAGGTGGACCTCGCCGCACGCTCGGTGCGCGCGCGGCGCGTGGAGGTCGCGCCCACCGAGGACCTCGCGTGGCGCAGCGAGGGGGTGCAGACCGTGCGGCTCGTCGACGGCGGCGTCGCCGACGTGCGCCTGCGCTTCACTTCCGGCGGCTCGCTGCTCTCCGTCGAGGGCCACGGCGCGAAGGAGGAGCTCGTCGACCTGCGCGTGGAAGCGCGCGACGTGCGGCTCGACCGCCTCGCCGCGCTCCTCCCCGCGCGTTTCGCCGGCTACGGCGGGCGCGTCACGCTCCGCGCCTCGATGGAGGGCCACGCCTCGCGGCCGGCGCTCTACGTCGACCTCGACGCCGAGGATCTCACCGTCCCCGACGTGGTCCAGCGCCTCGACGTCGACCTCCAGGGGGTCGGCGGCGACCGACGCCTCCGCGTGGAAGGCCGCATCGGCACCGGCGCGCAGCGCCTCGCGCGGCTCGTCGGCGACCTCCCGTTCTCCCTCGCGATCGACGACCCCGGGCTCCTCTCCGCGGGCGACCTCGACGTGCGCCTCCTCGTCCCGCCCTCCTCGTCGGAGTCCTGGAGCGCGATCCTGCCCGAGGCGGGCCTGCCCGCCTTCCGCGGCTCCGCGGAGATCGCGCTGACCGGCCCCGTCCTCGATCCCGGGCTCTCCGTGGTCGGCATCGTCGACGCGCCGGTCGGGCAGCGCGGCGAGTGGCTCCGCGTCGACCTCGACGCGCGCACCACCGACGGGCTCCTCACCCTGCGCGCGGTCGCCCGGGAGCGGCTCGAGCGCCGCCTCAAGGTCGACGGCACCCTCGCGCTCCACCTCGGCGCCGTCGCCAAGGGGCTCCTCGGCCAGGGACCGCCCCGAGACCTGTCCGATCCCGCCAGCTGGGCCGGCGCCGTCGCGCTCGACATCGTGCCGCTCCGGCTCCCCGTCGAGGCCCTCGGCGCCTTCGTCGACCTCCCCGCCTCCCTCACGGGCGACCTCTCCGGCGGCCTCCAGCTCACCGGCACCGTGCGCGCGCCGCGCGTGGAGGGCGCGCTGTTCCTCCAGGGCGGCCACCTCGGCGACCTCTCGATCTCGCCCGCGCTCGTCTCGCTCGTCGCGGCGGAGGGCGGCTACCGCGTGGACGGGAACGTCGGCTTCGGCAACCAGGGCGCCGTCACCGTCGGCGGCTTCGTCCCCTTCGCGCCCACCCTCGACGGGGACCTCGCGGCCGAGCTCGCGCGCCCGGGCCTCGACCTCGCGGTCGCGGGCGACGCGATCCCGCTCACCGCGGTCGCTGCGGCGTGGCCGCGCCTCGACGCCACCGCCGGGTCGATCACCATCCACGGCACGGTCACCGGCTCCGTCGCCGACCCCGCGCCGAACCTCGACTTCGGCCTCGCGGGCGGCGACTTCGTCCTGCGCGACACCGGCGTGCGCTACGCCGAGGCCGCCTTCACCGGCCACCTCGACCGCGACGAGCTGCGCGTGTCCGGCCTGACCCTGCGCACGCTCCGGCCCGCCGGGGACCTCCTGGAGGCCGCCGGCGGCTCGATCAGCGGCGAGGTGGTCGCGCGCCGGGTCGACGACCGCCCGGTGTTCGACGGGTCCGTCACGCTCGACCGCGCCTGGATCCTCGACCGCCCCGAGCAGATCCTGCGCCTCGACGGCAAGCTCCGGCTCGGCGACCGCGGCGGGAAGCTCCGCGCCACCGGCCGCCTCGCGCTCGTGGACGGCAGTCTCGTCGTGCCCGAGCGCTTCTTCGCGGGCACGAGCGACCTCGCGCTCGCGAGCGACGTGCGCGTGCTCCGCCGCGGCGAGGCGGCCCGCGAGGCGACCCGCGAGGAGGCCGAGGGCCTCGTGTTCCCCGGCTGGCTCGACGCGGAGGTGTCCGTCTCGCTCGACCGGAACGCCTTCCTCACCGCGGCCATGCCGATGGAGCAGGTGCTCGGCCGCGGCTTCTCCGCCTTCTCCTCGATCGAGCTCTTCACCCAGCTCGACGGGGAGCTGAAGGCCACCGTCGTGGACGGCGAGCTCTCGCTGGTCGGCGAGGTGCGCCCGCTCCGCGGCACGGCGCGGGTGTTCAGCCGCCCCTTCGATGTCACCGGCAACTCCATCTTCTTCACCGGCCGCGACTACACCGAGCCGGTGCTCGACCTCGTGGCGGTGCACGAGAACGCCGAGTACGGCCCGATCACGACGCGCATCGGCGGCACGCCGTCCACGCTGGAGCTCTCGTTCTCGGCCGAGGAGTCGGGGCTCGCGCAGGAGGACGTGCTCTCGGTGCTCGTGCTCGGGCGGCCCAGCAGCGAGCTCGCCGCGGGCGAGGGGCAGGCCATCGCGGGCCTCGGCGACCTCCTGGTCTCGGGCGTGTTGAGCGCCGTCAACCAGCAGGCCGCCTCGGGGGTCGGGCTCGTCGACATCTTCGAGCTCGACGCGACGAGCCTGCGCGTGGGCCGGCGCTTCCGCGACGAGACCTTCTTCAAGACCGACTTCCTCGTCGTGGGCGAGTGGGACTGGACCGCCGACCCCGCCGAGGAGAACATCGGCGAGGTCACGCTGGAGTGGCAGGTCGGCCGCTTCTGGCAGGTGGACCTCACGACGGGTACGCAGGGCTTCAGCTCGCTCTCCTGGAACCGCAAGTGGCGCTTCTGATCCTCCTCTCCTGCCTCCCGAAGCTCGGCGACATCGCGACGCCCGGCGTCACGCGCTCCGAGCTGCCCCGGGAGCTCCGCGGCCTCTC
This sequence comes from uncultured Enterobacteriaceae bacterium, assembly GCA_964457335.1. GTDB lineage: Bacteria > Myxococcota_A > UBA796 > UBA796 > SXON01 > CAJBVW01. Next base: position 2,769 of record CAYWGD010000182.1, on the reverse strand, counting down.
CGGCCTCGCCGTCGACGACGCCGGCGGCCTCTGGTCGGTCACCGAGCGGGACGCCGCGCTCGTGCCGCTCCGCCTGGAGGGCGACGCCGTGGTCGCGGGCGCGCCGCTCCCCATCGCGGGCTGGCCCGCCGGCCTGGACGCCGAGTCCGTCGGTTGCGTCGGTCCGGGGCGCTTCCTCGTCGGCAGCGAGGGCGCCGCCGGGCGGACCACCGACCGCGTGTACGAGGTGCGCGTGGAGGGTGGCCGCGCGGCGGTGGGGCGCGCGTGGGAGCTCGACTACACGCCGTTCGGCGTCGTCCCCGAGGAGAACCGCGGCATCGAGGGCCTCGACGCGACCGCCGGCGCGTTCGTCGCCGCCTCCGAGATGGTCGTGGGCGCGCCGCGGGCCGCGCCGGTGTGGTGGGTGCCGCTCGAGGGAGGCACGGTCGGGACCGCGTTGATCGAACTCACCAGCCCGGACGGGAAGATCGCGGCGCTCGTCGGGACGGAGCGCGGCGTCCTCGCGATCGAGCGCCACTACGGCACCTCCCGGCTCGTGGAGGCGGAGCTCGCGTGGGGGGAGCCGGAAACGGCGGCGCCGCTGCGGGCGAAGGCGCGGGTCGTCCGCGACCTCGCGGCGGAGCTCGGCGAGCTGCCGAACCTGGAGGGGCTCGCGCGGCTCGCCGACGGGCGGATCGTGGTCCTGTCCGACAACCAGAACGGCCGGGTCGCCAGCGGGGCCACGGTCGCGCTCGTGCTCGCCGCGCCCGCGGAGTAGAGGGCGCCATGCGTCCGTTCCTCCTCGCGCTCCTCGTGCCGCTCGCGCTCGCCGGGTTCACCACGCCCGCGGGGCCCGTCGGCGCGCCCGTCGACCTCCGCTCGGCCCTCCCCGACGCCGCGGTCGCCGCGCTCCCGCTGGAGCCCGCCACCCACAAGAAGGCCATCCCCATCGGCAAGGACGGCGCCGGCGAGGCCGAGATCGTCTGGAGCACCGCCGAGGTGGCCGGCGGCGCGTGGGTGACCGACGTGCAGCTCGTGGTCACGCGTCCCGCCGAGGGCTTCGAGGTGCTCACCCCCGTGGTCCTGCCGCCGCTCAACCGCGGCACCGAGGAGGCGCCCGTCGCGAGCGTCGGCGTGGTCGTGGGCTGGCGCAAGGAGAGCTCCTGCCGGAGCGAGATGGCCTCCGTGACGTTCCAGGTGGACGGCAAGGGCGGCTGGACCGCGTTGTAGAGGGGGTTCTTCTTGGGGCGGGGGGCGGGCCCCCCGCAACGCCCCCCCAAGTCGCTTCGGGCGGCACGCACGTGCGGTCGGGGGTGTCAGGAATTGCTGATTGACACCTACGGTGGAGGAGGGCGGCGTCGGGTGGCCGCGCAACTCCCCCCGGTTTACCAGCCGAATCCTCCGGAGCCCCCATGCCTCCTCTCGCGATCGTCACGGGCGCCTCTTCGGGCATCGGGCGCGCGGCCGCCCTCGAGTTGGCGCGGCGCGGCTGGCGGCTCGTCCTGGTCGCGCGCGGCCGCGACGCGCTCGAGGCCGCGGCCGCCGACGTGCGCGCCGCCGGCGGCGTCGGCATCGTGGAGGTGGCCGACGCGACCGACGCCGCCGCCGTCGAGGCGCTCGCCGCGCGCGTCCTCGCCCGCGACGGCGTGCCCGACGTGGTCGTGAACTCCGCGGGCTCCGGCGAGTGGCGTTTCGTCGAGGAGCTGCCCGCCTCCGCGGGGGACCGCATGATCGGCGCGCCCTACCTCGCGGCCTACCACCTGTGCGCGGCGTTCATGGCGCCGATGCTGGCGCGCGGCGCCGGCGCGTTCGTGCACGTGGGCTCGCCCGCGAGCCTCATGCCGTGGCCGGGCGCGACCGCGTACTGCGCGTCGCGGTGGGCGCTGCGGGGGCTGCACGAGGCGCTCTGCGCCGACCTCGCGGGGACCGGCCTCCGGAGCTGCCACGTGCTCCTCGGCGAGGTGCGCACCGCGTACTTCGAGCGCGCCGCGGGCAGCCACGAGCGCATCCCCACGGTCGGCAAGCTCATCCCGGTGATGTCCGCGGACGAGGCCGGCGCCATCGTGGCGGACGTGGCGCTGCGGCCCCGGCGCGAGGTCATCCGCCCCTTCGTGCTCCGGCTGTTCGCGTGGTCGCACTGGCTCGCGCCGCGCCTCGTGGAGTGGCTGGTGCGCAGCACGGGGGCGCGGCGGGCGGGGGCGAAGGCGGCCTGAAGCGGGAGGAGTCGGGTCGAATACGACATCGCCCGGCAGGAGCGGCACCGAATACGACAACTCGGCCGCTCGGATGGCCGTCCGGCCGCGTTCGGACCAGAAAAGGTGGCGTTCGTCCGTCAGCGGCGGTTCGGCGTCTTGCCTCCCAGCCGACTCTTGTCGTACTCGGTGCCGCTCCTGAGGACACTTGTCGTACTCGGGGCGACTCCTGCCGCGCGAACCCTCGCCCGGCGGCCCGGCACGGCGTTCAGCAGGCGGTGTCCGGGGTGCACCCCACGTCGTCCTCGCAGCGCGAAACCGGGGCGATCGGGGTCCGCCAGATCCAGAGGATCTGCATGGAATCGTCACGTTGTCGGGTGGGCCCGCGGGCGGGTTCGGCGTTCCGGGCGACCAGACCGGGCTCGCCGTCGGCGCGGCGGTAGAAGCCGTCGACGTTCGGGTGCGGCCTTCACACGGTCGGCTCCAGCCCGAGAGGAACACGATCTGGATGTGGGGTGTCAGGAATTGATCATTGACACCAACGGCGCAGCCGGAGGTGGCAATTGTCAATTACAGTCACCCCCCGAACCCAGGGCCG
>CAYWGD010000181.1:5355-12310 GCA_964457335.1 uncultured Enterobacteriaceae bacterium | reverse complement strand
GTCGGCCGCGGTGCCGCCCCCGGTCCCGGCCGCGGGCTCCTCCGCGCCGACCGTCGCGCCGACTGTGCCGCCGCCGGTCCCGGAACCGAGCGCGCCGGCCGCTCCCCCGGCGCCCGCGGGCGGCCCCCCGAAGGGCCCGCCGCCCATCCCGCCGGGCACGCGGCTCTTGTCCCCCTCCGTCACCATCGCGCCCGGCAGCGGCTCGGAGCCCGCCGAGCCGCCCCGCGATCCCGCCACTCCACCCCGGAAGGTCTGACCATGGGTCTCTCCAAGTCACCGCTCTTCGCCGCGCACGGCGCCGCGGGGGCGACCTTCACCGAGTCCGGCGGCTGGCTCGTGCCGGCGCGCTTCGGAGAGGTCGTCGACGAGTGCGCCGCCGTCCGCGCGTCCGCCGGCCTCTACGACCTCGCCGATCACGGCGTCGTCACGCTCGTCGGCCCGGACGCCCGCCGCTTCGCGAACGGCATGTTCACCAACAACGTCCGCGACCTCGCCCCCGGCCACGGCAACGCGAGCGCGATGGTCGACGACAAGGCCCGCCTGCAGGGCCTCCTCCGGCTCTACGCGACCGCGCCGGACGCCTTCCTGGCCGTCCTCGAGGGCGTCACGCCCGCCGCCTTCGAGGAGCGCTACGGCAAGTACATCATCTTCGACGACGTCGAGCTCACCGACGTGTCCGACGAGACGTCGGTGCTGTCCGTCCAGGGGCCGGCCGCCGCGGCGGTGCTCGGTCGCGCGGGGCTCCCCGTGCCGGAGGGCGAGGGGCGCTTCGCGTCCGTCGAGCGGCTGCGCGTCGCGACCAACGCGCGCTCGGTGCCCGGCGGCTTCGACGTGATCGTCCCGCGCGACGCCGTCGCCGCCACCTGGGGGGCGCTCCAGGCCGCGGGGGCCCGCCCGGTCGGCTTCGAGGCGCAGGAGGTGCTCCGCATCGAGGCGGGGATCCCGCGGTGGCCGGTCGACATGACGGACAAGTCGCTCCTCCACGAGCTCCGGCTCGTCCCGACGCACGGGAGCTTCAACAAGGGCTGCTACATCGGGCAGGAGATCATCAACCGCATCGACGTGATGGGGCAGGTGACGAAGAAGCTCTGGGGCCTCGAGATGGCGGAGGACGCGATCCCGCCGACCGGCGCCGAGGTGAAGCGCGGCGACGAGGTCGTCGGAGCGACGTTCTCCGGCGCCCGCGAGGGCGGCCGCGTCCGCGTGCTCGCGCTCCTGCGGAAGTCCGCGTGGGAGGCGGGCCTCGCGGTCACGGTGCACGCGGGCGACCGGGTGGTCGGCGCGACCGTCCACGACCTGCCGTTCGCATGACGCCCGACGCCTCCGAGCGCTTCGCCGCGCAGCTCCGGGCGGCCGAGGATCGCCTGCGCGCCGCCGGGCTCCACGGCCGCCGCGCCTTCGCGGCGCTCGCCCGCCACCTCGCGGGCCGGCTGGGCCTCGCGCCCGAGCTCTGGCCCGAGGGCCCCGACGCGCCGCCCGGCGCCCGCCTCGACGCGCTCGTGCTCTCGCCAGAGCTCGATCTCTTCGGCCTCGCCTACGAGCGCTTCTTCTCGGACCTCTTCAAGGGCGAGCGCGGCCAGTACTTCACGCCGCGCCCGCTCGTCGAGCTCGTGGCGGACCTGGCCTGGCTCCGCCCGGGCGACCGCGTGCTCGATCCGACCTGCGGGAGCGGCGGCTTCCTCATCGCCGCGCTCGCACGTGGGGCCGACGTCGACGGAATCGAGGTCGATCCCGATCTCGTGGCGCTCGCCCGGCTGAACCTCGCGCTCCACGGCGGAAACCCGCGCGCCGTCCGGCAGGCGGACTTCTTCGCCGCGCCCGACGACGGCGAGCGCTACGACGCCATCCTCGCCAACCCGCCGTTCTCGGTCGAGATCTCCGATCCGGAGGTTCTCCGCCGCCACACCCTGGCCGAGGGGCGTGCGCGCGTCGCGAGCGACTTGTTGTTCGTTGAGGCGGCGCTCGCGCGGCTCCGACCCGGCGGTCGGCTCGTCACGGTGCTGCCGTACACGGTGCTGTCGGGCGCGCCCTACGCGGCGGCCCGCGCGTGGATGGACGCCGTCGCGGTGCGCGAGGCGGTGGTCTCGCTGCCCGAGGGCGTGTTCCGGCCCTTCGGAGGCACGCCGACGCGCGCGTGCGTCGTCGCGTTGCGGAAGCGCCCGGCCGAGGTGCGGCCGATGCTCGCGGCCGTCGTGGAGTCGCCGGGCTTCGACCCGAAGCGGCAGACCTTTCGCCGCAGCGAGCCCGACGAGCTCGTCGCGCTGCGCCTGCACCTGCGCGGGGCCCCGTACGCGCGCGCCCGCCGCGTGGACGACGCGGGCTGGATCCCCGAGGAGGCCCTGCGCGCCGACGGGATCGGGCCCGGCGTGCCCACGTTCACCGTGGCCGACCGCGCCGAGCTCGTCCGCGGGCGCGGCGCGCTCGACCCCGAGGCGCCCGTCACCATCGTGGACTTCGCGGACGTCGACAAGGGCACCGGCGAGGTCGTCGACGGGCGGGTCGGCCGCGGCGCGGACTGCGAGGGCGTGGCCTTCGAGGAGGGGGATCTCCTCTTCGGGCGCATGCGCCCCGAGCTCAACAACGTCGTGCTCGCCACACGTCCGCGTCCCGACGCGCCGGGACGGCTCGCCGGCTCCGGCGAGTGGGTCCGCCTGCGTCCGTCGGGAGAAGCGGCGTTCACGCTGCTCGCCTTGCGGTCGCGCTTCGCCCGCGCCCAGCTCGTCACCGGTGGGCAGACGCGCCCCCGCGCGCGCGCCGAGGACATCGTCGGCCTGCGGCTCCCCGACCCCGGCCCCGAGGCCCGCGCGGCCCTCGACGCCGTCCTGACCGAGACCCGCGCCGAGCGCCGTCGCCTGCGCTGGCGCCTCGCCGCCGTGGACGCGCTCTACGACCGCTTCGGCCGCGGCGAGCTCGACGCAGACACGCTCGTCGCCGAGCTCCGGGCGCTCCCGTAGCGGAGCTTCTCCTGGGGGCGGAGCCCCCGGAAACGAGCCTGTGAAGAAATCCCCGGAAGAGACTGTGGAGAAACCGGAGCCCGTGCCGGCGACGGCGGCCCTGCGGCCCGGGTCCGGCGGGGGGGGCAGCCCGTAGGGGGGACCCGCCGGGGCCCCGGGACGCGGTTCTTGGGCCGCCGCGAGACGGCGGCACGGGCGGGGGGACTTCTTCACGGGCGCGACGCCCCCGCGGCGGGAGAGGAGCCGCCTCGAATACGACAAGCGCCGGCAGGAGCGGCACCGGATACGACAACGAGGCGTCCGACGTGGGGCGGAGCACCTCGATCGGGTGGAGCGGCATCGAAAAGATCGGCGTCGGTCCGTCCGGCGGCGGGCGCGCGACGGTCGGCGAGGGGCGACTTGTCGTACTCGGTGCCGCTCCTGGGCGCGCGAGTCGTATTCAGGTCGACTCCTGCCGACGTCGGGGCCCTCCGTGACGCCCGGGCGGCAGCCGCGACGCGCGAGGCGACCGGAGGGCAGCGCGGGCGCGGTCTGTCCCGGGGCCGGAGGCCGCGCGATCGTGCACGGCCCGCGCTGGTCGGCCCGCGCGCAGCGGGCCGACGGAGCGGCTCCGCCGCGACCCCGGAGGGCGCCGACCCCTGCCCGTCCGCGGGCAGGGGTCGCGCCAGGAAGCCGTGTCACCGGGCCCGCTTTCGGGAGGGCGGCCGCGACTCCGCGACGAGGCGGGCCAGCATGTCGTCGACGTCCCAGACGACCGCGCGGGGCGTGCGGACGGTGGGATCGCCGAAGCGGCGCGCGAGGGCGAGCGCGCAGCCGTCCTTGGCGAAGGGCGGGTGCACGACGATGTAGGCCACGCCGAGCTTGCGGAGGACCGCGAGGTCCTGGGCGGGCGTGCGCGCGACGTGCGGGAGGGGCGCGATGCCGGCGCACGTGCGCTGCCAGTTGGCGACGAGCGTGTTGACGTGGAGCAGGGCGTCGAGGTCCTCGTAGTGCTCGGCGATGGGTCTCCGGTGGAAGACCTGCCACTGGTCGTACACCCGGCGGCTCGCGATGCCCGGGAGGCCGGTCCCTTCGTCGAAGGGGAGCTGGAGGAGCGCGCCCGGCTTGGGGAGCTCGAGGAGCGCGGCGGGCGGGTCGGGGACGTAGCCGGCCCGGGGCCAGGGGACGGGCGAGAGCGCGACGGCGTCGGCGAGGACGGCGCCGGCGAGGAGGACGGCCGCGCGGGGGCCGCGTCCGCGGAGCAGCGGGGTCGCGCCGAGCGCGGCGGCGGCGCCGAGGAAGACGGTGGCGGGGCCGGCCGCGCGCTGCCAGTGGGAGATGCCCCGGGCGGCGTCCACGGTGTCGACGAGCCAGCCGGCGGGGAAGGGGAACGTGGTGACGGGCTGCCCGGCGACGCGCAGCCAGTGGCCGAGCGCCAGGACCCAGAGCGGGGCCGCGCAGGCGAGGGCGGCGAGGGCGGCGCGGCGGCGGGTGCGGATGGACACCCCGGCGACCGCAAGCCCTACGGCCACGAGGCCGAGGTAGACGGTGCGCGAGATGTCGGCACCGTCGAGGCGCGGCACGACGAGGTTGAGGAGGTCGGTGCCGAAGCGGGGGGTGTGGGCCCACTCGGGGTTCGGCTCGGGCGGCGTGAGGCCGGCGAGGCGGGGCGCCCACAGGGACGCGCGCGCGGCGGTGGCGCGCCAGGCCGATACGAGGGGGAGCGCGGCGACGACGGCCTGCACGAGCAGCCCGAGGAGCGTGCGGAGGCGCGGCCCGCGCGCGAGGGCCCAGGCGGCGAGGCCGACCTCGGCGACCACGGCAAACGCGGCGTAGTACCAGCCGGAGAGCAGGAAGGCGCTCAGGGCGGCGGCGGCGCCGAGCGCGTCGCGTCGCGCGCCGGTGCGGCCGAACCGGAGGAGCAGCGCGGCGTGCAGCGCGAGCCAGCCCACGGGCCAGGCCTCCGTGATGCCGAACTCGAACATCCCGGCGAGGAACGGCGAGAAGGCGGTGGCCACCATCCCGACGAGGGCCCCAGCACGGGAGGCGCCGGCCTCGCGCGCGAGCGCCCAGCCGCCGAGGGCCGCGAGCGCGAGATTGCCGACGGCGGCGAGGTTGTAGGCGAACACGGGCCCCAAGAGCGCGCCGGGCACCCACCAGAGCAGGTTGACCGGGTCCATGAGCGGGAGGTCGAAGCCCAGCGGGAGGTTGCGGAGGGGGGCGTCGGCCCGGGCGCCGAAGATCGCCATCCAGAAGTGGTTGTCGACCTCGCCGAAGGGGTGTCCGAGCAGCGTGGAGCCCATCCGGGGGAGCGCCGGCCAGGTGAACAGCACGACGCCGACCGCCGCGACGAGCGCGGCCGTGCGGGGGGAGGGGCCGGCGAGGTCGTCCGCGCGGACGGCGGGGGACGCGGCGGCCGAGCCCGGGCAGGCGTCGTTGGTCGGGTTCGCGGATCGCGAGGGGGCCATCGGCGGCGGCAGGATACCGCGCCGCCAAGGCCGCGTGTCGTGCGTCGCGCCGAACCCGGGCGGGACGGTCGACCGACGGCGGCTCGGACGAGGTAGCGGCTGGTCGGGGGGACCGATAGGGAGAGCGCTGGAGGTCGCGGTGGCATCAGCACGACTCGACTCGCTGCGCGCGACGATGCAGGCCGAGGGCGTGCCCGCGCGGCGCGCGTGTCGATGTCGCCGCTCCTGAGCGAGTAGGCCCCTCCGCCCGGCGGCTCCGGGCTCGCAGCCCGTCCCGACGCGGCGTCCCCACGGGGACGCGCGTGCGGGCGTGCTCGCGGCCAGGATGCGCGCCGCTCCCCCAACGCTCCGGCGCATCGATGGAGCACCCCGCATGCGCGGTCATTCGAACCCCGTGGACGCGATCCCCGATCGCCTGGTCCACCTACCTGGAGGCAGGCTCCTCCTGCGTGACGAGCGCAACCAGGTGAGCTGGCCCGTCGAGGTCGACGCCTTCCTGCTCGACCCGTACCCCGTGACGCGCGAGCTCTACGAGGCCGTGCTCGGCGAGCTCCCGGGCCCGCCGGGGGCGGCCCGCGTGCCGGTGACCGAGGTGTCGTGGAGCGACGCCGTCCGGTTCTGCAACCGCCTCTCCACGCGGCGCGGCCTCCGCCCGTGCTACCGCCACGGCGACGACCGGGAGGCGCGGGACGTGGTCTGGGACCGGAGCGCGGACGGCTTCCGGCTGCCGACCGAGGCCGAGTGGGAGCTGGCCTGCCGCGCCGGGACGACGGGCCCCCGGTACGGCCCGCTCGACGACATCGCCTGGTACGAGGCGAACGCCGGCGGCCACGCGCACGAGGTCGGGACGCGCCTGCCCAACGCCTGGGGGCTCTACGACATGATCGGCAACGTCTGGGAGTGGTGTTGGGACGTCTACGATCCGCAGGTGTACGGCCCCTACCGCGTGTTCCGCGGCGGCGGCTGGGCCGACGTCCCGCGGGGGTGCCGCGCCTCGTGCCGGCGGCGCAGCCATCCGACCTATCGGATCGACGACGTCGGGTTTCGGCTTGCCCGGTCGCCGGGGGGGTGATCGGGTGGGCAGGGAGGCTTCCGGGCGGGCGCGCCGACGTCGTCGCCGAGGGGGTGGGCGAGGTGCAGGAGGAGGGGCGTCTAGGCGGGATGCAGCCATCCGCCTAGACGCAGCCGGCGTGGCGCCTAGGTGGGACGCAGCCGTCCGCCTGGGCGCGGGCGGAGGGGCGTCTAGGTGGGATGCTGCCATCCGACTGGGTGCAGCCGGAGGGGCGTCTATGTGGGACGCAGCCGTCCGCCTAGACGCAGCCGGAGTGGCGCCTAGGTTGGATGCAGCCCTCCGCCTGGGCGCAGGCGGAGGGGCGTACAGGTGGGACGCAGCCGTCCGCCTGGGCGCAGCCGGAGGGGCGTCTAGGTGGGACGCAGCCGTCCGCCTAGACGCAGCCGGAATGGCGCCTAGGTGGGACGCAGCCCTCCGCCTAGCCGCCGCCGGAGTGGCGCCTGGTGGGATGCAGCCGTCCGCCTGGGCGCGGGCGGAGGGGC
>CAYWGD010000181.1:0-5255 GCA_964457335.1 uncultured Enterobacteriaceae bacterium | reverse complement strand
GCCGGAGTGGCGCCTGGTGGGATGCAGCCGTCCGCCTGGGCGCGGGCGGAGGGGCGTCTAGGTGGGACGCCGCCGTCCGCCTACACGCCGATCGCCCGTAAAGCCCGCCAGATCCGCCGCGCCACGCCGCGCGCGCTTCTCCCGCTGGCGACGAGGTCCTGCCGCACCTCGATCTCGAGGTAGGGCAGCCCGTGCCGCGTGCCGTGGCGGTTGGCGCTGTAGATGAGGCCGGCCTTGCCCGAGTAGGGCTCGTTCGCCTCGGCGCGCACGCCCTCGGCGCGCAGCGCGCGGAGGAGGTCCTCGGCGAGGTCGTCGTGCCGGTCGAACAGGACGCCGGCCTGCATCGGCCGCGTGTTGTTGCGGAAGACCGGCGTGAAGGTGTGGACGGAGCAGAGGAAGCGCGGGCGGCGGACGCGGATTGTGCGGTCCAACGTGTCGTGGAACGGGGTGTGGAAGCGCTCTACGCGAAAGGAGACGTCAGCTAGGCGCCAGGAAGGAGCCCTCTCCGCCACCCGCCCCGCTCCCACCCGGCCTGCTCCCGCCCAGACGCCCCCGTCCGCGTCGCCGACCGAGGCCGCGTCGCCGACCGAGGCCGCGTCGCCGACCGAGGCCGCCGCACCGACCGCGGCCGCCGCACCGACCCAGGCCGCGTCGCCCGCTGGGGCCGCGTCGCCCCAGGCCGCCGCGCCGACCGAGGCCGCCGCGCCGACCGAGGCCGCCGCGCCGACCGAGGCCGCCACGCCCTCCACCGCGCCCCCCGCCCCCCGGTTGAAGCTCGGGGCCCCGTCGTCGCACTCCCGGAGGATCGCGGTGGGGTCGTCCGGCGCGCGGTTGGGGTCGATGAGGAGCCGGGAGAAGCGGGAAAGCACGCCCGTGCCGCCGCTTAGCCGCACCAGCTCAGCCGTCAGGTCCCGGGCCCCGATGTCGTAGCCCCAGTGCGTGGCCAGGAGCGCCCGGTCGGCGGGCCGGAGCCGCCACGGCCGGGGCACGCGGTTCGAAGCGTGCTCGCAGGTGAACAGGACTCCGCCGCGGGAGGCGGCGCCGAGGATCTCGGAGGCGTCGTCGCGCACGGCGCAGTGCTAACCTGCCGCCGATGGGATGGACCCTCGCCTTGTGGCTCCTGGGCTGCGCGCCCGACCCCGACGCGCGCCTCCGCGACGGCGATCTCGCCGCCGCCGCCTCCGCTTCCGCCCGCCGCGGCGTCCCGCTCGACATCGACCATCCGGTCGCCGAGATCCTCGCCGTCCGCGCCCGCACCGACGCGACGATCACCACCGCCTCGATCGCCGACGCCATGGAGGCCGTCCGCTTCCTCGAGCAGGCCCCCATCATCCGCAAGCAGGGGCTCGACCTCTCCTTCGCCCGCTTCGAGGACCTCGGCGCGGCGCTCGACGCCCTCGCGGAGGGCCCGGCGCTCCTCGTCGTCGGACGCTCCGAGAACCTCGCCGACAAGGACCCCTTCCTCATGGGCGGCGACCTCCCCTGGAAGGGCGGCCGCCTCGTCGGCTGGGCCCGCACCGACCTCGCGGCCCTCGGGCGCCGCCTCGACGCCGACCCCCCGCCCAAGCTCGTGGTCGTGGGGGTGCGGGACGACAGCGGCTCCGTGTACCTGAACATCGAGCGCCGGGACGCGGCGTGGTGGCCGGTCGCGGCGTCCGACGCCGTGGTTGCCGCGCGGCTGGTCCTGGCGGCGGAGGCCGTGCGGGACTACGGAGGGCCGGCCCTGCGCGAGCGTGAGGGCGGAGGTTTCGTCCGCCGATGAGCATGAGCCCCAAGGTCGCCCACTACGCGGTCATGGCGGGCCTCTGCGCGTTGGTGCCGGTGCCCATCCTCGACGGCTGGCTCGAGCGCCGCGCGCTGCGCAGCATGTACGCGGCCATCGCGGAGAGCACCGGCCGCCCCCTCGACGACGCGACCCTCGATCTGCTGGCCGAGGACCGGGACAGCCTGCTCGTCGGTTGCCTGGTCGTCGCGGTCGTCTGGCCGCTCAAGAAGCTCTTCCGGACCGTCTTCTACTTCCTGACGGTCAAGGACGCGGTGGACGGCGTCGCGGCGGCCGCCGTGCGCGCCGCCATGGTCCACGCCGCCCTGGGGCGCCTCCCGCACGGCGCGAAGGGCGTGCGCGACGTGATGGACGCGACGCTCGGCCGCTGGCAGTACTCGCCCGTGAGCCGCTTCGTGATGCGCGGCGAGCGCCCTCCGGCCACCTGGCTCCTCGCGGCGGACGACCTCGGCGTGGGCTGGGTGTACCGTCACGCCGGCGGCGCCGCGATCCTCGCCGACTTCGAAGCGCGCCTGGAGAAGCTCCCATGATGCTCCTGCTCCTGGCCTGCGCGGGCGACGACCCCGCCAAGCCCGTCACCCCCGAGCCGGGCGCCCTCGGCGCCGGCGCGCTGAACCCCTTCCCGAGCGCCGAGCTCGTCGGGGACGACGGCGGCGTCGAGATCCCCGCCGGGTTGTTGCCCCAGGTGCCCGACGGCACCGCGATGGACGTCCGGCGGCTGAACTGGCGCGAGGGCTTCTCGCGCGTGCAGACCTCGGTCGCGAAGCTCCCCGTGCCCATCGACGCCGACTCGCTCTCGGGCCAGGGCGGACTCGGCGTGGGCGGCAGCGTCCGCATGGTCGACCTCGACGCCGGTGTCGAGATCCCCACCTTCGCCGAGCTCGACGCGCACCCCGACGCCGAGACGCCATCGCTGCTCGTGCGGCCGATGCTGGCGATGACGCCGGGCCACCGCGTGGCCGTCGTGATCACCGACGCGGTGACCTCCGGCGGCGAACCGCTGTCCTTGCCCGAGTGGGCCGCCGCCAAGGAGGCCTACCCCCACTACCAGGAGCTGGAGGACGCGCTCGCGGCCCTGGGCATCGCCAACGTCTCGCTCGCCTGGGACTTCCCGGTCGGGGACGGCACCGCGGTCGTGCGCGAGATCGCCGCCAACGTCACCGTCCCGACCGCCTACACGTTCGACCGCGTGCTGGACGCCGACGTGGAGCCCGAGGGCAACCTCCCGCCCGGCATCTGGAAGCGCATCGAGGGCACGTTCACCGCGGACAGCTGGCTCGCGGACGACGTGGTCTTCGAGGTCGGCGACGACGGCGTGCCCGTCGCGCAGGCGCCTGCCGCGGCCGATCTCTACGTGTACGTGCCCGACGCGGTCCGCGATCTGCCCGAAGGGGCGGCCCCGGTCCTCGTGTTCGGCCACGGCATCCTGTCGGACCCCGACGACTACTTCGACGTCGACGACGACGAGAGCGCCGCCATCGAGGTGGCCAACCGCCTCGGCGCCATCGTGGTGGCGACGGTGTGGCGCGGGCTCACGGCGCGCGACCAGGTCGACACGGTCACCATCGCCAGCGACTTCGGCCGCTTCCCCGAGCTCACCGACCGCCTCGCGCAGGGCGTCGCGAACAACCTCGCGCTCATCCGCCTCATCGACGAGGGCACGCTCCTCGACGACGCCACGTTCGCCGGCAAGGCCGACCGCTCGCGCATCTATTGGTACGGCATCTCGCTCGGCTCCATCGAGGGCGCCGTCACCCTCGCAAACCAGTCGCGCATCGAGCACGCCGTGCTGCACGTGGGTGGGAGCGCGTGGTCGACCATGCTCGAGCGCTCCTCGAATTGGTCGACGTTCGAGCTGCTCGTGTCACGTGGCATCGTGGATCCCTGGGAGCGCCAGGTGCTCTACGCCACCTCCCAGATGTTGTGGGACCCCGTGGATCCCGCGTCCTACGTGGAGGATCTGCAGGGCCGCAGCTTCCTTTGGCAGGAATCCATCGGCGACGACCAGGTGCCCAACATCACGACCGAGCTCCTGATGCGGAGCGTCGGCGTCCCGCTCGCCACGCCCGCGGTCACGAGCCCCTACGAGCTCGACACCGTCGCGCTCCCCGTGGCCGCGCCGGCGCTCACCCAGTTCGACCCCGAGCTCGGGACGCCCGCCGAGGCGAACCGCCCGTCCGATGTCACGCACGCGCACGGCGTGCCGCGCGCCTGGGAGGGCTGCAAGGCCCAGACCGTCGCGTTCTTCGAGGCGGGCGCGGAGGGCGTCGTCCAACACTTCTGCGGCGACGGTCCGTGCACCGCGACGGCGCCCGGCGAGTGAGCCGCGATCGTTCGGGCGCGTCCCGGGCGAAGACGCCCGGGCCGGGCCCCTCCGGGGTCGGGCCGGAGGCCCTCCGTCTGCGCTCGCCCGGCGCGTCCGCGCCGGGGCGCGCCGGACCGCGCGGTCGCTCCCGCGCCCGCGCGCCCGCCGGGCCCCTCGCGCGGGTCGCCCGATGAAGCTCGACCCGGAGCGGCGCGCCGCGATCGTCCGGGAGCTCGTGGCCGGGCTCGTGTTCCTCCTCGTCCCGGCGCGGCTCCTGATGGGGCCGGTGGGGCCCTTCCGCGCGCCGGGCCTCGAGGGGGACGGCTTCTACGGGCAGCTCTTCGCGGCCGCGATGGCGCGCCGATGGCTCGGCGGGGACGCCACCTTCGGCGTCGCCGACGCGGCGGGCGAGGTGCGCTGGTGGCCCGTGGCGCCGCTCGCGTCGTTCGTGCAGGCGGCGGCGCCCGCGGACGCGGCGCTCGCGCTCGGGCTGGTGGTCGTCGTGGGCGTGTGGCTCGCGGGGTACGGGCCGTGGCGGCTCGCGCGGCGCGTGCTGCCCGGGGCGCCCGCGTGGGGCGCCGTGCTCGCGGGCGTCGCCGCGCAGACCTCACCGGTGGTGCTCCGGGCGGTGCCCGGGGCCGAGCTCGCCGCGCTCGCGGTCGGGCCCATCGCGCTCGGCCTCGCGCACCCGCGGCTCGCGCTGCTCGGCGGGGCCTGGAGCCTCCCGGGGGCGGTGCTCTTCGGGGCCGCGGGCGTCGTCGCGCGGCGGCCGGCCTGGCTCGTGGCGGGCCTGCCCGCGCTCGCGCTCCTCGTGCCCGCGTCGCGGGCGCCGGGCGCCATGTGGCCGCTCCCCGCGCGCACGGCGACGGTCCCCGCCTATGCCACGGCGGCTGGCGCGGTGTTCCCGCTGCCGCCGGAGGAGCAGACCGCCATCCGCGCGGCCGCGGCCATGACCCGGACCGGGCTCTGGATCCCCGCGGAGGTGAGCCCGCAGATCCGCGGCAACCTGTTCCTGGCGCCGGGGGCGCCCGTAGAAGGCGGCGCGGCGGGGCCCGGGGCCGGGCCGGGTGCCACGGGCACCACGCCCGGCGGGTTCGGGGCGGCGGGGGCGGCGCTCCAGGGCGCCGGGGTGGCGAGCGCGGCGGGCGCGGGCGTGGCCGGCGGGGC
>CAYWGD010000180.1:0-12438 GCA_964457335.1 uncultured Enterobacteriaceae bacterium | reverse complement strand
CGCGGCGCCGCCCGCCGCGGACGCGGCGGCCGCCGCCGCCTCGTCGGAGGCGGGGCCGGACTGACCGTCGCCGTCGAGCCAGCAGCCGAGCAGGACCCAGGCCAGCAACCGCGCGCCCTCCTCCGGGCAGCTTGCCACGTCGGGCCCGCCGGCGCGCGGTCGCATGCGCGTCACCGGCCGCTGATGGGGTGTCAGGAATTGACGATTGACACCTACGGCGTCGCCGAGGGTGGCAAAGGGCAATTCCGGACGCCCGGGCCCGACGCCGGGGGGCGTCCCCGCACACCCGCCGGCCTGCACGCCGCGCGTGGGGACCGGTGGGCGCGGCGGGCGCGCCCGCCAGCGGGCCGGTGCCCACGCGAACGCAAGCAGCCCGCCGCGGTCGGCCCGCGCGCGGCGGCCCGACCGAGCGGCTCCGCCGCGAGCCCGCAGGGCACCGACCCCCGGCGGGCGCGCAGCGACCGCCGGGGGGCGCGCCCAGACCTACCCCTCGGGGACGAGCCGGAGGTCCGCGGAGGCGAAGGCCGTGTAGGTGAGGCCGAGCGGGTTGCCCTTCTTGAGGAGCGCGTGGCGGACGCGCTGGAGGGCCTCGCCGAGCGGCCGGCGCTCGAGGAGATCGGCGAGCAGGCGGACCGCGACCTCGCGCGCGAGCGGCTCCCACACGCGCGTCTCCGTGCCGACCACGCCGGCGGCGCCGTGGCGCGCGAACTCGGTGACGAACTCCGCGAGCTGGGCGGGCTCGATGCGGGCGGTGCCGCAGCCGTTGACGATGACGAGCGGGTGCCGCGCGAGCGTGATGCGCCAGTGGCGCAGCTCGTCGGGGTGCACGCGCTCGTCGAGGGTGCGGCCGAAGGAGAGCCAGGCGCGGGCGACGCCGAAGCCGTCGTCGACGCCGCCGTGGCAGTAGAAGTACAGGAGCGCGGCCGGGACCTCCGCGAGCGCGCGGCGCACCTGCTCGGGGCCGAAGCCGGGGTCCTTGCCGACGACGACGAACTCGGCGGGGAGCGAGGCGATCTCCGACTCGTGCGGCGCGAGCTGATCGAGCGCGAGGCTCACGCCCATGACGCCGCGGACGACCGGCGCCGTGGGGATGGCGAGCACGACGTCGCGGGTGGGCGCCTCCTCGACGCGCATGGGGGGCTGCTCGACGCGGTGGCGCACGCCCCAGAAGCCCCACGGGCACACGACGCGCTCGGCGCCGGGCTTGCCGAGGGGGCAGTCCGCGGAGGCGCGGCACGCGGCCCACGGCAGGAGCGCGTCGCCGGGCGGGGCGGCGTCGACGGCGGTGAGGCAGACGCGGTCGGGCGCGTCGACGAGGTCGAGATCGTAGACGAAGGACCAGGGCACGCCCTCTCCCTCGGCGAGGGCGGCCACCTGGACGACCTCGTCGGCGCCGGCGAGGCGCTCGCGGAGGAGGTCGGCGGCTTCGCGGGAGAACAACGTGCGGAAGGTGTAGGCGCCGCGCGTGGCGAGGAGCGTGAGCAGCCGCTCGACACGCGCGCGGTCACCGGAGTTGTCGCCGGGGTGGAAGGCGTAGGCGCCGGTGGTGGCGTCGACGGCGGCGGCCTCGAAGGCTGCGCGGAAGGCGGGGACGAACTGGTCGAAGAAGGCCGGGCGCACGGTGAGCGACGCGACGCGGGTGGCGGTGCCGTCGTCGGCGAGGACCGAGACTGCGTGGACGTCCTCGACGCGGTTGAGCGTCAATGCGACGCGACGCGACGGGAGATCGGCGAGGCGGCCGAGGTCCGTGGCGGCGGCGTACTCGACGCGGGTGGTGACGGGGCCGGCCGGGAGCGCGGGGTCGGTGTGCAGGCCGACGCGGAGGGACTGCAGGACGTGGTTGCGCCACGCGACGATCACCCGGACGAAGCCCCGCCCCGAGAAGCGCGGCACGACGCGGACCCGCAGGGGCGCCGCGACGCCGGCGGCGTCGAGCACGAGCCGGCGGGCGACCGTGGCCCAGCGCGGGCCGTCGGGGGCGACGCCGTCGAGCTCGCAGGCGGCCGCGGTGACGATCACGTCGAGCTCGGTGCCGCCGAGGCGGGCGGCGTCGAGGACCTCCGGCGGGAGGGCGCGCGGATCGAGCACGGTCGACACGCCGCGGGGCGGGCCCACGTCGACGAGGAGGTCGTAGGCGGCCTCGACGGCGAGCGGCAGGCGGGGGGAGCCGTCGAGCCAGACGTTCACCACGCGGCGGCGGCGCCGTCGGCGCACGTACTCTTCGCGGGAGAGGGGGGGGTCGTGGTCGGGCAGGTCGGCTGGGGCCGGGGGCTCGGCGACCGTGGGGATGGGCACGGGACCCTCGACCTCCGGCGCGACGGCGGCGGCGTGGAGGGTGCCGCCGCGCGTGGGCGACGGGTCGGCCCACGCGCGCGCCGGGGGGTCCACGCCCACGACGCCGCTCCTGGGGACCGGCCGCACGGTCGGGGGCCGGTCGACCGGTACGGGCTGCCAGGCGCCGAGATCCAGCGGCACGGGCCGCTCGCCGCCCGGCGCGGCCGTGAGCCGGCCGTAGGTCCAGTCCGGCGCGGAGAGCCGCTCCGCGAGCGGGCGGGCGTGCACGAGGTCCGCCCAGAGCTCGGGGAGGACGCCCGGGTCCTCGACGACCAGCGCGGCGCACAGGCCGGCGCGCACCAGCGCCCACGTGATGCGCCGGGCCACGGCGCGGTCCGCGGGGACGTAGGCCTCCACGACCAGGAGCCGCGCGCCCGCGGCCGCCAGCGAGGCGACGAAGCGGTCGAATTCGCGGAGGGCGGGGAGCTCGGCCGCGCCCAGCTGGACGACGTCGGCGGGCGGGGGCGGGGGCGGGCCCCAGGCACCGAGCCGGAGCACGGGGGCGTAGTCGCCGCCGCCGAACACGGCGGTGAGGATGGCGTCGGGGAGGGTGGCGGCCGGGGAGACGGCGACGCGGAGCGGGGGCGCGAAGGGAAGCGCGGGCGCCCGCGCGCCCGGCACGCGCCGGACGACGGGCACGCCGGGCGGAAAGGCGGCCTCCCAGGGGAGCGCCGCGACCAACGCGTCGGAGAGCTCGAGGTCGACGCCCTCCGGCGGCGTCGGGAAGAGCCGCGCGGCCTCGGCGCGGAGGGCCTCCTCCAGCGCGTCGACGACGGCCGGCTCGACGGCGTGCCCCTGCCACGCGCGGCCGAGCGCGCGCGAGAGCTCCGTCGGCAGCGAGAGGAGGTGGCGCCCGGTGGGGCCGACCAGGGCCCCGTTCTCGAGGCCCTCCAGCCAGTCGACCCGCCACGCCTCAGAGGGCACTGCTGTTCCCGCCGCTCATGCCGAGCCGCTCGCGCAGCAGCGAGGGGAGCGTCAGGCGGCCGGCCTCCTGGATGCCGAAGCCCCAGAGCAGGGCGGCGCCGTAGTCGGTGAGGGTGCCGAAGTCGTCGTGGCCGTACCAGAGCGTGGTCAGCCCCGCGACGAGCGACACGCACGCCGAGATGGCGAAGACGCGGAGGTCGTTGCGGCGGCGCTCGGTGAGGAGGCGCGCCTCCTCGGCGACGGGATCGGCCCGCCAGCGCACCTCGGCGGGCACGGCCGGGCCCGCGGGCACGGCGACGGCGCCCGCGGGGGCGCGCGTGGAGGTCCCCATGTCGGCCACGGCCCGGTCGAGCGCGGCCCGGAGCACGTCGCACGCGGCGAGGGCGGCGAGGGGGTCCGCGGGGAGGACCCGGACGACCTCGGCGGCGGCGGCGCGGATGGCGGCGCCCTCCTCGGCCCGGCCGGGGAGCGCGGCGAGCGCGTCACCGAAGCGCGTGCCCTTCTCGGCGAGCGCGGCGGCCCACGTCGCGGCGGCGTCGGCCGCGCGGCCGGCGGCGCGCTGGTCGGCGATCCGCGCGCGGAGGGCGGCCCAGGCGTCGTCGTCCGCGGGGGTGGCGCCGAACCAGCGGGGCCGCGCGAGCGACACGATCTCGGCGAGGCGCGCGGACCCCAGGGCCTCGGCGAGCTGGGCGGCCACGGCGCGCAACGCCTCGCGGCGCGCCACGAGCGCGGGGACGTCGAGCTCGCCGGCGGCCGGCGGGAGCGCGTCGAACGCGGCGCGGGCGGCGTCGAGCGACGCGGCCACGCTCCCGCTCTCCCCGGCCGGGATCCGCGCGAGCAGCGCCTCGCGCCGCGACGACCAGCTCTCGCCGAGGGTGTCGGCGAGCCGCTGGGCGAGGAGGCGCACGGCGTCCTGGGCGGCCGCGACCGCGCGGGACCGGAGCGCCTCGATCGCGTCCTCCAGGCGGCCGCGCCCGCTCTCGGCGAGCTGGAGATCGGCGAGCCGCCCGGCGTCGAAGCGGCGGCGGAGCGGCGCGAGCTCGCCGTCGAGGGCGCGGCGCGCGGCGGGCTCGTCGACCATCGCGACGAGCGCGCCGACCTCGTCGAGGAGCGCGGCGGCGCGCTCGACCGCGGTCGCCTGCCGGGCGACCTCCTGGAGCGCGGCGGTGGGCTCGTGGGCGGGGTCGTCGTCCATCGCGACGCGCACGTCGGCGAGGGCGTCCTCGAGGGCGCCGCGGAAGGCCGGGGCGGGCAGCGCCTGCACGCGCCGCGCGACCCGCGCGAGGTTCGTCGCGGCGACGTTGCGCTTGCGACCGGTGCTCGTCCAGGTGTGCACGAAGTAGCTGGCGAGCGTGCCGAGCACGAGCATGACCATGCACAGGAGCGGGCCGTGCTTCACGTGCAGGACGAAGGACTGGGTGCGCGGCGCGCCGGCCTCGTCGGCGACGGTGAGCGTGCCCGTCCAGGGGCCGGGGGCGCCGGGCCAGGGCACGGGCACCACGCGGCGGTGCACCCCGGCGGGGAGCTCCTCCCAGGCGCCGGACGCCGGGACCGCGGCGACGGACGCGCTGTCGGGCGCGGCGGGGACGGCCGGCGACACGGCCGCTCCGGTCGGCTGCGCGGCCGGGGCGGTGGAGGGCGCGGCCGCCCCGGTGGCCTTCGTGGCCGGGGCGGCGGAGGACGCGGGCGCCGGCGCGAGGGCGCCCGGGGGCGTGCTCCCCCCGACGAGCACCCCGTCGCCGTCCGCGCCGGGGGCGCCGAAGCCGCGCGCCGACACGAGCCGGGTGAGCAGCGGGCCCTGCACGCGGGCGGTGCCACGGCCGGGGTTCACGAGGTCGACGGTCAGCGGCGTCGGGTCCGGCGTGAAGCCGAGCCACGCGAAGAGCGGCTCGTAGGTGAGGACGGGCGGCGGCGCGACGTCCATCGTCACCGCGGGGGGCTCGGGCCGCCGCACGGTGACCGGCCAGGTGCGCGACTTCCCGGCCCAGGTGGCGGTCAGCTGCGCGGTCCAGTCCCCGGGGAGCACGAGCTCGCCGGTGAGGCGGAGGTCGGCGGACTCGCCCTTGCCGAGCGCGAGCGCCGTCCGGTCGAGCGTGAGCGTGGCGCGCTGGCCCGCGGGCCCGGCGAAGGGCCCGAGCACGAGCCCGATGTCGCCCGTGGCGCCCTTGCCCGACTCGGCGAGGACGAAGCGCACGTCGACCGTCCGGCCGAGCGCCTGGAGCCACACGGTCCCCTGCGCGTCGGCCTGGAGCACGCGCAGCTCCGGCAGGCCGGGCCGCCGCACCTCGAAGCGCCCGATCTCGTGGACCGCGCCGTCCGCGTCGCGCCGGGCGAGGTAGCCGGCGGGCGCGGCCTCGGCGCCGAGCCCCCCCACCCGGAGACGCACGGGCACGGAGCCGCCCTTGTCGTCGCGGGTGGGCGCCTCGATCGACACCTCCCCCGCCGCGCCGCCGCACAACCCGCCGAACAGCACCGCCCCGTGCGCGGCGCCGCGCACGTAGACCTCGCGGGCCCCCTCGGTCGCGCCCTCCGCGAGCGGGATCCCGATCGTGCCGGGCTCGCCGCCGGGGGTCTCGCTCACCTGGACGGTCACGTCCGGGGCGGTCCAGCCGCCGCAAGGCGGGGCCGCAGCGTGGGCGGGGAGGCCCCACGCGCCAAGCGCCACGAACGCGGCCACTCCCCCCGCGATCCGCCCGATTCCGCGCATGCCGCCTCCCGACGGACCCTACCCCGGGCCCGACGGGACGGTCAATGCGAGCCGACCAGCCATTGGTCGTAGTCGGCGAGGATCGCGTCGGCGAGCAGGTCGCCGATGACCTCGAGCCCGCGGCCGGTGAGGTGCACGAGGTCGCCGGTGCCGAGGCCGGCCGCGGAGGCCCACCGGAGCGACGCGCCCTCGCCGCCCATCGCGGCCCATGCGCTCCAGAAGGCGCAGCCGTTCGCGGCGGCCACCTCGCGCTGGCGCTGCACGAGGTTCTTCATCCCGGGGCGCGCGCGGGGCTCGCCCGTCTCCTCGTCGAGGTAGCCCTGGTCGAGCGGCGTCACGACGAGGCAGGACGCGCCGTTGCTGCCCGCGAGGATGGTCTTCAGCGCGCCGTCGAAGATCGGCACGTAGCCGGCGCCCTTGTCCCCGAGGAGCACGGGGTAGCCCGCCTCGTTGCCGCCCAGCATCACGACCACGAGGTCGGGCTCGCGCACCACCATCTGCTGGCCGAGGTGCTCCCTGGCGAAGGTCGTGAACGACTTCGAGCCGACGCCGATGACGCCGAGGGACTCCCAGGTGGCGCCGGGCTCGCCGGTCTCCAGCACCACGCCGTACACGGGCACCGGGCCGCCGGTCGCGCCGAGCCCGAGCGTGGTGAAGCCCTGGGGCACGTCGACCACGATCCGCCGATCCTCCGTGGCCGCCGCGGTCGCGGGCTGGCGCGCGACCTCGGCGCCGTCGGCCGAGGCCCACACGGTGCCGTAGCCTTCGCCCGCCTGGTACCAGACCTCGAGCTTCCGCTGCGGCACCGGCGTCTTGGGCGCGCTCACCGCGCTCATCTTCACCGACGCGCCCGGCCGCAGGATGCCGACGATGCCGCCGAGCCCGTAGCGCCCGCCCGCGCCGCCGAAGAGGATGGTCTTGTAGGTCCACTCCCCGGACTTCTTCGACTCGACGTCGGCGCGCTCGTTCCAGCGCGGGTCGAAGGCGCCGGACACGAAACCGGGGCCGGCGTCGCCGAAACGCGCGGCCAGGCGCGCCCGCACCGTCTTCGCGAGCCCGTCGGCCGCGATCGTGGAGTCGCCGTAGTGCAGGGCCCGCGCGACGCCCTGGTCGAGGGACGCGCGCCGGAGCGCCTCGTACCAGCGCCGGAGCCCGGCGTGGCCCGGGTCCTCGATGGGGGTGGGGACACCGAGCGAGCGCTTGGACGCGGCGTCGGCCGTGCCCGCGGCCACCGTGGCGAGCGAGAGGAAGACGAGGAGGTGGGCGATCCGACGCACCCGCGGGCGCTAACCCACGGGTGGCGGGCTTGTCGCGATCCGGCGCTCGGCGGGGGGCACCCGAGCCGCCAGCGCCCCGCCACGGCGCCGACGTCGCCGCACCGGCTCCGCCGGGTGCCCTGAGCCGGATCCCGCTGGCACGCCAGTTGCAAGCTTGGGTGGCGGAACCTGGAGACCCCGATGCGCGCCTTCCTCCCTCTCGTGCTGCTCTCGGGCTGCGGCCTGCTCGACAAGCCCGCCGACGAGGGCCCGCACTGCGAGGACACCCGCACCCCCATCGCCTTCGACGAGGCCACGCCGCTCGGCTTCACCGCCGACGAGGTGCTCGCGCTGGTGCCGATGGACGAGTCGAGCGTCCTGCTCTACAGCGACGGCACCTCCACGGACCTCCAGCTCGGCTTCGCCCCCGCCGAGGGCGCGTACTTCGTCGACTCCGAGGCGGTCTACCCGGAGGGCGGCGAGCAGATGGACATCGCGGTCATCTGCGAGGACCGCGTCGAGATCGAAGGGATGTTCGCGTTCGCGACCGCGGACGGCGCGTTCGCGGAGTCCTTCGCGAGCGTGCTCTCGGCCACCGCGGAGCGCGTCTCGATCCGGCAGGAGATCGACCTCGACAACCTCAACGGCACCTTCGACCTCGTGCCCTTCGTGGACGCGGAGGACTACGACACGCTGAAGGCCTGGATCGACGTGTCGTACTCCGAGGGCGCGAGCAGCGGGGCGGTGTCCGGCCAGGCGAGCGGCCAGGAGGAGTGCGCCGACGGCGAGGAGTGCACCGCCTGGGCCGAGAACGTCGACGTGGCGACCTGGCCGACCTCGGAGGAGTAGTCAGCCGCCGACGAGCCGCCCCGAGCGGTAGTCGGCGTACGCCTGCTGGATCTCCGCGTCCGTGTTCATGACGAAGGGGCCGCGCCGCGCGACCGGCTCGCCGATCGGGGCGCCCGCGACGAGCAACATCCGCGACGCGCCCGTGGCCTCGATCGACGTGCCGGGGCCGAGCACCGCGAGGCTCCCCGCGTCCACGCGCGTGCCGCCGAAGGTGGCGGCGCCCTCGGTCACGTAGGCGAACGTGGTGTGGGTGGCGGGGATGGCGTTCGTCGTGAAGCGGCCGCGCTCGGGGATCGTCACGTCGAGCACCGTGGGCGCGACGACCACGCCGTCGACGGGCCCCTTCACGCCTTCGACGGTGCCCGCGAGCACGCGCGCGCGGGCGTCGGCCACGTCCACCTCGGGGACGACGCCCGGGGCGAGGTCCTGGTAGCGGGGGCGGACCATCTTGTCGCGGGCGGGCAGGTTGACCCACAGCTGGAAGCCCCACATCCGGCCGTCTTCCTGCTTGGGCATCTCGGAGTGGACGATGCCGCGGCCGGCGGTCATCCACTGCACGCTGCCGGGGCCGAGCAGGCCGCGGTTGCCGACGCTGTCGCGGTGCTCCATGGCGCCGGCGAGCATGATGGTGACGGTCTCGAATCCGCGGTGCGGGTGGTCGGGGAAGCCCTTGATGTAGTCGTCGGCGCGGTCGCTCTTGAACTCGTCGAGCAGGAGGAACGGGTCGAGCATCCGCAGCGCCTGCGAGCCGAGCGCGCGGGAGAGCCGGACGCCCGCGCCGTCCTTGGTGGGGGTGGCGGGGAGCACGGTGGTGACGGGGCGGGGCGTGCCGGAGCGCCGGCCGAAGCCGACGAGGGCGGCGGAGAGCCCGGCGGCGCCGAGCCCGGCGAGGACCACGCGGCGGGAGGGAGGCATGCGGGGAAGATAGCGGGGAGGCGGGCCCGCGGGTACTGCGGGGCCCGCGCGCTCACCCCCCGCTCAAGAGCACGTACACCTTGCCGTTGGCGTTCGAGCCGTCGGAGGCGTAGCCGTAGGCGGCGACGACGAAGTCCGGGGCGCCGTCACCGTCGAGGTCGCCGGCCTCGAGCGCGTTGCCGGTGTACGACGCGGCCACCTCGCCGACCCAGGCGTAGAGCGAGGCCGCCTCGGTGGACGCCGCCCCGCCGATGGTGGCCGCGCCGCTGACGAGCCACACGCGCCCGTAGGTCGCCTCGCCGTAGAGCTCGCCGACGAGGAGGTCGTCGGCGCCGTCGCCGTCGACGTCCCCGGCGGTCTGCAGCGTGTAGCCGAAGTAGCCCTGCTCGGTGGCGCCCTGGAGCGTGGCGGTGGCGTCGTCGCTCGCGCCCGCGGCGGGGACCGCGCCTTCGACGGGGGCGAACACGAACACGCTGCCCGCGTCCTCGGCGACCGTGTCGTCGCCGAGCGCGGAGAGCGCGAGGTCGGAGAGGCCGTCGCCGTCGAAGTCGCCGACCGCGCCGGCGAACCCGAGCTCGATCGCGCCGCTGCCCACCCAGAAGCCGTACGCGAGGTCGCCGACCGCGCCGTCCGCGAGCGCGTCGCTCTCGACCACGGACGCGCGGCCCAGGTAGACGGGCCCGGTGTCGCCGGTGTCGGCGGCCCCGGTGTCGCCCGTGTCGGTCGTGGCGCCGGTGTAGCCGTTCTCGCCGAAGAGGAGCTCGGAGACGCCGTCGCCGTCGAGGTCCGGGAGGGCGACCGCCATCGCGATCCCCTCGCCCGTCACACGCGCCGCCGCCTCGTCCGCGAGCTGGAGGTCCCCGGCGTAGCGCCCGCCGCCGAGCACGTAGAAGGCGCCGTCGGCCTCGGAGAGCGAGGACGACGCGCTGTTCACGACCACGATCTCGGAGGCGCCGTCGTCGTCGAGGTCGGCGACGGTGAAGCTCCGGCCGTACACCGTACTCGTGTCCGCGGGGACGCCCAGGATCATCGCGAGCGAGGCGTCGGCGTCGCGGACGTCGTCGACGGAGGCGGCCATCTTCGCGCCGTCGCCGTACCAGATCACGAGCTCGAAGTCGGTGTCGTAGACGCCGCGGTAGTCGATCTCGCCGCGCCCGGTCACGAGGTCGTCGAAGCCGTCGCCGTCGAGGTCCGCGCAGCCGATCTCGAAGCCGAGGAAGTCCGAGCCCTGGATCAGCGTGTCGGCGTCCCCGATGCGCATCCCGGCGCCCCAGGTGGCCGCGCCGTCGCCGTAGAAGACCCCGATCTGGCCGGCGTAGCTCTCCCCGAAGGGCGCGGTGATCACGAGGTCGAGCAGCGTGTCGCCGTCGAGGTCGCAGAGCGCGAGGTCCTGCCCGACGAGGTCCTGCGCGGCATCGTCGCCCTCGATGGTGACCGGCGCGTCGCCGAGCGAGGCGAGCGCGTTGTCGTGGTCGTCGCAGTCGGTGTCGAGCCCGTCGTTCCACCAGTCCCGCGCGCCGGGGTGCACGGACGGGTCGACGTCGTCGCAGTCGTCGCCGTCGAAGTCCGCGTCGTCGTAGCCGTCGCCGTCGCCGTCGTAGCTCTCGAGGCCGTCGCAGTCGGAGTCGACGCCGTCCTTGGGCACGTCCTCGACGTTGGGGTGCACCGAGGCGTCGTTGTCGTCGCAGTCGAAGCCGCCGCCGCCCTCGTAGCCGTCGCCGTCCACGTCGGTGAGGTCGGCGCCGCTGCAGTCCTGGTCGATGTCGTCGTAGGGCGTCTCGGTCGCGTCCGGGCCGATGGCCGCGTCGGCGTCGTCGCAGTCGGTGCCCTCGGCGCAGTCCGCCGCGGAGAGCGCCCCGTCGGCGTCGGCGTCGAACTCCTCGTCGACGAGCTCGTCGCAGTCGTTGTCCACGCCGTCGCAGAGCTCGGGGGCCTCCGGGTAGACCTGGTACGCGTTGTCGTTGCAGTCGACATCCGAGTACCAACCGTCGTTGTCCTCGTCGACGGGCACCACGACGGTGTCGGTGTCCGTGTCCGTGTCGGCGGCGGTGTCGCCGCCGACGGGCTTGTCCGTGTCGTCGGGCTCGGCGCAGGCGAGGAGGAGGAGCAGCATGCGGGGATGGTAGCGGAGATCGGCGGCTTCGTCGCGAAGTCCGAGCCCACGCCCCGGGCGTCGGCCTACTTGCGGCGGGGCGGCCGGTAGTCGGTGCGCGCGGGGTCCACCACCTCGACGTAGGGGGAGGTCCAGAGCGTGTCGAAGAAGCCGTCGAGGCGGCCCGCGAGGGGGGCGCCGGCGGCCACGAGGCCGACGTTGCGGCTGCCGTGGAAGTAGTCGCGGCCCAGGTTGCTCGTGCCGATCCAGGCCCACGCGCCGTCGACCGTGACGTACTTGCTGTGCACGACGCGCGCGAAGGGGACGAAGCCGGTGGAGGCCTCGGGGATCACGGCGAACTTGACCGTGACGTTGGGCACCTGCGCGAGGGCCTGGACGCTGGCGAGCTTGTCGCCGGACTTCGCCCAGTCGGCGACGATCATCTCCACCACCACGCCGCGGGCCGCGGCGGCGCGCAGGGCGTCGTCGAGCGCGCGCCACTCGACCTTGTCGTAGCCGACGCGCTCGTAGGAGAGCGCCTGGAGGCGGATGCGCGTCTTCGCGCCCGCGACGGCGTCGAGCAGGCGCGGGAGGTCCCAGAGCCGCTCGTCGCCGAGGAGGCCCGTGGGGCTGGCGACGGGGGTGACGAGGACGGTCGCGTCGCCGAAGCGCACGGGCACGTCGACCGGGGGTTCGGCGGGGGTGGCGGCGGCGGAGGCGCCGGTGACGGCGCCCGGGGCGGCCGCGAGGGCGTCGGCCAGGGGCGCGCCGCCGGCGAGCGCCCAGTCGATCGCGAAGACGCGCTCGTACACGTCGACGACCGTGGGCGCGTCGACCGTGAAGCCGAGCTCCTGCACGTGGGTGAGCGAGCGCCAGTCGAAGTTCTGGCTGCCCACGTAGGCGAGCTGGCCGTCGACCACGAAGTACTTCGCGTGGAGCACCCCGCCGGACAGCGGGGCGAGGTCGAGCTTGCGGACCTCGATGCTCGCGTGGGCGTCGAGCTGGGCGAGCGTCTCGGGGTAGGTCGCGGCGAACTTCGCGTCGGCGACGAGGCGGACGCGCACGCCCCGGTCCGCGGCGCGGGTGAGCGCGGCGAGGACGGTCTCCAGGCGGCTGTTGGGCTCGGTGGAGACGTAGAACTCGCCGAGGTCGACGCTCGTGGTGGCGCCGTCGAGGAGGCGCACCCACACGTCCGCGGCGTCGGGGATGTCGGGGTGGTCGAGGGTGGTCTCGACGGGCCAGGACTCGACGAGGGTGAGGGTGCCGGCGGGGGTGGCTGCGGGGGGCGCGGCGGCGGGGGCGGCCGGGGTGGCGGCGGGGGGGGGGGGGGGGGGGGGGGGGGGGGGGGGGGGGGGGGGGCG
>CAYWGD010000179.1:9690-12451 GCA_964457335.1 uncultured Enterobacteriaceae bacterium | reverse complement strand
CCCCCGCAACGCCCCCCCTCCCTCGCTGAAACTCCGACCCCGCAACGGCGGCCCTGCCCGCGGTTAGATCGAGCCCGTGCGTACCCTCTTCGTCGGCGACGTTCACGGCTGCTCGGGCCCGCTCCGGGCGCTGCTCGCGGAGGCGCGGCCGGACCGCCTCGTCCTGCTCGGGGACATCTTCGCGAAGGGGCCCGACCCGCGCGGCGTGTGGGACCTCATCGTGGAGCACCGGGCCGAGGCGGTGCTCGGGAACCACGACGCCCGGCTGCTCGACGTGTGGGACACCCCCGGCGACACGGCCCACCACCGCGCGGCCCGCGCGCTGCCGGACGAGGCCCGGGAGTGGACCGCGGGCCTCCCGCTCTTCCTCTACGGCCCCGGCTGGATCGGGGTCCACGCGGGGCTGCACCCGACCGAGGGGGTCGCCGGCACCACGCGCGCCATGGCGCTGACCATGCGCCGCTGGCCCGACGACCTCGACCACGGCAACCCCTTCTGGTTCCACCGCTGGGTGGGCCCCGACCGGGTGTTCTACGGGCACGACGCCGTGCGCGGCCTCCAGGTGCACCCGCGCTCCGTCGGGCTCGACAGCGGCTGTGTCTACGGGAACCCGCTGTCGGGCTGGATCGAGGAGGAGGGGCGCCTCGTGCAGGTCGAGGGGAATCGGAGGTAGGCGGCGCGCGGGCGGCCCTACAACCCGCCCAGGGCCTCCGCCGCCAGCTGCCGGAAGGGCGCGTGGCCGTGCTCGGTGGCGCGGGCGGCGAGCTCGAGGAAGCGCTGGCGCGCGCCGACGTAGTCGCCGTAGTGGGCCTTGCGGTCGCCGTCGAGCGCGAGGATCCAGAGGAAGACCTCGACCCAGGCGGACGTGGTGGCCTCCTCCGCGAGCGCGTCCCACGCGGCGGGCGCGACGGGCTCGACCTGGGTGCGGAGCAGGCGGGCGTAGAGGTCGAGCTCGGCGAAGCCCTGGGCGATGGCGGCCGTCCGCCCGGCCTCGACGAGCTCCAGGGCGGCGTTGCGCTCCTGGCGGGCGAGCCGCGCCCGCGCCCGCTCCAGCGTGGCCTCGACCGCGAAGAAGCCGGCCGGCGGGGCCGCCTCCAGCGCCTCCAGCGCGCGCGTGGCCTGCCCCTGCGCGCGCCACCAGCGCGCGGCGGCGAGCGCGAAGGGGCCCCGGTCGCCGCGGACCGCGGTGGCGTGCTCCTCGATCGCGCGCCAGGCCGCCGCGGCGTCGCCGCGGGCCGTCGCGACCGCGAGGAGCACGGCGAGCGCGAGCCCGCGCGCCTCCACGAGGTTGAGCCGCCGCGCCACGACGAGCGCCTCCTGCCCGAGCAGCCCGGCGGTGGCGGCGTCGCCGCGCGACACGAGGAGCCAGCCCAGCCAGGCCGCCGCTTCGGCCGCGCCCCCCCGCTCCCCGGCCTCGATGCGGGCCCGGCGCGCGCGCTCGACGGCGGCCTCGGCCTGCAGGCGGTCCCCGCGCCACCAGCAGGTGAGCCCCAGGCGCAGGCTGTGCGCGGCGATGCCCGGCTGGTGGTCGAGCCCGGCCGCGAGCCGGAGCCCGCGCTGGTTGAGCGCGATCGACCCCGGGACGTCCCCGCGCGCGACCGCCACCTCGGCGCGCAGCGCGTCGATGCCGATCTGCTCGACGTCCCCGCGCCAGGCGCCGCGCAGCTCCTCGACGCGATCGAGCACCGTGGCGGCGGCCGCGGGCTCGCCGAGCGCGAGCCTCAGCTCGGCCACGCGGAGCCCCGCCCGCACCGCGAGGGTGGGGCTCTCCTCGGCCGCCCGCCCGAGCACCTTCATCGCGGCGACGAGCCCGGCCCGCGGGTCGCCCTTGCGGCGCGCGAGATCCACGGCGAGCAGCGTGGCGATGCCGCGCTCCTCCTCGGTGGTGGCGCGCGCGAGGGCGCTCGCGACGAGGTCGTCCCGCGCCCGCTCCGAGCCGATGGCCGCGGCCACGCCGGCGCGGCACGCCGCCAAAGCGAACCTCAGGCGGGCGTAGTCGTCGCTGGCGCGGTCGCGGGGAAGCGCGTCGACGAGGACGAGCCAGTCGCGCGCCTCGCGGAAGCGGCCGGCCCGTTCGGCCTCGAGGGCGGCGCGCACGGCGGGCGCGAAGGCGGCGCCCGTCTCCTCGGCGAGGAGCAGCGCCCGGGCGCGCGCGGCGTGGCGCTCGGGGCCGGGGTCGCGGGACCAGGCGTCCGCGAGGCGTTGCGCCTCCGGCGCGCGCTTCACCAGCCGGGCGAGCGCGCCGGCCCGGGCGGCCTCGCTCGCGACACGGTACCGGGCGGGCGCCCCGCGCTCCAGCGTGCCCTGGTGGAGGAGCGTGTCGGGGTCCACGCCGAGCGCGAGCCAGCCGGCGGTGTGGAGAGGGCGCGGCTCGAGCGCCGCGGGGAAGGCCGCCGGGGGGAGGCGGGGCGGCAGGACGCCGCGGAGCCGCGCCAGCGTCGCGAGCCCGGCTTCGCGCGCGAGCAGCGGCGAGCCGGCGACGGCGCGCACCTCGGTCCCTTCGGGCACGAGCGACCGCGCGACCCGCGTGGCGGTGTCGGCGTCGAGGTCGGGGAGGCGGTGGAGCGTCGCGAGCGAAAGCCGCACGAGCTCGTTGATCATGCGGTGGCAGCGGCGGGTAGCGTGGCGGTCGTCGACCACGCAGAGGATGGCGAGCGCAGGCGGCGCGACGCGGGCGAGGCGCTCCAGGAGCCGCGCGGTGAAGCGGTCGATCTCGTCGAGGTCCTCGACGACCAGCAGGAGGCCGTTCTGGGCGGCCCGG
>CAYWGD010000179.1:1191-9590 GCA_964457335.1 uncultured Enterobacteriaceae bacterium | reverse complement strand
GTCGATCTCGTCGAGGTCCTCGACGACCAGCAGGAGGCCGTTCTGGGCGGCCCGGGAGAGCGCGGCGGAGGCGGCGCGGACCACGTCCTGCGCGGAGGCGGACCCTCCGGGCCCCGCGAGCGGCTCCAGCGGCAGGTGCGGCCACATCTCCAGCAGCGGCCCGGTGTCGCCCCCGCCGACCTCCCGCCGCCACTCCGTGTCCGCGGGCGCCTCCAGCAGCGCCTCCAGGATCTCCTCGATCGCGCCGCCCGGCCGCTCCACGCGGCAGCGCCCGCGCACGGTCCGCGCGCCGGCCAACAAGGCGCGGCGCCGGATCTGCTCGGCGGCGCGCCGTCGCCCGCTCCCCGTGGGCCCCGCGAGGACCAGCACGCGCGGGCCTTCACCTTTGAGCCAGGCGTCGGCGTACCCGAGGATCGGCGGCTCGCCGACGAAGGCGTGCGGCTCGGGCCACTCGGCGGGGCCGCGGCCCTCGGCGCAGGCGCGGAAGAGCGCGGCGGCCTCGGCGGCGTCGGGCCGATCGCGGGGGTCGAGCGCCAGGAGCCGGTCGAGCACCGCGGAGACGGCGAGCGGCACGGTGGGATCGAGCGTCGCGAGCGGCCGCGGCCGCTCCAGGCACTGGATGCGGAGCCACTCGTGGGGGCGCTGCGGGCGCGGGCGCTTCCCGACGATGCCCTCGTAGAGCATGAGCCCGACGGCGAAGAGGTCGCACTTCGGGGTGAGCGGCTGCCCGGCCACCTGCTCGGGCGACATGAAGGGGAGGGTGCCGACGAGGCCGCCTTCGCCGGTGAGCGGGTCGCCGTCCACCCAGGCGCGCGCGACGCCGAAGTCGAGCACGTGCGGGAGACCGTGCCCGTCGACGAGCACGTTCGAGGGCTTGAGGTCGCGGTGCACGAGCCCCGCGCGGTGCACGCCGGCGAGCGCGTCGCAGAGCGGCGGGGCCACGTGGAGGAGCCGCGCGATGCGCCCCGCCGTGCCGCCGCCGGCCTCGATCCACGTGCGGATGGGCGCGCCGCGGACGACGTCCATGGCGTACCAGAGCCAGCGGTCGTCCATGCCGGCGTCGTGGACGCGCACGACGCCGGGGACCGCGAGCCCGCGCAGGGCCTCGAACTCGCGCAGGAAGCGGCGGTCGAGCTCGGCGTCGCCCCGCGCGCGGACCTTCAGCGCCACCTCGCGGTCGGCGCGGTGGGCGAGGAACACCGTGGCGGTCGAGCCCCTCCCGAGCGCCTGGGCGAGCACGTAGGGCCCGAGGGTGGCGCCGGGGGGGAGGCGGTCGTGCACGGGGGGAGCATACCGCGACGCGACCGCGTCGAGGCACGGCGGCCGTCGGAGCGCCCCGACCTACGCCTCGGCCGCGACCGGGCGGTCGTGGATGCCGAGGTGGGCCTCGATCTGTTGCTCGACCCACCGCCCCTGGTCCCGGCTCGTGAGCTGCGGCGAGACCTTCCGCGCGACGCCGTCGCTGCAGAGCGCGAGCACGTGCCAGTGGCGGCGCTTGTTCGAGTACGTCTCCTCCACGTACAGCTGGTCGATGTCCCCCGTCGCGAGCGTGATGCCGCCCGGCCACGGCAGCGGGCCGTGCGCGAGCGTCAGCCGCCCGCCGCGCACCGTGATCGTCGAGGTGTTCACGAACGAGCAGAGGGTGAAGTACAGGACGCCGACGCCCACGATCGCGTGCAGGAGCAGCAAGGCGGGGACGGCGCCCTGGCCGAGCGCGGAGAGGAGCCCCCCGTTCCAGAGCGCGCACCACGCGACGAGGAAGAGCACGTGCCAGCCGAGCCAACGGTGCCGGAGCACGAGCCCGCCGCCCTCCTCGCCGCGCTCCCAGCCCGCCTGCCGCGGGAGCTCGCTCCGGCGGCGCTGGGTGATGGGGAACACCTGGTCGCAGGCGCGGCACACGGCGACCCGCTCGTCGAGGTGCACGTCCTCGGGCTTGTAGGGGAGCGCGCAGGCCGGGCAGGCGAGGGGGCGGGTCATGGGCGGAGCGTAGCCCGAGGAGCGCCCGGCGCGGGGCCGGGCGCGTCGGGACGGGCCGGGCGGCCGCTACTCGGCGAAGGTGCCCTTCACGTCGGTGAACACGCCCTCGGAGGTCTTCACCATCCGGTCGACGCGCTCGGGGGTGGCGCCCGTGGCCTTCACGTTGTTGCCGACCTTCTTCGAGGCCTCCATGAGCTTCATCGGGTCGAGGCCCATGGTCGTGAGCTTGGCGGGGAACGCGGCCGCCGCGGCGGCGAGCTCCTTGGACTGCGGGTAGAGCTCGGCGCCCTTGTCGATCATCTGCTCGCTCGCGTCGAGGAGCTTGTTGACGGCGTCGATGCCCGCCTGCACGTTGTCCGGCACGGCCTCCGACGGCTGCAGGCGCGGCGTCTTGCCGTTCATCACGGCCTTGATCTTGCCGTTCGCCTTGCCCTTCAGATCGTCGAGCGCGGTCTTGACCGGCGCGTCCTCGGCGATGCCGAGCGTGGTCGCGAGGGCCTTGCGGGCCTCCTTCAGCTTCGCGTCCTCGGTGTCGAGCGTGTCGTGGATCGCCTTCGCCTTCATGAAGACGGAGTCGAACTCGGAGATGCCGGTGGGCTCGATCTTGGGCAGCTCGTCCTTGGCGGCGGCGCCCTTGGTGGCCTTGGGGCCCGCCTCGGCGGCGGGGACGCCGGCGAGGACCGTGAAGAGCGGGAGGAGGAGGAGGTACTTCCAGAGTTGCATACGGGTTTTCCCTGCGGTGATGGGGAGCGCGCCCTAACGCGGCCTCGACCGGGGGCAACCCGCGGGGCCGCCGGGCCGCGGTATCCTCCCGCCGCTCCGGAGCCCCCATGCGCTGGTTCGTGCGCGGCGATCTCGACGGCTTCTTCGGCCTCGCGCTGGACAACCTGGTCCAGCTCCTCGTCATCGACGCGCTCTGCCGCTTCGTCCTCGGCTTCGACGACGCGCTCATCCTCGGCCGCGTGCTCCCCGCCGCCGCGGTGAGCGTGCTCGCCGGCAACCTCTTCTACGCCTGGCAGGCGATGAAGCTCGCGCGCGCGACCGGCCGCGACGACGTGTGCGCGCTCCCCTACGGCATCAACACGCCGAGCGTGTTCGCCTACGTCTTCCTCGTCATGCTCCCGGTGAAGCTCGCGACCGGGGACAGCCGCGCCGCCTGGCACGCCGGGCTGGTGGCCTGCCTCGGCAGCGGCCTCATCGAGCTCTTCGGCAGCCTCGGGGCCGACTGGCTCCGCCGCAACGTGCCGCGCGCCGCGCTCCTCTCCACGCTCGCCGGCATCGCGCTCACGTTCATCTCGCTCGGCTTCCTCTTCCGCACCTTCGCCACGCCGGTGGTGGGGCTCGCCACCTTCGTCGTCGTGAGCCTCGTGTACTTCGGACGGCTCCGCTTCAAGGGCGGCATCCCCGGCGGGCTCGTCGCCGTGCTCGTCGGGACCACGCTCGCGTGGATCCTGGGCGTGGCGCCGGTCGGCGCGCCGCCGCCAAGCGTGGGCCTGCACCTCCCCGTCCCCGTGATCGGCGACCTCGTGGAGGCGCTCTCCGGCGGCTACGCCTGGACCTTCCTCGGCGTCATCCTCCCGATGGGGCTCTTCAACCTCGTCGGCTCGCTCCAGAACCTCGAGAGCGCCGAGGCCGCGGGCGACCGCTTCCCCACGCTCCCCTCGCTCGCGGCCAACGGCGCCGGCACCGTCGTCGCGGCCCTCTTCGGGTCCTGCTTCCCCACGACCATCTACATCGGCCACCCGGGCTGGAAGGCCCTCGGCGCCCGCGCCGGGTACTCCTGGGCCAACGGCATCTTCCTCACGTTCGTCTGCCTCACGGGCACCCTCGGCTGGCTCGCCTGGGCGGTGCCGGTCGAGGCGGGCATGGCCATCGTGCTCTGGATCGGCATCGTCATCACCGCGCAGGCGTTCGCCGCCACGCCGAAGCACCACGCGCCCGCGGTCGTCATCGGGCTCCTGCCGGGCGTCGCGGCCTGGGGCGCCCTGATGCTCAAGGCGGGGGTGCGCGCCGCGGGGGGCCAGTTCGGGCCGGAGCTCGGCGTCGCGCTCACCAAGGCGGACGTCCACGCCAACGGGCTCTTCTCGCTCGAGCAGGGCTTCATCTTCACGGCGATGATCCTCGCCGGCGCGACCGTGGACGTGATCGAGGGCCGCTTCCGCCGCGCCGCGGGCTGGCTCGCCGCGGCGGCCGTGCTCTCGGCGGTCGGGCTCATCCACGGCTGGGCCTGGGGCGTGGGCGACACCGTGCTCGTGATGAAGCCCGGCATCGCGACCGACGCCGCGCTCGGCTACCTCGCGGGCGCCGCGGTGTTGTTCGTGGCGCCCTGGCTCGGCGAGCGCACGGCGGTGGGGCACGAGTAGCCGCGATAGCCGCCCCGCATGCTCCTCCTCCGGAACGCCGACCTCTTCGCGCCCGCGCCGCTCGGCCGCGGCGACGTGCTCGTCGCGGGCGGCGCCGTCGTCGCCCTCGCGCCGAGCATCCCCACGCCCCCCTGGGACGTCGAGGTCGTCGATCTCGGCGGCCGCGCGCTGATCCCGGGCCTCGTGGACGCCCACACCCACCTCACCGGCGGCGGCGGCGAGGGGGGCGCGCGCACGAAGGTGCCGCCCGTGCCGCTCACGGCGCTCACCACGGCGGGCGTCACCACCGCCATCGGGCTCCTCGGCACGGACTGCCGCACCCGCTCGATCGCCGAGCTGCTCGCCGCCTCGCGCGGCCTCGACGAGCTCGGGCTCACGACCTTCTGCTACACCGGCGGCTACGAGGTGCCCCCGGTCACGCTCACCGGGTCGGTGCGCGGGGACCTCGTGCACGTCGACCGCATCGTCGCGGTCGGCGAGATCGCCATCTCGGACCACCGCTCCTCGCAGCCGACCTTCGAGGAGATCGTCCGCATCGCCGCGGACGCCCACGTGGCCGGCATGATGACCGGCAAGGCCGGGCTTTTGCACCTCCACCTCGGCGACGGGCCGCGCGGCCTCGACCTCGTGCGCCGCGCGCTCCGCGACACCGAGCTCCCCGCGCGCACCTTCCACCCCACCCACGTCAACCGCAACCGCGGGCTCTGGGAGGAGGCGAAGGCCCTCGCCACGAGCGGCGTCACCGTGGACGTCTCGGCCTTCGACGCCGACGGCGACGCGCCCAGCGGCGGCCGGGCGCTCGCGGAGTGGTTCGTGGGGAACGACCCCACCCGCGTCACCCTCTCGAGCGACGGCGGCGGCTGCCTCCCCACCTTCGACGCCGACGGCGCGCTCCTCTCCATGGACGTGGGCGCCTCCGCGTCGCTGATGGCCGCCATCCGCGAGGCGGTCGGCTTGGGCGTGCCCCTCGGCTCGGCCCTCGCGGCCTGCACCTCGAACGTCGCGACGCTCTTCCGCCTGCGCGGAAAGGGGCGCCTCGCCGTGGGAGCGGACGCCGACCTCGTGGTCCTCGACGACCTGCACGTCCGCGACGTGGTCGCCCGCGGCCGGTGGATGGTCCGCGACGGGGCCCCCGTCGTGCGCGGCCCCTTCGAGCGTTAGCTCCGGCGCCGTCGCCCCCGGCGCGATAGGAGCGGCGCTTCCAGGGGAATTGATGGCGACGATCGCGGTCCTGGGCGCGGGGCTCCTCGGCTCCGGCTTCGTGGAGAACCTGCTCGCGAAGGGCGAGCGCGTGGTGGTGTGGAACCGGACGGCGTCCAAGCTCGCGCCGCTCCTCGAGAAGGGCGCGGTCGCCGCGGCCACCCCGGCCGACGCGGTGCGTGGCGCCGAGCGTGTCCACCTCGTGCTCACCGCCGACGACGCGGTCGATGCCACCATCGCGGCGCTCCGGCCCGGCCTCGGCGAGGGCGTGCCGGTGATCGACCACTCCACGAACCTGCCCGCGCGCGTGGCCGAGCGCTTTGCGCGCCTCCGCGGCGAGGGCGTGCGCTACCTGCACGCGCCCGTGTTCATGTCGCCGCAGAACGCCCGCGACGCCGCCGGGATCATGCTCGTGGCCGGCCCGACGGCCGAGGTCGAGGCGCTCACGCCCGCGCTCGCGCGCATGACCGGCAAGGTGTGGCACGTCGGCGAGCGGCCGGACCTTGCGGCCGTGCACAAGCTCAACGGGAACGCCGCCTTCATCGCGCTGGCGGGCATCGTGCGGGACCTCTTCGCCATCGGCGCCGCCGAGGGCGTCGAGCCCGCCGAGGTCCTGAAGCTCTTCGACCAGTTCAACCCGGGGTCGGGCCTCCCGTTCATGGGGAAGCGCGTCGCCGCGGGCGGGCCTGTGCCGCCGAGCTTCGAGCTGAAGATGGCGCGGAAGGACGTGCGGCTCATGATCGAGACGGCGGGCGCCGAGCGGCTCGCGGTCCTCCCCGGCATCGCGGCGGCGATGGACGACGCGATCACGCGCGGCCTCGGCGACCAGAACTTCACGGTGTTCGCCGCGCCCCCCACCAAGGCGTCCTGATCAAGGTCCTGACGCCGTCCTGACGCCGTCCTGGCGCCGTCGCGCGGCCCGATGCCCGCGGCGTCGTCGGGGCGGGTGCCGCCCACGCGCTCCGGTTACACCGCGGCGGCCATGCCTTCGCCCGAACCCACCCCCGGCAGCCGCGGCTACATCGTCCCCATCGGGGGCGCCGAGGACAAGGTGAGCGCGCGCGCCATCCTGCGCCGCTTCGCCGAGCTCTGCGGAGGCCCGGAGGCCGCCGTCGCCGTGATCCCCACCGCGTCGGAGGATCCCGAGACGCCTGACCGCTACCGCCGCGTCTTCGCGGAGGTCGGCGTCTCCGACGTGCGCGTGCTCGACGTGCGCCGCCGGGAGGACGCGCCCGCGGCCCTCGGCGCGCTCGCGGGCGCCACGGGCGTCTTCCTCACCGGCGGGGCTCAGCTCCGGCTCTCCACGCTCCTCGGCGGCACCGACGTCGCGCGCACCGTGCGCCGCATGAACGCCCACGGCGTGCACGTGGCCGGCACGAGCGCGGGCGCGGCCTTCCTCTCCGAGCACATGATCGCCTTCGGAAAGGAGGGTGGCACGCCCATCGCCGGGCAGGCCACGCTCGTCCCCGGGCTCGGCCTCACCAACCGCGTCATCGTCGACCAGCACTTCCGCCAGCGCGACCGCATGGGCCGGCTCCTGTCCGCGCTCGCCTACAACCCCTTCGCCATCGGCCTCGGCCTCGACGAGGACACCGCCGCGTTCATCGGGCCCGACAACGTCTTCGAGGTCGTCGGGAGCGGCGGCATCACCGTCGTCGACGCGGGCGGGCTCGAGCACAGCTCCATGGCCACCGTCGAAGAGGGCCAGCCCGTCGAGATGATCGGCGTGCGCCTGCACGCGCTCGTGGCCGGCTCCCGCTTCGACCTGCACGCCCGCCGCGCCACGCCCGCGCCGAGCAAGGCGAGCTGAGTCCGGGGGCGCCCCCGGCCCGGGGACGGGCCGGGGTCGGCGCCCTGCGCGGTCGGGCATCCGCCCTCCGTCCGCCGGCTGCGTGCCGGCGGACCGGCGCGGGCCGTGCGCCCTCCCGTGGCCTCCGGCCCGGTGTTCGTACCGCGCCCGCGCCGCGCTCCGGCCGCCTCGCCCGGTCGTGGTCGTGCGTGTCGGTAGCGCGGTGTCAGCAGCGCGGAGAAGCGCGGTGTCAGAAGCGCGGTGTCAGGAATTGATCATTGACACCTACATGCGGGTGGGGTGGGTGTGGTGTCGCTGGCCGTGGTGTCGGCCGTGGTGTCAGGAACTGATCATTGACACCTACGTGCGGGCGGGGGTCCGCTCGCCCGCGCCGCCCGCCGGCTCCACGAGGTAGGCTGCCGCCATGCGCACCCCCGCCCTCCTGCTGCTCACCGGCTGCGTCGAGGGCTCGGTCCTCGACGACATGGACGTGGTCGAGGCGACGCTCCAGGACGCGACGGTGGTGTTCGCGGGCGCCCTTGTCGGCTTCGAGGCGGGCGGAGCGAACCTCGAAGTGGTCACGGCGGACGGGGACATGCTGGACGTGCCGGTCACGCTCGCCGGGCCGCGGCTCGGGATGATGGCGGGCGTGTCCGTCGGGACCACCATCGTGGATCTCCCGCTCCTGTTCGACGACCGCGAGGGGGCGGGGATCCCCGGCTCCGACCTGCTCGGTACCTACGACGGCTGGCAGTACTCCGGGGACGTCCTCGTGGGCTTCCGCGCGGGGGCGCTCGTCAACGAGGCCCTCGTGGCGATGCCGGTGGGGATGCTGGAGCTCGGCGGCGGCGCGTCTGTCGAGTACGCCTGGGTCACCCTGGCGGCGCCGGCCGAGTAGCGGCGGCGCGGCGGCCGCGGGCGGTCGGTTCGGCGGGCGGTCGGCGGCGCCGCGGCCGCGCACGGGCGCTCCGTGGTCATGGAGGCCCCACGTGGTCGCCACGTCCCCGCTCGATGACCGCCCGGCGGTCATGGAGGCCCCACGTGGTCGCCACGTCCCCGCTCGATGACCG
>CAYWGD010000179.1:0-1091 GCA_964457335.1 uncultured Enterobacteriaceae bacterium | reverse complement strand
ACGTGGTCGCCACGTCCCCGCTCGATGACCGCCCGGCGGTCATGGAGGCCCCACGTGGTCGCCACGTCCCCGCTCGATGTCCGACCGGCGCCCGCGCCCGGTGCGCGCGCACTCCGGCGCGCAGTGCGCGCACCGCGCGCGCACCCGACGCCACGCGCGTGGATGACGTGGACCCGGCCCGTTCCGCCCCGTTCCGGCCCTCCAAGGCCCAACAGAAGGCTGGCACGCACCGTGCATCCCTCCGGTGCGTCCGGTCACCCCGCCGGACGGAACCTGCAACCTGGAGAATGTCATGACCCGCGCCCTGTTCGCGATCTCCCTCGCTGCGGTCTTCGCCGCCGCGCCGGCCTACGCTGGCACTTGCGGCCAGACCGCCTTCTACGCCAGCTTCGGGGACAACACCCAGGTGGACGACGGCCCCAACACCGTCGATGACCCCGCGGCCGCGCTGTACGCCATGCCCGCGCTCTACCTGTCCAACTCCGCGCTGCTGTTCGGCAACGGCGTGGCGCGCACCGACCAGATCGTCGTCGACGCGGCGTGGCCCGCGGTCCTCCAGGGGTACAGCGCCTTCCAGCCCTCCGAGGTCGAGTCCGCATTCCTGCGCTTCGACCTCTACTACACCCACTACTCCAACACCGAGGGCCTCGGCGTGGTGGAGGAGACGATGTTCTGGGGGAAGAGCTTCGTCTTCTCCTGGTACGACCCGCTGCAGGACAAGCTCCGCCGGCTCGGCCGCGACCGTGAGCAGTGGGTGAGCATCCGCCTCGACCTGCTCACCGGCAACGCCTACGCCTGGCAGATCGACGCGTACGGCAACCCCGTGTACGACTACGGCCACTTCGCCACCCACGGCAACCACGTGTGGGACTCCGGCTCGGTGAGCACGGTGCTGAGCATGGCCGCGGACGGCAACCTGTACCCGATGCTCTACGACGACCACACGCTGAGCTACATGGCGCTCTACGGCATCACGATCGGCTGGGAC
Source organism: uncultured Enterobacteriaceae bacterium (assembly GCA_964457335.1). Lineage (GTDB taxonomy): Bacteria > Myxococcota_A > UBA796 > UBA796 > SXON01 > CAJBVW01. The sequence goes on along the minus strand of CAYWGD010000179.1, from coordinate 103 downwards.
TGCTGATCGGGCGGGAGCGCCGCGGCCGCCGGGGCACGACTCGGGTCCCCAGCGCCCAGCGCCCGCGCCCGCGTCCGGCGCCCCGGCGCCCGCGTCCGGCGCC
>CAYWGD010000178.1:0-12488 GCA_964457335.1 uncultured Enterobacteriaceae bacterium | reverse complement strand
GGGGGGGGGGGGGGGGGGGGGGGGGGGGGCCCCCCCCCCCCCGCAACGCCCCCCCTCCCCCCTCGGGGCCTCGTCGTGGTGACGAGCACCGACACCCCCTGGATCGGCCCCGCCGGCCAGCGCATGCGCCGGCTGGAGCTGCACGTCACCTACCACTGCCCGGAGCGCTGCGTCTTCTGCTCGGAAGATCACCGCATGAAGGAGTTCGACCCCTTCCCCGTGACCTTCGGCCGCATCACGCGCATCCTCGCGGAGCAGGCCGCGCGCGGCGTCGAGAGCGTGCACCTCACGGGCGGCGAGCCCACGATCCACCCGCGCTTCGTGGACGTGTTGAAGCTCGCGAAGAAGCTCGGGATGCGCACGAGCATCGGCACGATCGGCACGCGGCTCGCCGACCCCGGCTTCGCCGCCGCGGCCATGCCGTTCCTCGACGAGGCGCTCTTCTCCATCCACGGCCCCGACGCGGCGACACATGACGTTTGTGTCGGGCGTGTCGGGTCGTTCGAGCGCGTCACCCGCGCGGTCACCAACGCGAAGGCCGCGAAGCCGGGCTTCCGGCCCTACGTGAACACCGTGCTCACGCGGCTCAACGTGCAGCACCTCGTCGAGACCGCGGCGCTCGCCCGCTCGCTCGACGCGGCGCTGCTCATCGTGTCGAACCTCACGCCGGAGGGCGCCGGCGCGGACCGCTACGGGGACCTCCCCGTGCGGCTCGCCGAGATCGAGGCGCTCGCCCCCCGGGTCGTCGAGGCCATGGCGCCCGGCATCGTGCGCTTCTTCGGCGTGCCCATGTGCGCGCTCGGGAGCGCGCGGATGGCGAGCAACGACCTGTACTGGAACCCCCGGGTGACGGTAGAGTGGGCCCGCCACCCCGACAAGGTGTCGCTCGACGGGATCTACAGCTGGGCGCCGGACCGCGGGCGCCGCCACGCGTCGGCCTGCGACGGCTGCGCCTACACGAGCGTGTGCGCCGGCGTGTTCGGGGCCTACCTCGACCGCTTCGGCGACCACGAGCTCCGCGCCCAGGAGGCCACGTGAACGAGAATGCCCCCGCCTCCGCGCCCGGCACGAGCGGCGACGGCGCCGATCTCTGGCGTGACACCCGCAAGAACGTCGAGATCAACGTCGGGAAGATCTGCAACAACAAGTGCGTCTTCTGCCTCGACGGGCTCCCGGCCACCGAGATGCGCCGGTACATGCCCTGGCCCGAGATGCAGGCGGAGATCAAGCGCTGGTACGACGCCGGCAATCGCTCGGTCGGCTTCCTGGGTGGCGAGCCCACGACCTACCCGTGGATCCTCGACGCGATCCGCTACGCGCGGGACCTCGGCTACACGCGCGTGGCGCTCGCGACCAACGGGACCAAGTTCTTCCGCCACGACTTCGTGGACAAGGTGCTCGACGCGGGGCTCACCCGCGTGACGATGAGCATGCACGGCCACACCGCGCAGCTCGAGGATGCGCTCACCCGCGTGCCGGGCAACTTCGAGAAGAAGAAGTCGGGCCTGCGCTACCTGCTCCAGAAGCGCGACGAGGGGCACCTCCGCGACAACGTGAGCGTGAACGTCGTCGTCAACGCGTGGAACTACAAGCACCTGCCCGCCATCCTCAAGTTCTTCTACGAGCTGGGCCTCGACGACGTGCGCGCCAACTTCGTGCGCGCGGAGGGCTACGCCGAGACCGAGACCTCGCTCATCCCGAAGTACACCGACGTCGTGCCCTACGTCGTGAAGACGATCCTGCTCAACGAGTACCGCTACAAGCGCACCTTCACGATCGGCGGCTTCCCGCTGTGCGTGCTGCCGCTCACGCTGCTCTCGTCCCGCGCGATGGCCCGCCGCTACGTCGGCGAGTTCCGCGACCTCGACACCGACTGCTCGATCCGCACGCTCAACAGCGACGGCTTCCCGGAAGGCATCGCCACGATCGAGGGCGGCCGGGCCCGCTTCAATTGGCAGGAGCGCAAGCGGCACGACCTGAAGCGCCACGTGAAGGCGTGCGAGAGCTGCGCCTACACCGACGTGTGCGAGGGCGTGTGGCGCGAGTACCTGGGCATCCACGGCGACGGCGAGCTCGCGCCGATCCCGGGATGACGCCGGTGCATGTGCTGTTGATCCTCGCGGGGTGCGCGGAGGAGAAGCCGGGCGCCGCGTACGGCGTGGTCGAGACGACCGCCGACGGCGCGACGCTCACCTTCACCTACCGGGACCACGCCTCGGTCGTCCTGACCGGGACGCCTCACGGGAGCGGCGACCTCACCGTGGACGTCGCCCTCGACGGAGAGCGCTTCGTTCCCACCGTCACCGCGGGGCCCGAGGGCGGCGTGCTGGAAGGCGTCGTGTTCGCCGGGACGTGGTCCCTGGTCGGCGGCGATGCGGTCTTCTGGCGCCAGGGCTACCAATCCTGGTCCTGGGCGGGTGTCACGGAGCTGGGGGAGCCCGAGCTGGTCGACGGCGTGCCCGTGATCGAGGGGGATGGCGACGTCGAGACCGTCGCCCAGGAGCCGGCCGCGACGTCGTGGTGGGCGGGCCTCGTCGGGGTGCCGGGCGGCGCGTCGTTGCTCGTGGGCGGGGTGGGCGCGCAGCGCACCAAGATCTACACCGCGTTCTCGGACACCGACGTCTGGCTCGTGTACGGCATGCGCGGCGAGCGGATCGCGCTCGCGCCGGGCGCCTCCGTGACGTTGGATCCCCTCTGGATCAACCTCTACCCCGACGACAACCCCCAGAACCTCTGGAGCGACTGGGCCACGGAGACACCGGCCGAGGTGCCCGAGCTGGGCTCGGCCCCCGTCGGTTGGTCCGACTGGTACCAATACTACGGCCAGGCGACCGAGGAGGACATCCGCGCCAACCTGGCCGCGGCGGCCGCGCTCCCCGAGGGGCACGCGCCGATAGAGGTGTTCCAGGTCGACGACGGCTGGGAGGTGGCGTGGGGCCAGTGGGAGGCGAACGAGCACTTCCCCTCCGGCACCGCCGGCCTCGCGGCGGACATCCGCGCGTCGGGGATGACCCCCGGGCTCTGGATGGCCCCGTTCTACGTGTCACGCTCCACGACCACGCACGCCGAGCACCCCGACTGGTGGGTGCGCGACGCCGACGGCGAGGAGCTCGTACACGGCGAGCTGTCGGGGAACGACTACGCGATCCTCGACGTGACCCACCCCGACGCGGCGGCATGGCTCCGCGCGCAGATCGACGCCAAGGTCAAGGAGGGGTGGACCTACCTGAAGCTGGACTTCCTCTACGCCGGCGCGGTGGAGGGCGTGCGGTACGAGGACGTCACCGGCATGCAGGCCTACCACCGGGGGATGTCACTCCTCCGGGACGCGATGGGCCCCGAGGCCTGGTTCCTGGCATGCGGCGCCCCGATGCTGCCCACCGCGGGCTACGCGAACTCCTGGCGTTCGGGGGCCGACATCGCGTTCGCCGCCGATCCCGACCCCCGGCGGCCCTTCCTGCGTTGGCAGGCGCGCAGCAGCGCCGCGCGCTCGTTCCTCAACGGCCTGTGGTGGTGGAACGACGCCGACAACCTCCTGCTCCGCGCCCCGTTCGGCCCCACCGACGTCTCCGGTGCCATCGCCGCCAACGTGGCCTCCGGCGGGGTGTGGCTCCTCGGGGACGCCTTCGCGAACCTCGACGCCGACACCCTCGCCGCCGCCCTCGACCCGGCGCTGACCGAGCTCGCCGGCCGCCACGCGCGTCCCGTCGGTCCGCTCGACTACGTGTCCGGCGTCGATGCCGGGCCGTTCATGGAGGCGAGCGTGCCCGACGACGAGGTGCCCCACGCCTGGACCCTCGAGTACGGAGGCATGGTGCTGCTCAACCTCGACGACGGCGAGCGGATCGTGAACGGTCCCGGTGGCGTCGAGCTCATCTCCGGCATCACGGCCGATCCCGGGCCCCGCACGTTGGCCCCCGGCGCCGGCGAGGTCTGGGTGGACGCGCGCTGATGGCCTGGCTCGACCTGCGCACCGGCTACCGGTGCAACAACCGGTGCCGCTTCTGCGACCAGGGCGACCGCCGCGAGCGGCTCGCGGACGCGCCGCTGGACGCGCTCGTCGCCGTGCTGGCCCGCGAGCGCGCCACGGGCGCCGACGGCGTGTGGCTCGCGGGGGGCGAGGTCACGTTGCGGCCCGACCTGCCGCGGCTCGTCGAGGCCGCGCGGGCCGCCGGCTACGCCCGGGTCGGGCTCCAGACGAACGGGCGCATCCTCGCCGCCGCCGGGGCCGCCGAGCGGCTGCGCGCCGCGGGGCTCACCGACGCCGTGGTGGCCGTGCACGCGGCCACGCCGGCCCTGCACGACTGGCTCGTCCAGGAGCCCGGCGCGCACAAGCAGGCCACCGTGGGGCTCCGGCGCCTCGTGGCCGCGGGCGTGGCCACGCGCGTGAGCACGGTGCTGACGCGCTCCGGCACCGCGGAGATCGGCGCGCTCGCGGCCACGGCGCCCCGGTGGGGCGTGGACGGCCACCGCTGGATCCTGGCGCGGCCGGAGGGCGCGGGCGCCGCGGAGTGGCGGATGCTCGTGCCGCGGCTCGCGCTCGTGCGCGGCCCGGTGGTGGACGCCGTGCACCTCGCGTGGGGCCTCCGCCGCGAGGCCGACACCGTGGGCCTCCCCCTGTGCGTGCTCGGCGACGCGCGGGCCGCCGCGGCCGACCGGCTCGACGCGCCGTCCGTCCGGCGCGCCTTCCCGCCGGGGCTCGAGGAGCCGGCCCACCCCTACGTGCACGGCCCGCCCTGCGCGGGCTGCCCCCTGCGCGCGGCCTGCCCCGGCGTGGGCGCCGACTACGCCGCGCGCTTCGGCTGGGACGAGGTCCTCGCGCCGGTTGACACATCGGGTGTGTCGGCGGGTGTCTCATCCCCCGCCTCCGCGGGCGGCGAGGGTGCCCCCCCGACCGGCGGCCCCCCGGCCGGCGGCCCCCCGACCGGCGGCCCCCCGCCCGGCGGCCCCCCGCCCCCCCGCCGGGGCCGCCCCCCCGCCACGGCAATCGCCTGGGTCCGCGGGTGGGCGGGCGGCGATCCCGTGCCCGCGGCCGCCCCGCGCCCCGTCGGCGACCCCGTGATCCTAGCGGTCGAGGCCGCCTGCCCCCTCGCCTGCCCCGGGTGCGACGCGCGGGCCGCGTACGGGGCGGAGTGGCCCACGGAGCCCGAGCGCGCGCTGCGGCAGCGCCTGGTGCGCGCGGCCTCCGAGGGCGCCGCCGGCGTGGTGTTCGCGGGCGCGTCCCCGTGGAGCCACCCGGGCCTCCCGGCCGTGATCCGCGAGGCCCGCCGGCTCGGCTTCGCGCGCATCGAGGTCTGGGGCCCGATCGAGCCGCTCGACGGGCTCCCCGCCGCCGCGGCCGAGAAGCTCGCGGGGCTCACCCGGATCCGCGCGCCGCGGCTCGGCCCCGAGGCGGGCCCGGGCGCGGCCGCGCGCTTCCACGCCGCGGCGGCCTGGCTCGCCGAGCACGCGCCAGGCTGCGCCGTCGAGGTGTACGCCCCCCACGCGGAGCGCCCCGGGCTGCCGCTCTACCAGGCCGCCGGCGCGCGCGCGGTCTGGGCCCCCTGCCAGCGACCGCCGGCCGGCTGACGCCATGCCCGGACCCGGCGCGGCGGATCAGGCCCGCGCGAAGATCCGGTCGAGGACGCCGCCGGGTCGGTGCTATGGGGTCAGGGGTGTGGTTCGTCCGCCTGCTCCTGGTGTTCGCAGGTCCGGCCTGGGCCGGCCCGGACCCCGTGCCGCTGGTCCTCCCGCCCGGGGAGGATCCGGCGGCGTGGGCCAGCGCGGCCGAGCTCGCGGGCCTGCGCCCGGGCCTGCGCGGGAGCGGCGCGTGGGTCGCGGTCGAAAACGCCGGCGACCGCTGGATCCTGCGCGTCCGCGACGCCGCCGGGGCGCAACACACCGTGCCGCTCCCGCCGCCGACAGACGCGACGGGGCGGGAGGACGCGGTCTGGCTCGCGGTGAGCCTGCTGGAGCCGCTGGGCGGCGCGCGCGTGGAGCCCCGGGCCGCGCCGGCCGAGAGCCCCGGCCCAGCGCTGGCGACTTCACCGCCGTCAGCCTCGCCACCGAGCCCGAGCCCGAGCCCGATCTCGAGCTCGAGTTCGAGCGCGAGTTCGAGTCCGAGTCCGAGTCCGAGTCCGAGTTCGAGTTCGAGGTCGAGTCCGAGTCCGAGTCCGAGTTCGAGCTCGAGTTCGAGTTCGAGTTCGAGCTCGAGCCCGAGTCCGAGCTCGACCTCGACTTCGAGCCCGCATGTGTCCCCACCCCGCGGCACCGGAGCCGCCGACGCTGGCAGCGGCACGGCGTCGCCGCAACGCGGAGCGGTTGCCCGGACCCCGCCCTCGCGCACGTTCGGGCCCTCGCCGGCGCGGACGGAGCCCCCGCTGCCGCCGGACACCGTCACGGCGTGGAGCGCGCCCGCCCCGGCCCGTAGCTCGCTACTCCCGGCACCCGCGCCCCCGCCGACGCCCGCCCCCGCGCCGACGCCGTCGTCGCCGCCCCCGCCGTCGCCGCCCCCGCCGCCCCCGAGCGTGCCCCCCACGGTCGCGGGCCCGCCCGCTCCCCCGGCCGTGCCGGCGAGCCAGCCACCACCGGCGCTGGGCACGCCGCCGGCGCCCCCCTCCACGGCGTCCACGCGAGGCCCCGGGCGTTCCGCCGACGTGTTGCCGTGGGCATCGATCACGGGCGGGGCCGCCACGCGGTCCGGTTCGACCACCACCGCGCTCGTGACCGTGGGCGTCGGGCTCTCCCGCGGGGCCGGCCGCCTGGGCCTCTTCGCGGGCGGCGCGACCGACGGGCGCTTCCCCACGCTCGGGGAGACGGAGCGGATGTCGGCGCTCGACCTAGCGGCCTGCGCGCGGTGGCGTGCCCCCGCGACGTTCGCGCTCGTGCTCGGCGGGGGGGCGGGTGTGTCGGTGCGGCGCTACTTCGTGGAGACCGACACGCTCGTCGGCACGGCGCTCACGCCGTTCGTCCAGGCGGAGGCCGGCCTCTCCTGGGCGCCCACGCCCTGGCTCGAGGTGGCGCCGCTCGCGCGCGCGGCGATCGACCTCGCGCCCACCGCGCTGGAGAAGGGCGGGACCACGCTGCGGCAGGGCGGCGCGTCCGTGGGCGTCGGGCTCGACCTGACCTTCCACCCGCGCACGATTCCGTGATCGGTTCGTCCGACTCGGTGCACAGCCGATCCGTGCGCACCCCCCTGCCAGGCCCCGACCTCCTCGCACGCGTCCGCGACGGCGACCGCGATGCGCGCCGCGCGCTGTTCGAAGCGTGGGCGCCCGTGGTGTTGCGGTGGTGCGCCCATCTCGGAGGCCCGGGCGTGGATCCCGAGGACGCCGCCCACGACGTGCTGGTGACGGCCATGAACCGGCTCGACACGCTCCGCCACGCGGACCGCTTCGACGCCTGGATGTTCGGCATCACGCGCCGCGTGTTGACGGCCCACCGACGCAGCGGCTGGGTCCGGCGCTGGCTCCCCGGGCTCCTCGGCGAGGTGCCGGACGCGGCCGAAGGGCCGAGCGTCGCGTGCGAGCGCAACCAGCTCGCCGCGCGGGTGCGCGCCGTGCTCGACGAGCTGCCGACGGACCTTCGCGAGGTGCTCGTCCTCTGCGACGTGGAGGAGCGCCCCGACGAGGCCGTGGCCGCCCTGCTCGACCTGCCGGCCGGCACGGTCAAGAGCCGCCTGCGGCGCGCGCGCGCCCGCTTCCAACAGCTGGCGCGCCGGAGCGCGCTCGCGCCCGACACCCTGGTCGCGCAGGCGGGAGGGGCCCGATGAACGAGCACGACGAGGCGCTGCGGGCCGCCGCCGAGGCCGCCGAGCCGTCCGAGATCGCGGTGGCGCGGCTCGTCCGCCGGGCGGAGCGCACGCTCGACACGCCCCCTCCGCCCCGCCGCCGCGCGCCGCTGCTCCTCGCGGCGCTCGGCGTCGCCGGCGCGCTGGCCGCCCTGCTGGCCACCTCTCGCGCCCTCTCCCCCACCGCCGCGCCCGCCACGGTGGCGCTCGCGGCCGAGACGCCCACGCTCCTCCCGGTCGGCGGCGACGTGTCGCTCGTCTACACGGGCCGCGGCGCGCTCGGCGGCGGCGTGGTCCGGCCCCGCATCGCCTGGGAGGCCGGCGAGCTCGCGGTCGAGGTCGTCCCGGAGCGCGGCGTCGACCTCGTCGTCGAGACGCCCGAGGGCACCGCGACGGTAGTGGGGACGGGCTTCACGGTCACGCGCGACGCCCTCGGGACGCGGATCGCGGTGCGCCACGGGACGGTCGCCGTGCGCTGCCGCGACGGGCGCGAGGCGCGGCTCGGCGCGGAGGACGCGCTCCTCTGCCTGCCCGTCCGCGCCGCCGGCATGCTCGCCCGCGCGCGGGCGCTCGAGACCGCCGGGGCCGACCCCGCCGACGTGCTCCAGGCCCTGGACGCGGGGCTCCGGCTCGAGCCCGACGGCGGCCCGGTCCGGGCGGAGCTCGCCGCCCGGCGCATCGGCACCCTCGCGGCGCTCGGCCGCGACGAGGAGGCCTCCGCCGCCGCGGACGCCTGGCTCGCGAGCGGGGAGACGCTCCGACGCGACGAGGTGCGCGCCCTGGCCGCCCGCCTCGCGCTCCGCCGCGGCGACTGCCCCGCCGCGCTCGCCGCCCTCGCCGCCGGGTCCGCGCCGCTCGACGCCGGCGCGACCATCGCGCTCGCCGACTGCACCCCCGACCCCGCCCGCGCCCGCGCGCTGCTCGAGTCCGCGCGCCTCGCCGAGCCCGCCCGCGCCGCCGAGGTGGACGCCCGCCTCGCGCGCCTCCCCCCCGATTCCGTGATCGGTCCGCGCTCCCCGCTGCACTGACCCGCGAGACTCCCGAGGTCCCCATGCCGATGTCGATCCGCGCCCTCCCCTTCGGCGCCGTGCTCCTGGCCGCCTGCGAGACCACCACCATCCAGTTCCCCGACACCGCCCCTCCCTCCGACACCGCCACCGACACCGGCGGCGACACCGGGCCGGACAGCGACACGGACACCGCCCTCCCCGCCGGCGACCCGCCTTTCACCGGAATCATCCCGACCACCGACGCCACCGCCGTCCTCGTCGCGGAGTCCACCAGCGACGGGGTCGGGTACGGCGGCGGCCTCGACCTCGGCGACGTCACGGGCGACGGGCACGCCGACCTCCTCGTGGGCGCGCGGATGGCGGCCGGGGAAGCCGGCGCCAGCCAGGGCCGGGTGTACGTCGTGTCCGACGTGCCGGAGGGCACCAACCCGCTCTCGGTCGCGGACACCATCCTCGTCGGGGACACCCTGGGCCGCCAGTTCGGCACGTCGGTGACCGGCTCGGCGGACGTCGACGGCGACGGCGTGCTCGACCTCGTGGTCGGCGGGCCCGGCGGAGACGACGGCGGCGTGTACGTCTTCCGGGGGCCGCTCGCGGCGGGGGAGATCGACGCCTCCGCGGCCGACACGGTGCTCGTCGGCGAGGCGGACTTCAGCTACACCGGCATCGTCGTGCGCCCGGCGGGCGACATGAACGGGGACGGCGACGACGACCTCGTCATCGGCTCCTACTACAGCGACGACGACTGTCCCGGCTGCGGCACCGTGTACGTGAGCCTCTCCGCGGGCGTCGACGGCATCTCGCTCGTCGGCGACGACGCGGTGCGCATCCACGGGGACCGCGAGCGTGGGCAGATCGGCAGCGGCCTGGCCGAGGGCCTCGACCTCGACGGCGACGGCTGGTCCGACCTCGCGATCGGCGCGCCCGCCTCCGCCGCCGGCGGCGTCGCGCTGCTCTACGGCCCGTTCCGTTCGGGCAGCTTCGAGCTCGGGGACGCGGACGCCTGGTTCGCGGGTGACACGCCGGGGAGCTCCGCGGGCGTCGCGGTGACGGGCGGCGACCTCGACGGCGACGGCTACGACGAGCTGGTCGTCGGCGCGCCCTACAGCAGCGAGAACGGCCAGATGTCGGGCAAGGTGCTGGTGCAGTTCGGCGGGGCCGCGCGCCTGGACGGGGAGTTCGAGCTCGGCGGCGAGGCCACGCTCCTGGGCGAGGCGAACGACTACGCGGGCACCGCCGTCACCAACGCCGGGGACCTCGATGGCGACGGCACCGAGGACCTCCTCGTCGGCGCGCCCTACGCGAGCCGCGGCGCGCAGATGTCCGGCGCGGCGTACCTGGCGTACGGCCCGCTCACGCGAGGCGACCACCTCCTCGTGGACTTCGACGCGGAGTTCGCGGGGACGCGCAGCAGCGGGTACCTCGGGCTCAGCGTCACCGGCTCGGGCGACCTCGACGGCGACGGCGGCGCGGACCTCGCGATCGGCGCCATGAACGTCGCCGACCCGTACCTCGCGGGCCTCTACGTCTTCTTCAGCGAGTAGCCGCGCGCTGCCAGGCCTCCAGCGCGCGCATGCCGTCGAGCAGCGCCGCGCCGATGGGGGTCGCGCGCGCGTCCGCGAGCACGTCGAGCCCCTCGCGGTTGGCCCGCATCACCTGCCGGAGCCGCTCCGGGTCGCCCGCGGGGTGGCCCGCGGCCAGGAGCTCGATGTGCAGCTGGGCGACCGGCAGGAAGGCGTGCACGGCGAGCAGGACGCCGAGGAGCGGGCGCGGGTCCGGCCGGACCGGTGATACGACCAACACACCGTCGTCGTGTATCAGCGGATCGCTCCAGAGGAGCAGGTTCAGCTTGTTGTGCTGCACCTCGTGGATCAGCGCCTCCGCGACGATGCCGACCTTGGGGTGCAGCGTGAGGTACACGACGCCGATGGCCTCCCGGTAGCTCGCGGACAGGCTCTTCTCGGGCTCGAAACCCACGGGAACGACGGTGGCGAGCACCTGGGCGTGCTCCGTGGCGAGGTCGGGCAGCGCCCCGCGAATCAAGGCCCGCGCCTCGTCGAGCGCGGCCACCCACGCCTCCGCGGTGCGGCCGCCGAGATCCAGCGCGTTCCCATCCTTGTCGGGGTGCGCCTCGAGCGACGCGAGCGGGTTGTCGTCGACGAGCGCGAGCCAGCCGCCGTCCCGCAGCGGGAGGAACGCCCGCTCCCCTGCGCCGAGCTCGATCCCCGCCGCGATCTCCACCTCCCCGTCGGAGAACAACGCCCCGACCAGCGGCGGCGTGAAGCGCCAGGCCGTCCGCCGGGGTGCGGAGAGCAGCGCGTCGACGGGCCCCGGCCACCACACGCCCTCCCGGCCGAGGACCCGACGGCGGGAGAGCTCCAGCAGGAGCTGCGGGATGGCGACGTCGAGCCGGCCCGCGCACAGCGGCGCGCCGACCTGGGGGAGCGCGAGCGCGCCGAGCAGGTCGGCCGGACGGTCCTTCAGGAGCCCCGCCAGCGGCTCGCGGACGCCCGACCACGCGGAGGCCAGCCAGGGCGGGAGCTCGCCGGGCTCGAGCAGGAGCCGCGCGGCGCGGGCGAGGTAGCGGGAGCGGGCGCGTGTGAGCCAGCTCCCCGGATTCGGGGGAGCGACCTCGGGCAGGGTGTAGGGAGCGGCGGGGCGCATGCTACCTTCCCCCCTATGCCGAACGAGGCCGGCCAGGCGCGCACCTTCGACCACGAGCGGGTCGCCAACGAGACCAAGCACTGGGTGCGCCTGACCGCCGCGTGCAACAGCAAGTGCGTGTTCTGCCTCGACTCCGAGGCCCAGGACGGGAAGCTCCTCCCCTTCGAGGACATCAAGACCGAGATCCGCCGGGGCCGCGAGGAGAAGGACGCGACGCGGCTCGTCGTGTCGGGCGGCGAGGGCTCGATCCACCCGCGCTTCCACGACGCCGTCCGCTACGGCAAGGAGGTCGGCTACCGCTGGGTGCAGACGGTCACGAACGGCCAGAAGCTCGCCGATCGCGCCTTCTTCCTCGCCGCGATGGACGCCGGGCTCGACGAGATCACCTTCTCGCTCCACGGGCACACGCCGCAGCTGCACGACCGGCTCACGCGCACGAAGAACGGCTTCGAGAACCTCATGAAGGCGATGATCCGCGCCGTGCGGGACGGTCGCCCCGTCGTGAACGTCGACGTGTGCATCAACAAGCAGAACGTCGAGCACCTCGAGGCGATCGTGGCGCTCTGCGCGCGCGTGGGGGTCAAGGAGTTCGACCTCCTCCACGTGATCCCCCAGGGCGTCGCCTGGGAGAACCGCGACGAGCTCTTCTACGACCCCGAGGAGCACCGCGAGTCGCTCCGCCGCGTGTTCCGGCTCGCCCGCTCGCCCCAGTTCCACATCTGGACGAACCGTTTCCCCCTGTCCCACCTCGAGGACATGGAGGAGCTCATCCAGGACCCCCACAAGATGCTCGACGAGGTGGGCGGCCGACGCCGGCAATTCCGCGCCTACCTCGACGAGGGCGCGCCGATCGACTGTCGCGACGCCGAGCGCTGCCCCCACTGCTTCATCGAGCCCTTCTGCTCGGCCCTCGACCACTTCGTCGCGGACCAGCACGCCGCCCGCTTCGACGTGTTCTGGGTGGGCGATCCCGCGGTGATCGGGCTCCAGGTCTTGGGGCGGGGGGGGGGGGCCCCCCCCCACGCCCCCCCCCCCCCCCCGGGGGG
>CAYWGD010000177.1:2411-12698 GCA_964457335.1 uncultured Enterobacteriaceae bacterium | reverse complement strand
GGGCGGCGCGTGGGGCCCGGAGGGCGGCGCGGGCGCGTGGAGGTCGGGGGCCGGAGGCGGGGCGGGCTCCTGCGGGCCCGCGCCGGTCGGCCCGCTCGCGGCGGGCCGACGGAGCGGCTTCGCCGCGACCCTGGAGGGGCCCGACCGGGGCGTCCGCGCCCCGGTCGCGCCCGGAGCACGCCCCGCTCCCGACGGCTCCGTCATCATCAGCTCGGCCAGCACGCGCTCGGCCGCTCCGCCGAAGCCCGCCTCGACGAGCGCGCGCGCCCCCGCGATCGGGTCTTCGTCGAGCAGGTCCAGCAGCGCGAGCCGGTCGCGGCCCGCGGACCCGGCGCGCTTCCACGCGGCCGCCGCCTTGGCGGGCTCGCCCGCGTCGAGCCAGATGTCGCCCAGGACCCGCGCCGCCAGCGGATCCGCGAGGCCCGCGAGCTCCGCGAGGGCCCTCGACCGCGTCTTCGGGTCGCGCGCGCGCAGCTCGGCCGCCCGCACCCGCCCCGCCTCCCGCGCGGAGCCCGGCGGACCCGACGCGAGCGTCGTGTACACGCGCGCCCAGCCGGGCCGCGCGGTCGTCGCGCGCACCACGTCGCCGAGCGCCCGTCGCGCCGCGGCGTCCCGGCCGGGCACGTCCACGAGCCACATCAGGGCCTCGACGGCCTCCTCCGCGCGCCCCGGCGTGGCCGCGAGGGCCCGCGCGAATTCGAGCCGCGCGGACGTGTCGAGGGGCGCCTGGGCGAGCGCCGCCTCCGCGTCCGCGAGGGACAGGACCGGCTCGGGCGGCGCTTCGACCGCCCGCGCGCCCGCCCCCGCCGGGTCGGACGGATCCGGCGCCTCGACGGGCTCCGCCGCCGCTGGATCCGACGCCTCGACGGGCTCCGGTGCCGCGGGCTCCGGCACCGCGGGCTCCGGCGCCTCCGCGGGATCCGCCGCCTCCGCGCGCGCGAGCACCGCCACCAGGACCGCGATCACCCCGCCGAGCACGCCTCGCGTCACGTCCCCTCCGGCCGCGCGAGCCCGCTCCACAACGCGAGCCCGAACCACACCCAGTTGTGGGCGTAGTAGTCGCGCGCCGAGGCGGGATCGCGGCTGCCCCGCACCTCGGCCACGAAGAGCTCGTCGACCTCCTTGGGCCGCACCTCCGCCCACGCGGGCAGGAGCGCGCCGTACAGCCCGAGGTAGCCCCAGGTGTGCCGCGCGGACCCGTCCGGCAGGATGACCGCCGGGATCGAGCGGTCGGCGCGCCAGCGGTCCACGAGGCCGCCGAACGAGGAGAGCTGCTTGCGCGCGCGCTCGTCGTCGTGCCAGCGGGCCTCGGCGGCGAGGGTCCACCCGATGCGGAAGGCCTCGAAGCCGAACACGGCGCGACCCTCCTCGCCCTTCGGCGGGGCGACGACGCGCCCGCTCTCGCGCTCGACCCAGCACCAGTCCGGCGGGAGCCCGCTCGGCGAGCGGCAGGCCTCCCAGAGGTAGTAGGCGCCGTCGATGAGCCCGGTCCAGTCGCGCTCCGGGTCGGCGCGCGCGAAGGTGCGCCACGCGAAGGGGAGCCAGTAGGACGGGTTGAGCGTCATCGTGGGCTTGCCCTGCTCCCAGGCGCCCGGCAGGAGCACCCGGCGCGGGCCGGCGAGCGCGGTCTCCTCCTCCCAGATGCGCTGGAGCAGGCCCTTCGCCTGGTCGCGGTACGACGGCGCGCGCCAGCGATCGGACGCGAGGAGCAGCGCCCACGCCATCCACTGGTCCGCGTCGGAGGCGGAGTTGGGGTCGATGACGCCCCAGGAGCCGTCGGGCCGGCGGCCCCAGCGCCACGCGGGGAGCTTGACCGGGTCGCCTGCCTGGAGGTTGTCGCGCGTCCAGACGAGGACCTTGTCGAAGGTCCCGCGGTCGTCGCACCACACGGCGCGGACCATCGCGTAGGCCTGGCCCTCGGACGTGCTCACGTCGTCGCCGGCGCGGTCGATGACGCGCCCGTCGGACTGGATGAAGGACTGGACGTAGGGCGCCCACTCGGCGCGCACCGACGCGGGGGTCGGGGCGGCGGCCGCGGACGCGGGGAGGAGCGCCACGACGAGCGCGTAGAGCAGGCGCATGCCTAGCCCTCCCGGGTGCGCGTCCACGCGCGCTTGGCGAGGGCGAGCATCACGGCGCCGGCCACCAGCGCCACGCCGAGGAGGCCCCAGTGGCTCCGCACGGCCAGGACGAGCGCCACGCCGACGGGGAAGCTGCCGACCCGCTGCCGCTCCGCGAGCGACAGCGTGCGGACTTCGTCTTCGCCGTCGAGCAGCGCCACGTCGCCGTCCAGCGCCGCGAGGCCCTCGGCGTCGGTGACCCGCTCGACGAGGTCCGCGAGCGGGAGCGTCTTGCTGCTCTGGAGCACGAGCGCGGCCCGGCGCGGGTTCTTCGGGTGGAGCACCTCGGCGACGATCGCGTCGGTGTCGGGCACGCTCACGGCCATCGCGCGCTTGCCGGAGGCGCGGACCTCCCGGGCCGGGCCACGGGACAGCGCGAGCGCCTGGGTGCGCGCCAGCGAGTCGTAGAGCGCGTGCGGCGACCCGTTGGACAGCACGATGACGTGGGCGTCGGCGAGCGCGTCGAAGTCGAGCCCGCTCGCGGCGCGGAGCTGGTAGCGGGGCGAGGTCGCGTCGCTCCAGCGGCCCAGCGCCGCGCTGAACAGGAAGCCCGCGCCCACGTCGGCGGCGCCGGGGCGATCGGGGAGCGTCGCGACCACGGGGCCGTCGGGCTCGAGCGTGAAGGGCCAGAGCCCGTGGCGGAGCCGCCCGAGGTCGGGGAGCTCGGCCACGCCGTCGCGCGGGAGCGTGAGCGTGGAGTCGGCGTAGACGGTCGCCCACAACGCGGCGTCGCTCGCGTAGAGGCAGGCGTCGTAGTCCTTGGGGAAGAGCGTGAACGCGATCTCGATCGTGGAGCTCGGCGACACCAGCGCGTCGGGCAGCGCCACGCGCACGGTCGCGGCGGTCTCGCCGTCGGGGTCGTCGAGCGCCACGCTCTTCACGGCGACGCCGTCGAGGCGCACCTCCATCGCGGACAGGCGCGGATCGAGCCCTGCGGCGTAGCCGTAGCGGAGGAGCGCGGAGGCGGCGCCGGGCCGCAGCGTGGCGTCGCCTTCCAGCACGAGCGGCACGCGCACGATGGGGGTGTAGAAGCCGCGGACCGTGCGGTCCTCGATGCCCAGCGCGGCGAGCGGGAACTCGGCGACCGCGGGCGAGGGGCGCGGATCGCGGCGGCTCGGCGGCGGCTGGCCGTCGGCCACGAAGTCGACGCGCGCCTGGGGCCCGGTGAGCGCCCGGTGGCGGTCCGACACGGCGAGGACGGCGCGGCCGAGCCCGTCGGCGTCGGCGCCGGTCACGACGAGGACGGCGCGGGTGGGGTCGGCGGGGTTCGGCACGAGCGCGACGAGGCCCTGCGAGGGGCGCGGGCCCACCTCGCCGAGGAGCGCGCGGATCTCGGGCGTCTCGCCCCACACGCCGACGAGCAGCGCGTGGGTCTTCGCCTCGCGCACGGTCTGCACGACGCCGTCGAGCGCGACGCCGCGGTAGTCCGCGTAGCGGCCGAGCGCGAGGCCGATGCGGCCGAGCGCGTCGATCGTGCTCGTGGACGGCGCGGGCGGCAGCACCAGGGTGAGCGCGGCGGGGCCGTAGCCGGTGGCGTCGAAGAGCGGGTAGGGGAGGCGGGCGAGGTCGGGCTCGACCGCGCGGGCCCGGTACTTCATCGTGACCCGCGAGGTCTTCTGGACGCGCGTCCAGAGGCCGGGGTCGAAGGGGTCCTCGCACTGGGCGCCGTAGTGCTGGGCGGCGCGGAGCCCGACGTGGTTGTAGGGCTGCAACAGCCCGCGCGGGAGGCGGACGGCGAGCTTGCCGTTGTTGGCGTTCGCGGCGTCGAGGCGCACGCTGCCCACGGCCTGGCCGTCGAGGGTCACGGTGAGGTGGCTGCGATCGGCGAGGAGCGCCGCGGAGTGGGCGAAGTCGAGCTCGAGGACCGGGTCCTCCACGAGCTCCCAGGACTCCGGCACCGTGAACACGACCTGCCCCTGGGCGTCCACGCCCTCGAGCAACATGTCGGTGCGGACGGAGAGGTCCTCGTCGAAGTCGGCGATGAAGGTCTGGACGGGGGTGGCGGCCCCGGGCGGCGCGAGGACGGCGGGGACGACGGGCGCGGCCGGCGCGGGCTCCGTCGCGGGGACCAGGGGCTCGATGGGCGCGGGTTCGGCGGGCGCGGCCTGGGCGAGCCCGGACTGGGCGAGCCCGGCGGGGGCGACTCCGAGCAGGACGAGCGCCAGGAGGGTCGTGCGGCTACCGGGCATTCGAGAGGTCCTCCGTGACCCGGGACAGCTCCTCCCGGGCAAGCGTGACGTGGGGCCCGACGGCGGCGGCATCGTCGGGGATCGAGGCGACGGCGAGCCAGAGCGCGCGGATGCGCACCTCGAGCTCGCCCAGGGCGGTGCTGCGGGCGTCTCCGTCGAGGTGGAACCGGGCGCCGACGGCGCGCGCCTCGTGGCGCCATGCGGCGGGATCCGCCTCAGCGCGCGTGGAGAGCAGGCGGGCGAGCTGCCGGGTGGCGATCGTGAGCTGGTTGCGTCGGGCCTCCACCGCGGCCGGGCTGTCCCCGCCGAGGGCGCGGCCGGCGGCGACGCGGCGCACGAAGGGATCCCAGCCGATCGCGACCAGCACGGCGAGCGCGAGGAGGATCAGCGGGGCGAAGCGGTAGCGCTCGCGCGTGGCGGCCCGCCGGCTGTACGGGAAGTCGGCCGGCGGGAGGTGGAGGTGCACCGGCGTGGACTGGGCCTCCCGGGGCTCGACGGTCGGGACCGAGGGGACCGGCCGCGGCGCCCCGCAGCGCCGGCACACGCGCTCTCCGCCGAAGTGGAGGGCGAAGCAGCGGCCGCACTGCCAGACGCTCACGAGCCACCTCCGGACGAGGAGGGCGCGGGGGCCGGGGTCGCGGGGGCCGGGGTCGCGGGAGCCGGGGCCGGCCGCGGTCGTGCGCGCGACAACGCGCGCCAGGGGACGCTGAGCACCTCGCTGAAGGAGCGGAGCGGCCGGTCGGGCGGCGAGGCGTGGTAGATCCAGGCGTTCGCCCCAGCGAACATCTCCTCGATGACCCGGCGGAGCTGCGCGGGGCTCGGGGAGAGCCAGCGGGCGCGGACCTCCAGGGTGCCGTCGTCGGCGTGCTGGGACAGCACCTGGGCGTCGAGCGTGAGCGGGGCGGCGAAGCTGGAGTCGAGCGTGACGCTGACCCGCTCGGGCACCGTGGGGATGCCCGCCCCCGGCGCGACGGGGAGGAGGCGGAGCCGGATGCCCTCCTCGGAGAGGTCGAGCGCGCGGCCGTGCCAGCGCCGGTCGTCCGCGGCGAGCGCGAGGCGGTTGTCGCGGCGGACGCGGTAGAGCTCGCGGCGCTGGGCGCGGTCGAGCGCCACGGTGAGCGCGGCGAGCAGGATCACCCCGTTGTAGAGGTTCCAGAAGCCGGCGAGCGCGAGCGTGCCGCGCTCGGCGGGCTCCAGGAAGAAGCGGATGGGGAGGAGCACCGCCGCCGCCGCCACCAGCAACGCCACGACGATGTTGGGCGCCGCGGACCGCCAGTCGAACGACTGGCGATCCAACTGCGTGCCCTTCGCCGTGACCGCGAACTTGGCGTGCTTGGGCGACGCCACGGTGAGCAGCGTGATGAGCGCGATGTACGGCGCGATGGCGGTCTCGTACACCTCCGCCCAGAAGCTGTGTCGCGCGGTGTGCGCGATGCTCGAGCCGCCCACCACCGAGAGGAACACGTGGGGGAGCGCGTAGGCCGCGATCGCGGCGGCGCTCGCGTCGAGGGGGTGCACCCCGAAGAGCAGGTAGCTCGGCGGCGCCAGCAGGTAGACCATGCGCGGCAGGCCGAAGAGGAAGTGACAGGCGGCGTTGAAGTAGTTGACACGCTGGGCGAAGTCGAGGCCGCGCTTGAAGAGCGGGTTGTCGAGGCGCAGGATCTGGATCATCCCGCGCGCCCAGCGGATGCGTTGGGTGACGTAGTAGGCGTAGCGCTCGGTCGCGAGGCCCGCGGCCTGTGGCACGGCGAGATAGGCCGACTCCCAGCCCTTCGCGTGCATCTTCAGCGCGGTGTGGGCGTCCTCGGTGACCGTCTCCTGCGCGATGCCGCCCACCGACATCAGGGCCTCGCGGCGCAACAAGGCGCAGGAGCCGCAGAAGAACGCCGAGTTCCAGAAGTCGTTGCCGACCTGGATGACGTGGTAGAACATGACCTGCTCGGCCGGGACGGTGTCCGAGAGGTAGAGGTTCCGCTCGAAGGGGTCGGGGTTGTAGAAGTGGTGTGGCGTCTGGACGAGCGCCATCTTCGGGTTGTCGAGGAAGTACCCGACGGTGAGGCGCAAGAAGCTCCGGACCGGCACCTGGTCGGCGTCGAACACCGCGACCAGCTCCCCGTTGGTCTTCGAGAGGGCGTGGTTGATGTTGCCGGCCTTGGCGCCCTCGTTGTCAGGGCGCGTCATGTAGTCGACGCCGAGCTCCTCGCAGAGCGCGCGCATCTCCGGCCGGCGCTTCTCGTCGAGCAACCAGACCTTCTTGTTCGGATACTCCATCGCCGCCGCGCCGGTGAGCGTGCGGCGGACGACGTCGACGCCCTCGTTGTAGGTCGGGACGAACACGTCGATGGACGGGAGGTCCGTCCGGGAGAGGTCCACCGACATCGGCGCCCGCGGGCGCGTGAACGCGGTCTGGAAGTAGCCGGTGAGCAGGAGCAGAAAACCGAAGAGCTCGGCGCCGAACAGCGCGAGCGAGGCGGCGCCGTCGACGGAGAGCTCCCAGTAGAGCGTCTCCGTGCCGCGCCACCACACGTAGCGGGCGGACACCGCCACCGAGAGGAGCCCGACCGCGACGCGCAGCGACGGGACGTGCCGGGCGAGGAAGAGCCCGAGCGCCATCAGCACCAGCGAGAGGACGAGGTGGTCCTCGAGCGGCAGGTCCAGGGTCGCGTAGACGAGCACCGGGACGGCGGCCGCCGCGGCGAGCCCCAGGCGACGCAGCCGGATGCCGGTCACGCGCGCTCCGGGACGCGCGCCGGGTGGAGCTCCACGATGGTCTGGCGCTCCTCCTCCGCGATGCGCAGCGGCGGGCCCCCGCGGCGCCCGTCGAGCTCCTCGGCGAGGGCCGCGAAGGCCGCGTCGGCGAGCTGCCCGCCGGCGCCCCCGATCACGTCCCACGCCGTGCGGACGCCCGGCAGCTCGGGGATCGCGGTGTCGAGGAGCCCGTCGCGCTGGAGCGCCGCGAGCGCGTGGGCCGGCGGCGGCGCGGCGCGGTCGAAGCGGTTGACCACGATGCCGAGGCGGCGCGCATCCGGGAGCAGGTGGAGCCCGGTGTCCGCGGCGGCGGCCGGGAGCGCGACGAGCCAGGCGTCCGTCACGTCGCGCGCGGCCTCGCGCAGGGCGTCCGGGGCGCTCGGCACGTCGAGGAGGAGCCGGTCGTAGCGGTCCAGCCAGGGCTCGAGCGCGGCCCGGAGCGCGCCGGGGCGGCCGCGGAGGAGGCCGGGGAGGGCCTCCGGGTCGCCGCCGAGGCCCCCCGCCGCGACGATGTCGACGCCGGGGAGCACGGTGTGGGAGGGCTCGGCGATCCCGCCGTCCGCGACCGCACGCAGGAGCAGCTGGCCCGTGTTGACGGTGATCGCCGAGCCAAGGAGGAGGAGGCGGCCGAGCTCGTCGGCCGGATCCAGATCGACGAGGAGCACGCTCCGGCCGGCGCGGGACCAGGCCTGCGCGAGCCCCGCGACCAGCGTGGTGCGACCGGCGCCGGGCGCCGCGGAGACCACGCCGAGCCGCATGGGCGCGAGGCCCACCGTGCGGTGGGGGGAGGGGGCCTCGCGGATCGGCGCCGCCTCGCGCGCGCCCTCGATCGCGACGCCCGGCAGGAACCCGTACGCGACCATGAGCTCGAGCAGATCCCGCTCCACGGACAGAGGTCCCTTGCCCACCAGCCCCCCCAGGCTTCGCGCTGCCGAGAACCGGATGGTGGTCCTCGAAGCAGGTGAAGCGTGTTCACCCGACCCGGCGGGTCAACCTCGGGCGTCCTTTCACCGGGGCGTCGTCGCCCGCGCGGGAGGGCGGGACAGGGCGCGCTGCCCGGCCGTGGAGCCGGCTCACGGCGTCGGCCCGCCGGGTCGACCTCCGGTGTTCTCCCGCGCGAACGTCACGATGCGTCCCCCGCGGCCCGCCCCCGCGCGCCGCTCGATACCGGGTGGCGGGACCGAGGGGGGAGCTCTGACCGAACTACACGCCCAGCTGCTTCCGGATGCCGTCGACGATCTCGCGGTAGCGCTCGGCGTCCTCGACGGCCTCGATCCGCAGGCGGTAGAGCAGGTGCCCGTCGGCGCGCGAGAGCCGGTGCACCCGGGCGCCGACCTCCATGGGGGCGCGGTCGGGCAGGCCGAGCCGCAGGCGGACGGTGCCCCCCTCGACGAAGATCAGGTTGAAGTCCGTGGGCGCCGTGATCGTCCACTCCCGGGGATCGAGCTCCACGAGGCGGGCGGCGCCGTCGATGAGCGAGATGGGCCGGCCGTTGTGGGGCACCACGTCGAGCTGGAGCGTGCCGCCGTGCCGCTCGGCGCGGCGGAAGCCGTCCAGGAAGCCGAGCAGCACGCCCTCCTGGGAGCGGTCGGGCACGGGGACGCCGGCGCGCAGCACGGACGCCTCGAACGTGTACGACTGCCCGTTCACGGTGAGCCAGCAGCGCACGTCGGTGCCGCCGGAGAGCGCGGCGCCGGGCACGGTGAGCACGATGCCGCCTCGCTCCACGCGGATCACCCGGCCGCGTCGCCAGGCGCCGTTCTTCGGCAGGACCTCGACGGCGAGGCGTTGTTCGGCGGCGTCTTCGAGCACCCGGCGCGGATCGTCCATCCCCACCTCCTACCCCGCCGAGGGGGGATACATCACGGCCTCATGCGCGTCGCCCACATCACGGACCTCCACGTCGAGGTCCCCCCGCAGCTCGGCCAGCTCCTCTCCAAGCGCGCCCTCGGGGCCGTGAACCTCTACCTGATGGGCCGCTCCGCCCACTTCACCAAGCGCACCGTCGAGGCGCTCGTCGACGCCGTGGTGCGCGCCGAGCCCGACGTGGTCGTGTGCACCGGCGACCTCACCGCGACCGCCACGCCCCAGGAGTTCGAGCTCGCGGCGGCCTTCCTCGCCCCGATCACCGAGCGCTTCCCGTTCCTCGTGCTGCCCGGCAACCACGACGTCTACACGAGCGAGAGCCTGGGCCGCTTCCGCGAGCACTTCGGCGGCTGGTCGAACGACGGCGTATACCCCTACACGCGGCACTTCCAGGGCGTCGACTTCGTGGCGCTCGACGTGTCCCGCCCCGACTTCCTCTCCCGCGGCCTCACCCCGCGCGAGCAGCTCCAGGCCCTCGACGGGCTGTTGCAGGGCGGAGACGCGCCCGCCGTCGTGCTCCTGCACTACCCGCTCCGCGACCGTCGCGGCGAGCCCTACGGCCCCTTCACGCGCAACCTCGAGAACGCGATGGAGCTCGAGGGCATCCTCGCCCGCCACCCGCGCGTGGTCGCGGTCCTGCACGGCCACGAGCACCACGGCTACCGGACGACCATCCCCCGCGACGGCGCGCCCATCCTCTCGCTGAACCCCGGCGCGAGCGGCTACGCCTTCCTCCCCGACCGCCGCCGCACCGCGCACTTCAACCTCTACGACATCCACGGCGGCCAGCTCGGCGTGGAGCGCTTCGCCTACGACGGCGCCTCCTTCGCCCCCGAGAGCGGCGGGGCGTACGCGACGGGGGGGTAGACCCACCGGAGGCGGCTGGGCGCGACCCCCGGCGACGGCGGGTAGGCCCCCGGAGTCGGGTGGGCGCGACCCCCGGCGGACCGGCCGGCGACGGCCCGGTCCCGCCGGGGGTCGGGCCCCTGCGGGCTCGGCCTGCGGCCTCGGTCGGCGCGGCGCGGCGCTGCCGCGGCGCGAGCGCCGGACCGCGCGGGCGCAGCCCGCGCGCCCTCCGGTGCCCTCGCGCGGGACGCGACGGCGCGGGATCGAGGTCGGTCTCGAGGTCGATGTCGGGGTCGAGGTCGAGGTCGAGCTCGAGGTCGAGGTCGAGGTCGGCCTCGAAAGCGGGAGCGAGCGCGAGCGCGGGCTCGGTCGGTGACCGGCGGTCATGGAGGGGACACGTGCCGAACACGTCCCCGTCGGTGACCGCGGGGCGGTCATGGAGGGGACACGTGCCGAACACGTCCCCCGTCGGTGACCGCGGGGCGGTCATGGAGGGGACACGTGCCGAACACGTCCCC
>CAYWGD010000177.1:0-2311 GCA_964457335.1 uncultured Enterobacteriaceae bacterium | reverse complement strand
CGTCGGTGACCGCGGGGCGGTCATGGAGGGGACACGTGTCGGGCCCTCCGACCGCGTCCGAGTCCGCCAGGGTGTGGGAGCCGCTCGAAGCGACCGCCGACGGGGCCCCGCCTGATCTCGGGGCGCGGCTCTGCGCGCCCCGGGATCAGGGGGGGTCAAGGAGGCGGGGGGGGCGTTACGGGGGGCTGCGCCCCCCGTCCCAAGAGGCACCCCCTCCGATGGCACCGCCAAACCTCCCCGAACGCGACGCCCTGCGCTGGGAGCGTCGCGCCCGCGAGCTGCTCCAGCGCGTGGCGGTCGAGACCTCGCGCGCGGCCGACCTTCCCGCGGCGTTCCGGGGCGTGCTCGACGCGGTTTGTCACCACACGGGTTGGCCGGTGGGGCACCTCTTCGAGCTCGACGCGAGCGGCGAGCGCCTCGTGTCCGCCCGGGTGTGGCACCTCGACGACCCCGAGGCGTTCGCCACCTTCCGCCGCATCAGCGAGGGCTTCGTGTTCGCGCGCGGCGTCGGCATGCCGGGCCGCGTGCTCGCGACCGGGCAGCCGATCTGGATCATGGACGTGATGCGCGACCCGGACTTCCCCCGCGCCGCTCTCGCGTCGGACGTGGGCGTGCGCGCCGGGTTCGGCTTCCCGGTCGTGTCGCAGGGGCGGGTGGTGGCGGTGCTGGAGTTCTTCGCCGCGCGCGCCGTCGAGCCGGACGAGCCGCTCCTCGAGGTGATGGCCAGCCTGGGCTTCCAGCTCGGGCACCTGCACGAGCGGCTCCGGGCCGAGGCGCGGCTCGTGAGCTCGGAGCTCCGGTTCCGGTCCCTCGCGCAGAGCGCGCCGGACGCGATCGCCACGGTCGACGCGGAGGGCCGCGTGGTCTCGTGGAACGCGGCCGCCGAGCGGATGTTCGGCTGGAGCGAGCCCGAGATGGTGGGCGAGCAGCTGGAGCGCATCATCCCGGAGCGCTACCGGGAGGCGCACCGCGGGGGCATGGCGCGGGTGTCCGCGGGCGCCGCGCCCCGCGTGGTCGGCAAGACGGTCGAGCTCGCGGGCGTGCGTCGCGACGGCTCGGAGTTCCCGCTCGAGCTCTCGCTCGGCACGTGGTCGTCCGTCGAGGGGCGCTTCTACACGGGCGTGCTCCGCGACATCACCCGGCGCAAGGAGGCCGAGCGCCAGCTCCGCGAGCAGGCCGAGCGCCTCGACCGCCAGAACGAGGAGCTCGCCGCCAAGAACGTCGAGCTCGTGCGGCAGCGCGAGGACCTGCTCGAGTCCTGGCGGCAGATGGAGCAGGTCTTCAGCGCGTTCGCCGACGCGCTGCCCGGCCAGGAGCTCGACGGGCGCTACTACCTCGACGCCAAGATCGGCGCGGGCGGCCACGGCGTCGTGTACCGCGCGACCGAGATCGCCACGGGCGAGCAGGTGGCGGTGAAGGTGTTCCGTCCCGCGAACGGCCGGCTCTCGCCCGAGCACCTCGCGCGCTTCCGCCGCGAGGGGGCGACCGCCACGCGCGTGAACCACCCGAGCGCGGTCCGGATCCTCGACGCGGGCGTGTCGAGCGCCGGCATCCCGTACCTCGTGATGGAGCTCTTGCAGGGGCGGACGCTGGCCCAGCGCATCCGCGCCGAGGGGCCCATCCAGGCGGCGGAGGCCGTGCCGCTGCTCCGCGCGCTCGCGGGGGCGCTGGCGGTGGCGCACGCGGCCGGGATCGTCCACCGCGACATGAAGCCCGACAACGTCTTCCTCGCGCCGGACGGCCCGAAGCTCCTCGACTTCGGCATCGCCCGGCTGCTCGACGAGACGGGCGACGGCGCCTTCGACGCCATCACCCGCACCGGGCAGATGATCGGCACGCCCGCGTACATGGCGCCCGAGCGCCTCCAGGGCGAGGAGTACGACGGGCGCTCCGACGTCTACAGCCTCGGCGTCCTGCTCTACGAGACGTTGGCGGGAGCGCGCCCCTTCCACGCGCCGGGGCGCACTCCCTGGGAGATCATCCGCCAGCACCTCACCCAGGACGTGCCCGCGCTCGGCGCGCTCGTGCCGGGTGTGCCCGCGGCGCTGGAGCGGATCGCCCAGGGCGCGGTCGCGCGGGCCCCCGCGGACCGGCCCACCGCCGCCGAGCTGGCGCAGGCGCTGGGCCGCATCCGCGAGGAGGACCTCCGCGCGGTGCCCGTGCCGGCGCGGTCGCAGGCCACGACCTTCCGCACGGGCACACCCGCGCCGGCGGCGCCGACGATCGAGCTGGACGAGTAGGGGGGCGTTCGTGGGCGTTCGGCCGGCGGCGCGTGGCGCGTCGAGCGGCGGCGCGGGTGCGCGTCAGCGGG
>CAYWGD010000176.1:0-13036 GCA_964457335.1 uncultured Enterobacteriaceae bacterium | reverse complement strand
GCCCTCCGTCGGCGCGGCGGCAAGGCGCAGGGCCGCGCCGCCTGCCCCGCGCAGCGCGGCCGCGCGGTCCACCAGCGCGCCCCAGGCGACCCCCGGCGCCGTCATCACGTCGATGCAGGTGGTAGCCGTGGCGGCCCCGCCCGTGGCGGCGGCGCCCCCCCCCGCGTCGCCCACCGCAACCCACACCCGCGAGAAGCCGGCGTCGCGCAGCGCCGCGAACGGCGCCTCGACCGCGCTCCGCCGCGCCTCGGGGCCCGCCGTGACGAGCACGTCCACCGCGCGCTCCCCGCCGCACCGCTCGCGGAGCGTCGCGGCCGCCTCGCGCGCCGCGCGGGCCCGCGCGGCCACGTCCGCGCTCCCGGCGAGGGTCGCGCCGTCGGCGCGCACGTCGAGCACGAGCCAGGCGAGCCGCTCCTCGGCGGTCCAGCGCGCGAGCGAGGCGTCGGGGACGGGCTCGCCGCGGAACCACGGGCAGAGCAGCGCGTCCTTGGCGCCGAGCGGGGTCGCGGAGAGGAAGCGGTCGACGCTCACGGCCTCCCCGGCGGCCGCCGGCAGCGTCGGCAGCTCCAGGGAGGGCGGCGGGGGCGGCGAGCAGGCGGCGAGCAGGAGCCACATCGTGCGGACCTCGGGGACCTCCCGGTAGCGGGCCGGGCCGCGGGAGCGCAAGCGGTCGCGCGCGCGGAGCAGGGGCGGCCGGGCGGCCGCGCGGGCGGGTACGCGGCTTGCTACCTTGGCTGCTCCAGGAGCCCCGCCGTGAAGCAGCGCCCGTTCCGTCCCGCGGTCCGCCTCGCCGTGCTCCCGCTGCTGCCCGGCTGCGTCTCCGGCGGCGACCTCGTCGTCTTCGAGGACGGCGACGTGGCATCCTGCGACGCCGCCGACCCCGCGTTCGTCGCCGGCTGGGCGTCCGCGCTCACGATCGACGGCTGCCGCTGGTACCTCCAGGGCGTCGACGACGACGCCACGGTGCTCCTGAGCTTCGACGTGCCCGAGTTCGCCGGCGCGCTCGCGGGCGAGGCCGCGTCGGTGACCTACACCCTCCCCGACGACGCCGTGCGGCTCCAGGTCGAGCTCGGCTGCGGCTTCGATACTTGCGGCGACGACGACGGGCTCTCGCCCACGGTGTCGGACACGTACACGCCGACCTCGGGCACGGTCGACGTGAGCGTGACCCCCGACGGCGACGCGGCCGACGCCACCGTGGTCTTCACCGGGGTGGGCCTCGCAGGCGAGGTGGGCGAGCCCGACACCCTCGACGCCACCTACCAGGTCCGGCTCCACGCGGGGGAGTAGGCCCGCCGCCCACCCCGCGACACGCGCGTCACCCTGTACATCCGTCCAGGTGCCCGCTACAGTGCCGGCGCATGGACACGCGCCTGCTCCTCGCGCTCGGGCTCGCCGCGCTCGTCGGCGCGCTGCTCGCCGCCCGCGCCGGCCGCTGGCTCCGGGCGGTCCGCCTCCGCGCCCGCATGCGCCGGGCGCGCCGCCGCGAGGAGCTGGCCGAGGGGCTGCTCCGGCGCGCCGGGTACGCCGTCCTCGCGACGCAGGTGACGGCCCCGTGCCCGCTCGTGTGCGACGGCGAGGCCCTCGCGCCGGACGTGCGCGCCGACTACCTCGTCGCGCGGCGCGGCCGGATCTACGTGGCCGAGGCCAAGAGCGGCGCCCGGGCCACCGACCCGACCGAGCGGGCCACGCGCCGCCAGCTCCTCGAGTACGCCGTCACCTACGACGTCGACGGGGTGCTGCTCGTGGACACCGAGGCCGGCCGCGTCTCGACCGTCGAGTTCCCCGCCCTCGGCCGCCGCGGCCGCGGCTTCTGGGCGGGCGTGGCGGTCGGCGCGCTGGCCGTCCTCGCGCTCGCCGTCGCGGTCGTCGCCGCCGATGCCCTCCCCGCGGGCCTCGGCGCCGGGTAGCGCGTCTCCACGCAGGCCCGCCGGTCCCCCGGCGGCCGCCACCCCCCTCCGCCGCACAACCCCCCGTTTTCGGGTCACACCCCGCCCCTCCCGCGCGTAGAGTGCCGCATGCTCCTCCTCCTCGCCTCGCCCGTGTGGGCCTTCTGCGGCACCTTCGTCGGCGCCGCCGGCTCCGAGCTCCGCAACCACGCGAGCCAGGTCGTCATCGCCCGCTCGGGCGACGCGACCGCGCTCACGCTCGCCGCGGACTACGAGGGCGACCTCTCCGAGTTCGCGCTGCTGGTGCCCGTGCCCGTCGTCGTCACCGCGGACGACGTGGACGTGGTGAACCCCGCCGTGGTCGAGCGCGTGGCCGAGTGGTCCGAGCCGCGGCTCGTCGCCTACACCTGCGAGGACCTCGCCAGCGCCGAGCGTAGTGCGCCTTCGCTCGGCTGCGCCGCGGACTACAACCTGAGCAAGGACGCCGCAGGGTCCTGGGACTCCGGCGCCGTCACCGTCGAGGAGCTCTTCGTCGAGGGCGAGTACGAGATCGCGGTCCTCTCCGCCGAGGAGAGCGGCGACCTGCTCGCCTGGCTGGACGCCAACGGCTACGCCGTCCCCGAGGGTGGCGAGGCCATCCTCCAGGAGTACATCGACGCGGGCGTGTACTTCCTCGCCGCGCGCGTGCACTTCGACACCCTGCCCGACGGCCGCAACTGGTTGTCCCCGCTGCAGATCCGCTACTCCTCCTCCGCCTGGTCGCTGCCCATCCGCATCGGGACGACCGCGTCCGGGGGCGACGCCCAGGAGGTGCTGATCTACGCGCTCACCTCCGAGGCCGACGGCGAGGTCGCGATCGCCAACTACCCGGAGGTCACGGTCGACGACGAGTGTTTGCTCCGCGACGCCGATGACTTCGCGGCCGCCTACGAGGCCGCGCTGGTCGACGCCTTCGACGGGCAGGCCGGCTGGATCCGCGAGTACAGCTGGAGCCTCACCACGAGCTGCGACCCCTGCACCGCCACGCAGGGCCTCACCCCCGAGGAGCTCTCCGCGCTCGGCTACCCCGAGTACCACGGCCGCCTGACCCGGCTCCGCGTCCGCTACACGCCCGCGCAGGCGACGCAGGACCTCGCGCTCTACGCCAGCGGCATCAACGAGGACGGGCAGATCCGCTACATCCGCTACCTCGAGGAGCTCGAGGAGACCTTCGAGGTCTGCGGCGAGGGCATGGTCGACAACCCGGGCACCTGCCCCGCGGGCGCGCGCGCCTCGGGCGTCGGCTGCGCCGCCCCGGCCGGCGGCGTGGGGATCGCGGGCGCGTTCGCGGGGCTCCTGGCCGTCGCCGCGCTCCGGCGGCGCGCGTGAACTACGTCGACGTCGCGCTCGACTACGCCGCGGCCCGCACCGACTACGCGGAGATCGACGAGCCCAGCTTCGCCTTCGACGGCGGCGTGGCCGTCGCGCTCGGCGCCTGGCGCCCCTGGGAGACCGACCTCGGCTTCCTGACCGGCCTCCACCTCTCCTCGCGCGCGGAGGACACGCTCCACCTCGCCACCTGGGAGCTCCCGCTCGAGGCCCAGTGGCGCTTCCCCGCGAAGCACGGCTTCGCCCGGCTGCACTTCGAGTTCGGCGGCGGCCCGCACCTCCTGCTCCTGCTCGTGAGCTACACCGAGCCGTTCGTGGACGTCTCGCTCGCCACGCACATGGGCGTGGGCCTCACCCTCGGGACGGGCGACGTGCGCGGTGTCCTCGGGGTGCGCGGCACCGTCGCGCTCGGCCCCGACGAGATCGACGGCACGGTCACCACCGCCGACGGCGTGCGATTCTGGAGCTGGACCGCGTCCACCGCCCGCGCGGATGTGTACGCCGGGGTCTCGTTCCGGTAGCGGCACGCCCCTTGCTGCACGGGTTGGCGCTGCCTGGAGCTCCCCGTGCGCACCGACCCGACCTCTCTCCGCCTCCGCTTCCTCGCCGTGCTCGGCGCGCTCCCCCTCGCCGGGTGCGGGGAGCGCTTCGAGGGCGAGGCCTGCCTCGCCATGCCCGAGGGCGAGGAGACCTGCCCCTCCGTCGACGAGGCGTCCGCGGAGCTGGTCGGCCCCGGCTGCGGCGAGCGCACGCTCTCCCTCGACGGGCCCGGCACCTTCCGCTCCGACGAGGGCGACACCGGCTTCGGCGGCGACCGCTGCTGCTACCCGGCCACGAAGGTCACGGTCGCGGACGGCTGCGTGGTCGGCCGGCCCTACTACGACGCGGGCCAGCTCGTCACCGCCGAGGCCCGGCGCGCGTCCGGCTGGGCGGCCGGCCGGCGGCCCCTCGTCACGCACCTCTCCGCCGCCGAGCGCCGCGTGCTCGCCGAGGCCTGGACCCGCGACGCGCTGATCGAGCACGCCTCCGTGGCCGCCTTCTCCCGCTTCGCGTTGGAGCTCCTCGCGGTCGGGGCCCCCGCCGACCTCGTGGCCGGCGCGCACGCCGCCGCGCTCGACGAGGTGCGGCACGCCCGCATCGCGTTCGCCCTCGCGGAGGCCTACGCCGACGCGCCCGTCGCGCCCGGCCGCTTCCCCTTCGGCGGGTCGGTGCCGCTCGTGACCGACCTCGCGGCCCTCGCGGCCGCCACCGCGCGGGAGGGCTGCGTGGGCGAGACGGTCGTGGCGCTGCTCGCCGCGGAGGCGCTCGCCGTCACGGAGGATCCCGCCGTGCGCGACGTGCTCGCCGTGGTCGCGTCCGACGAGGCGCGGCACGCCGAGCTCGCGTGGCGCGCGGTCCGCTGGATGGTCCAGGTGGGCGGCGAGCGCGTGCGCGAGGCCGTCGCCGCGGTGTTCGAGGACGTGGCGGAGCGCGGCGTCACCCCGCCCGAGGTCACCCTCGGCGTCGGCGACGGCGCGCTCGCCGCGCACGGCCGCATCCGCGAGGAGGCCATGCGCCGCATGGTCGCCCGCGCGCTCGACGAGGTGGTGCTGCCCGTCGGCCGGGCCGCGGTGGCGGCCTGAGCTTCACCCCCCCGCGGGCGCCCCGCTCACGACCGTGGCGCGCCACGCGGCCTCCAGCGCCGCGAGATCCTGCCCGGCGATCGTGTAGGCGTCGAGGTCCTCGGCCTGCCACGCCGCGCGGACGGCGGCGAGGCTCTGCGTGTCCAGGAGCCAGGCCGCGAAGGACGTGATCGCGGCCTCGCGGCTCGGCCCGCCCACGCGGCTCCGCGCGATCTCGTCGAGCCCGGGCACGCTGCCGAGGCTCGCGCGCGCGGCGGCGTGCAGGTCGGTGCCGCTCCCGGCCAGCGCGCGGGGCAGGCCCGCGCCGAGCACGTCGTTGCCCGGCGGCCCCCACGCGCGCTCGAGCATCACGCGCACGGGACACACGGCCGACCAGTCCGAGCGCGCCATCGTCCAGCAGGTGCCGGCCGCGTAGTCGTCGACGAGGCCGCGCGGGCCGCCGGGGGCGCGCGTGGCCAGGGACGCGCGGTGCGCGTCGTCCGCGAGCACCCACACGTCCACGGTGCCCTGCTCCTGCACCGAGAGGCGGCCGAGGCCCGCCTTGAGCGCCATGTTCACGCGCGACGCGGCCTCCGCGCCGCAGCTGGGGACCTTCGCCCCCCTGCCGTCGTCGCAGCGGGCCGGGTCGGCGTGCACGACGAGGCTCCCCGCGGGGATGTCCCACCACGTCGCGAGCGGCGACACGGTCCGGTCCGACCCGCGGAACGCGAGGTCGTCGAAGTTGGCGGCGCCGGGCCCCGACAGGGAGAGCTCGAGGCGGGCGTCGGCGAGGTCGAGCGGCGCGGTCACGTCGAGGACGAAGGTGCCCCAGCCGCTCGCCCCGGCGCGCACGTCCGCGACCTCGCGCTCCTCGTGCCCGGAGGCGTCGCGGAACACGAGCGCCACCACGGGCTCGGCGCCGTCCGCGGCGACCTGCCCGGTGAGCACCAGCCGCTCGCCGGAGCGCGCCGCGAGCGTCTGCGTGACGCGCGGAAGGGCGCGCGTGTGGCTCTCGAGCCGCAGCGAGGCCGCCCCCACCTTCACCCGCGCGGTGTCCCGCGCGATCAGCGTGCCCGCCGGCGCCTCCTCGTCCCACGCGAGGCCCGCCGACCACGGCACCTCGAAGCCCCCGTCCTGCAGCGGCGCGGGCGGGTCGACGTCCACGCCGATCGACCGCCAGAGGTCCACGGACACCTTCGGGGGCGCCGACTCGGCCGGCCACGCGATGTCCACGCCGTGGGTCTCGCGACGGAGCTCGAGATCCACGCGCACCACCTGCGCGTCGACCGTCCGCACGCGCACCTGGAGCACCTTGCGCGGCTTCTCGCCCAGCGCCTCGGCGAGTTGCCAGAGCGCGGCCCACTCGTCATCCGAGCCCTCGCCGCCCGAGCGGATGACGGTCTGCCCCTCGCGGACCTGCCGGATCTCGGCGGCGGGGAGCGCGAGCACGTAGTCGAGCGCGGCGCGGCTCGCCGGGTCCAGGAGCTGCCACGCGGTCGCGGGGTCGGTGCGCGCGAGCGCGGCGAGCCCGTCGGCGTCGAGCGCCGCGGCGGAGACGAGCGCGTCGAGGCGCGCGGCGGGGGAGGCGGACGCGAGCGCGACGAGGAGCGGGAGCATGACGGCATGGTACGCCCACGCCCGGCTCTCATTCACGACGGGGGGGGCGTTGCGGGGGGGGCGGAGCCCCCCCTGCCCCAAGAGCAGGAACCCCTACCCGACGTACCGGCCTGGGCAGAGCGTCACGGCGGCGGCCCAGGGGTCCGGCGCGTCGCGGACCACGTCGAACGTGAAGGGGAGGAGCAGCTCGGTGACGAACTCGGGCGGATCTTCCTCGGTGACGAGCTGGCGGAGCAGCTTCGCGGCGATGGGGTACCAGCGCGCGGCCTCGCCCTCCCAGCGCACCTGGGGGCGGCGCGTGGCGCTCGGGACGCCCGCGCGCAAAAACGCGAGCTCCTCCGCGAGGATGCGGTCGAAGGTCGCCACGCTCACGCGGCCGTGGGCGAGCTCGGCCCAGAGCTCCCAGCGGGAGCGCTCGGTGGTGGCGAGGTCGTCCATGATGCGCACGAACACGGCCTCGCCGCGGGCGGTGCGCAGGGTGGCGGGGAGCGCGACGCAGCCGTTCCCGCAGAGCCAGTCGGCGAGGTACTGCAGCGCCTGGAAGACGTTGTAGCGCACCTCCTCGGGGTCGTCGTTCGCGATGACCGCGGAGGCGCCGAGCTCCGACGCGAGGACGGCGCGGAGGTAGCGCGGGTCGTCCTGGGCGAGGCCGGGGATGTCGGGTCCGGCCACGAAGGCGAGCAGCGGGGCGAGCTCGTCGGGATCGGGCACGAGCGCGCGCACCAGGGCCTCGAGGGAGGGGTCGGACGGATCGCGCTCGCGACGACGCCAGGCCTCCACGAGCGCGATGCCGATGCGGACGAAGTCCGGGTGCGCGATCCAGTAGCCGTCCAACCCCCGCTTGAGTTGGGTGACCACGTCCCGCACGAAGCCGACCATGCTGACCTGGAAGGAGCGCGGATCTTCGTCGGCGGGCAGCACGCCGTACATGCCGCCGAGCTTGATCGCGCCGATGGGGCCGAGGTCGCGGACGAGGATGCGGTGGGACTCGCGGATGTGGCGGATGACGATGTCGGGGTCGGCCTTGACCGGGATGCGGTAGCCGGGGTCGTGGCGGAACAAGCGCGCCGTGGACGCGAGGTAGTCGTGCCACCCGAGGCTGCCACCGAGGAAGAAGGGGGCGAGCGCGGCGGCCATCTCGCGGATGCGGAAGATGGCGCGCGGGTTCTCGAACACGACCATCACGCGGATGGTGGCCGCGTAGCTCGGGTGTCGCGCGCGGACGGCGGACTCGGTCGCCCGGAGCAGCGTCGCGACGTAGGCCGCTTCTTCCTCGTTCTCGAGCTTGGGCAGGTAGAAGACCAACGCCTCCGGCCGGTCGCGGTGCAGCCAGGCGTGCTGGACGAGCTCGACGAGGTGGAGGGGGAGGGGCGAGCCGTCGAGGAGGTGGTGGCCGTCGGGGAGCGCGAGGCCGGCGACGCGCTTGATGGGGAGCGAGCGCTGCGTGTCGGCGAGGCGGTAGGTCCGGCCGGTGCGCGCGTCGGTGAAGCTCAGCGAGCCGTCGAAGCAGCCGGCGAGGTTCTCGCTCGCCTGGAGGAGGTCGCGCAGACGCGGCGTCTTGCTGTCCTCGGAGTCGGCGCCCCAGCGGGGCACCTGGCCCGACGCGGCGACGAGCTCGGAGACGAGGGCGGGCTCGTCCGGGCGGCGGCGGTGGAGCGCGTTCATCGCGTTGATGGCGAGGCGCGCGGAGTCGGGGGGGCCGAAGAGCGTGACCTGGTCGCCGCGGAGGAAGGGGGGGACGTCGACGCGCGGGGGGTCCACGGGGCGGTCGGAGGGGCCCACGACCACGAGGCCGGCGGCGTCGCGCTGGCCGATCACGGTGCGCCAGTCGGCGTCGGTGATGGCGCGGCCGGCGTTCTCGGCGGCGCACGCGCGGGTGGCGGTGTCGACGAAGGCGCGGTCGGCCACGCGCTGGTCGAGGACCCGGCGGAGGTCGTCGCGGACGGCGCGGTAGACCTCGACCACCAGCGCGAGCACCTCGGGGTTCTCGAGGCGGGGGAAGTCGCGCTGGAGGCCCGGGGCCACGCGCAGGCCGGGCACGCCGGGGACGGGCTCCGCGGCGGCGTCGAGCGCGTCGAGCAGCGGGGCGGCGAGGAAGGGGGCGTAGGCGGGGATGTCGAGGGCGCGCACGGGTCTCCGGCGGGGGAGGGGGATCATGCCCGAGCGACGGGCGGGAGGCCAGCCGGGAGGGGCGCCGTCGTGAGGCGCCCCTCTTGCAACGCCCGCGCGTACGAGTAGTCTCCCGCCCGCGGGTCCGGCCCGCGGAGGCGCGATGCGGAACCTGGCAGCGAAGGTCGCGGTGATGGTGCTCGGCGTGACGGCGCCGGGGGTGGGGTGGGGGGCGCCGTACACGATGGTGAACGGCAGGTTCTCCGTGCCCCTGAAGGACCTGGTCATGGGGAAGCCAGTGGCGTTCGAGGTCCCGGCCGCGGGGGAGTACGGCGTTCCGGGGTGTGACGCGGGCTTACGAGCGGCCGCGACGACGCTCGAGGTCGCGCGTGGCCCGTGCAACGCCCGCTACCGGTCGCTGGGCGACTTCGAGATCAGCTACGAGAAGGGGAAGCTCCCGGTCGACGTGTACGTCGGCGACGAGGGCCGGCTGGAGTACGGGTTCTGGTCCCGGTCGGTGAAGCTCGGCGAGAAGATGGACGAGGTGTACGTCCTGAAGGACACCGGTTGGACCCTGCTCGCGACGGGCGTGGACAAGGTGGTCGTGCCGAAGGAGGGCGTACCCGCGGAGGCGAAGCTGTTCTCCTACGTCGGGGACCGGACGTTCCTCTGGAGCGTCGCGCGCGAAGCGGAGGAGGGCTTCATCGACGTCTGCGCGGACGAGAAGCCCGCAGAGGGCGTGCTCGTCAAGGTCGAGCTGGGGGTCAACAACCGCAAGGTCGACATCGTCGACAAGAACGGCGCCGCCGCGTCCAACATCCTCCCGCCCAACACGCCCATCACGGTGTGTGTGTCGCACGCGGGGACCATCCAGGTCACGGACGTGTCGCTCTCCGGCACCCGCGGGTTGTTCCAGGCCCGGGTGGCGGACGAGAGCGGGATGAAGGCCGAGCTCGCCGCCACGGACGACAGGGCCCCTGCCAGGCCGCCCTCCCCCGGCCTCGTGGGCGTCCGGCTCGCGCCGCGGAAGCCCGGCCCGGCGGACCTCACCGTGACGTGGCGGGAGGGATCCGACGGCCCCGACCGACCGTTCAAGGTCGCGGAGTTCGAGATCGCCGAGTCCATCGCCGGCGTCGTCCGCGTGGGCATCGGCATCGGCACCGTCGGCGACCCAAGCTACGAGGCCGTGACCGCCCCCGGCGCGGACCAACCCGAGATCGTCGACACCACGTACGGCATCGCGTCGCCGGAGCTCGTGCTCGGCTTCGCGCCGTTCTGGCTCGATGCCCAGGGCCGCATGTACGAGGGCCCGGCGGCCGCGACCCGGAATCGGTGGGCGCCCTACGTCGGCATCGGGCTCGTCAACGTGGACACGGAGGGCGACACCAGCCTGTCGTTGCTCCAGAGCCTCTACCTCGGGATGGAGTACGAGCTCATCCGCTCCTCCTCGCTCGCCGGGGCCATCATGTTCCGCCGCGTCGACCGCCTCGCCGAGCCGTTCCAGCTCGGCGGCCCGGTCACCAACACCGAGTCGATCGGCACGCAGGGCGGCTTCCTGGTGGGCGTGTCCCTCGTGTTCAACGTGAGCCCCGAGTTCGTCGAGATCGCCAAGAACGGCGCCGCGAAGAAGGAGTGACCATGCGCGCGACCCTGCTCCTCCTCCTCGCCGGCTGCCGGCACGACACGCTCGAGTGCGGCGGCGGCATGACGCTCACGCCCATCGACGCCGACGCGGACGGCATCGTCCGCGAGAACGTGACCCTGCGTGGCACCGCCGACCACGCGGGCGGGCTCGCCATCCGCGGGGTGTCGGTCGGAGGCGTCGCCGCCGACAACACCGGCTTCAACTTCTCCTCGTGGAGCGCCGTGGTGCCCGTCGAGACCCTCGTGGGCCTCGCGGAGGACGACGGCACCACGCCCGAGGGCACTGGGCGCGCCCGGCTCGACGTCGCCGCGGAGGACGCCTGCGGCGACACGGGCGAGCTGCTCGACGCCTTCGACCTCGTCGTGGACCTCACGCCCGAGACGGTCATCCCCCAGGGCGCGCTGGGCGTGACGTGGGGGCCCGTCGCCACGCAGGCCGCCGCGGGCGCGGACGACTACCTGCCCGCCGACGGCAGCGAGCTCGCGCTCGTCGAGGTGTGTGCGCCGGCGGACGCCGCGGGCGAGTCGGCGACGCTGACCTCCGCGCAGGGCTCGTTCGTGGGCGTCGGCGCGGGGAACACCGTCGGGCTCGCCGCCGGGGACTGCGCGCTCGCGGGCACCTCCGCCGCGGCCGTGGGGCAGGCGTGGTTCGTGCCGTCGACCAGCGCGTCCACGGCGTTCGTGTCCGCCGCCGCCGGCGGGGCCACCGCGGCCGTGGCCATCGACGTGGCCGGCGCGCCCGCGCTCGTGCCGTCGACCGCCACGCTCGGCGCGTCGCAGCGGGTCGTCGTCGAGGTGCTCTCCGACGGCGTGCTCGCGCGGTGCACCGCCTACGGGGCCGACCCGGCCACGCTCGCGGTCACGCTCGGGGACGATCCCGCCGCGAGCCTCTACGACGGCCAGGACCTCGCCGGGCTCGCGCGCGGCGACGACCTCGCGCTCCACGTCGAGGCCACGGGCACCACGAGCGCGACCGTGTCGGTGGTGTGCTGCGACTCCTTCGACCAGTGCTCGGCGGCCGGCACCTACACGCTCGCCGTGCAATGAGGCGGGCGGTCCCGACGTGCCGGACCGCGACGCCCCGGCTTAGGGCCGCGGGATGGACAACGTCACCCACAGCCTGATCGGGGTGCTGCTGGCGCGGGCGGCGCTCCCGTGGGTCGGGTCGCTGCGGGGGGCCCTGTGGGCGGCCATCCTCGCCTCGAACGCGCCGGACCTGGACCTCGTGCTCACGCCGTTCTTCGAGGACCCGCGGCTCGGCTACCTCGTGCACCACCGCGGCCACACGCACACCCTCCTCGCGGCGATCCCGCTCGCGCTCGGCGCGGCGGCGTTCGCGCGGTGGCGGGACCGGGAGGCGCGTCTCGGCGGGCTCGTGGGGTTGAGCCTCGTCGGGACGCTCCTGCACGTCGGGGCGGACAGCTGGAACAACTACGGCGTGCACCCGTTCTGGCCGTTCGAGTCGAGCTGGTACTACGGCGACGCCGTGTTCATCCTCGAGCCGCTGCTCTGGATGGCGCTCGTGCCCCTGGCGTTCCTGATGGCGAGCGGGCGCGGCCGCGCGGCGGTGGGGGTGCTCGGGCTCGCGCTGGCGGGGGTCACGGGTTTTGGGCTCGGGCCGGCGGCGGGGCTCGCCTGGGGCGCGGCCACAGCGGTGTTGACCGCGTTTCAACGGCGGCGGGGCTGCGACGCCGGCGGGAGCGTGCGGGGGGTGGCGGTGGCGGGGTCCGCGGGGCTCGTCGTCGCGACGCTCCTGGCATTCGGAGCGGGCACGCGGCTGGCCGAGGGGCGGCTCCGGGGCGTCATCGCGGCGGCGCGGCCGGCCGAGGAGGTGCTCGACGTGGCCCTCACCCCGCGCGCGGGCACGCCGTGGTGCTGGCAGGCGATCGTGCTCTCGCGGGACGCGGCCCGCTACCACGCGCGCACCGCGTTCGTGTCGCTCGCGCCCGGGATCACGGCGCCGCCGGCGTGCGAGCTGCGGCGGGGCGAGGGGCGGACCGCCCCGATGGTGGCCGCCGATCTTCCGGATGGTGACGACGTGGCGTGGCGGGAGCGCTTCGAGGCGCCGGTGGACGAGCTCGCGCGGCTGGCGGCAGCGTCGTGTCGCGTGGACGCGTTCCTCCACTTCGGGCGCGCCCCGTTCTGGGTCACGGAGGGCGAGCGCGTGATCGTCGGGGACCTCCGCTACGACTTCGAGCCCGAGTTGGGCTTCGCGGAGATCGAGGTGGGGGCGGGCTCCGAGGGGTGCGGGAACCAGCCCTCGTGGCGGTCGGAGGTCGCCCGGCGGCTGCTCGCGGTGCCGGTCGAGGCGCGGCGGTAGGCGGCGGGACGCGGGGTCAGCCGCTGAGGCGCGCGACGAGCCGGAGGCCGTGGTTCTGGCCGCCGGACGGGTCGTTGGCGCGTCCGGCGCGCACCGAGGTCTTGAGCTTCAGGCCGTGGTTGCTGCCGTCGGACGGGCCGTCGGCGCGTCCGGCGCGCAGCGAGGTCTTGAGCTTCAGGCCAGGGCCGATGGGGTGGCAGACGGGCGGGACGAAGGGACGGGTCTCGAAGAAGTCCATGGAGTGCTCCTCGGTGGGGTGACGCCCGCCCCTTCGCAAGCGGCATGCCGGACGTGCCGGACGGGTAGATGCCCGGAATTCCTCGGTGCGCGAGCCGCCCTTTCATGCGCGCGCATGGGACGGCGCGCGCGCGCATCGTGTGTGGCGGCACCCGGCGGCGGCACGGGTGGTGAGCGCGGGACGGCGCGGTCGTCTGGGCGGCGAGGGGGTGGGGGTCGGCAAGGGAGGCGGGGCGGCAGCGGGGCGGCGA
>CAYWGD010000175.1:11282-13193 GCA_964457335.1 uncultured Enterobacteriaceae bacterium | reverse complement strand
TCGTGCCGGCGACGCCGGGGGCGTAGGGCGTCTTCCTCTTGGGGCGGGGGGGCCCCGAGCCTGTGAAGAAATCCCCCAGAAGAGAGCCTGTGGAGAAACCGGAGCCCGGGCCGGCGACGGCTCGCGGCGGCCCTGCGGCCCGGGTCCGGCGGGGGGCAGCCCGTAGGGAGGACCCGCCGGGGCCCCGGGACGTGGTTCTTGGGCCGCCGCGAGACGGCGACGGCACGGGCGGGGGGATTTCTTCACAGGCTCAACGCCCCCCCACGTAGCGATGGAGACCGTCGGTACGCGATAGCAGTGCGCTCCTCCGGAGCGTCGCATGCTGCTGTTGTCCGTCGGCGGGCTCGCCCACGCCGCCGATCCCGATCTCGCGGGGGTCCACCTCGCGCTCGGAGCCGGGCTCACCACCAGCGTGGGCACGACCAACCCGCCCACGAGCCCCGCGGAGGTGGGCATCCGGCTCCACGTGGGGCCCCGCTGGATCCTGGAGCTCGGGGCCGCCGGTGGCATCACCCGCGACGACGACCTGCGCGCGAGCTACGCGCGCTCCGGCGAGGACACCGTCGTCACGCGTCACGACGAGACGGACCTCTCCGGCTGGTCCGCGGCCGCCGGGCTGCGCGCCCGCTTCCGCGTCGACCCGAAGGGACCGGTCGGGCTCTACGTGGGGCTCGGCGGCAGCTACGTGGTGGACGCTTCGAGCGGGCCGCTGCTCGAGGAGGTGGAGGACCCCGACACGGAGGAGGCCACCGTCGAGGAGATCGGCCGGCAGGAGGTGACGGGCAACGGCGTCGCCATCGACGCCTCGTTGGCCGCGGTGCACTGGGTGACCGACCGCGTCGCGCTGAGCGGCACGCTGACGGTGCCGTTCGCCGCGTGGGAGTCGTCGACCACGCGCGACATCGACACGACGGGGAGCCAGGAGTACGAGTCCGACGTGGTCACGTCGTCCCGCGCCATCTACGGCTTCTACCCGCAGGTCGGCGTGTACGTGCACGTCCGGCTCTGACGCGGGGCGCGGAGCGACGTCCGGGCCTCACGCGCTCGCAAGGGGCGCGAGATCCAGCCGGGCGCGGTCCCCGAGCGCGGCGCGGTGCCCCATGCGGAGCGCGACGATCCGCTCCAGCGCGTCGTCGACGTCCGGCGCGGCGCGCAGGCGGCGCACCGAGCGGTCGGAGAGCGAGAGCGCCCGCGCCACCGCGTCGAGGGGGACGGTCGGGAGCGCCAGCCGGGCCGCGGCCGCGCGCGCCCGCGCGGCGAGGTCGGAGCCGTCGAGGGCCGGGAGCCCCACCGCGCCGGCCGCGGCGTCGGCGAGGAGCTCGACGCGGACGCACGGCTCCAGCGCGTCGATCCCCAGGAGGCGGATCAGCGGCCCGCGCCGCACGCGGGGCAGGTGCGCGCGGATGCGCGCGACGAAGCTGCTCGGCGCCTCGCGCAGGCCGAGCAGCGCCGGGAGGCTCGACGCCTCGTGGAGGGGGTCGTTCCCGACGCCGTGCTTCTCCGTGTTGCGGAGCACGTAGTGGAACGCCTCGTCGACGTGCCGCTGGTCGATCATGGGCTTCAGGAACGTGGGCCCGAAGCCCGCGGGTACGGGGAGCGCCTGGGTGAGCGCGGCGCCGAGCGCCTGCGCGAAGCGCCCCGCGGCCTCGCGGTCACACAGCGCGGTGGCGTGGAGGTGGTCCCCGGAGGCGCGGAACGCGCACAGGCCGTAGCGCTCGCCGATGCGGTGCGTGATCGTGGCGAGGGTGCGCTGCGACGCCGTGTCCGGCACGAGGATCCGGGAGTCGCGCGCCCGGAAGACGAGGTGGAAGCCGATCGGTTGCATGGCGACCGAACGGTGTGCACGGATGCTCCGTCGGGAAGGGGCGGCGTACGGTTCGTGCTTCTTCAGCGTGCGGGGGGCGCCCGGCG
>CAYWGD010000175.1:4589-11182 GCA_964457335.1 uncultured Enterobacteriaceae bacterium | reverse complement strand
GTCACCGACGGGGGACGTGTTCGCCACGTGGCGCCTCCATGACCGCCGGGCGGTCACCGACGGGGGACGTGTTCGCCACGTGGCGCCTCCATGACCGCCGGGCGGTCGCCGACGGGGGACGTGTTCGCCACGTGGGCCCTCCATGTCCGCGGGGCGCCCCCGCGCCCCCGCGACCCGCGGCCTACTCCTCCGTCGGGTTCAGCGCGGCGAAGCGCTCGATGAGCCGCCGCGACTCGTCGTCGAGCGCCTTCGGCACGACGATGCGCACCTCGGCGACCACGTCCGTCGGCATCCCGTCCGCGCCCGCCGGGCCCCTCCCCCGGAGCCGCATCCGCGTGCCGGAGCTCGTCCCGGGCGGGATGTTCACCCGCACGGGCCCCGCGGGCGTCGGCACCGTCACCCGGCCGCCGAGGAGCGCGGCGACCACGCCCACATCGACCCGCACGGCGCCGTCGGCGGTGGTGGGCGCCTCGTGGCCGGGCATGCGCATGCGGCCGGGCTCGCGCCGCTCGTCCCGCGCCTCCCGCCGCTCGTCCCGCGCCTCCCGCCGCTCGTCCCGCGCCTCCCGCCGCTCCTCGCGGCGCGGCTCCTCCCGCCGCCGCTCCTCGGGCCGGTCGTCCCGCCGGCTCCATCCGGCCGACGACCACGCGCTCGTCTTCACGCCCTCCGGTGGCCGGCGGCGCGAGGGCCCATCCTCCTCGGGGGGGTCCCGGGGGGCCTGCCCCCCGGGCGGGGGCGTTGCGGGGGCGGCGCCCCCGCCCCAAGAAGAACCATCCTCGAACCCGCCCCAGCTCCCACGGGCGGCGTCCGCACGGGCCCCCTCCTCGTCGGGATCCCAGGCGCTCCCGCGCGACTCGCTGGAGCGGCCGGTCACCCGCACGTCGACCACCAGGTCGCCGAAGGGCCCGCCGTCGAGCCCGGCGTCGCCCAGACGCTCCACCCGGAGCGTGTCGCCGTGGCGCGTCCCCGGCGGCACCTTCAGGTCGTGCAGCTCGTCGTAGCGGTAGAGCGTGTGGCCGTCGTCGGCACGGCGCAGGCGCACGTAGGTGACGGTGACGCTGCCGCCGTGCGCGGCGACGTGGGCCGGGACGTCCACCGGGACGGACACGTCCCGCCCGGGCTGCGGGGCGGCGCGCGTCCGGCCGTTCGCGCCGGCGCCGTTCGGCCGCGCGTCGCTCGTGTTCGACCGCGCGTCGCTCGTCGGCGGCTCCACGCGGGGCTCGGCGGCGCGGGCCTGGGCCGCGCGGGCGCCGGTGGCGCGGGGGTCGACCGCGCGGGGGTGGATCGGGCGCGCGTTGCGGCCGTGCGAGGTGCCCGCGGAGGAGCCCCCCGAGGTGCCCGCGGAGTTGCCCGCCGAAGCAGCCGCCCCGCCCTTGAAGCGCCCCGGCCCGGACCCCGGCTGCCCCCGCGTGCTGCCGGTGAAGCCGAAGTCGCCCACGCCCGAGAAGTCGTTGAAGATGTCCTCGAGGTCGAGGTCGTTGCCGGCCGCGCGCGTGCTCGACGTGGGCTGCGGCCCCGCGCCGACGTTCACGGTGCCGCGGTTCCACATGCTCCCGTAGAAGGGCCCGCCGGTGCGCGGCTGCCCGCGCCGGTCGTACCGGGAGCGCGCGGCCGGGTCCGAGAGC
The DNA here is from genome assembly GCA_964457335.1 of uncultured Enterobacteriaceae bacterium. Taxonomy (GTDB): domain Bacteria; phylum Myxococcota_A; class UBA796; order UBA796; family SXON01; genus CAJBVW01. Next base: position 9,557 of record CAYWGD010000175.1, on the reverse strand, counting down.
ACCTCGTAGGCCTCCCGCAGCCGCTTGAACGCCTCGGCCTTCCCGGGGTCGTTGCCCGCCACGTCCGGATGGCATTCCCGGGCCTTCACCCGGAAGGCTTTCTTGATGTCCTGGGGGGACGCGTCCTTCGCGACGCCGAGGACGTCGTACAGATCCCCGCTCTTCGCCATCGGGCTCCTACGCGGCTGGTGGCGGAATGATAAGGAAGAGCGGGCGGCGGGAGCAAGCGGGACCGAAGGCGCCTGCCGGCGTGTTCTCGAAGCGCGGTGCTGATTAAGGGAAACGGCGCTACATAGAGTGAATACGAAGCCGGCATTCTGTGCCGCTGTGTGCCGCTGGCGGGGCCCGCCGAGGAGACCATGCCGAAATATACGAACCCCGCCGGGCTCTCCTGCTCGTTCTGCCACAAGCCCCAGCGCGACGTCGAGAAGATCATCGCCGGGCCGAACGTGTACATCTGCAACGAGTGCATCCGGCTCTGCCTGGACATCATCCGGGAGAACAGGAGCCCGACCGCCACCACGGTGGGCAGCGGGAAGACCCCGTCCCCCGCGCGGATCAAGGCCTTCCTCGACCAGTACGTGGTCGGGCAGGACGCGGCCAAGCGCAAGATCGCGGTCGCGGTGTACAACCACTACAAGCGGCTCGAGGTCAACGCGAAGAGCGGCGGCCGTACGGACGACGTCGAGATCCAGAAGTCGAACGTGCTCCTGATCGGGCCCACGGGCACGGGCAAGACGCTCATCGCGCAGACGCTCGCGAAGATGCTCGACGTGCCCTTCGTGATCGCGGACGCGACCACGCTCACCGAGGCCGGGTACGTCGGCGAGGACGTCGAGACGATCGTCCTCAACCTGTTCCACGCGGCCAACAACAACGTCGAGAAGACGCAGCGCGGCATCGTCTACATCGACGAGGTCGACAAGCTCGCGAAGAAGTCCTACACGAGCTCGGTCAGCCGCGACGTGTCGGGGGAGGGCGTCCAGCAGGCGCTCCTCAAGATCCTCGAGGGCACGAACGCGAACATCCAGGTCAAGGGCAACAAGCGCCTGCCCAACCAGGAATACATCCAGATCGACACGACCAACATCCTGTTCATCTGCGGCGGCTCCTTCGAGGGCATCGACCGCGTGGTGCAGGAGCGGCTCGGCAAGAAGTCGGTCGGCTTCCTCCGGGATCGCACCGCGGACGGCGGCCCGACCACGGACGCGAAGGGCGAGCAGCTCCTCCGCCACGTGCAGACCGAGGATCTCGAGCGCTTCGGCCTCATCCCCGAGTTCATCGGCCGCCTCCCGATCATCGCGACGCTCGATCCGCTCGTGGTGGACGACCTCGTCCACGTCTTGACGGAGCCCCGGAACAGCCTCATCAAGCAGTACCAGAAGCTCTTCAAGTTCGAGAAGGTGAAGCTCACCTTCACGCCGGAGGCCCTGCGCGCCGTGGCCGAAAAGGCCGTCGCCCGCAAGGCCGGTGCGCGTGGCCTCCGCACGATCTTCGAGCAGGCGATGCTCGACATCATGTTCGAGTTGCCCTCCCAGGACAACATCAAGGAGGTCATCGTGACCGAGGACGTGATCACCCAGCGGGCCGCTCCGCGCATCGAGCCCGTCCGCGACTACGGAGTACCCGGCTAGTGGAATCCGGCTTCCTCATCGCCTCGCCGCAGATGAAGGACCCGAACTTCCAGCGCACCGTCGTGCTGCTCGTGCAGCACAACCGGGAGGGCGCCCTCGGGCTGGTGGTCAACCGCGAGTCGCCGGTGCGGCTCGGGGACGTGGTGGATCGGCTGATGTCGGTGGCGCCGCTGCGCGCCAACCGCCCCGTGTTGTGGGGAGGCCCCGTCGAGCGCGGCGCGGGCTTCGTGCTCTTCAAGGGCAAGGCCCCGGAAGGCTGGCAGATCCGGGGGGATCTGTGCGTCAGCGCGTCGCGGGAGCGCTTGTCCGCCCTCGTCGCGAGCGGCGCGGACTTCCACCTCTGCCTCGGCTACGCGGGCTGGAGCGCCGGCCAGCTCGAGCGCGAGTTCGGCGAGGGCAGCTGGATCCACGTCGACGCCGCGAGCGACCTCATCTTCGACTGCCCGATCTCCGAGCGCTACGACCGCGCGCTCGCCCGGCTCGGCGTCACGGCCGAGCACCTCTGGATGAACCCGGTCGACGAATAGGGCTCCAAGCTCTTGGGGCGGGGGGCTTCCCGCCCCCCGCAACGCCCCCCGGATCCTCGTGGATCAGGGCTCGATCACCAGGACGCCGCCCTCGTAGTACGTGGACGTGCCGAGGGTCAGGTAGCGGCTGAAGACCACGAGCTCGTCGGTGCCGTCCCCGTCCACGTCGCCGTCGCGCACGGACGGGGTGTAGCTCCAGTACAAGCTGCGCCCGATGTTCGCCGCGAACACCGCGTCGGACTCGGTGAGCGCGCCGTCGGACGCGGCGCCCGCCCCGAAGAAGCCGAGCGTCGTGTCCGAGTAGTCGTAGATGTTGGACCACACGCCCATCTCGCCGAAGCCGTCCCCGTCGGTGTCGGGGACCGCGTGGAGCACGCCCGCGTAGTCGTTCCAGGAGCTGGACGACGAGATCGAGGCGTCGAAGGTCGCGTCCGCGTCGGCGGCGGTGAGGGTTCCGGCGCGGCCGCCGACGCCTTCGTACAGGTACACGTAGTTGTAGCTGTCGCTGAGCGCGAGGTCGAGCTGGCCGTCGGCGTTCACGTCCGGGAGCGAGCCGTAGAAGTGACCGCCGCCGTACGTCCCGCGGATGCTCAGGGGCGCGATGGTCGAGAGGGCCTGCGTGCCCGTCGTCGCCAGGCCGTCGGAGAGCCAGACGTAGGTGCGGTCCGAGGTCATGCCGCTCGCGACGAGGTCGTCGTAGCCGTCGCCGTCCAGGTCGCCCACGGCGCTGGAGAGGCCGAGGAAGCCGGTGTCGCTGCTGCCGACGAGGTTCAGCGTCGCATCGCCGTAGTCGGCCGTGCCGGCGGCGAGGTCGGCCTGCGTGAGGATCGAGACCGTGCCCGCGAGGCTCGTGCCCCCGTACGAGGAGGCCGCGTAGGCGAAGATCGCCTCGGAGAGCCCGTCCCCGTCGAGGTCACTCCCGACCGTGACGGTCTCGCCGAGGCTGGAGGAGCCCTCGGTGTTCCGGAAGACGAGGTCGGGGGCGAGGCCCGACGTGGTCCCCGTGATGGGGCCGGCGAACACCACGAAGCCCGGGTTGTTCGAGTCGTGGTTGTTGGCGTAGACGAGGTCGTCGACGCCGTCCCCCGTCAGGTCGGTGGGCGGCCCGTACGCGGCGTTCGAGAAGCGCTCCCCCGCTGAGGAGGGGCTGAAGCTCGCCTCGTCGTAGTCGGCGTAGGAGCCCGCCCAGCCGGTGAAGCTCCCGCCGTCCAGGAGGTAGATGCCGTGGGTGCCCGAGGAGGCGGAGGAGTCGGCGATCACGAGCTCCGGCGTCCCGTCCCCGTCGAAGTCGCCGAGCCCCCCGAACGTGACGTTGTCGGAAGAGGACGCGCCGCGGGCGTACGGGACCGTCGCCGAGGTTGCCAGCTCGTCGTCCACCCAGAGGTTGCAGTTCTCGTCCACCCCGTCGGCCGACTCGGCGGCCCCCCAGTGGGAGTCCGCGTCGTCGTCGTCGCAGTCGGTGGTCGAGTAGCCGTCCCCGTCGTCGTCGAGCGACGAGCAGTCCGCGTTCTCGGCGCCGGGCGTGCCGAGGTCCCCGCTCCCGAAGCTGTCCGTGGCGGCGCACCAGTACGCCTCGTCCGAGCCGTCGACGTAGTCGAAGTGGTCCGGGTCGAGCTGCATCGCGGAGCCTGACGCGAACGGCCAGCTCCCGCCCCACGACACCTCCGCGATCGTGTCGCTCCCCGTCGCGAGGTAGAGGCTGTCGCCCGCGTCGGACAGCGCGAAGCTCGCGCGGCTGTACTGGTAGTCGACGGGGACGCTGCCGTTCCGGGTGGTGTCGTCCTCGACGCCGAGCACAGCGTAGCCACCCGCCGGCACGACCACCGAGCCGAGGGTCATCGACTGGCCGTCGTCCGAGTACACGAGCCAGCCCGCGAGGTCGACGTCGTAGGCCGTCGTGTTGTAGACCTCGAACCACTCGCCCACCGTGTCGCTCACCGCCGCCGGGTTCGGCATCACCTCGGTGATCACGACGTCGCCGGGGCTCGCGAAGCCCTCGTCGGTCTGGCCGTCGCAGTCGTCGTCGACGCCGTTGAGGGTCTCGGTGGTGCCGGCGGTCGAGCCGGCGTCCGTGTCGGCGCAGTCCGTGCCCTCGGGGAAGCGGTCGATGCCGTCGCCGTCCTGGTCGTAGTCGGACCCTCCGTCGCAGTCCCCGTCGATGCCGTCGTACCAGGTCTCCGCGGCGTCCGGGTTCACCGCGGCGCTGGTGTCGAGGCAGTCGGCGCCGCCCCAGGCGTCGCTGTCGTGGCCGTCCCCGTCGCGATCGTAGTCGGAGGCGCCGTCGCAGTCCTGGTCGACGCCGTCGTACCAGGTCTCCGCGGCCGCGGGGCTCACGGAGGAGAGCAGGTCGTCGCAGTCGGCGCCGCCGTAGGCGTCGCTGTCCACCCCGTCGCCGTCCTGGTCGTAGTCGGAGGCGCCGTCGCAGTCCTGGTCGAGCCCGTCGTACCAGGCCTCCGACGCCGCGGGGCTGATCGTGGCGACGAGGTCGTCGCAGTCGGCGCCGCCGTAGGGGGTGGCGTCGTAGCCGTCGCCGTCGGCGTCGTAGTCGGAGGCGCCGTCGCAGTCCTGGTCGACGCCGTCGTACCAGGCCTCGGCCGCGGCCGGCCCGATAATCGGGTCCGTGTCGGCGCAGTCGCCGCCGCCGTACGCCGTAGCGTCGGCGCCGTCGGCGTCCTGGTCGTAGTCGGACCCGCCGTCGCAGTCGGCGTCCACCCCGTCGTACCAGGTCTCCGCCGCGTCGGGGTTCGTGCTCGCGACGAGGTCGTCGCAGTCGGCGCCGCCGTGGTCGGTCGCGTCGAAGCCGTCGG
>CAYWGD010000175.1:0-4489 GCA_964457335.1 uncultured Enterobacteriaceae bacterium | reverse complement strand
GCGACGAGGTCGTCGCAGTCGGCGCCGCCGTGGTCGGTCGCGTCGAAGCCGTCGGCGTCCTGGTCGAAGTCGGACCCTCCGTCGCAGTCGGCGTCGACGCCGTCGTACCAGGCGTCCTCCGCGCCGGGGAACACGAGCGCGTCGGCGTCGTCGCAGTCCTCGCCGCCGCCCTCGGGCGCCCGAGAACCGTCGGCGTCGGCGTCGTAGTCGTCCGCGCCGTCGCAGTCCTGGTCGAGGCCGTCGTACCAGCTCTCGGTGGCGCCGGGGTTCACGGTCGCGTCCGCGTCGTCGCAGTCCGCGCCGCCGTGTTCGAGCGCGTCGTGCCCGTCGGCGTCGGCGTCGTAGTCGGAGGCGCCGTCGCAGTTCTGGTCGACGCCGTCGTAGAAGACCTCGGCGGAATCGGGGTGGATCGCGGCGTCGGCGTCGTCGCAGTCGGTCCCGCCCGCGTCGACGGTGTCGAAGCCGTCGTCGTCGAGGTCCGCGTCGACCGTTGCGGTGAGCGGCACCTCGACGGTGGGCGCGTCGGGGTCGTTCGTGGTGAGTACGAGCGTGGCCGTCTCGCCGGCGTAGTCGTAGGGCGTCACGGCCACCTCGATCGTCCCGACCTCGCCGGGGGCCATCGACAGCGGGGTGTCGTCGATCCAGAAGGCGCCGTCTCCCGTCACGCTCGGGATCACCGAGAGCGCCGTGGCGCCCGCGCAGTTGTTGACGACCGACACCGTGCCGGCCGCCGAGAAGCCGAGCTGGAGGTCGGTCCACTCCAAGCTGTCGGGCGTCACGACGGCGAGCGGGCATCCGTCCGTGTCCGTGTCCGTGTCCGTGTCGGTGTCCGCGTCGGTGTCCGCGTCGGCTTCGCCGGTCTCCTTGGCGTCGCCGGAAGGACCGACACAGGCCGGGAGGAGCGCGAGGAGGAGGAGAAGGCGCATGGGATCACCGAGACGGGCAGCCGAGCTATCACCCGCGCGCTCGGCGGACAGCGGGGCATCCGGGAACGGGGCCCCGCGACCCCCAATCCGCCGGATCCCTCGCCCCCGACCTTGGCCCTCCCGCTCCGGACGCGGTAGGGTCCCCCGGCCATGCGCTTCCTGAACTTCCAGCGCCTGCTCGGGTCCGGGGCCTTCGGCTCGGTGTACCTCGCCGAGCTCGTGGGCGACCGCGGCTTCCGCAAGCAGGTGGCCGTGAAGGTGCTGCTGAAGGACCAGGCGCACGGCGACATGTTCATGGCCCGCGTGCGGGACGAGGCGCGCCTCCTCGGGCTCTTGGCCGACGACCACATCCTCAAGGTGCTCGAGCTCGCCAAGGTCGAAGAGCGCGACGCCGTCGTGATGGAGTACGTCGAGGGGGTCGACCTCAACGCGATCGTGGAGGCCGGCTTCCGCCCGCCCCCGCGCGCGCTCGCGGAGCTCGGCGCCGCCGTCGCCGGCGCGCTCCACCGCGCGCACCGCGCGGTGCACCCGAGCACCCGGGAGCCGCTCAACGTCATCCACCGCGACGTGAAGCCGGCGAACGTGATGCTCACGTCGCGCGGCGGCGTGAAGCTGCTGGACTTCGGCGTGGCGCGCGCGCGCTTCGAGGCGCGCGAGAGCTACACGGGCCAGTTCGTGCTCGGCACGCTCAACTACATGGCACCCGAGTACATCGTCACCGGCGAGGTGAGCCCCGCGGCCGACATCTACGGCCTCGCGCTCACGCTCTGGGAGGCCGCCTGCGGGGACGTGTTCGGGCAGCCGAAGCTGCGCCAGGACCTGCACCAGGCGCGCGTCGAGGAGCGGCTCGAGGTCATCGCGGGCACACACGCCGAGCTGGTCCCGGTGCTCCGGCAGATGCTGGCCTGGGACGCCCGCACCCGACCGGACGGCGCGGCCGTCGAGCGCGCGTTCATGGCCGCGACCGACATGCTCCGCGGCACCGGGCTGCGGACCTGGGCAGGCGAGGCCGTGCCGCAGGTCGTGGCGAAGGAGCGCGCGGCGGCGCGTGACGAGGTCGGCCTGCTCGGGAAGACCATCCCCATCGGGGACGCGGAGGGCCTGCCCGGCGAGAACAGCCGGGTGGGGCCGCGCCCCGAGGAGGCCCGCCCGGCCGCCCCTCCCCCGAACCCGGCGCCGTCCGAGCCCGCGGCGCGCCAGGACCCGTCCGAGGCCACCCGGCACAAGGCCCCGCACGCCCCCTTCCTGCTGGAGCCGGGCCCGTCGACCTCCGGCGGGCGCGCCCGCTCCGAGGCCGGCGTGGGCGCACCCGTCGGCGCGGCCCGGTCCGACGGCGCGAAGGCCCGCTCCGACGCGGCCGTGAAGGCCCCGAGCCGCCCGGCCACGGACCCGAAGGCCGGCAATCGCGCGTCCTCCGGCGCCCCGGGCGCCCGCCGGCCGGCCGGCAAGCCCAAGGGCACCTCCGGGAACATGCTCCTGCTCCAGGGGTTGCTCCTCGGGGGCGGCATCGGGGTCCTGCTCCTCGTCGGCATCGGCGCCCTCCTGCTCATCCGAGGTCTGATGTGAAGATCGCGCGCGCCGCCGTGACCGTGCTCGTCCTCGGCCTCGCCGGGGCGGCCCTGGCCGCGCTGCCCGCCGGCGAGCGGCTGCCGCAGCCCGAGGCCGCGGTCGCCGTCGCGCCCGCGCCGCCCACGCCGCGCTACCACACGGAGACGCACACGATCAGCGAGGGCGACACCGCGGGCTCGGTCCTCCGCGCGATGGGCGCGCCCTCCGAGGAGCTCCTGGCGGCGGCGGGCTCGTCGCTGAACCGCCTCTCCATCGGCGATCGCATCCACCTCGACTACCGCGGCGGGGACACGCGCCCCTGGCGCCTCCGGCTCGACCGCGACGACCCCGAGATCGTGGAGATCACCTGGGAGGGCGACCGCTACGTCACGAGCAAGCGCCCGATCCCCTTCACCGTGGAGTCCGGCGTCCGGACGCTCACGGTGAATTCGAGCCTCTGGGAGGCCGCGAGCGACGCGGGCCTGCGCCCGCCGCAGATCATGGAGCTCGCGAAGATCTTCGAGTACGACATCGACTTCAACACCGAGCTCGTGAAGGGCGCCACAATCCGCGCCGTCGGCGAGACGCTCACCGACGACGCGGGGAACACGCGCTTCGGCGCGATCCGCGCGGCCACGCTCCAGAACGGCAAGAAGGCCCTGACCGCGATCCGGTTCGTGATGAAGGACGGCTCCGTCGGCTGGTTCGCCCCCGACGGCACCGGGCGGCGCCGCCCCTTCCTCCGCTCGCCGCTCGCGTTCTCGCGCGTGACGTCGAGCTTCAACCTCCAGCGCTTCCACCCCGTGCTCAAGACGCGCCGCCCGCACCTCGGCGTGGACTTCGGCGCGCCGACCGGCACGCCCGTGCGCGCGGTGGCGGACGCCGTGGTCAAGACCGCGGGCCGCCACGGCGGCCACGGCAACTACGTGGAGCTCGACCACGAGGGCCCGTACGCCACGAGCTACTCGCACCTCTCCTCGATCCTGGTGAAGCGCGGCCAGAAGGTGAAGCAGGGCGACATCATCGGGAAGGTGGGGTCCACCGGCATGTCGACCGGCCCGCACCTGCACTACCAGTTCTTCGTGAACGGGCAGTACAAGAACCCGATGACGGTCGATCTCCCCATGACCGGGAGCCTCCCCGACGCCGAGCGGGACGCCTTCTTCGCGGCGCGTGACCAGGTGCTGCCGCTGCTCGAGAAGGCGGAGGCGGTGGCCGACGCGGAGGGCACCGCGGGCGCCGCCGCGGCGAGCGCGCCCGCCGAGTAGACCCGAAGGAGGGCCGATGAGCTTCTGGGACGAACGGTTCGCCGAGCCGGAGCTGGCCTACGGGGACCAGCCGAACGACTGGCTCCGCGAGGTGGCGGCGCGGCTCCCGCCGGGGCCGGTCCTGTGCCTCGCCGAGGGCCAGGGCCGCAACGCGGTGTGGCTCGCGACGTTGGGCCGCGCGGTCACGGCGGTGGACGCCTCGCCCGTCGGCCTCGCCCGCGCGCGCGAGCTCGCGGCCTCCCGCGGCGTCGCGATCGAGACCGTCGTCGCCGACCTCGCCACGTGGGAGGGCCCCGACGCCCACTGGGCGGGCATCGTGTCGATCTTCGGGCACCTCCCCCCGCCGGTGCGCACCCGCGTGCACGGGGCCGTGGCCCGCTGGCTCCGGCCCGGCGGCGTGCTGGTCCTCGAGGCCTACCGGCCCGAGCAGCTCGCCCACGGGACGGGCGGGCCGCGCGACCTCGCGATGCTCTACAGCGCCGAGCAGCTCGCGGCCGACTTCACGGACCTGGAGATCCTGCACCTCGCCGCCGCGGACCGGGAGGTGCGGGAGGGCCGCTACCACACCGGGCCGGCCGCGGTCGTGCAGCTACTGGCCCGGCGGGGCTGAAGCGGGGCTGGCTCCGCGCGACTTTCAGCGTTTCCCTCCGCCGCCGGCGCCGGAGGCCGGAGCGCCGCCGGTGGGGGCGGCGGAGGCCGGAGCGCCGCCGGCGGAGGCCGGAGCGACGCCCCCGGCGGCGGAGGCCG
>CAYWGD010000174.1:0-13310 GCA_964457335.1 uncultured Enterobacteriaceae bacterium | reverse complement strand
CCCCGGGGCCTTCATCCCCGGGCCCTTCATCGCCCGGCCCTTCGTCCCCGGGCCCTTCATCCCCGGGGCCTTCATCCCCGGGCCCTTCATCGCCCGGCCCTTCGTCCCCGGGCCCTTCATCCCCGGGGCCTTCATCCCCGGGCCCTTCATCGCCCGGCCCTTCGTCCCCGGGCCCCTCATCCCCGGGCCCTTCATCGCCCGGTCCCTCGTCCCCGGGCCCTTCATCGCCGGGCCCCTCGTCCCCGGGGCCCTCGTCGTCGCGGCCGTCCTCGTCGTCACGGTCGCCGTCCCGCCCGTCCCCGTCGCGCCCGTCCTCGTCCCAGTCACGGTCGTCGTCATCGCGGTCGCGATCCTCGTCCCGATCACGGTCCCGGTCGTCGTCATCGCGGTCCCGGTCGCGGTCCTCCCAGTCCCGGTCACGATCGTCGTCGTCGTCGTGATCCTCCCAGTCCCAGTCGTCGTCCCCGTCGTGGTCACGATCCCAGTCGTCGCGGACGCGGTCCCAGTCCTTGTCGCGCTCCCGCCGACGATCGTGGTCCCAGTCGTGGTCGTCCTTCCACCGGTCGTTGTCGTAGTCGTGGTCGTGGTGGTCGTCGTCTTCGTCGTAGTAGTAGTAGTTCCGCTCGATGTCGTAGTAGACGTAGTCGTACTCGTACCGGTCGTAGTCGCGGACGCGGACGTAGTAGACGTCCCCGTCGTCGTAGTAGAAGTAGTCGTCCCGGTCGAAGTCGTAGCGGTAGACGTAGTAGTTGTCGTCGAAGAAGTAGTAGAAGTCGTCCCGGTCGTACGGGCGGTCGTAGGAGTACCAGTCGTTCCAGTAGAGCTGCCCGCGGATGGCCCCGTCCGGGTAGGCCTCGTTGTGGACGTTCACGTAGTAGTAGAAGGGGTACCGCTGGATGTCGCGGATCTGCGCCGCGGAGACGTAGCTGCAGCCGTAGCTGTACCCGTCGCGCGGGGTCACGATCGGCACGGACACGGGCCCGTCGCGGCCGATCGGCGCCACGTGGATGTGCGCGGAGGTGGGCGCCGCGATGCCCCAGACCTCCACCTCGTAGCAGACCCGCTCGTTGTACTCGTCGAACCAGAGGGTGACCACGCCGCCGCCGTTGCGGTCCCCCTCGTCCGTCTGCTGGAAGCCGTCGAGGGGCACCTCGAACACGCTCGTCGCGAGGAAGCGGTTGTCGGCCAACGCCGCCGGCGCGACAGCGTAGGACAGGCAGCCTGCCACGAAGCTTCCCGTCGCGATGATCCCCAGGCTACGTCGCCAGTTTTCTCGCCTCATGTCGGCACCTCGCATGTCGAGGAGCGATAGGCGCGGCGGGACCTGTGGAGAAGCCGCCTTGTGTCACCAGCCGGCCCCGAGACGCCGCGCTCACCGCGCTGAGCGCGTCCCGGACGGCCCCGCGGCTACCCGGGCCGCCATGACCCGCGCGAGGAAGCGCGTGTTCCCGAGGAGGTAGCGCCGCCAGAGGCGCCGGGGATCGACGAAGAGCCGCGCGAGCCACTCCTGGCGGTCGTGGAGCCACTTCGGACCGCGGGACACCTTGCCGCTGACGAAGTCGGCGGTCGCGCCGGTCACCCACACCACGGGCGCGTCGAGGGCCGCGCGGTTGCGAGCGACCCACCGCTCCTGGACGGGCGTGCCCATGCCGACGAGGACGATGTCCGGACGGAAGCGGTTCATCGTCGCGACCACGGCGGCCTCGTCGCGGACGAAGCCGTGCTCGGTCGCGACCACGAGCGCCGGGTGCCGCTCCTTCAGCTTCTCGGCCGCGGCGGCCGCCACGCCCGGCTCGCCGCCCATCCAGAAGATCCGCCACCCCTCCCGCTCGGCCCGCGCCGCGAGGTCCCAGATCCAGTCGGCGCCGGTCATCCGCTCGGGCAGCTCCCCGCCGAGGATGCGCGCTCCCAGCACGACGCCGCCGCCGTCGCAGTAGACGAGGTCCGCGGCGGCGAGGAAGTCCCGGAGCGCGGTGTCCCCGTGCGCCACGTCGAGGACGTGCACGTTCGCGTAGGCCACGGTGGCGCGCCCACGGCGGACGAGCGCGCCCACCGCGTCGAGGAGCCCGGCGCGATCCACGGGGTCGATGCCGACCCCCAGCACGTCCACGCGGTCCGTCACGCCGTCACTGCATCCGGCCGAGGCCCCACAACCAGTAGACGCCGGCGAAGGCGCTGCTCGCGTTGTTGAAGGGGATGGTGCCCGACGGCATCACCGCGCGGCCCACCACGATGTCGACGTAGCGGCCGGAGGTCCAGCTGGTCCAGGTGCTCGATGGGACGGTGAAGGAGCCGTCGTCACGGACCGCGCACGTGACCGTCTCGTCCCAGGGGCTGGTGTTGGCCGAGTTGCGCATGCCCAGGTACACGACGATCGCGTCGCCGCCGGAGCCCGTCCACGTGAGGTTGAAGCTCGACCGCACGACGCTGGGCACCGAGGAGCCGCCGATGTTCGGCGTGTTCACGCTGAACGAGGCGGGGAGCGAGAGCACGTCCGCGACCTCGAACTCCGGGAAGCCGTCGGGCTGCATCGCCTGCAGATCGTAGCTGCCGTTCTGCACGAACTCCGCTGCGGAGACATCGTCGAGGTAGAACGCCTGCTGCGCGCTGACCCACGGGAAGGTGAGCGTGCCGCCCGTGGGGATGCTCAGCGACGCGCTGGAGAGGCCCGGATCGTAGTAGGAGAGCCCGGTGTAGCTGTACTCGGACCGGCAGGAGTCGAGCGTCGGCGCGTAGAGCTCCCAGTACTCGACCTCGGTGGGCGGCGCGAGGAAGAAGTAGGCGGTGCCGTAGTCCGTCGGGCTGCCCGCCCAGTAGCTCCCGACGGTGTTGAACCAGTCCATGGAGCCGATGATGCCGACCTTGCCGGTGCCGTCCTCGTAGTAGGTGAAGCCCGAGGTGAGCGTGCCCGTGCCGCTCGTGGTCTCCACCTGCACGTCCACCTGGCCCTCGGCGGAGACGCGCGGCGACTCGACGACGATCTCGTCGGAGGTGACCGACACGCGCGTGGCCACGGCGGTGCCGAAGCGGACCGACGCGCTGTTGTCGAAGGGGCCGCCGGAGATCACGACCTGTGTGCCGCCCGCCGTCGTGCCGTAGCTGGGCGAGATCTCGGAGACGCGGATCAGGTCGACGTCGCTGTCGGTGTCCGCGTCGGTGTCGGCGTCCGTGTCGGCGTCCGTGTCGGCGTCGCTGTCCGCGTCGGTGTCGGCGTCCGTGTCGGCGTCCCCGTCGGTCGAGGTGTCGCCACCCCCGCCGCGCGGCCCGTCGTCTCCTTCGAGGAGGTCGAGCCCGAAGGTGCAGCCGGCGAGCAGGGAGAGGAGGGGGAGGCGCCGCATGAGGGGTGCAGCATAGACCCGGGACCCCGCCGTTTCAAGCGCTCGGTGGTGTCACCCGGCCGGGGGGGACGGCGAGGCCCGGGCTGGGATCCCTCTCCGCGAGGAACGAGAACAACTTCCCGGCGCTCTTCGCCTTGTGGCGCAGGTCGGTGACGGAGCCGACGTTCCGCACCTGCTCCCAGAGCCCGCGTGGGGAGAGGTACTGCCCCGCGTAGGCGAGCTTCAGCGCGAGCCGCAGCTCGCGCGCCGAGAGGTGCGGGAGGTTGACGATCACCTCGCGCACGTTGTCGACGGGCTTGAAGTCCCCCTCGACGAACCAGCCCTCCTTGCGGGCGATGTCGTAGAGCTCGGTCGACGGCGCGGGCAGCGCGACGGAGAAGTGGACGAAGCGCGTGCCGAGGCGGCGCGAGGCCTTCCAGGACCACCAGAGCGTCTTCCACGTCTCGTTCGGCGAGGCGCCCATGAGCACGCTCACCTCGGGCTCGACGCCGTTCTCGCGGCACACCCGCACGGCCTTCTCGATGTCCTTGACCTTGATCTCCTTGACCATGTCCTCGAGCAGCCCGTCGTCGAAGCTCTCGGAGCCCATGTAGACCATCTTGCAGCCGGCTCGGGCCATGGCGCGGATGGTCTCGGGGTCGTGGAGCATGTTCGCGCGGGCGAGGCAGATCCAGTGGAGGCCGAGGTGCTCGATGCGCTCGCAGATCTCGCGGGTGCGCGCCTTGCCCCAGGTGAAGATGTTGTCCGCGACCTCGACACCCTTGTAGCCGAGGGCCGCGATGTCCTCGAACTCGGCCACGATCTGGTCGACCGTGCGCTTGCGGAGCGGCGGGCGGTCCACGTACCACTCGGGCTGGAGCCGCTTGAACTCGAGCTCGATGGCCTGGTCGATGGCGTTCGGCGTGCAGAACGTGCAGCGGAAGCCGCAGCCGCGGCTCACCACCATCGTGGTGATCGGGTGCACGTCGAGGCGGTTGGCCCGGTAGGTCCCGAGCAGGAGCCGGCGGTCCGGCATCGGGAGCGAGCTCACGTCGAGGAGCTTGCGGAAGGGGTTGCGGCGAATCTCTCCGCCCTGCTTCCAGGCGAGGCCGTCGATCGTGTCGACGCGGCGGCCCGCCTGCCAGGCCTGGTGGAGCTCGTAGAGCGTGTGCTCCGGCTCGCCGAGGAGGCAGTAGCAGTCCTCGTCGTGGAGGAACTCCTCCGGCTTCCACGTGGACGCGGTGCCCATGTACACCGCGCGCATGCCGGGGTTGCGCATGCGGAGGATCCGCATGGCCTCGATGTCCTCCTCGGCGGAGAGGTACACCGACCACGCGCAGGCCACGTCGAAGCGCTCGGCGTCGGCGAAGGCGGTGAACGCCTTCGCGTCCATGCCCTCGGCCGGGCAGTCGAGGAAGCGGACGTCCCAGCCGGCCCACTCCCGCATCGCCGTCGCCACCTGGAGCAGGTGCACGGGCGGCTTGTAGTCGTAGCCGAAGTTGCAGCCGTACACGCGGTCGATCGGGCTCTTCCGCCGATTGAAGTCCGGCGGAGGGACGTAGAAGAGCGCGCGCATGGGGGGGGCCGACTCCGGGACCGACGCGAGCATACCCGTGTCCTACGGGGATCCGTGTATCGGATCGTTACGGGCGCCCGCGCGCGTAGCGGAGGCCACCCGCTCGGCACCGGCGCGCCGGGTCAGCCCGCGCCGAGGGCCCGGTAGATCGCCTCCAGGTGGTCCAGGTGGAGGTCCACCGATCCGGCCCGGAGCACGCGCGCCCGGCCGGCGGCGCCGAGCGCGGCGGCGCGGTCGGGGTCCGCGAGGAGCTCCGCCACGGCGGCGGCGAGCGCGGCGGGATCGTCCGGGGGCAGCAGGACGCCGTCGACGCCCTCCGTGATCTGCTCGGGGATGCCCCCCACGTCGCTGGCGACCACCGCGCGTCCCGCGAGCTGCCCCTCCAGCACGGCGTAGGGGAGGTTCTCCGGCCAGAGCGACGGCACGGCGACCACCCCCGCCGCCCGCAGCGCGACCGCGAGCCGGGCCGCGGGGACGGCGCCGTGGAACGTCACGTTCGGCGGGGCGTCGCGCTCCAGCCGTGCGCGCTCGGGGCCGTCGCCGTAGACGTGCAGGCGGCGGCCGGGGAGGAGCCGCGCGGCCGCGAGGAGCACGCCCACGCCCTTCTCGGGGGAGAGGCGGCCGGCGTAGAGCCAGTGGTCGCCGACGGGGCCGCCCGGGGGCGTCGGCTCGACGGGGTTGGGCAGGTGGACGACGCGGTCGGCGTCCACGCCCATCTCGACGAGCGTGCGCGCGAGGAACGCGGAGGGGCAGAGGAAGCGGTCGGCGCGCGACCACACACCCTGCCGCGCGTGGACCCACTTCTCGAGCGCCACCGCCGCGGACTGCGCGACGTCGCCGCGCTTGCAGCGGTAGCGCACCGCGTTCTCGTAGTGGTGTCCCTCGCAGCGCCGGCACGGCGCGCCCTGGGTGAAGAGCTGCCCGTTGGGGCACACGAGCTCGTAGTCGTGGAGGGTCCAGACGACGGGCACGCCCGCGTCGCGCAGCGGCCCGAGGATCGACGGCGTGAGGTGCCGGTGCACGTGGTGGAGGTGCGCGACGTCGGGGCGGTGGTCCCGCACGAGCCCACGCAGCGCGCGCGCCGCCCCGATCGAGTGGATCGACATCGCGACGGCCGCGAGGCGCCCGACGCCGGTGGCGCCGTGCACGTCGAGCTGCGGCGGGAAGCGGACCTCCCAGGGCGACGGCTGGTTCGCCGGGTGGCGCATCGCGAAGGGGACGACGGTGTGGCCGCGCCGCTCGAGCCCGCGCCACTGCGTGAACAGGCAGGTGGTGTCGCCGCCGCGCGGGTGCAGGAAGGAGTTGCAGAGGAGGATCTTCACGGGTCCCTCCGCCGCGCCAGGCCCCACACGAGCCCGAGCGGGATCCAGTGCGTCTGCGAGAAGGTCTCGGTGGAGAAGAGCAGGTTCACGTGGAGCGCCACGAACGCGGCCCATAGCCCGAGCGCGAGGCCGGCCGGGGCGAGCCCGTCGGGGAGGCGCGCGGCGACGGGCGCGCGGCGGCGGAGGCGGAGCGCCATGGACCCCACGAACGCGGCGCACCCGGCGAGGCCCAGGAGCCCGTACTCGCTGGCGACCTTCTGCACGACCCCGTGCGCGTCCACGCCGTTCACCCGGTAGTGCGGGAAGGTCTGCATCTCGTAGCGGACCCCCGCGCCGCCCCCCATGCCGAGCACCGGGTACGCGGCGACCATCTCCAGCGAGCGCTTGTCGAGGGAGTGACGCGAGCGCGCCGCGTCCATCTGCGCGTGCGAGCGCGTGACGATCGGGCCGTACACGGCCACGGAGAGCCCGACCGCCACGACGCCGACCACGAAGCCCCGGCGCGCGGCCAGGAGCCGCCCGCGCCAGGCCACCAGGAACGCGAGCCCGGCGGCGGACGCGATCCAGGCGGTGCGCGAGAGCGAGAGCGCCACCGCCAGGAGCGCGAACGCGACGATCCCGAGGTCGAGGCGCGAGCGCCGCATGGCCAGCAGGAGCGGTACGAGGGGCGCGAGCGCCACGGCGAGCGTCTTGTGGTTGTTGGTGAGCCCCTCGATGGCGGCGAACCAGAGCGTGTTCCCTGCGGCGATGCGGCCGACCGAGCTCGCGAGGGACACGGTGGCGGTCACGAGCACGGTGGCGCGGAGCAGCGTGCGGACGGTGCCGGTCGACACGGCGGTGCCGACGACCCAGGAGAGCGCCACCCCGTAGGCGACGTAGAAGAAGACGGGCTTCCGCAAGAGGAACCACGCCGAGGCGCCGCGATCCGGGACGAGCGCGAGCCCGACGAGGCCGGCGGCGACGAGCAGCGCGTAGCCGGCGAGGCCGGGGGGGTGGAGGGTGGCGAGGAGGCGCGCCATGCGGGGTGCGACAGGCGGCGCGGGCTCCATCGTCACGCCGGGGGGGCGTTGCGGGGGGGCCCGCCCCCCCGCCCCAAGAAGAAGCCGGCCCATCGCCACGCAGAGGAGCGCGGCTCCCGCGAGGTCGGCCACGGGCGTGTCGAGGTGGCGACCGGCGAGGTCGAGATCGACGGCGAGGTCGATGTAGGGGAACGCCAGCAGGAGGACGGCGAGGAGCGCGACGATCACGGGCCGCTCCGCGCGCGACGGGCGCCTGCCACGAGGAGCGCGAAGCAGGGGACGCTCGCGGCCCAGAGCGCGAGGTCGGAGACGTTGGCGGGGGCGAAGTCGGCGGCGACGGTGCCCGCGGCGAGGAGCGCGCTCAGGCCGGCGAGGCCCACGGCGAACCAGCCGTGTCGGGCCGGGAAGGCGCCCCGCAACGAGGGGAACAGCCACGCGAACGAGATGCTCGTGACGACGGCGGTGGTGATGCTCGTGGCGGCGGCGAGCCCGACGAGCCCCCACGTCGGCATGAACGCGGCGTCGAGCACGCCGTTGAGCCCGAAGGAGAGCAGCCCGAGCTTGAGCACGAGCGAGTAGCGCCCCTCGACGATGTGGGCCTTCATGATCAGCGCGCCGAGCAGCGAGAGGAACACGCCGGGCAGGTACCCGCCGAGCGTGGCGGCCGTGACGGTGACGTGCTCGTCGGAGAAGCCGCCGTAGAGGAGCCGGACGAGCGCCACGCGGCCGATGCCCATGCCCGCGAGGACCGGGGGGGCGAGGAGCGCGACCCACCAGAGCGCCGTCGCGACCGCGCGGTGGCGGCCCTCGTCCTCACCACGGGCGCGCGCGGCGGCCCAGGCGTTGAAGGCGACGACGAGCAGCGTGGACTCCAGCAGCGTCTGCGGGATCATCCGCGCGCGGTCGGCGTACTCGAGCAGGCTGACGCTGCCCTCGGGGCCCGTGCCCGCGAAGAGCTTGTCGGTGATGAGGTTCAGCGCCACCATCGTCTCGCCGCCGAGCACGGGGCCGAAGGCGCGCGCGGCGTCGCCGAGCTCGGCCGGGACGGAGAGCGACGGGCGGAGGCGCACGCCTTCGAGGGTGAGGACGGTCGCGAGGAGCGTGACCTCGGCGATGTTCCCGGCGAGCACGCCCGCGGGGAGCGCGAGGGGGCCGAAGGGCTTCAGCGCCCACACCGTCAGCAGCGTGACGACCGCGCGCACGACGGGGGCGGCGGCGGGGCCCGAGAAGCGGCCGTGCACCTCGCAGGCCGCCTTGAGCACGGCCGCCACCGCGACGGCCGCGAGGAAGGGGACGAGCGCCCAGGCGAAGACGACGGTGAGCCCGCGCGTCTCGGCGTCGAAGTGGGTGACGAGCGGGAGGATGGTGGGCGCGGAGAGGGCGACCGCGACGCCGAGGGTGGTCGCGAGGAGCCCGGCGAGGGTGGCGCTCGAGCCGACGAAGCCCGAGACGCGCGCCGGGGCGGTGACGCGGAGGCGCGCCAGGACCGGCACGATCACGGTGCCCATCGTGGTGCTGCCGAGGATGAGCAGGAAGGTGGGGACGGAGAGCGCCCAGTAGAAGGCGTCCGTGGCGGGCTGCACGCCGTACCAGGCCGCGATGACCACGGGCACGAAGAACGCGACCGCGCGCGCGCCGATCGCGAGGGGGGCGAGCAGGAGCGAGGTGCGCCCGATGGACATCCGGGCGCAGTCTAACGGCGCGGCGCTCGCGGACCGCTCCGCGAGGCGCGCGGGAGCCGATCGGGCGCGCGAGACGGGCAGGCGCGCATCGGCAGCGGGGCCGCGTGCGAACACGGCGGCCGCTCGTCGTGCGGCCGCGACACCGCGTCGAAACGGGCGACACACGGGGCCGTCACACGGTAGACTCCGAGGTGTTGCTCGCGCTCCTGCTCCTGGCCTGCTCCCTGGCGCCGCCCGGCGAGACGGGCGATCCGTCCGCGCTCCGCGCCCCCGTCGAGACCCACGCCGCCTACGCGCGCGCCGAGGGCCGGCCGCTCGAGGCCGTGGCGCCCGTCAGCTGCGGCGAGCCCATCAACGTCGCGCAGACGGGCTGGTCGGTCGAGGAGCCGGTCCTCGCCGACGCGCACGCCGAGCTCTACGGCGCCGCGCCCGCGCCCTACCACGTGCACCTCGGCTGGACGGGGGATCCCTCGACCTCCGCCGCGATGATCTGGCGCACGGACGCCGAGACCTACGCCACCCAGGTGCAGATCGGCCCGGACGACACGCTCGGGACGACCATCGACGGCGCGAGCTTCCTGCTCTCGACCGACACGGAGGATGGGCGCGTGCACGAGGCGCGCATCTGCGGCCTCCCGCCGGGCACGACCTGGCACTACCGCGTGGGCGGGGCCAACGGCTGGTCGGAGGTGTACACGTTCACCACGGCGCCGCCGCCCGGGAGCCAGGAGCCGATCGTGTTCGGCGTCGCGGGGGACACGCGCGGCGGCACGACGGTGTGGTCGCAGATCCTGGCGGCCATGAAGACCCACGGGGTCGAGTTCCGGCTGTTCACCGGGGACGCGGTGGTGACCGGCTCGACGGTCGACCAGTGGGACGACTGGTACGACGCCGGGGTCGGGTACGTGGAGTCCGTGCCGACGATCATGTCGCACGGCAACCACGAGGGCCTCGCCCAGGCGCACTTCGCGCTGGTGGCCGCGCCGGGCAACGAGGAGTGGTACTCCTTCGACTACGGCGACGCCCACTTCGTGGCGCTGAACGACACGCCCGGGAGCTTCTCGGACTGGGCCACGCAGGCGGCCTGGCTCGCGGAGGACCTCGCGGCGTCGCCCCGCTCGTGGAAGATGAGCTTCCACCACAAGCCCGCCTACTCGGGCGTCGGGTCGCACGGCGAGGACGCGAACGTGCAGACCTACTTCGTCCCGGTCCTGGAAGCCGGCGGCGTGCAGGCCGACTTCGCGGGGCACAACCACAACTACGAGCGCAGCCTGCCGCTCGCGGGCGGGGTCGAGGTGCCGCAGCCCGACGGGATCACCTACGTGGTGACGGCGGGGGGCGGGGCGCCGCTCTACGACAACAACCAGGAGCGGTTCTACACCGCCGTCTTCTACGAGACGCAGCACTACGTCATCGGCCGCATCGAGAACGGCACGCTCACGCTCACGGCCTACGACCTCGCCGGGAACGTGCTCGACACGACGACGCTGCTGCCCTGACGAAGCGAGACGCGCCGCGCGGTGTCGGTCGGTCGCGCGGGAGCCACCTCCAAGGGGAAGCCTTGGAGGACACGTGGCACGGATCCGCGACATCATGACGCCCGACCCGGCGACCTGTACACCCGACACGAGCGTCCAGGAAGTCGCCCGGATGATGGTCGACTTCCACTGCGGGTGCATCCCGGTGGTGCGCTCGGACGACGACGACACGCCCATCGGCGCGGTCACCGACCGCGACATCGTGTGCCGGCTCGTGGCGCAGGGGCGCAACCCGCTCGACTGCGACGTGAAGGACTGCATGACGACGCCGTGCGTCTGCGTGTCCGCCGACGCCGACGTGAAGGAGGCGCAGGACCTCATGGGCGAGAAGAAGATCCGGCGCATCGCCGTGGTCGACGACCAGGGGAAGTGCTGCGGCATGGTCTCGATGGGGGACATCGTGCGCGCGCTCGGCGACGTGAACGTGGTGCGCGAGGTGTCGGAGCCGACGGAGGAGCCGTCGGAGGTCGTGGCGACGACGAAGGTGCCCGAGCCGGCGTAGCGGGGCCAGCCGCGGGCGCGAGGAGCGCGTCGAGGTGCGCGAGGCGGCGATCGCTTGCCCCAGGGGCGGCCGAACGCTACCTCATGCGCCCCCCCGGCCGCTCCCCGCGGCCCCTCCGCCCCGCCACGGGGTCCCGCCTCCCCCCCGGTCCCATGTCCAGCACCACCATCCCGACGCGGATCGCCGCGTCGATCGGCGCCCAGCCCACCCAGGTCGAGGCCGCGATCGGCCTCCTCGACGGCGGCGCCACCGTCCCCTTCGTCGCCCGGTACCGCAAGGAGGTCACGGGCGGGCTCGACGACGTGCAGCTCCGCGCGCTCGAGTCGCTCCTCTCCGAGCTCCGCGAGCTCGAGAGCCGGCGCGAGGCCATCCTGAAGAGCGTGCGCGACCAGGGCGCGCTCACCCCCGAGCTCGAAGCGGACCTCCTCGCCGCGGACACCCGCGAGCGGCTCGAGGACCTCTACCTCCCGTATCGGCCCAAGTACCGGAGCCGCGGGGAGATCGCGCGCGAGAAGGGCCTCGGCCCGCTCGCGGAGGCGCTGCTCGCGGACCCGTCGCAGGTGCCGGAAGAGGTCGCGGCCGCCTACGTCGACCCGTCGAAGGAGGTCGCGAGCGTGGCCGACGCGCTGGCCGGCGCGCGCGACATCCTCACGGAGCGCATGGCCGAGGACGCCGAGCTGGTCGGGCAGATCCGCGACCACGCGCGGCAGGTGGGCGTGCTCCGGGTGCGGGTCGTGGAGGGCAAGGAGGCCGAAGGCGCCCGCTTCCGCGACTGGTTCGCCTGGGACGAGCCGGTCGCGAAGGTGCCGAGCCACCGCGCGCTGGCGTTCCTGCGGGGGCGCAACGAGGGCGTGCTGCGGCTGGAGCTGGCGGTGGACGCCGACGATCCGTCCCCGGTGCGGCCGGCGGAGCGGATGGTGGCCGCCCGCTTCGGCATCGCGGACAAGGGCCGGCCCGGCGACGCCTGGCTGGTGGAGACGGCTCGGCAGGCCGGCCGCTGGCGGATCGGCTTCCACGTCGAGCTCAACCTGGTCGAGGAGCTGCGCAAGCGCGCGGAGGCCGAGGCCATCGACGTGTTCGCGCAGAACATGCGCGACATCCTGCTCGCCGCGCCCGCGGGCGCCCGGCCCACGCTGGGCCTCGACCCGGGGCTCCGCACCGGCGTGAAGGTGGCCGTGGTCGACACCACCGGCAAGGTCGTCGCGACCGAGACGATCTACCCGCACGTCCCGCGGAACGACTGGGAGGGCTCGCTCCGGACGCTGGAGCGGCTCGTGGCCGCGCACCACATCGAGCTCGTCGCCATCGGAAACGGCACGGCGTCGCGCGAGACCGACAAGCTCGCGGCCGAGCTCGTGAAGCGCTGCCCGGGCCTGACCCGCGTGACGGTGAGCGAGGCGGGGGCGTCGGTGTACTCGGCGTCGGAGATCGCGTCGAAGGAGCTCCCGTCGCTCGACGTGTCGCTGCGTGGCGCGGTCTCGATCGCGCGGCGGCTCCAGGACCCGCTCGCGGAGCTCGTGAAGATCGAGCCGAAGTCCATCGGCGTGGGCCAGTACCAGCACGACGTGGACGGCTACCAGCTCGGGCGGGCGCTCGACGGCGCGGTCGAGGACTGCGTGAACGCCGTCGGCGTGGACCTCAACACGGCGTCGCCCGCGCTCTTGCGTCGCGTCGCCGGGCTCGACGAGTGGATCGCGGAGCAGATCGTCGCCTGGCGCGACCAGAACGGGGCCTTCCCGAGCCGGCAGGCGCTCCGCGGCATCGCCGGCATGACCGAGCGCACCTTCGAGCAGTGCGCCGGCTTCCTCCGCATCCGCGGCGGCGAGGACCCGCTCGACGCCTCCGCGGTGCACCCCGAGGCCTACCCGGTCGTGCACCGGATCCTCCAGAAGACGGGGCGTGGCCTCGACCGCCTGATGGGTGATCTCGCCTTCCTCCAGACGCTGCGCGTCCACGAGTTCACGGACGAGCGCTTCGGGGTGCCGACCGTCAAGGACATCCTCTCCGAGCTCGGCAAGCCCGGCCGCGACCCGCGCCCGTCGTTCGAGACCGCGCGCTTCGCCGAGGGCGTCGAGACGCTCGCCGACCTGAAGCCGGGGATGGAGCTCGAGGGGACGGTCACGAACGTGACGCAGTTCGGCGCGTTCGTGGACATCGGGGTGCACCAGGACGGGCTCGTGCACGTCTCGCAGCTCTCCGACCGCTTCGTGAAGGACCCCCGCGAGGTCGTGCGGACGGGCCAGACGGTGAAGGTGCGCGTGGTCGAGGTCGACCACGAGCGCAAGCGCATCGCGCTGACGATGCGGTCGGCGGGGGCGCCGGCGGGCAAGGGCGAGGCGCCCGGGCCGTCGGTC
>CAYWGD010000173.1:0-13380 GCA_964457335.1 uncultured Enterobacteriaceae bacterium | reverse complement strand
GGGCGGCGACGACGGCGGCGGTGGGGGCGTCGTCGGGGGGGCAGCCGGCCGCCCGAGCGCGGCCGCTGCGGAGACGGCGGTGCCGGAGGGAGCGCCGGCGGCTCGGGCTCGGGCTCGAGCTCGGGCTCGAACTCGAACTCGGACTCGGGCTCGAACCCGAACTCGGGCTCGAACTCGAACTCGGACTCGAGCTCGGGCTCGGGCTCGGGCTCGAACTCGGGCTCCACGTGTCGGCAGGTCGGCAGGTCGACAGGTCGACAGGTCGATCGGTCGATCGGTCGATGGATAGCCGGGCCCCCTCTGCCCTACCCCTCCCGCCCCTCCCGCCCCCCGACCCACTGCCCGAGCAGCTCGCCGAGCGCGCCGCCGAGGTCCCGCCCGACGGTGCCGGGCAGCGCGCGGAGGAGCGCGGCGGGGCCGGCCACGGCGGGGGGTTCGCCGGCGAGGACGCGCTGCCGGTGGATGGCGCGGGTGCGGGCGTAGAGCTCGGCGAAGCGGCGCGGGTGCGCGTGCGCGACGGGGGCGGCCGCGACGTAGCCGACCCGGTGGCGGCGGGCCCAGAGCCAGTCCTCGGCGATGTCGACGGGATCGAAGGGGTCGGCGAGCAGCGCGTCGCGCCGGTAGAGGGCGGCCACGTTGTCGAGCGTGACGGCGGCCGGGGCCCCGGGGAGGGCCGCTGGCGGCGTCCACGCGCGGAGGCGGGCGCGGGTGGTGGGATCGGAGGTGGGCCAGGGGACCTGGCGCGCGGTCACGGCGTCGTAGCCCCCGGCCTCGAGCGCCTCCACGAGCGTGCGGACGAAGCCCGCGCCGAGCGGCAGCGCGTCGTCCACGGTGAGGAGCACGTACGGGGCGCGCGCGAGCTGGACGCCGAGGTTGCGGGTGGGCCCGTGGCCGCGCCAGGGCACGCGCACGCCCTCGGTGTAGGCGCCGTTGGCGAGCACGATGAGCTCGGTCTCGACGTCCTGGGCCTCCAGCGCCGCGAGCCCGATGGGCCGCTGCCGGTGGGTGGGGATCACCACCGAGACCGCGAGGTCGGTCCGCGGCCGGGCCGGCGGGGGGAGCCAGGGAGCCGCCGCGGGGTCGTCGACCGCGTGGCAGAGCGGCGCGATCTCGTCGGGGAACACGCCCGCGGGCGCGGTGGCGAGCGCGTGCCGGCCGAGGCGCACGGGCTCGCCGGCCCGGACGGCGGCCTCGAGGCGCGCGAGCCCGGCGCGGTCGAGCCGGTCGATCAACACCTTCGCTCCCGGGGTCTGAGCATCGCCCGGCAGCCTACCGCGGTGGCGCCCTCCCCCGAGGTGCACATCGTTGACCCTGGGGGTGCACATGCCGAAGGACAAGGACGAGAAGGCCGGCGGGACGATGACCGTCCGGGAGGCCGGCCGGAAGGGCGGCGAGGAGGTGCAGCGGCAGCGCGACCTGCGCGACCGCAAGGAGGTGCGCGGGCAGGCGTACGACAAGCCGGGGCCCCCGAAGGGCACCGCGTTCGGCATCGCCGCCGTGACCCAGGCGCTCAAGGGGCTCGACTTCCCCGTCTCCAAGAAGGAGCTCCTGAACCACGTGGGCCGAGGCCACAAGATCGAGTACCGGAAGGGCCAGCCGGTCGACCTGTACCGAATCATCAACGACACGAACGTGGACGAGTTCCCGTCGATGGCGAACATCGTCGAGGCGGTGAGCGACGCGCTCGAGAAAGAGGGGCTCACCGAGAAGGTGTAGCGATTGCGGGGGCCCGATGCTCGGCATCGGCCTCCTCGCGCTCGCGCACGCCGACGTCTCCCTCGCGACGCTCGAGCAGTGGCGCGAGGATCTGCGCGCGCCCGTCGCGGCGACGGCGGGCCGCCGCTTCGTGGAGGACCCGCCGCTGCGCATCGTCACGAGCGCCGCGCTCCGGGACCGGCTCCAGCGGATCGAGGCGCTCGCGGACCGGCTCCCGCCGTCGATGCGCGACGTGTCCCGGAAGGGGATCCCGACCGGGGCATACCTCACCGCGACCCAGGAGATCCTGTTCCCCACCGACGCGTACCGGGCGCTGTTCGGAGGCCGGCGCCTCGACGTGCCCGCCAGCCGCGGCCCCGACGAGCCGATCGCGTTCCGGTACGGCTACGCCCCAGCGCTTCGTCGCGACGCTGGAGGACACGGCCGGCATCGAGGCCGTCTGGGCCGCGCTGGAGCGGCCGCCCCCACGGGATCTCGTCGTTCGTATCGGCGCCCGCGGGCTCCCGGACAGGTGGGCGGACGCCGGCGTCCTGGCCACCGCGAAGCCGATGCTCGGCGTGAAGGACGGGTGGAAGGTGGAGGCGGGGCCCGTCTCGCCCGCCCACCTCCTGGCGCCGCGCGGCCGGGAGGCACGCGTGCCGATCACCCGGCCCTCCCCGCCGCGCGACGCTCGCGCCCCTCCCGCGTCGTCGCCCCGAGCCGGATCGCGTCGTAGCCGAAGCGATCGCGCACCGCGTCGATCGCGGCCCCGGCGCGCGGGCGCGGCGGCGCGAACAGCGGCACCTGCGCGTCGGCCGGCCCGAGGTTCGAGAGCTGGACCCCGAGGAGGCGCACGCGCATGCGGCGCGTCCACGCCGCGCGGAGGAGCTCCAGCGCGACCGCCAGCACGTCCGCCTCGGCCGCGGTGGGCGGCACCGACCGCCCGCGCGTCAGCGTGGTGAAGTCGGCGTAGCGCAGCTTCAGCGTGATCGTCCGGGCCCGCCCCCCGCGCCGGCGCAGCCGCCACGTCACCCGCTCGACCAGCGCGCGGAGCGCGTCCTCTGCGATCGAGGCGTCGCCCACGTCCATGAAGAAGGTCCGCTCGTTCGAGAGGCTCCCCTCGGCCACCTCGTCGTGCTCCTGGAAGGCCGGCCGGTCCCGCGTGGGGAGCACGCCCGCGCCGTCGAGCCCCTGCCGCACGGCCGCGACCATCCCGCCGATGGCCGCGTCCTCCTCGGGCACGGCCAACAGCTGCCCGAGCGTGGCGATCCCCCGCGCGGCGAGCCGCGCCTCCGCCACCGGGCCGATGCCGGGGAACTTCCGCACGGAGAGCGGCGCCGCGAACGCGCGCTCCTGCCCCGCGCGCACCATCCACACCCCGGCCGGCTTGGCCCGGCCGCTCGCCATCTTGGCCACCGCGCGCGTGGTGCCGATCCCCGCGCTCGCGGGCAGCCCCACCTCCGCCTGGATCGCCTCCCGCATCTCCCGCACCGTGCGCTCGATCGTCGCGTCGCCGTCGGCGTCCCCCGCGCGCCCGTACAGGCGCTCGCACCCGTGGAAGTCGAGGAAGAACTCGTCGATGCTCGCCGTGCGCACCACGGGGCAGAAGCGCTCCAGCACCGCGCGCACCCGCGCCGCGTAGGGGCCGTAGGTGTCGTGCCGCGTGGGCACGAACTCCGCGTGGGGCGCCAGGCGCACCGCCTCCGCCATGGGCATGCCGGAGCGCACGCCGAGCGCACGCACCTCGTAGCTCGCCGACGTGACCACGCCGCGCGACCCCTTCCGCCCGCCCACCACCACGGGCTTCCCGACGAGCGACGGATCGAGGAGCCGCTCCACGGAGACGAAGAAGGTGTCGAGATCGAGGCAGCAGATGCGCGCGGCCACGGGGCTTCCTGTACAGGTGTTCGGGTGACAGATGTACAGTATCCGCGGCCGGGCCCGCGTCAAGTCGTGGTCGCCTTCAACCCCACGATCGCGACGAGCAGGAGCCCCAGGAAGAAGATCCGGCCGGGCGTGACCGGCTCGCCGAACAGCACGATCCCGAGCGCCGCCGTCCCGAGCGCGCCGATGCCCACCCAAACGCCGTAGGCGGTGCCGATGGGGAGGTCGCGCACGGCGAGCCCGAGGAGCCCCATGCTCCCGACGAGCGCCACGACGGTGAGCGCGGTGGGCACGGGCCGCGTGAACCCGTGCGTGTACTTCATCCCGATGGCCCACCCGCACTCGAGCAGGCCGGCGACGACGAGGTAGATCCAGGCCATCCGCGCTCCTATTCCACCGAGTTAGCCCGCGTACATGTACGACTTCGACTGGCTCGTGATCGGCTCGGGCTTCGGCGGCTCGGTCTCTGCGTTGCGGCTGACCGAGAAGGGCTACCGCGTCGGCGTCCTCGAGATGGGGAAGCGCTGGTCGAAGGAGACGCTCCCGAAGACGAACTGGGACGCGAAGAAGTTCCTCTGGGCGCCGGCGCTCGGGCTGCACGGCATCTTCAAGATGACGCTCCTGCCGCACGTCTTCATCCTGTCCGGCGCGGGCGTGGGCGGCGGGAGCCTCGTGTACGCGAACACCCTGCTCGTGCCGCCGCCCAGGGCCTTCGACGATCCGAAGTGGAAGGACCTCGCGGACTGGAAGGCCGTGCTGCCGCCGTTCTACGCGCTCGCGAAGCGGATGCTCGGCGCGACGGAGACCCCCCGGTTCTTCGCCGCGGACCACGTGGTGCGCGACTACGCCGAGTCGATCGGGCGCGGGCAGAGCTTCCAGCCCACGACCGTCGCCGTGTTCTTCGGCGAGGCCGACAAGGAGGTGCCCGACCCCTACTTCGGCGGCGAGGGCCCCCCGCGCACCGGCTGCAACTACTGCGGCGGCTGCATGGTCGGCTGCAAGGTCGGTGCGAAGAACACGCTGGACAAGAACTACCTGTTCTTCGCCGAGAAGAAGGGCGCCACGGTGATCGCCGAGCGGCGCGTCACCAAGGTGGAGCCCCTCCCCGAGGGCGGCTACCGCGTGTTCACGGAGCGCAGCACTTCGCTCCTCTTCAAGGACCGGAAGACCTACACCGCGCGCGGCGTCGTCTTCAGCGCGGGGGTGCTCGGCACGGTGGACCTGTTGCTGAAGTGCAAGGAGCAGGGCGCGCTCCCCAAGCTCTCGCCGCGCCTCGGGGAGTTCGTGCGCACCAACTCGGAGGCCATCCTCGGCGTCACGCTGGACGACCCCGCCGCGAAGATGTACCCGGGCGTGGCCATCGGCTCGAAGATCGACCTCGACGAGCACACCCACCTCGAGCCCGTGCGGTACTCCCCGGGCTCCGACAGCCTCGCGCTCATCACGACGACGCTCACCGACGGCGGGCCGGGCGCGCCGCGCTGGATGAAGTGGGTGGGCAACGTGGTGACCTCGCCGCTCCTCACGCTGCGGGGCTTCTGGCCGTTCGGATGGGCGAAGCGCACGGTCATCCTGCTCGTGATGCAGACCCTCGACAACCACATGCGGGTGCGACGCGGACGACGCTGGTTCTGGCCCTTCCAGAAGGCGCTCGTCACCGAGATCCCCGCCGGCCAGCCGCCCGTGCCGACCTACATCCCGTCGGCCAACCAGGCCGCGCGGGCCATCGCCAAGGCGGTCGGCGGCACGCCGCGCAGCTCCGTGACGGAGGCGGCGCTCGACGTGCCCACCACCGCGCACATCCTCGGCGGCTGCGCGATGGGGAAGGACGCGGGCGACGGCGTGATCGACGCCTTCTGCCGCGTGCACGGCTACGACGGGATGATGGTCGTGGACGGCTCGATGATCGGTGCGAACCTGGGCGTGAACCCCTCCCTCACCATCACCGCCCTCGCCGAGCACGCGATGAGCCACGTGCCCGCGAAGGGCGAGCCCGGCTCGCTCGGCTAGGTCGCGGCGATGCTGGCCGCCTGCTCGCCTGCGCGCCTGACGCGTCGGTGGACGGCGACTGGCTCGCCGTCGCCGACGCGACGTGGCCGTGTCTCTCGACGCCCTACACCGCCGGGACACACGCGCGCCTCCGCATCTCCCGCAGCTCACGATCGAGGGCGACCGCCTCGAGGTGCGCCATTGCGGAGCGCTGCGGGCCCCTCGGGCGCGTGGCGGAGGCGTACCCGGTGGCGGAGGAGCGCTGGTACCTCCTGATCGAGGACGGCTCCTGCGACGCCAACTACGAGCACGCGGGCCCCCTCCGCGTGCGCCGCGCCGTCGACGACACGGACGAGGGCGCCTGCCCCTACACCGTGCGCTCACGGCGATCGTCTCCTACCCCACCTCGACCCCGGGTTAGACGCGCCGGATGTCCACCGCCGACACCGTCGCCACCCGCGCCCGCGCCCAGGTCCCCGCCGCCCTCGAGGCGCTCTGCGGCTACCTGCGCACCCCCGCCATCTCCTGCGATCCCGCCCACGCCGCCGACGTGCGCGCGCTCGCGGCCCGCGTGGCGGCCGACCTCGCCGCGCTGGGCTTCGACAACGCCCGCGCCGTCCAGGTGGAAGGGGCCCTGCCGCTGGTCGCCGCCGAGTGGTTGAAGGCGCCCGGCAAGCCGACGATCCTCATCTACGGGCACCTCGATCTCCAGCCCGTGAAGGGCGAGGTCTGGACCTCCCCGCCGCACGAGCCCACCGTGCGCGACGGGCGGCTCTACGCGCGCGGCGCCGCCGACGACATGGGCGGCTGGGTGAGCCACCTCGCGGCGCTGAAGGCCTGGCTCGAGGAGACCGGCGGCCTCCCGGCCAACATCAAGCTCGTGATCGAGGGCGAGGAGGAGATCGGGAGCCCCAACCTCGAGCGGTACATGGACGCCTACCCCGAGGTGTTCGCCGCCGACGTCATGGTGCTCACCGACTGCGAGAACCCGTCGCCCGAGATCCCGGGCCTCACGACGTCGCTCCGCGGGCTGATGGAGTGCACGGTGCGCTGCGAGGCGCTCGACGCCGACGTGCACTCCGGGCTCTGGGGCGGGATGGTGCCCGACGTGTCGCTCGCGCTCGTCACGCTGATCGCGCGCCTCGTCGACGCCGACGGCCGCCTCAAGGCCCCGCGCGTGGGCGTGCCCGCCGAGTGGAGCGCGGCCGCCTGGGACGTGCCGCTCACCACCGAGGTCATCCGCGCCGGGGCCCACCTGCGGCACGGCGTGGACCCGCTCCCCACGCGCGGCGCGCCGCCCGCCGAGCACCTCTGGCGCCAGCCCGCCATCACCGTCGTGTCCACCACGCTCCCGACGATCGACCGCAAGAAGAACGCGCTCCGCGCCTCCGCCGAGGCCATCCTCTCCGTCCGCGTCGCGCCGGGCCAGGACGACGACGCCGTCCGCGAGGCGCTGCGCGCCGAGCTCCTGCGCGATCCGCCCGGCGGCGTGAAGGTGACGGTCGACATCTCCAGCGCGCCCTCCGGCGCCTGGCTGTACACCCCGAAGGGGCCGGCCTTCCCCGCCGCGGACCGCGCCTACACGAAGGCGTGGGGGCGGCCGCTCCTGCAGGTCGGCGTGGGCGGCTCGATCCCCTTCGTCGCGCTCTTCGGGCGCCGCTTCGGCGACCTCCCGCTGATCCTCAACGGCGTCATCGACCCTCAGACCACCGCGCACGGCCCCGACGAGAGCCTGCACCTCGGCGTGTTCGAGAAGGCCATCCTCGCGAACGTGTACCTCTACGAGGAGCTCGCCGGGGTGACGGAGCTCGCGCGGGGCTGATCGCGGGCGCGCCGCCGCCTCACAGCGCCGACGGCGCCCCGTGGAGCACCGCGAGCGCCTCCTCCAGCGCGGAGCAGCGCGTCGCGGTGACGTCGAGCGCGAGCGTGCCGCCGTCCACGAAGGACACGTCCAGCGCCAGCGCGAGCGTGCCGTCGGCCTCGATCCCGTCGGTGGTGGCGGCGCCGTCGCGCGCCACGCTGCCGGGGAAGTAGTCCTCCAGCTGGGCCGAGCCCCCCGCGAGGGCGGCCCAGTCGGGGCGCGCGACCTGCCGCTCCGCCTTCACCACCCCGGCGCGCCAGCCGTCCGGCGTCTCGCCCGACGCCTCCGCGGTCACGGGCCACGCCCCGCCGGCGAGCCCGGCCGCGTCTTCGGCCGCGAGCCCGACCGCCACGCTGGTGAACGCCGGCGGGAGCGCGTCGGAGGCGGCCTCGAGCGCGTCCCGCCAGCCCGCGGCGTCCCCATCCATCAGCGCGAAGGTCGCGGCGTTGACCTCGGACTGCCACGTCGCGAGCGCCGGGCACGGATCGGGCAGGTCGGTGACCCACACGAGCACGGAGGCGTCCAGCGAGACGCCCATCAGCGCGGCCTCCTCGACGTTCCCGCTCGGCCCCACGGCCACCGCCGAGCCGGGCGCCACCGCGACCCACACCGCCCGCGGCGCGCCGTCGGGGACGGGCTCGCCCGCCACGGCGCCCTCCCAGGACGCGGAAGCCGGGTCGTCGCCGGTCGGGTCCTCCTTCGCGGGCGGGTCGGCGGGGCAGCCGAAGAGGACGAGGAGCGGAAAGGAGCGGAGCACGGGAACCTCGGGGCGGGGCGGCACGCGGAGCAACCCCCGTGCCAGCCGACCTTGCGCAGCCCCGCCGCGCCATCTCGCGGGGGCGGCCGACGGCGCCGCGACACGTGTGTCCCGTCGCGACTCCGGCCCCGACTCCGGCCCCGGGGCGGGCCCCGCGCGCGCCCGCCCGCACCCGGCGCCGCTTTGCGGTACGCTCCCGACGTGCTGCCGCTCCTCCTGTCCACCGCTCTCGCGGCCGAGGGCGAGACGACCGTCCTCGTCTCGAGCCTCCAGGCCCGCAATTCCGAGTCCGTCGGCCTCGCCTCGCTCGTGGAGAACTTCCTCGCGCAGGAGCTCGACAAGCATCCGGGCATCGACGTGCTCCGCGTCGAGGACACCCCCGCGTTCCAGGACTACGCGGCGCGGACCTACATGGAGGGCTGCCCGCCCGGCGAGATCGTGGGCTGCACCTACGTCATCGCGGAGCGCGGCAAGGCCGAGCTCGCCGTCACCGGCACGGTGCAGGCGCTCGTGGGCGGGACGAAGGTCACCATCGAGATCCTCGACATCGCCGGCGCGCGCTCGCTCATCAGCTTCCAGTCCGAGCTCGAGGCCGGCAACGACGAGGCGTTCGCGGAGGGCGTCGCGAAGGTGCTCGTCGCGGCGATCTCCGGCGAGATCGGCGCGGAGAAGGACATCCGCTTCGAGGGCGACGAGGCGCCCGAGGAGCCGATGGACGACGAGGCCGTCGCGCGGCAGCTCGCGGAGCTCTCGCGCGAGATGGGCAGCGTCACCGCGGTCATCAGCCGCAGCGACAAGGCCATCGAGAAGCCCGAGTACACGCTCGAGGACCTCACGAAGCGCATGGAGGGCGAGGGGACGAAGCCCTGGGAGCGGCTCGGGATGAAGCCGGCGGAGTACCTCCGCTACAAGAACTCCGGGCTCCAGCTCTTCGAGTGGCGCCAGCGCGCCGTCGGGCGCCAGGGGCAGCTGCTGTTGCGGCCGCTCGTCGGCTTCGGATCGGGGCCGTACGCCGGCACCTACTACGGGCGCATCGCCTACGACATCACGTCCGGCTCGCTCGGCGTGGTGGACGCCTACGCAGCGCAGTCGGTGCAGACGGGCAGCGGCGCCGCCTTCGGCGCGAGCGTCGGCTGGGGCCTCACGCCCTACCTCGACGTGGGGATCGTGGCCGGGCTGAACACCGGGAGCTTCACGGTCGACATCAACCAGGAGACCGTCGGCCAGACGCCGACGAGCCCCGAGCCGGCCACCTCCACGCAGACCACGCTGTTCGTCGGCCCGCGTGCCACCGCCACGCTCTTCCCGGTGTCCAAGCTGCGGCCGAGCTTCGGCGCCTCGGTCCTCCTGCTGCAGAGCCGCACCGTGCTGGACGTGGAGAGCGTGCCCGAGAGCCTCGCGATCTTCTCGCCCGCGACGCTGTTCGCGGCGGAGCTGTTCGTGGGCGGCGAGGCGCGCCTGTCCGACCGGGTGGACTTCTACCTCCAGGTCCCGCTGCAGGTGCGCGTCGCCGGCGCCGTCTCCGCGTCCGAGCGCGTCGGCATCACCGAGGTCGTCGACGCGACGCCGCCGCCGACGGCCGGCGTGGTGGGCGCGGGCGTGGTCGCGGGCCTCCAGATCCGCCTCTTCGGCGCCAGGCCGAAGGAGACCACGCGCTACGACGAGATGGAGGAGATCGAGGAGTAGGTCTTCTTGGGGCAGGGGGCGCAGCCCCCCGCAACGCCCCCCGGCGGGGGCACAGCCCCCGCACCCCCGGCGCGGAGCGCGCCGGCCCGGCGAAAACAACTTGCTACAATCGCGGCTACGATCGGCACGTCGAACCGGGATTCTCCGCCGATCGGCCCCCCGCGTCACTCCTGGGGTCGTCGCGGCCGCGAAGGCGGCACGGGTACGGTGCGCGCCCTGACGGAGCCCCGTTGCGCGCCCTGCTCCCGCTCGTCCTCCTGCTCGCCGCCTGCGCCGCCGAAAAGCCCGAGGACACCGACGTGCCCGACGGGATCGACGCGGACGAGGACGGCTACGGTCCCGACGTCGACTGCGACGACGGCGACGCCGCCGTCCACCCGGGCGCGACCGAGGTCTGCAACGACGTCGACGACGACTGCGACGGCGGCATCGACGTGGGCGCCACGGACGCGACCACGTTCTACGGCGACGGCGACGGCGACGGGCACGGCGACGACGCCCAGGCGGTGGCGGCCTGCGAGGCCCCCGCGGGCACGGTCGCGACCGGCGGCGACTGCGACGACGCCGACGCCGCGTGGCACCCCGGCGCGGAGGAGTCCGACTGCACGGACCCGAACGACTACAACTGCGACGGCTCGATCGGCTACGCCGACGAGGACGGCGACGGCTGGGCCGCCTGCGAGGAGTGCGACGACCTCGACCTCGCGGTGAACCCCGACGCCGTCGAGACCTGCAACGAGCTCGACGACGACTGCGACGCGGCGATCGACGAGGCCGGCGCGAGCGGCGAGGCCACCTGGTACGCCGACGCCGACGGCGACGGCTTCGGCGACCCCGCCACGACCGTGGCGGCCTGCGGCGCGCCGGCCGGCTTCGTGGCCGACGCCACGGACTGCGACGACACCGACGCCACGCTCCACCCCGACACGGTGTGGTACCGCGACGTCGACGCCGACGGGCACGGCGGCACGCTCTCCACGCTCACCCAGTGCGCGGCCCCGGCCGGCTACGCGCGCACCGACGACGACTGCGACGACTACGACGCGACCGTCTCGCCGAGCGCCGCCGAGGTGTGCGACGCCGCCGACGTCGACGAGGACTGCGACACCGTCGCGGACGACGCCGACGCCAGCGCGTCGGCCGGGTCCACGTCCACCTGGTACCGGGACGGGGACGGCGACGGCTACGGCGGCGCCACGACGCTCCAGCTCTGCGACGCCCCGGCCGGCTACGTCGCGACCGCCGGCGACTGCGACGACGCCGTGGCGGCGATCAACCCGGGCGCCGCCGAGGTCTGCGACAGCGCCGACACCGACGAGGACTGCGACGGCGCCGTCGAGGACGCCGACGCCACCGTTTCGAGCGCGACGAAGTCGACCTGGTACCGCGACGCCGACGCCGACACCTACGGCTCCGCCGCGCGCACCACGAGCGCGTGTGATGCGCCCGCGGGCTACGTCGCCGACGCCACCGACTGCGACGACGCCGCCGCGACCGTGAGCCCCGCCGCCACCGAGGTCTGCGACGCCTCCGACCGCGACGAGGACTGTGACGGCGCGGCCGACGACGAGGACGCGAGCGTGTCCGCCTCGACCCGCTCGACGTTCTACCGGGACGCCGACGCCGACACCTACGGCACGTCGGGCGCCTCGGTGGCCCAGTGCGACGCGCCCGCCGGCTACGTCTCCGTCGCCGGCGACTGCGACGACGCCGCCGCCACGATCAGGCCCGGCGGCACGGAGGTCTGCGACGCCGCGAACGCCGACGAGGACTGCGACGGCGTCGCCGACGACGCCGACCCGAGCGTGAGCGCCACCGGGAAGTCGACCTGGTACGCCGACACCGACTCCGACGGCTTCGGGGACGCCGGCTTCACCGGCGCGCGGTGCGACGCCGGGACCGGCTGGGTGGCCGACGCCACCGACTGCGACGACAGCCGCGCCGCGGTGAGCCCGGCGGGCACCGAGACCTGCGCGACGACCTACGACGATGACTGTGACGGCGTGACGAACGAGCGCAACGCGGCGGCGTGCACGACGTGGTTCCTCGACGCCGACGACGACGGGCACGGCGTGACCACCTCGCAGTGCTGGTGCGACGAGACCGGCGACTACACCGCCACCACCGCCCAGGACTGCGACGACGCCGACGCCACCGTCATGCCCGGCGCCACCGAGACGTGCGACGGCGAGGACGACGACTGCGACACGCTCGTCGACGACGCCGACCCCGACGCGGTCACGACCACCTGGTACGCCGACGTGGACGAGGACGGCTACGGCGACGCCGCGGACCCGACCGACGCCTGCGAGGAGCCCACCGGCTACGTCGCCGACGCCACCGACTGCGACGACGCCGACGCCGACGTGAACCCCGCGGCCAGCGAGCGCTACGGCGACGCCATCGACGACGACTGCGACGGCGACACCGAGCCGACCGACTACGAGAGCTGCAGCGGCTACGCCGTGCCCGGCGACTACGCGACGATCACCGCCGCCCTCGCCGCGCTGGAGAACACCACCGCCACGATCTGCGTGGGCGCGGGCGCCTTCAGCGACTCCTTCACCTTCGACGGGACCGGCAGCGTGACCGTCCAGGGCGCCGGGCGCGGCGTCACGACCCTCACCGGGAGCCCCCGGATCGAGCCGCGCGGGGGGAGCTTCACGCTCCAGGGCATGAGCATCGTCGGCACGGTGGGCGTGTTCGACTCCGCGAGCGGCACCACCGAGTACGAGCAGCGCGTCTACCTCTACGACCTCGAGATCGACTCCACGACCCACGGCGTGTGGATCCTGCGCAGCGACTGGAGCCACATCTGGGTGTGGATGGACGGGCTCGACATCGACGCGGGCTCGGGCTCCTCCTACGGCGGCGTCGCGATGGAGGACATGAACGCCCAGACCTCGGCCGGCTGGCAGGTCGTCCTCTACAACGTCTACGTCCACGACACGGCCACGTGCGTGCGCGCGGACATGGACGAGAACGAGACCTCCGCCATCTACCTGGAGGACAGCACGCTCTACAACTGCGGCACGGGCGTGCTCCTCGACTCCTTGGCCTCGGCGGCGGACGTGAGCTTCTACGTCAACAACACGGTCCTCTACGGGATGACGACCGTGGGGATCAACGACAACAGCGACAGCTACGGCGAGATCATCGGCCGGTACAACGCGCTGTACGGCAACGCCACCAACTACGCGGGCAGCGCGACCGCGGGCGAGGCCTACGTCACGAGCGACCCGATGCTCGACTTCTCCTACGCCCCGCCGCGCCCCGAGGCGGGCTCGCCGCTCATCGACGCGGGCGGCATGTGGCTCGGGCCCACGGCCGACTACTGGGGCACGCCCCGGTCCTGGCCGCCCGACATCGGCGCGATCGAGCTGGAGTAGGGAGGGGGGGGCGTTGCGGGGGGGCGCGCCCCCCCCCCCCCCGCCCCCCGCGGGCCCCCCCCCCCCCCCCGGCATCGGGAGGGGCGGGGGGGAAGCGGCCACCAAGCCCAACAGGGTGC
>CAYWGD010000172.1:6216-13495 GCA_964457335.1 uncultured Enterobacteriaceae bacterium | reverse complement strand
CGGCCTCCGGCCGGCGGGTCCCCGGCGCCCGCGCCGCCCTCCGGCCCCCCTCGCGCGCGACGGGAACATTGTTCCCGA
Organism: uncultured Enterobacteriaceae bacterium; assembly: GCA_964457335.1. Taxonomy (GTDB): domain Bacteria; phylum Myxococcota_A; class UBA796; order UBA796; family SXON01; genus CAJBVW01. The sequence continues at coordinate 13,417 of CAYWGD010000172.1, read as the reverse complement.
ACGCTCTCAGGGAGCCGTCGCGTCCACGCACGCCGCCGTGGAGAGGTCCTGCGCGGACGCGATGCCGCCGAAGAGCTTCCGGCCGGCGGCGCAGGTCGCCGGATCCTCGGTGACGGTGGCCAGGAGGCGCTCGGCCTCGGCGCACCCAGCCTCGAAGGGGTTGTTCGCGTCGCGGCCCTCTCGCGTCCAGGCTGCGGAGAGCCCACAGAGGCAGTCGCGATAGCGCTGGCACTCGCCCGAGCCGGGTGCGGCCGCGCCCACCGGCGCCGCGGACCCAGCCCCCGCGGCGGCCCGCTCGGCGGCGTGCTCGGCCGCGGCCTCGGGGTCCATGTCCGTATAGGTGCCCGCCAGCTCCGCGCACAACCCCGGGCCGGAGGTCCGCACCTCCAGCGACGTGCCCGCCCAGGTGAGGCTGCCCGTACACGCCTCACCGGGTGTCAGCGTCGCCTCCGAGAACCACCCCGCGCGCATCTCACCCGTCACGAGCCGAGTCGCCTCGTAGCCCTCGGGCGTGCGGCGCCCGTCCACGATGTCGAGCTTCTCTTCGGGGCCGCCCGGGAACCGCGGCCGGAGCCCGAGGGCATCGTCCAGGAGGCGCCACGAGGAGCAGGAGCATTGGCGGAGGTCTACCGCGCCCCCGCTCGGGACGCTGGCCCTACGGCTGCACGCCCCCGCGCGTGAGCGACTCCGCCATGCTGCTGCCCGTGCCCGCCGTCGCGTCCACGATGCGGTCGGACACCGCGTACATGGCCGCCGCGATGGCGATCACGAGCGCGGAGATCGTCAGCATGTACTCGACGGTGCTCTGTCCGCGGGTCGGGCGCATCGCGGCCTCCGACCGGGAGCTTAGCACCGGGGGCCCGTCACCGGGCCTGCAGCCGCGCACGAGGCTTCACGATCACGAGAGGGCGGGGGCGTTGCGGGGGGGCGGTGAGCCCCCCTGCCCCAAGAAGCCCCCCTACTTGAGGATCACGAACTCCACCCGCCGGTTGTTCAGCTTGCCGGCGTCGGTCATGTTCGTGTCGATGGGGCGCGTCTCGCCGTAGCCCATGGTGGTCATGCGCTGCGCGGGGACACCCTTCGCCAGGAGGTACTCGAAGACAGCGTCCGCGCGGTTCTTCGAGAGCCGCTGGTTGCCGTTGTCGTCGCCCACGTTGTCGGTGTGGCCGCCGATCTCGACGCGGATCTTCGGGTAGTCCTTCAGGACCTGGGCGACCTCGTCGAGCACCGGGAAGCTGTCCGGCAGGATGGTCGCCTTGCCCGTCGCGAAGTTGACGCGCTCGCGGATGACGATCTGGTCGCTCGTGACCTCGACGCGCTGGGGCTTCGAGTCCGGGCAGCCGTCCTCGTCCATGTAGGCGTTGGTGGTCTCCGGCTGGTCGGGGCAGCTGTCGGTGGCGTCGCCCACGCCGTCCTGGTCGCGGTCGCGGCTCGGGCAGCCGTTCGGCGCGCCGCCGGGCTCGTTGGGACACTGGTCGGCCGCGTCGGCGAACCCGTCGCGGTCGTTGTCCCCGTCGGGGCAGCCGTCGGCGTCCTCGACGTTGTCGCGGTCCTCGGGCTCGCGCGGGCAGCGGTCGACGCTGTCGGGGATGCCGTCGGCGTCGTCGTCGAGGTCGGGGCAGCCGTCGGCGTCCTTGAAGCCGTCGAGGTCCTCGGCGTCGTTCACGCAGATGTCGTCGCGGTCGCCCACGCCGTCGCGGTCCGTGTCGGTGGTCGTCGGCGCGGGAGGCGGAGTGGGCGCGGCCACGGGTTCGGGCTCGGGCTCGGGCACGGGGGCCGGGGCCGCGGCGCAGGCGCCGGCGATCTTGGCGTGCGTGCGCGCGAGGCGCACGTGCTCGGCGGCGCGCTTCGCGTCCCCCTGCTCGAACTCGATCTTCGCGAACTCGGCGTTCGCGTCGGCGATCGCGAGGTCCTTCGGGGCGCAGTTGGTGGTCTGGTGCGCCGCGGCGATCTCCTGCTGGAGCGAGGCGTACTCGCTGGCCAGGAGCGCCTGGCTCGCGCAGCCCGCGGCCAGGGGGGCGGCGAGGAGGGGGATCAGGGCGAAGCGCATCAGAGGTCGTCCAGGTCGATGTCGATCGGGGTGTCGTCCTTCGGCTCCGGCGGCTTCTCCGGCTTGCTCTCCGGCACGAACTGGTCGGCGTCCTTCACGTCGTAGCCGACGTCCGACGACTTCTCGAAGGCCTCGGCCGACCACACGACCGACTTCTTGCTCAGCTGCTCGGCGGCGCCGTAGTCGGAGGAGTTCACCTCCTCCTTGGCCTTCCACAAGTACTCGCGGGCGAGCGTGATCTCGTAGACCGCCCGCTCCTCCGCGCCCGCCGCGACGGCGGTCTCGAACTTGCGCTCGGCGTCGAGCAGGTAGTACGACGCCCGGGCCGCGGTGCACCCGGAGGCGAGGCCGCCGAGCACGAGCGCGCCCACGACGGCGCGGAGGACCGCGCGACCGCGGGGGGAAACGGACGAGAGTGGCAGCGCGGGCGTTCGCATCGGCGCGATCAATCCATGGGCCCCGCCGCACTGTCAAGTACGGCCTCGGCGGGTTGGGGGAGCTCGATCACCGCCATCCGGTAACGCGCCGGCGAGCGCTCGGGCGGAAGGTCGGCGGGCTGCGACGTCCACGGCACGAGATCCCCGACGATCGGGACGCCGAATTGCGGGTTCGCGGGATCCCCCTTGGCCAGCTCCACCGACTCCGCGGCCGGAATGCCGAGCGTCTCGGCGAGGCGCCGCACCGCCGCGAGGTAGAGCGTGGTCCCGCGGGTGGGATCGACCAGGAAGTACCCGCGCTCGTGCACGATCACGCGCTTGTAGTTGCCCGCCTTGGCCCACGCCGCGACCGCCTCCGGGTTCAACGCCGACAGATCGGTGTTCTCGGGGTCGCGGGACATCCCCTGCCAGATGTCAGGAATTGGCCCGGTCACCACGTCGCTCCGGGCCTGGAAGCGCAGGCGCTCGCCGGCGTCCCCGCCGCTGCCCGGCTTCCGGAGCGTCGGCGGGATCGCGCCCGGCGACGCCCAGGACCGGTAGACCTTCTGCCGGTGCACGAGCTGGTAGTAGCAGATGAGGTCCTGCTGCTGGTCGAGCGGCAGCTCCACGATGCCGCCGAGCTCGGTCGGGTCGAGGGTGGTGTACGCCTCGGGGACGCGGATTCGGTTGGCCTTGATGGGCGAGCGGAACTCGCGGCTGTCGGCGTCGCCCTCGTTCACCGCGCCGCGCCCCCACCGGTACATCGGCTGCGCCACGGTCGCCGCGAAGACGAGCGGCCACACCCACGCCCGCCAGGAGAGCCGCGCGATGCCGATGGCCACGAGCGCCACGCTCGCCACCACCACGAAGGACGCGAGGCGGTAGGGCGCGAACATGCGCGCCATGCCCGGGATGAACTGGAACATCCACGTGAACGGCAGCCGCACGACGTACTCGCCGAGCCGGTACACGTTCGTGTTGTCGCCCGCCCCGACGCGCAGGAAGGGGCCGAGCGTGCCGACGTAGAAGAACAGCCACACCCAGAGCCAGCCCCAGGAGCGCCGCCGGAGGATCGCCGGCAGGACGCCGAGGAGGATCACCACCAGCGGCAGGGACTCGTTGAGCGTCGGGTCGAAGGGGTAGGTGGCGCTCCAGCTCGAGCCGATCGTGCGGTTGATCGAGGCGAGCACGTTCTCCGCGTAGGTCGAGGGCCGCATCGGCGAGTGCGAGATCGTGTCGTAGGAGGGGAACGGGAGGAAGAAGGTCATCTCCGGGAGCTGGGCCGCGCCGCCGACCTGGCCGCCGCCTTCGCCCGGGAGCGCGTAGGGGAGGATGAACGGCCCCGCGCCGAGCGCGACGCCGAGCCCCACGCCCAGCACCGCGCGCGCCATGCCCCGCCAGTCGAGCCGCGCCCGCTCGACCACGAGGTGCTTGGTGATCCACACCGCGCTGAAGATGCCCGTGAAGAGCCCGTAGAACCAGTAGAAGGCGCCCGCGAGCCCGAAGCAGAGCCCCGCCACGAGGCCCGAGCCGAGCGAGCGCCGCCGGAGCGCCCGGTCGAGCAGCGCCGGGTAGAGCAGGACCCACCAGAGCAGCGCCTGCCGCAGCCCCGAGGCCTGCACCTCCTGCAAGGTCAGCGGGTTGACCACCGCGATGGCGCACGCGGCCAGCGCGGCGGACACGCTCCCGGAGAAGTACCGGCCGAGCGCGTACGCGCAGAGCCCGTTCCCGCCGAGGAGCAGCAGGATCTTGAGGTTGTAGCTCGCCGGGAAGCCCACCAGCCGGTCGAGCGGGTAGGAGAACGCGAGCACGTCGAGGATGTTGCCCGTCTCGGGGTGCCGCCCGAGGCCTACGAACTCCTTCCAGAGCGTCCAGGGGTCGAGGCCCGCGGCGACGATGCCGTCGAGCGAGCGGTAGTGCCAGTCGTAGCGCCAGAGCCAGCCGCCGAGCTCGCCGCCGCCGAGCACGACCACGTCGAGGTAGGTGACCATCGGCCAGGTGACGGCCACGGCCGCCCCGACCGACAGGACGAGCGCCAGGAACAGGCCCAGGACCTCGCGGGCGCGCCCGTCGACCATCAGCTCGGCTCCTCCTCGACCGCGAGGCGCCACACGTGGCGATCGTCGGTGGTCGTGGCGGTCTCCGGGCCCAGGGCGGCGCGCAGGATCGCGAGGGACTGCGCGCGGCGCTCGGGGGGGTACATCGTGCCGTGCAGGACCACGTAGCGCACGCCGAGCCGGGCGAGCGCGCGGCCGGACACGACGAGGTCGAGCTCCCCGAGCATGGGCGGCAGGCGGTCGATGCGGCCGGCCTCGGCGACGAGCAGCGCGCGGGCGAGGTGCGAGCGGTCGAGCACGCCGGGGAGCGGCTCGTTGAGCGCGTAGGGGCTCGGGCGGCCGTGCCCCGTCTGCCAGTAGCCGTACACGGCGCGCTCGAGGTTGGGGACGGAGATCGGCACGTCGAGGACGGCGCCCGGCTCCGGGTCGGCGGCGAGGAGCGCCACGTGCTCGGGCATGGCGCCGTCGGAGCGCGGGAGCGGCCAGGGCGCGGGCGAGAGCAGGAGCGCCTCCACCGCGATGGCGAGGGGGGCCGCGCCCCGGACCCAGCGGGGGAGCCCCCCGAGGCCCACCGCCGCCAGCACGCCGAGCCCGAGCTGCACGCCCATCACGAAGCGGAAGGGGTGCGAGATGCGCTCGAAGAGCGGCACGACCTCGAACAGCGCGAGGAAGGGGAGCGGGATGCGCCGGTCGGCCACGGTGACGTAGGCGCCGTCGACGTAGAGGTAGGGCCCGAGCATCAGCACCGCGAACACGGCGCACCACGCCACCCAGGGGAGCCGATCGCGCCAGCGCTTCATGCGGAGGAGCCCGACGCCGGCGAGCCCGGTGAGCGCCCACCCCAGGTAGGTGACGATGAGGAGCTCCTCGCCGTGCAGCGCCTTCAGGTCGGGGCTGTACACCTTGCCGGGACGCAACGCGCTGACCAGGTCGGTGATGTTGTGGGTGATGAGCGAGGTCCAGACGAACTCGGGGTCGCGCTGGACGATCGCGTCGGGCCCGTCGAGCGTGGACGCGAAGCCGGCGAGCACCGGCGCGACCGCGGCGGCGCTCACCACCGCGGCCAGGGCGAGCGCCTTCGGCAGGGCGGCCCAGCGCACGCGCTCGCGGCGCGCCAGCGCGAACACGACGAGCAGCAGCACGCTGCCGACCAGCGCGAAGAGCCCGTAGTACCAGTTGGCGAGCATGCAGAGCGCCATGCCGCCCGCGGCCACCGCGGCGCGCGCGAGCGTGGGCCGGTCGAACAGCCGGAGCACGCACAGCGTGGCGAGGGGGAGGCCGGCCGCGAACAACGTCTCGGTGATGCCGTTGTAGGCCTGCGCGACGAGGTGCGGCGAGGTGGCGTAGGCCACCGCGGCGACGAGCGCGTCGCGATCGGCGTCCGCGCCCGCCCCGAAGAGCTCGGCGCGCACGTGCCGCGCGAGGCCCCAGGCCGCCATCCCCGCGGCCCAGAAGCAGCCGATCACCACCGCGTTCATCGCGAGCACGGGCCCCGCCAGCCACTGCAGCGGCAGCGTGATCACCGCGCCGAAGGTGTCGATGAAGAAGAGCCGGCTCGACTGCGGGAAGTGCTGCAGGTCCGTGCGGAGCGGGAGCCGGCCGTGCGCGAGCTCGTCGGCGACCCACCAGTAGCCCCACACGTGGTTCCACACGTCGTTGCCCGGGTGGCCCGACACCTGCCCGACCGGATCGAGCGCGAGCGGCCAGGTGACGAGCACCGCGAGCAGGGCTGTTGCGACGAGAGCGAGGCGCACCGGGCCGAGCGTAACAGAGGGGAAAGCGGGCGGGCGCGAAGGGGGGCCCTGCTCGTCGCGCCCACCGGCGCCGGCGGCCCCACCCTGCTATCGTTCGCCGCGATGCGGATCCTCCTCGCCCTCCTGCTCGGCTGCGCGCCCGCGCCCATGCCGCTCCCCTCGGAGGAGGCCGCCGCGCTCGACCGGTCCGCGGAGCCGCCGCTCTACCGCCGGCTCTACGACTACGCCTTCCTCCCAAAGGTGCAGCTCCGCGAGCAGCGCGTGCGGCTCCTCATCTGGCTCCGGCACATGGAGTTCACCCGCTACCAGCTCGGGCTCCTCTCCGAGCTCGCCGCGCGCACCGCGCGCGAGCGCGAGGAGGTCGAGAAGGTCGCGGCAGGGCTCGTCCGGGAGCACGAGCCGGCGGTCGGCGCGGTGTACGACCAGCTGTGGGACGCCATGCTGGCCGGCGCGAGCGAGGACGAGCTCGCGAAGATCGGCGACGGCCTCGAGGCCGCGCGCCTCCGCGAGGCGGACCTGCTCGAGCTGCGCGCGCGGTCGGTGCGGGCGCTCATCGAGGCGCAGCAGCCGTTGCTGCGCACGCTCACGCCCAAGCAGGAGGCGCTCTTCGCGGACGCCACGTTCCTGTTGCGCCACCGCCTCGACCCCTACGCCAACCCGGGCGACTTCCGCGCCTTGATCGGCACGATCTACTACGCGGGCGACTTCGGCATGCTCACCAAGCCGACGTTCGACCCCAACGAGGACCACCTCAACATCGGCGGCTTGTGGTCCGAGGCGCCCGAGGAGCTCGCGGGGCCGCACTTCCCCGACGCGCGGCGGGAGGTGGTGCTCTACATGGTGCTGCTCGAGCCCGCGCTCCCCGAGGCCATCGACGCCGCGACGAAGCTGCGCGTGGCCTCCGGCGCGGCCGAGCCGGGCGCG
>CAYWGD010000172.1:3243-6116 GCA_964457335.1 uncultured Enterobacteriaceae bacterium | reverse complement strand
CGGGCGCGGTGCCGGTGGTGCCGGACGAGGCCGTCGGGACCCCGTCGCCCGTCCCGGGGGCGGCCATCCCGGCGCCGGCGGGCGCGCCGGGCGGTGCGCCGGTCTCCGCGGAGCCCTCGCCGGGCACGCCCACGCCGCCGTCCCCGGGGACGCCACCCGAGCCGGTGCCGGTGCAGCCGGCGGAGCCGCGGCCGGGGTGACTCCGGGCCGCCGCGCCGTGCGGATCGGGTTCCAGGGTCGGGCACCCGGACGGCCGAAGACGGCCGCCGGTGCGTCGGCCGGGGTGCCTCCGGCACGCGTCGGCGGCGCACGTGCCGTCCCGACGCACCCACGGTAGAGTCCGTAGCATGCAGGACCCCCGCGCCGTCCCCGCCGCGCACTCGATGGACACCGCCTGGTTCGGCGTGGACGCCGACGGGAACCTCGCGCTGTTCGACACCGGCGAGGCCGGGGCGTTCCCCGAGGACGCCGTCGGCTTCGGCGACTACTCCCGGCCGCTCGGCGGCAGCCAGGACGGCTTCGCGGCGATCTGCGAGGCGGTGCGCGTCTCGGAGGACATCTGGGAGGAGGACGCCGCCCCGACCGTGTTCCGCTACAGCCACGAGGACGACAACTGGATCGCCGGCCGGTACGTCCGGCAGCAGGCGCCGGTGCGGCCGGCGCGCATCGAGGAGGTCCCCGCGGCGCTCCGGGGCGGCATCGTGAAGCTGCCGGTCCGCTTCGCCGCCGGTGACGTGGTGCAGCCGGTGGAGCACGTGCCGTGCGACGCGTGGGGTCCCATCTGGCTCTCCGCCGACGGGAAGGTCGCGCGCCCCTTCCCCGGGCGCGAGTCCGAGGCCGACGAGGAGTGGGAGAACATCGCCGACGACGCGGTGCGCTTCGAGCGCGATCCCGGCGTGGCGCGAAAGGGCACCGGCGGTGGCGGCGAGGGCGGCGGCGCGGGCGGCGAGGGCGGCGGCGCGGGCGGCGGCGCCACCGCGGACGAGGGCGGGGCGACGCCCCCGAAGAAGCCCTGGTGGAAGTTCTGGTAGCGCTCCCCGTCGACCGCGTCTCCATCGAGCTCTCGCAGCGCTGCGGGAAGGCGTGCACGTTCTGCTACAGCCACAGCCGCCCCGACGGCGCCGACGGCTGGGATCCGGCCGAGGTCGTCGCGCTGCTCGACGACCTCGTGGCGCACGGCCTCCGCTACGTGTCGTTCGGCGGCGGCGAGCCGCTCCAGTACCCCGGGCTCGGCGAGATCCTGCGGGCCACGCGCGGGCGGCTCGGGCGCGCGGTCACCACGAGCGGCCTCGGCCTCGACGGGAAACTCGGCGAGCTCGTGGCGGCGGGGATCGAGAAGGTGCACGTGTCCATCCACCACCCGGGGCACGCCGCGGAGGTCGAGCGCGTGGTGCGGCAGGTGGGGGCGCTGGAGGCGGCCGGGGTCGCGGCGGGCGTGAACCTGCTCGTGTCGCGCACCCGCCTCGCGGAGGCCGCCGCCGCCCGCGAGCGGCTCCACGCCGCGGGCATCGGGAACGATCGCATCGTGTTCCTGCCGATGCGCGGGGCCGACACGCCCACGCCGCGCGAGGTCGCGGCGGTGGCCGGCGGCAACTTCCAGTCGATGCGCTGCCTCGGGTCGTGCGCCGCGAGCCCGCGCTTCGCGTCGATCGGGTGGGATCGGAGCGTGGCGTGGTGCTCCTACACGACCACGCGCCGCCAGCTGGAGGCGCTCACCGCGGACGCGCTCGCCGCGGCGCTCGACGGCCTGGGCCTGCGCTACTGCGGCGAGGCGATGCGGGGGGCCGAGGCCTAGGACGGCGCGGGTCCGGTCCCTCGTTCCACGTGGAACCCACGCTCACCGCCGCGCGTCGCGCCACCCGTCCCGGATGCCCCGGAGCCGCGCGGCGGGCCCGCCCTCCCGGGCCACCTGCGCGACGTTGAGCCCGACGACCACGGCGTCGCGCCACCCCGGCTCCACCAGCCGCAGCTGCCCGGCCACCGCGTGCCGCTGGGCCTCCTCCGACCGGCGGTCCATCGTGGCGCCGCCCTCGTGCCAGCAGCGCGCGCCCACCACGAGCGTGCCGCCGCCCACCCGGCGGCAGAGCTCCACGTCCTCGCCGCCGTGCCGGAAGCGCGGGTCGAACCGGAGCGCGGCGGGGAGGTGGAGGCACGCCCCCGACAAGGCGTCCACGCGCGCGTCGTGCGGCGGCAGCGTGGTGATCTGCACCACGCGGCCCCAGGCGTGCACGCACATCCCCGCCGACTCGATCCCGCGCGGCCCGACGAGCACCGGCCCGCACACCCCCCCCACCGCGACCAGCCGCGCGAGGCAGCCGCGCTCGGGCACGGCGTCGTCGTTGAGAAGCACGGCCGCGGGGGTGCGCACCGCCGCGAGCCCGGCGTTCGCCGCCTTCGCGAAGCCCTGCCCGCCGCCTAGCCGCACCTTCGGGACGTCCAGGTCCAAGCCGTCGTCCGTGTCGTCCACCACCACCACGGGCCACCCCTCCACGGCGGCGAGGGCCCGCACGAGGAGATCGCGGCGCGCGCGGTGCGGGATGACCACCGTGGCGTTCATGCGGGCCCCCTCGCGGAGGGCCGGGCCGGGCGCGCCCCCCCCGCGGAGGGAGGAGCGGCCTCGAATACGACAACCGTCCTCAGGAGCGGCACCCAATACGACAACTCGACCGCGCTGCGCCCGTGCGCCGGCCCGAGCCGCCCGGGACCGAACGATCGAACCTGTATTTTCTCGATGCGCCCCCGCCCGAACACCCCCGCCAGGCCCCCACGGCAGGACGGTTGTCGTACTCGGTGCCGCTCCTGACCCGCGTTGTCGTATTCGAGGCGGCTCCTGCCTCCCGCACGCGCGCGACGGGGCGCCGCGGGCGCGTCGC
>CAYWGD010000172.1:0-3143 GCA_964457335.1 uncultured Enterobacteriaceae bacterium | reverse complement strand
CACGCGCGCGACGGGGCGCCGCGGGCGCGTCGCCCCCCGCGTCGAGGCGGCTCCTGCCGCCCGGAGCGCCGAACCTCTCTCCCGGGGTCGCGCCCGACCCCCTCAAAACTCCGCCCCGCGCCCCCCCGGCGGCGGCTCCCGGCGCGTGAGCTCGATCTCGAGCCCGCCCACGGGATCCTCGCCCACCGTCACCGGGAAGCGGTCCGCCTTGCCCTGCGGGTCGAGCGGGCCCGGGCGGCCGTCGCCGTCCTCGTCGACCGCCGCCTCGAAGTACACCTTCCCCGCGTTCTCCGCCACGTTCACCGTGAACGCCCCCGGCCGGTCGAGCTGCGCGACCGCGATGACCTTGGGGCGGCTCCCGGCCCCCGAGGCGTGGTCGCCGTCGAACGCCGTGATCCGCACCGCCCCGCGCGTCCAGCCCGCGAACACCACCTCGCCCGAGACCGCCACCGTCGGCCCCTGCGGCCCGCCCCCGCCCTGCCCGGGCGGCGGCTCCGACGGGATGCCCGGGGCCGGCTCCTTCGGCACGCCCGGCCGCGGCGCGCCCGGCTGCACTGCCGCCATCGACCCCGGCACCGCCGCGGGCGGCGATCCCGGCAAGCCCGGCGACGGCTCCTCCGGGATCCCCGGCGCCGGCTCCTCGGGCGATCCCGGCAAGGGCTGCCCGTCCGCGCCCACGACCGCCGCCGGAGCCCCGGGCCCCCCGGGAACTCCCGGCGTCCCACCAGCCCCATCCGCGGCCCGGCCTCCCGGCTGAGCCCCCGCTTGCCCGGGCGGCGCGCCGCCCTCCGCACGGGCCGCCTTCGCCGCGGCCTCCGCCTCGGCCTTCTCCAGGATCGGGTCCCGCCCGCAGGCCAACAGGCCGCAAAGCGTGACGATGGCTACACCGCCGAACCGCATCGTCCAGTAGTATACGGCGCCATGGCGTCCGCGCTCTCGCCCCTCGTACGCTCCGTCCGCGTCGCGCTCACGCCACAGATCCTGCTCATGGTCAGCAAGGTCTACATCCCGGTGCTCTTCCCGGTCACCTTCCTGATCGCGCTCGCCGCGCTCAACCTGGATCGCGCCCTGGGCTTCGCCGACGGCTTCCTGCCGGCGCCGGCGAACCTCTACATCGCCGCGGTTTCGCTCGTCGTGGGGCTCCTCGTCGTGGGCATCACCTACGCCGAGCTCGTCTTCCGGGGGGAAGGCAGCCCGTCCCCCACCGCGGGCCGCACGATGAAGCTCGTGCGCAGCGGCATCTACGCCTACTGCCGCAACCCGTCGGTGCACGGCAAGCTGCTCGGCTTCCTCGCCGTCGGCTTCGCCCTCAACTCCGTCTCCTTCGTGTTCATCCTCGCGCCGCTCCTGCTCGCCGGCTCCCTCTGGGAGAAGGTCGCCCGGCAGGAGCCGCAGCTCGTGGAGATCTTCGGGGAAGAGTACGAACGCTACCGGAACGAAGTTCCGCTGTTCGTTCCATGGAAACTCTTCCTCTTCTGGCGTAAGTAGTTCGACGCCCCCAGAGGGGCCGGTACAGGAGGCCGCGTGGACATCACCCTTCTCAATCCCCCCGAGCAGATGCGCGTGTGGGCCGGCATCCCGAAGGCGATGGCCTACGGGGTGTACTGCTTCCCGCCGCTCGGCCTCATGTACATCCAGGCCGCCATCGAGAAGCGCTCCGGGTACAAGGCGGAGATCTACGACCCCGTCGTCGAGGACCTCGACTACCCCGCGTTCGAGGAGGAGCTCAAGCGCTACCCCCTCGACCTCGTGGGCATCAGCACGTACACGCACTCGCTGCCCGACGTGCAGATGACGATGAACCTCGTCCGGAAGATCAACCCGAACGCGAAGATCGTGCTCGGTGGCCCGCACACCACGATGTTCCCGGACTACGCGATCCAGCTCCAGGGCGCGGACGCGATCCTCACGGGGGACGGCGAGGACGCCTTCCTCGAGATGGTGCAGCGCTACGACAAGGGCCAGAGCTGGGAAGGCATCGAGGGCGTCTGGTTCAAGCAGGACGGCCAGACCATCAAGAACAAGGACCGCAAGTCCACCAAGTCGCTCGACGCCTACCCCTGGCCCGACCGCTCGCGCACCCGCTACCGCGACTACTACCTGCCCGGCTGCAAGCAGCCCCTGAACACCACGGCCATCACGAGCCGCGGCTGCCCGCACTCCTGCCCGTTCTGCCTCACCTACAAGAAGCAGTACCGGATGCGGGACATCGACAACATCCTCGACGAGATGGAGCACTGCATCTCGCTCGGCATCACCGAGACCCACTTCGTCGACGACCTGTTCACCCCGAACAGCCAGTGGGTCCTCAAGTTCTGCGACGGCATCGAGCGCCGCGGGCTGAAGTTCAACTGGGGCTACAAGACGACGATCGCCGGCACCACCCGCGAGCAGATCCGCCGCTGCCGCGAGACCGGCTGCTCGAAGATCCACTTCGGCGTCGAGTCCGCGAACAACGAGGGCCTCGACAAGTGGGGCAAGCACTGCGACACGGACGACGTGCACCGCGTCTTCAAGTGGTGCCGCGAGGAGGGCGTGCGCAGCGTCGCGTACATCATGCTCGCCGGCCCGCACGAGCGGACGATGGACGAGGCGGTCAAGAACGTCGACGAGATGATCAAGCTCGACGCCGACTACGCCGTGTTCGCGGTGTTCTCGCCCTACCCCGGCACCGAGTCCTTCGAGGAGGGCGCCAAGAAGGGGCTGTTCCCGGCCGACTGCTGGGACCGCATGATGAAGGACCCGCTCTGCGGCGTGGACGTGCCCTCCGCGTGGGAGGAGCACCTCACGAAGGAGCAGATCCTCGAGCTCCTCAAGATCGCGCACCGCAAGTTCTACCTGCGGCCCAAGTTCGTCGCGCGCGCGGCCACCCAGCTCGCCTCCGCCGCCGAGCTCAAGCGCCTCACGCAGGGCGCGCTCTCGATCCTCAAGCTCGAGCTGCTCAACGCGAAGAGCCGCACCGCGCCGGTCTGATCCGCGCGGTTGGGGGAGAGGGGCCGTCCTTCGGGGCGGCCCTTCCGCTTTTCGAGGTCACGATCTCGGGGCAGGGGGCTCCGCCCCCCGCTACGCCCCCCGAAGAGCGGCGCCGCGCCCCACCCGGCCGGGGGCCCGCCCGCTTCCGCGGCCGGTCCCCCGGCCGGTCG
>CAYWGD010000171.1:0-13624 GCA_964457335.1 uncultured Enterobacteriaceae bacterium | reverse complement strand
CCCGCCGCCCCCGCCTCCGCGCGCGCCGCCCCGACGCCCGCCACCCCCGCCGACGCCACGTCCCCCCCGCCGACATCCACCCACGCCACGTCCAGGTCGGTCTCCTCGGGCTCCCCGGGGCGGCGGTGGAGCGCGTGCCACACGCGGTTCCGGACCGCGCCCGCGCCGAGCCACGCCCCGGGCGGCCCCGCGGCCGCAAGCGCGTCCAGCGCCGCCCCGAGCGAGGCTGACGCCTCCAGGATCGCGCGCACGCGGGCCTCGTCGCCGGCAGGGTCGTGCAGGTGGGCGACCACGCCGCCCCAGTTCCCGTCGCTCCGGAGCGCGCGGACCATCGGGGCGCGCTCGAGCAGCGCGAGCACCCCCGCCCGCAACGTGCCGGTGCCCTTCCCGTGGACGATGCGCACCTCGAGGATCCCCGCCGCCCGGCACGCCGAGAGCCAGTCGGGGACGAGGCTCCCCACGTCCTTCGGGCGGAACGTGTGGAGGTCGAGCGTGTCGCCGAGGGGGACGGCGACGGGCTCCTCCGGGTCGAAGGTGTCGTCGTCCATGCCTTCTCCTACGGCGCGTCCGCGAGCGGGACGGTGCTCCCGGGCACGCCCGTCGCGACGCGCCAGACCTTGTCGCCGAAGAGCTCCGTCACGTAGAGCGAGCAGGGGTCGAAGCCCTCCCCGGCGCCGAACGCGAGGCTGGCCGGGTTCGTCACCCCCGACACACGGTGGGTCTCCTCGCCGGTCGCGGGGTCGACACGCACGAGCTCGTTCGCGAGGTTCAGCGCCACCCACACGCCGCCCGCCGCGTCCACGGCGAGGCCGTCCGGGGCGGAGCCGGTCTCGAACGTCGTCACGACCTCGGGGGTGCCGGGCTCGCCGTCGACGAGCGGCACCTTCCAGAGCGGCGGCTCCGGCTCGAAGGTGCTGACCACGTAGATCGCGCTGCCGTCGGGCGCGTACCCCATGCCGTTCGGGCTCGGCACGGCGTCGAGCCACGTCGACACCCCACCGTCGCGCACCGCGTAGATAGCGGCGGTGTCGTCGCTGACGAGGATCTCGCCGTCGGGGCCCGCGAGCACGAAGTTCGGGTTCGGCATGCCGAAGGCGACCACGGTGAGGAGGCCGTCGGGGGCGACGTGCAGGAGCCGCCCGTCGTCGCCGCTCCCGTCGAACGTGAACTCGCCGGGATCGGCCACGAGCACGCCGGTGGCCGTCGGCGCGAGCCCCAGCGCGTGTGTCAGCGCGGTCACCAGCGAGACCTCGCCCCGCGCGCCCAGGCTCGACACGCCGTCCGGCGACGAGACGAACAGCGAGCCACCGGCGAACGCCACGCCCTCGGTGCCCTCCGCGAAGCCCTCCGCGAGGGCCACGGCCTCGCCGGCCGCGAGGTCACCGACACACGTGGATGTGTCATTCGTATCAGCGGTGTCGGACGCGTCGCCGGCGGCGCACGCGAGGAGCAGCAGCAGCATCGGACCCTCCTACTCCGGCGGCGCCCCGAGGAGCACGGGCGTCCTCCGGATGCGCGCGGGCGGGGACGGAAGGTTCTTCGGGGAACGGCCACTCTCAGGTTAGATCCCCTGGCATGAGCGCCTCCGACGCCGTGGAGCGCTTCCTCTCCACGGGTGAGCACGACGCCCGCTTCCCCGGCTTCGACGGCAACATCGTCGAGCGCCGCCGGAGGGGCACCGCGGCGCTGAAGGACGTGCTCCGCCGCGTGGTGGGCTGGCGCGCGGCCCGTGCCCGGATCAACCTGCGCGCGCCGCAGGACGCCCCCGCCCGCGTGCGCACGCGCATCGCCCCGCTGGTCGAGGGGATGTTCCCCGGCGAGGAGGCGGCGCCCCTGATGGGCGCGCTCGCCGATCGCGTCGTGGTCCTCACCCCCGGGAGCTTCGAAGCGCACCTCGACGGCCTGCCGCTGCGCGCCGCCTGGGACCTCGCGAACCTGCTGCTGGACGACCTGGGCGCGCCCCCGCTCGCCGACGACACGCCCTCGCTCGACGGGCTCTGCGCCGCCGGGCGCGCCTGGGTGCCCCCGCGCGCCGTGTCCGGCGAGGGCGGCTTCCCCGACGTGGTGGTGCACGAGGTGGCCCACCTCCTCCACCTCGTGAAGCGCGACGAGCTGGGCCTGCCCGGCGGCGGGCTCCTCGTCCCCGTGCCGCCCCGCCGCCACGAGACCTTCGCCTACGCCTGCGAGGTGTGGGCCACCGTCGAGCGGAGCCGCTCCGGCGAGGACCGACACACCCACGCCCACGCGCTCCTCGCGGAGAGCGGCCACCAGGACGCCCGCGTCGATCGGCAGGCGCTCGCCGCGCTGCTCACCCGCGCCGCCGAGGGCCAGGGGTGGACCGTGATCCGCGCCTGGGGCGAGGGCCGCCGCGGCTGAAGCCCCGGCTGATACATGTCACTGATACATGTATCAGGCGCCGACCATCGCCTCGCTGATGGCCCACAACCGGCGCGCGTCCTCGACGCTCTCGGCGTCGGCGGTGGTCTTCCGGGCCCGGCGGTCCTTCAGGTACGCGCCCGTCACCGTCGCGAGCTCCGGCGCGGTGACCGCCCACAGGAGCGTGTCGGCGCCCTGCTCCGGCGTGCGCTGGATCGGCCGCATCAGCGTCATCAGGAGGTTCGCCACCCGGCCGTTGTTGCGCGCGAACCCCGTGTCCACGAAGCCGGGGTGCACCGCGTTCACGGTGACGCCGGTGCCCGCGAGCCGCCGCGCGAGCTCCCGCGTGAAGAGGATGTTCGCCAGCTTGGACTGCCGGTACGCCGTCCACCCCTGCTGCGTGTAGCGGGTGAGCTGCAGGTCGTCCCAATCCATGCGCCCCCGGCGGTGCGCGTCCGACGACACGTTCACGATCCGGCCCGGCGCGGCGGCGCGCAGCGGCTCCAGCAGCAGGTTCGCGAGCAGGAAGTAGGCGAGGTGGTTCAGGGCGAAGGTTCGCTCGACGCCATCGACGGTGAGCGCCCGCGTGGTGAAGAGCGCGCCCGCGTTGTTCACGAGCACGTCGAGCTTGTCGTGCCGCGCGCGGACCTCCGCCGCGAGCCGCCGCACCTCCGCGAGCGACGAGAGGTCGGCGAGCAGCCCCTCCACCCGGTGCAGGCGCAGCTCGTCGAGGAGCCTGTCGAGCTTCGCGCGGTCGCGCCCGACCACCACGAGCGTGGCGCCGGCGCTCGCGAGCTCCCGCGCGGCCACCCGCCCGATGCCCGAGGTCGCCCCCGTCAGGAGGATCACCTTCCCGTCCATCCGTGGCCAGCCCACCGGCGCCTCCCGCGGCGCTCCCGCCGCCCCCGGCCGATCCGACCGGGCAGCCTGGACATGTAACCGCGTCGGGAGAAGCGCACGTCGCCCCGGAGGGAGCCCCGATCCGAGCGGACGTGCGCTCGCGAGCGCGCTTGAATGCGGCGTGGCGCGGGTTACCGGGCGCGGCCTTCCTGCTGGAGGCCCCGTGTCCGGAAGCATCCCGGTCGTCGACCTGACCGCCTACACGGGGGCCGCCCCGTCTCCAGGGAGCGGGGCCGACCGGGCCGCGTTCGTGCGCACCCTGGGCGAGGGGCTCGAGCGCTTCGGCTTCGTCGCCGTCCAGGGGCACGGCATCCCGGCCGCGTCGCTCGACCAGGCCTACGCGCTCGCGCGCCGCCTCTTCGCGCAGCCCACGTCCGTGAAGCAGCGGTACGAGACGCCCCAGGACGGCCGGCAGCGCGGCTACACGTCCTTCGGCGTCGAGCACGCCAAGGACACGGCGGTGCCCGACCTGAAGGAGTTCTGGCACGTCGGGCGCACGCTCGGCGCCGACCACCCGCTCCACGTGCGCGGCGACGTGCCCCCGAACCGGCACCCCGCCGAGGTCCCCGAGTTCGGCCCGCACTTCGACGCGCTGTTCGCCTCGATGGAGGGCTTCGCCAACCAGCTCCTCGAGGCGGTGGCGGAGTACCTCGGCCAGCCGCCGTCCTTCTTCCGGGAGATGGTGACCGACGGCAACAGCGTCCTGCGGCTCATCCACTACCCGGAGCTCGGCGGCGGCGTGCCCGGCGGCGCGGTGCGCGCGGCGGCGCACGAGGACATCAACCTCCTCACGGTGCTGCCCGTCTCCACGCGCCCCGGGCTCGAGATCCTCACCCGCGAGGGCGAGTGGCTCGCCGTCGACGTGCCGCCCGACGTGATGGTGTGCGACACCGGCGACATGATGCAGCTCCTCACCGGCGGCCGGCTCCCCGCCACGACACACCGCGTGGTGAACCCCGGCGGCAAGGACGGCGGGCGGCTCTCGATGCCGTTCTTCCTCCACCCGCACCCGGACTGGCTCCTCGCGCCGCTCCAGGGCGGCGCCGCCCCGGTGCGCACCCGCGAGTTCCTGCACGAGCGGCTCCGCGCGATCGGCGTCGCGTAGGTCGGCTCGGAGCGTAGGGCGGCTCGAAGCGTAGGTCGGCTCGGAGCGTAGGGCGGCCCGGCGCCGAAGACGGCGCCGTCGGCGCCCTCCAGGCTCGCGCTTCGCGCTCGGCTGGCGCGAGCCGCCTCCCGGCGGCCTCGCGCCGAGCCGGCCGCCCGAGACGGGCGGCCGCCTTCCGGTCGCCTGCCGCGGTCGTCAGCGGCTGCGGCACCCACGCGGCCGCCCGCCGGGATATCCGGCCGGGCATGCGGATCACGCGGCGGCGGGTGCTGGTCGGCGGGGCGTCCCTCGGGGCGCTCTCGCTCGTGGGGTGCGAAACGGCGGCGAAGCCCGCCCCCGAGACGGGCGACACCGGGAGCACCCCGGTCCGCGCGCCGGAGCCCGATCCCTGGGCCGCGCCCGGCACCGAGGACGCCCTGGCGTTCGCGTGGGGCATCCAGGTGGGCGACGCGACGACCTCCACCGCCGTCGTGTCGGTGCGCACCACCGAGCAGTCGCTCGTCCTCGTGGTCGCCGAGGCCGACGGGGACGGCTGGGTGGAGCTCGAGCGCGTCGAGGACCTCGTCCCGGACGACGGCGTCGTGCAGGTGACGCTCGAGGGGCTCGCCGCCGAGACGGTCTACTCGGTGGTGGCCTACGCGCCGGACGGGGACCGCCGCTCGCCCGTGGGGCGCCTCCGCACCGCGCTCGGCGCCGACGACTGGCGCGTGGTCACCTTCGGCGCGGTCTCCTGCCTCGCGGGCAACCACCCCTGGCCGAGCCTCTCGTTCGCCGCCGCGGAGAAGCTCGACTTCTTCTGCCTGCTCGGCGACACCATCTACGCCGACTACGACCCCGACCCCTTCCTGTACGAGACCAAGTGGGAGACGGCGCTCTCCACCGCCGGCCTGCGGGACCTGACCGCGAGCACGAGCATCGTCGTCACCTGGGACGACCACGAGGTGGCCAACAACTACTCCTTCGACGAGGACGGCATCGAGGAGAAGTTCGACGAGGGGCTCGTGGCCTTCCGCCGCGCGCTCCCGCAGACGCAGGGCCCGGGCGGGACCGGGATCTGGCGCAAGCTCTCGTGGGGCGCGGTGCTCGACGTGTTCGTGCTCGACTGCCGCGGGGAGCGGCGCGACGGCGACTACATCTCCGTCGAGCAGATGGGCTGGCTCAAGGACGGGCTCTCCACCAGCACCGCGCGCTTCAAGATCGTGCTCAACAGCGTGCCGATCACCGACCTCACCGCCATCTTCGGCGCCGCGCAGGACGAGGACCGCTGGGCCGGGTACCCCACCCAGCGCGAGGAGATCCTCGCGCACATCCGCGACAACGCCATCGGCGGCGTGTTGTGGGTCACCGGGGACGTGCACTACGGCCAGCTCGGCCGCGTGGACCCCGCCGGCGGGACCGCCGAGGACCAGTGGGAGGTGCTCGTGGGGCCGGGCGGGAGCCGCCTGAACGCCATCGTCGAGGCCTTCGTCGGGAGCGAGCAGTACCCCATCGTGTTCGCGCAGTGGAACTGGACGCGCTTCACCTGCGACCCGGGCGCCGGCACGATCACCGTCACCTGGATCGGCGACGACGGCGCCACCATCCAGGAGCAGGTGCTCGATGTCTGACGCGTGGAAACACGAGGCCGCGGTCGTCGTGCCGGCCGACCCCGCGTGGCCCGCGCTCGCGGAGCTCGAGCGCGCCGAGGTCGCGGCGCTCCTCGCCCCGTGGCTGGTCGCGGGCGTGGAGCACGTGGGCAGCACGTCCGTGCCGGGCCTCGCCGCCAAGCCGATCCTCGACCTCCTCGCGGGCGTCGCCGACCCCGCCGCGTGCGACGGCGCCGTGCCCGTGCTCGCCGCCGCGGGCTGGCACCACGTCCCCCCGGAGGTCGACGGCCAGCCCTGGCGCCGCCTCTACGTGAAGCCCCGCGACGGCCGCCGCTACGCGCACCTCCACCTCGTGGCGGCGGGCAGCGTGCCCCACGGCATGATGATCCGCTTCCGCGACATCCTGCGCGCGCGCCCCGACGTGCTCGCCCGCTACGAGGTGCTCAAGCGCGACCTCGCCGCGCGCCTCGGAGAGCGGCGCGAGGACTACACGGCGGCGAAGGCGGCGTTCATCCTGGGGGTCTTGAACGCGGGGTGACGTTTGCCACCACGAGAGGGCGGGGGCGTTGCGGGGGGCCGGTGAGGCCCCCCGCCCCAAGAAGACTCAGGCCCCCTTGCGCCGCCGCGGCTTCACGGAGAGGTACTGGTTCGCCCACGGCTGCTCGTCGTAGCCGTACTTCTCGGCGGCGTGGAGCGCCAGGTAGGGGTCGGCGAGGTGGCCGCGCGCGATGACGCAGAGGTCGGCCTTCCGGGAGGCCAGGATCGTGTTGCACTGGTCGACGTCCTGGATGTTCCCGACCGTCATGGTGGGGACGCCGGCCTCGTTGCGGATCTGGTCCGCGAAGGGGAGCTGGAACATGCGGCCGTACACCGGCTTCTGCCAGGGGACGACGCCGCCGGCGGAGCAGTCGACGATGTCGGCGCCGTGCTCCACGAGCGCGCGGGCGAGTTGGACCCGGTCGGCGTCCGTGAGCCCGCCGGGCGCCCACTCGGTGGTGGAGAGGCGCACGGAGATGGGCTTGTCCGCGGGCCAGACCGCGCGGACCACCGAGAGGATCTCCAGCGGGAAGCGCATGCGGCCGTGGATGTCGCCGCCGTAGGCGTCGGTGCGGTGGTTCGAGAGCGCGCTGATGAAGGTCGAGAGCAGGTAGCCATGCGCCATGTGGAGCTCGAGCCAGTCGAAACCGGCCTCCTCGGCCATCCGCGCCGCGTTCGCGAACTCGCCGCGCACCCGCGCGAGGTCGGCGTCGGTCATCGCGGTGGGCACCTGGTGGTCGTCGTCGTAGGGGATCGCGGAGGGCGCGAGGATCTCCCAGGCCTCTTCGGGGGGGAGCGGCGAGCCGTCGTCGTCCCAGGGCACGCGGCAGGCGGCCTTGCGGCCGGCGTGCGCGAGCTGGATGCCGATCTTCGCGCGGGAGTTGCCGTGCACGAAGTCCACGATGCGCCGCCACGCGGGGACGTGCTCCGGGCGGTACAGGCCGGTGTCGCCCGGGCTGATGCGCCCCTGCGCCGACACGCCCGTGGCCTCGCAGATCACGAGCCCGGCGCCGCCGACGGCGCGGCTCCCGAGGTGCACGAGGTGCCAGTCGTTCGGGGTGCCGTCCACGGCCGAGTACTGGCACATCGGCGAGACGACGATGCGGTTCGGGAGCGTGACCCCGCGGAGCGTGTACGGCGTGAACACGGGCACCGGCGCCGCGGTGTCGTGCGTGGCGCGCCACTCCTCCGCCACGCGCGCCACCAGCGCCGGATCGCGCTTGCCGAGCTCGTCCCAGGTGATGCGCTTGCTGCGGGTGAGGAGCGAGAACGCGAAGGGCAGCGGGTCGAGGCCGCGGTAACGCGCGGTGTTCTCGAACCACTCGAGGCTCGTCTGGGCGCTCGCCTGGAGGCGCTCGACCTCGGGCCGGCGCTCCGCCACGTAGGCGTCGAGCACCTCGGGCACCGACGCGCCCGGCAGCCGCGCGAACGCGGCGGCGAGCACGATGGCGTCCTCCATCGCGAGCTTGGTGCCGGAGCCGATGGAGAAGTGCGCGGTGTGGCACGCATCCCCGACGAGCACGACGTTGTCCTTCACCCAGCGCGCGTTCCGGATGGTGGGGAAGGTGCGCCAGTGGGACTTGTTGGCGAGGAGCCGCGCGCCGTCGAGGTCCTCGGCGAAGAGCCGCTCGAAGTAGGCGATGGTGGCCGCCTCGTCGGCGCCCTCGAGCCCGGCCGCGCGCCAGACCTCCTCGCGGCACTCGACGATGAAGGTGCTCGTGTCCTCGTCGAAGGGGTAGGCATGCACCTGGAAGAGGCCGGTGGTGCCGTCCGCGAAGGTGCCCTCGCGGAAGTAGAAGGTGAACGCCGGCAGCCGGCGGCTCATGCCGAGCCACGCGAACTTGCACTTGCGCATGTCCAGCGAGGGCTGGAAGTGGTCGGCGTAGCGGCCCCGGATGCGGCTGTTCACGCCGTCGGCGGCGAGGATCAGGTCGGCGTCGATGCCGTCGAGATCCTCGACCTCCACCTCGTGGCGTACGTCGCAGCCGAGGGCGACGGCGCGCGCCTCCAGGATCTCGAGCAGCTTCACCCGCTTGAGCCCGCAGAAGCCGTGCCCGGTCGAGCGCACGACCTCGCCCTTCCAGTGGATGTCGATGTCGGTCCAGTACGCGAAGTGGCGGGTGATCTCGGCGTGCGAGATCGGGTCGGCCTGCTCGAAGATGCCGAGCGTCTGGTCGGAGAAGACGACGCCCCAGCCGAACGTCTCGCCAGGGCGGTTGCGCTCCAGGATCGTGACCTCGTGGGCCGGGTCCTGGAGCTTCATGAGGAGGCCGAAGTAGAGGCCGGCCGGGCCGCCGCCGACGCAGACGATCTTCACGAGCTCACCGGGGAGGCCGACCCCTTATCGGGCCGGCCCCGCCGGAGCCCCCCGGTGCGGCGGGGCCCGTCGGCCGGGCGCCCGCCGGCGCGTCAGAAGCTCCAGCCCCAATCGGTGATGCCGGTGTTCCACTCGCGCTCGCTGATCACGTCGTCGCCGTCGGTGTCGAAGACGCCGTAGACCTGCTCGTAGAACTCCTTGTCCGTGATCTCGCCGGTCTTGTCGGCGTCCCAGCTCTCCGCGATCCCGGTGTGCGCGAAGCCCGCGCGGAGCTCGTCCTCGTCGAGCAAGTTGTCGGCGTTGAGATCCCAGTCGGTGTACATGCCGGCGTCCGCGTCGGGGAACCAGGCCTCGATGCCCTGGGTCCACTCGGCCTCGGTGATGCCGGAGCCCTCCATGTCCCAGAGCCCGTAGAGCCCGCTCGCGAGGTCGAGCGGGTCGAGGATCCCCTGGGTGCCCCCCATCATCGAGAAGAGGCCCTGCTCGTCGCCCCACGCGGCGAACTCGTCGCGCGCGACCGACGAGTCGCCGTCGCGATCGACGTTGGCGAAGTCGGTGACCTTCCCGGGCTCGAAGAGCTCGGCCAAGGGGGCGCACCCGCCCAGGAGCGCCACCACCGCCAGAATACCCGTGTTCGACATGATCCCCTCCCCAGGGGGCAAATCTCGGCCCGGTCCCCCGCCGCGTGGGGTGGGGGGACAGGGAGCTTTGCAACTCCCTGTCTCCGAGGGGACGGGGGCCGAGGGGACGGGGGGCGGGCGTCCGTCGGGCAGCGCGGCCGGCGCCCCGCCGGATCACGCGCCGACGGCGATCTCCATGGCGTCCGCGGGGGGCGCCGCGAGGCCGGCCTGCCAACGCTCGGGCAGCCACGGCTCCCACTCCGCGGGCACGGTGGGGAAGCGCCCGAGCGACATGCGGAGCACGTCGGCGGCCGTGGGGACGCGCGGCAGGCTCCGCAGCGGCATGTCGGCCTGCGCCGGGGTGCGGTCGGCCTTGCGCGCGTTGCAGGCGCGGCAGGCGGTGACCGCGTTCTCCCAGCAGGACAGCTTCGCCCACTTCCTCGCCCAGGGGAGGTACACGACGCCCTGCTTCGCGTGCGCGCGGGGCACGACGTGGTCGAGGGTGAGCACGGTCCGGTCGGGCCGCCCGTCGCCGCGTGTGGGCCGCGCGCCGCAGTAGGCGCAGGTGAACCCGTCGCGCGCGAGCACGCCCCGCGCGCTGTAGCGCACCCGGCCGCGCGACCTGGCGTAGCGCCGGAGCGACACGACCGCCGGCCAGGGCATCGCGAAGCTGGGCGAGCGGACGAAGCGCCCGGCGTAGGCCGCCACGGTGACGGCCTTGCCGCCGAGCACGAGCTCCACGGCGCGCTCCCAGGGGAGCACCTTCACCGGTGTGTAGTCCGCGTTCAGTTGGAGCGTGTACATGGGGGCCTCCGGGGCCGCACGAGACGGGGAACGCCGGGCGCGCGCTCCTTTGCCACGAGCGCGCGCCCGGTCGGGGATGGGTCCCCGAATTGGTCGAGCCGGCGGGGGTTGCACCGCGCCGGTACATGTATGGGGGACCCGCACGGATTCGAACCGTGAACCCCGGCTCTCACGCCGAGCTCTGCCAATTGAGCTACGGGTCCCGAAGAGGCGGGACTCGAACCCGCGATCTCCCGCCAACTGGCGGGCGGGGTGCCACTCCCCAACTCCTCGACGGCGCCACACGTCCCCGGGATCGGGGGCGCGTGGCAGATGGCGGGACCGACGGGACTCGAACCCGCTTCCTCCGGCGTGACAGGCCGGCGATTCGACGCTTCATCTTCGGTCCCAGGTGGGGTGGCCGGCGAGACTCACACTCGCTCGGCTGGGGTCACGACCCAGCGCCTCGTTTGCTTCGGCATCGGCCACAGGGGTGCTTCCGGCTGGACTCGAACCAGCAACGGCGGGCTTCGTAGGCCCGTGCCCATCCAGTTGGGCGTCGGAAGCGGGAGCCGGCTGCGCCGGCGAATCAGTTGGAGACCGGAACGACGAAGCCCCGGCCCCCTGTAGAGGGACCGGGGCTCCGGGCGCATCGTCCGCGTGGGGACTTCAGCGCGTGGGGGCTCCGATCCCGGAGGGGCGTCGCCCCGAATCCGGCACCGCGCCGTGATCCGCATCGACGTGCGTCGGCGCGGAGGCGGGGTTCGTGCTGGCGCTCGGGGTCTTCATGCTTGGAATCCTATGCTCGGGCATCCGAGGGTGTCAACGTGTTTTATCCAGTATTTTCGATAGCTTATCGCACACCCACACGGCAAGGCTCCGCCCCTCCGCGGGGCCGCGGAGACGCGCACATCCGGACGCTGGCGAGGTGCCCGGAAACGACGAAGCCCCGGTTCCCTTTCGGGGACCGGGGCTCCGCGCGCGGGCGCTCCGATGAAGGAACTACCGCCTGGAACCTCCGGTCCTCGGATCGGGGTCGTGCTTCGAGATCGTGCGCCCACGCGGTTCCTGAACGCGGGACGCGCTCGGAACGGCCGGATTCACGATGTTCGCCACGGACGACATGGAGCCAAGTTACTCGCCGGCCCCGCGATGTGTCAATCGCAATGGCGAGATAATTTCCATGGCAGACCAGGACGAGGCGCACATCCCGGTGCGAAGTCCGCTTCCGAACGAGAACGTTCACGGATCGGCGAACACCCGCACGACCTCCCCGTTCGACCGCGGCTGCCCCGTGAAGCGCTCCAGGCGGCCCGTCCCCACCAGGGAGTTCGCGTTGCACGCGGGGTCTCCCCACGGGAGCACCACCGTCCCGGGCGCCACCCCCGGGTCGGCGACCACGGGCACGCGCAACGTCCCGCCCGGGCCCGCGAGGCGCACGTGGCGCGGGTCGCCCAGGGCGGCGAGCTCGGCGGGGTGCATCGAGGCGACGGCCGCCGCGCGCCCGATCCAGGTGTTCATGCGCGCCACGGGCCGCACCGAGGTGACGAGGCGGAGAGGCCGGGACGGCCCGGCGGGCTCGGGGACGCCTGGCGCGGGGACGCCGGGCGCGGGCTCCTCGCCGCGGAGGGCGCCCAGGGCTTCGACGAACGCGGGCACGGCGAGCCGGACGCGCGGCGCGCGGTCGCGCAGCGCCCCGATCAGCGGCCGGTCCACGACCAGGCCCCGCGGCGAGCGCGCGAGGGCCGCCCACGAGAACGGCGCGAGGGCGGCGACCGCGGCGGCGCTGACGGCCCGCGGCGAAAACGCGCCGGCGAGGAGCGACGCCACGCCGCCCACCTCGCGCGCGATCCCGGTGAGGATGGACCAGTCGTCGCGCGCCTCCCCCCGCGGCGCCACCGCGCGCGGCGCGAGCTGGAGATGCGGCACCCGGCGCTGGGACGCGAGCTGCAGCGCCACCTCCTCGCGCTCCAGCCAGTCGGCCGCGGGGAGCACGGCATGGGCGCGCGCGCCCGTCTCGTTCACGGAGAGGTCGACCGACACGAGCAGCTCGAGCCCGTCGAGCGCGCGGGCGGCCTTGGCCGCGTCGGGGAGCGACAGCGCGGGGTTCCCGCCCACCACGATCAGCGCGCGAAGCTGCCCGTCGCCGGAGGTGAGCGCGTCGTCGGCGAGGGTGGCCGCCGCGAGGGTGCCGAGCACGGCGGGGAAGCCGCCCACGCGGCTCCTGAGCGCCGGGTCGGACCCACGCGGCCCGAGACGCGCGAGCAGCGCCGGCAGGTCGACGGCCCCGCGCTGGTGCAGCCAGCCGCCGGCGCGGTCCAGCCCGCCGAGCACCGCCTGCAGCGCGAGCGTCAGCCAGTAGCCGACCGTGCCGTCGGGACCGAGCAGCACGCCGAGCCCGCTCCAGACCAGCGGGCGCGCGGCGGCGAGGAGGCGCGCGGCGAGCGGGCGCGGGTCGAGGCCGGCGACGCGCTCCACGCGCGCGGCGTCGAAGGGGGCGACGGCGTCCGCGAGCGCCCGGAGGTCGGCGGGGTCGAGGAGGGGGTCGGGGGAGTCGGGCGGCTGGCCGCGCGGACGCGGCCCCCGCGGAGGCGTGGGAGCCGCCGCGGACGTCGGCGGCTCGGGCGGCCGGGCGGCCAGCGCCTCGCGGAGCAGGTACGCGAGCAGCACGGCGTCGCTGCCGGGGCGCGGGCGCAGGTGGAGCGAGGCGACGCGCGCGGTCGCCGAGGCGCGCGGGTCGACCACGACGAGCCCCCCGTCGCGGGCGACGGCCCGGAGCTCGCGGGTGCCGCCCGGGTGCGACTGCGCCTGGGACGGCTGGCTCGCGAGCGGGTCGGTACCGAACAGGACGACGAGGTCGGCGCCCGCGTAGTCCGCGACGAACGTCGTCATCGGGTCCTGGAGGCAGGCCTCGGTCACCACGAACATCGGGCTGTTGTCGAGTGTCAGGCAGCTATAGGCCTTGGTCGTGCCGATCGCGCGCTGGAGCACCTGCGCGCCCAGGATCGCGCCGAGCGACGCGCCGGCCGCGTTCCCCAGGTAGAGCCCGATCGCCCCCGGGCCGTGCGCGGCGCGGATCGTGCGGAGGCGCCGGCCGATCTCCCGCGTCGTGTCGGCCCACGACGCCCGGACCAGCGCGCCGTCGCGGCGGAGCAGCGGGTGGACCACCCGGTCCGGGTGGTGGTGGATCTCCCCGAAGCGCGTCCCCTTGCGGCAGGCGTAGCCCCGCGAAACCGGGTGCTCCGGGTCCGGGCGCAGCGCGCGCACCACGTCGCCCTCCACCTCGGCGACGAGCCCGCACTGGGACTCGCAGACCCGGCAGAAGGTGGGGACGTGGAGCATGGGGGGAAGGTAGCTTCCCGGGGCGCGCGGGCGCGCGGGCGGCCGGCGCGCCGGGGGC
>CAYWGD010000170.1:1524-13835 GCA_964457335.1 uncultured Enterobacteriaceae bacterium | reverse complement strand
GGGGGGTACTCGGGGGTGTGGGGGGGGTGGGGTTCGGGGGGGGGGTCGTGGGGGGGGGGGGGGGGGGGGGGGGGGGGCCCGCCCCCCCGCCCCAAGAACTAGAAGGCGACCTCTACGCCGATCTGGAGCTGGCGGCCTTCCCCCAGAGGATCGACGGGGTAGCGCGGCTCGCCGCCGCTGGTCTCGTTGGCGTCGTCCCGGTAGAGCCAGGTCGTGTACTGCGTGTCGAGCAGGTTGTACGCCGCGAGATCGACGCGGATGCGGCCCCCGAGGGCGTCCGTGGCCAACCCGGCCCCGAGCAGCGCGTAGGCGGGGGCGTCCTCGGCGCCGGCGTCCGGGCTCCAGTCGGCGCGGGTGCGCGGGCCGACCACGTCGAGGAGCACGTTGGCGCGCACGGCGTCGACCACGCGCCACCCGACGCGGGCGTGGGCCATGTGCGCCGGGAACTCGTACTGCTGGAAGCCGGTGTCGCGGTCGGTCGCGTACGTGAAGCTGTAGGAGCCGTCGAGGTCCCACGCGCCGAGCGTGACGGTGGCCTGGGCCTCGGCGCCCACGATGTCGGAGCCGCCGCTGTTGTCGTAGAAGTCGTCGCCCAGGCCGGGCACCGGCGTCGCGACCGTGACCTTGTTGATCTCGTCGCTGATCGACGAGTAGAAGCCCGCCGCGCGGAGCTTCACGGCGCGGCTCGGGGCCACGGACACCTCGGTCTCGACCGTGTTGATGGACTCCGGCCGAAGATCGGGGTTGCCCGCCGTGAAGTCGTTGCGGCCCTCCTCGTCGGTCGAGACCTGCACGAGCCACTCGCGCGCGGTCGGGGCGCGGAAGGCGCGGCCGTAGAGCACCTTCACGACCACCGCGTCCGACGGCAGGAGCAGCACGCCGGCGCGGGGGGAGGGGAAGGCCCCGTAGGTGCCGTGGTAGTCGAGGCGGGCGCCCGCGGTGAGCTCGAGGAAGGGGAGCGCGGTCCAGGTCTCCTGCGCGTAGGCCCAGAGCCCCCAGAGCGTGGCGGGATCGGCGTAGTAGCGGCCCTCGACGCCGTCGTGGGAGAGGTCTTCGTAGTACACGTCCGCGATGCGCTCCACGAACAGCGCCTCGCCGCCCACGCCGCCGACTACGACGTGCGCGGGGCTCGGCCGCCAGTCGAGGTCGACGGTGGCGTTCACGGCCTGCGTCTGCTTGAACGTCTCGACGAGCGTGGCGTCCCAGGAGGTCGTGTAGGTGGTCTCGCCCAGGTCGTCGGTGACCGCGGTGGTCTGCGGCGCGCCGAGGAAGGCGTACTGGCCGGGATCGTCGTGGCGCCGCCAGGTCAGCCGGGGCGTGATCGTCAGCTTCTTCCCGACCTGGCCGCGGTAGTCGATCGTCGCGAGCTGATCGTGGTAGGCGAGCCAGAACGAGTTCTCGTCCTGCATGAGGACGTCGAGCGGATCGTCCTGGTCCTGCGTGTAGTAGGTGTGGCGGTAGTCGAAGCCGTCCCAGCGGAGCGAGAAGTCGCCCAGCGAGAGCTTCACGCCCGCGGTGATGGCCCGCTTCGGGTCGTCGCCGCTCACGTTGGTGTCGCCGCGCGGGCTGATGTCGAGCCCGTCGCCGTCGGCCTCGTACCAGCGCGCGTAGGCGGTGATGCCGCCCTCGGCGCCGCCGAGCTCGAAGGGGTGCCCCGCCACCGCGGAGACGCCCCGGCGCGCGCTCGTGCCGCCGAGCACGCGCACGAACCCGCCGGAGAGGTCACCCGCGCCGTAGGTGACGACGTTGATCACGCCCGAGAATGCGTTCGTGCCGTAGATCGTCGAGCCCGGCCCCTTGATGATCTCGATCTGGCGCACGTTCTCGAGCGGCAGGTACTCGTCGATCCAGGCGTGGGTGTACACGCCGTCGTACCAGGGCACGCCGTCGATGAGCAGCAGGACCTTGTTGTCGTCGGCGCTGATGACGCCGCGGAACCACGCGATCTTGCGGGACTCCTTCGTGGTCGTGACGTACACGCCGGGCAGGGACCGCAGCGCGTCCGACAACGTGCGGAAGCCCCGCTCGCGGATCTCGCGGTCGGTCAGCACGGTGACGATGGCCGGCGCCTCCCGCGCCGTCTGGGCGTACCGGGCCGCGACCGTGACGATCTTCTCGTCGAGCTTGTAGAGGTCGGCGTCGTCGGGCTCGGTGAAGGGGTCGACGACGGGCGCGCCGAGCGCGGTGGCGACGAGGAGCAGCACGAGCGGCAGGGTACCACGCGGCCCGCATGCGACGGGGACGTCCGCCTGCCCGAACGCTCGCGCTGGCGTCACCGTCGGTCGCAACCCCCTGCCGTCCCTTGACCCGAGCGGTCCGGCGTGCGACAAGAAAGGTGCAGGTGCGCGTCGCGCATCCAGGTTTCATCTCACCCACCCCCCTCTCTGGGCCGCCGCTTCCCCCCTCCGCCGCTCCCGCGGCGGGGCGCCCCGAGCCGAAGAGCGCAGGAGCTGCCACGACACGGACCCCCGCAACGTCCCCGTGTCCCACCCCCGGGCGTTTCGCCCGCGGCGGTCGTGCGCCTGCTCCGCGAACGGTTCCGCGCAGCAACCCGTTGCTGAAGGCCGCGGCGGTCCGCAGGAGACCGCCTTGCCCACCGAGATCCTCGTCAACACCACCGGAAAGGAAACCCGTGTCGCCCTGATGGAGAACGGGCAGCTCGTCGAGCTGCACGTCGATCGCGGCACGGACCGCGGCTACGTCGGAAACGTCTACCTCGGCAAGGTCGTCCGCGTGCTCCCGGGCATGCAGGCGGCGTTCGTCGACATCGGGCTCGAGCGGGCGGCGTTCCTCTACGTCGGCGACATCTACCCGCAGCTGCTCGACCACAAGCACGGCGAGGAAGAGGAAGAGGTCGACCCGGACATGACCGTGGTCGAGGAGGGCCCGCCCCGCGAGTCCCCCAAGCCCGGCCAGCCCGCGATCCAGGACCTGCTGAACGAGGGCCAGGAGATCGTCGTCCAGGTCGCGAAGGATCCCATCGGCACCAAGGGCGCGCGCGTCACGACGCACATCACGCTCCCCGGGCGGTACATGGTGTTCATGCCGACCGTCGACCACGTCGGCATCTCCCGCCGCATCGAGCGCGACAAGGACCGCCGCCGCCTCCGCGAGTTCGTCGACAAGAACCGCCCGAAGGGCGCGGGCTTCATCGTCCGCACGATCTGCGCGAACCAGACGAACCAGACGCTCAAGCAGGACATGAACTACCTGCTCGCGACCTGGGAGAAGATCCAGTCCGCCGCCAAGACGCGCAAGGCCCCGGCCGCGCTGCACCTCGACCACGGCCTCGTGCTGCGCATGGTCCGCGACGCCTTCCACGACGACGTGGAGCGCATGGTCGTGGACAACCCGAAGCTCCACGAGGAGGTCTGCTCCTTCATGGAGGAGTTCAGCCCCGACCTCAAGGAGAAGGTGCACCTCTACAAGGGGCAGGAGCCGATCTTCGACGCCTTCGGGGTCGAGACCGAGATCCAGCGCTCGCTCGGCCGCAAGGTGTGGCTCAAGTCGGGCGGCTACCTCGTCATCGACCAGACCGAGGCGCTCGTCTCGATCGACGTGAACTCGGGCAAGTACGTGGGCAGCGCGTCGCTCGAGGACACGACCCTGAAGGTGAACATGGAGGCGGTCAAGGAGGTCGTCTACCAGCTCCGCCTTCGGAACATCGGCGGCATCATCATCATCGACTTCATCGACATGGACAAGGAGCAGAACCGGGACAAGGTGTACCGGGCGCTCGACGAGGAGCTCAAGAAGGATCGCGCGCGCACGAACGTGCTCAAGATCTCGGAGCTCGGCCTCGTGCAGATGACCCGCAAGCGCGTCCAGGAGGACGTGGTCCGCTACCTGTCCGAGAGCTGCCCCACCTGCGAGGGGCGCGGCAGCGTGCGGTCCCGCCAGACGATCTGTTTCGAGATCTTCCGCGAGCTCATGCGGGAGGGGACGCGCGCCATCGGCAAGGAGACGATGTACGTCAACGTGCATCCCTCCGTGGCGGACCTGCTCTACGGCGAGGAGTTCTCCATGCTCGAGCACTTCGAGCAGCGGCTGAACCGCCGAATCGTGGTGCGGGCGCTCCAGCACCTGCACCCGGAGCGGTACGAGGTCTACGCGCGCTGACGCCCCGGGCGGCCGGGGCGGGGTGCCACGCGGGATCCGGGCAGCCGGCCGAGCCGCTGCGGAAGCGTGGAGCCGCGGCGGTCGTCCGCGGCTCCGGTGCCTCCGGCGCTACTTCCCGATCGTCTTCCGCCAGCTCGGGCGGGCGCGCGCGGCCGTCCACCAGCGGCTCACGTTGGGCCGGCTGTGCACGAGCGCGCTGTCGCCGCCCTGCTCCAGGTACTCCAGGTAGGGCAGGTAGCAGAGGTCGGCGAGGGTGTACTGGTCGCCCACGAGCCACTCCGTCTGCGCGAGCTGGCGCTCCAGCACGTCGAGGGGCAGCTGGAGCTTCTCGCGGCCCTCGTCGATGTTGGCCTGGATCGGGTCCTTCCCGTACCAGCGCGCGAACACGGTCTGGTAGACGATCTTCATGGCGTGCGGCGTGAAGTTCGAGGTCTCCACGCTCATCCACTGCTCCATGCGGGCGGCGGCGCGGGCGTCCGACGGGGTGAGCTTCGGGCCCGGCAGCGTCGCGTCGAGGTAGCGGCAGATGGCGCGGGACTCGTAGAGCACCCAGCCGTCGTCCTCCTCGAGCGCCGGCACCTGGCCGAACGGCTGGAAGCGCGTGTGCGCGGGCGCCTTGTGCTCGCCCTTGGCGAAGTCGACGAGAACGAACTCGTACGGGTGGTTCTTCTCGGCGAGCGTCGTGAGCACCTTGCGCGTGCAGGTGCTTGCGGGGTGTCCGTGGATCTTCATGGGTGGCCTCTCGTGGGGGCCGGATTCCTAACCGGCCCCGGGAAGCTCAACCCGTGCCCACCTGGGAGAGCGGCGCGTGCTCGAGCACGGGCTCGACGACGACCGGAGCGAGCGAGAAGCGGAGCAGGCCGACCCGGAAGAGCAGGCGTTCGGCGCCGTCCCGGAGCCACGCGCGCCACGCGCCGCGGGTCCAGGGCTGGTGATCGGGCCCGAAGCCGTAGATCGCCGGGTCCAAGTGAACGGGCGCGACGATGTCTCGGGACCGTCCGTCGTATATGCGCAGGAAGAACCCACGCTTGTCCTGATACACCGCCATGTCGTAGCGGCGTCCGCGAATACATGCACCATAGGAAGCGAGCGGCTCCATCACGGGGCGTCCTCCTGCAAGCAGCAGAGTATGCCCGGGGTGTGGGCCGATGGGTGTGTTGTCGGGAATGGGCTTCGTTCGCTGACTTCTCGCGTAACTGTAATGTGTTGTAATGTTGGGCCCGGCGCGCGCCGGTGTACGACCTCGAACGCCGGACGTGCGGCAGGGGCCGTCCGGTTACGCCTGCGTTCACCGATCCGCGGCTTTCGCCCGGAAGCTTGCGACGATCTCTCCCTCGGATCCCACCCCCGCCGACGGCGGGAACTCGACCAGGGCCAGGCCCGCCGCGGTCATCGATCTCCAGAGCGCCTTCTGGAGGTCGGATTCGATCTCGTCATGGATCCCGAATTCGTCAATCCACACCTTGATCACGTATCGTTGGAACAAGGGAGTCACGCCGACGAGCCACACCCGCGGGGACGGCTCGCCGCGGATCGTGGGCACGGCCTCGCACGCGGCCCGCGCGGCGGCCTCCACCTGCTCGGGCGACGCGCCGAGGCGGACGGGCACCTCCACCTGCCGGGCGGTGCGCCGGTCGGGCGCGCTGAAGTTCTGCACGCGGCCCCGCGCGATGATGGAGTTCGGGAACGCCACGATGTCCCCGGAGAACGTGCGCAGGTGCGTGGAGCGCCAGCCCATGTACGTGACCTGGCCCTCGGTCCCGTCCACCTGGAGCCAGTCGCCGATCCCGAAGGGGCGCTCGATGTGGAGGGCGAGCCCCGAGAACAGGTTCCCGAGCGTGTCCTGCAGCGCGAGGCCCACGACAACGGTCACGACGGTCGACGTGGCGAGCACCGGCACGAGATCGAGCCCGGTGACGCTCCCGAGCACGGTCAGGACCACGGCCGTGTAGAGCACGATGAGGACGAGGTGGCGCACCACGGCGGGCACCTGCACCTGCTTGTGCTCGTGGAGCCACCAGTGGAAGAAGAAGGTCTCGGCCGTCTCGATCACGAGGTACGCGAGCAGGAGGAGCTCGACCACGGTCACCGCGCTCCGGACGTGCGCGAGGTCGATCTCGCGGAGCGCCAGCAGCACGTGCAGCGCGACGAGGAACACCAGCACCTTGGCCGGGTGGCGCATGCGCCGCAGGAGCAGGTCGTCGAGCTCGGTCTCGGTGCGCGCCGAGAGCCGCCCGAGCAAGGTGTAGAGCCAGCGGTAGGCCACCATGCCGGCCAGCAGGACGAGCGCCGCGACTCCGAGCGCGACCGGCCAGCTCGTGGGCAGGGCGAGGTGGGCGGCGAGGAGCGCGTTCAGGCGGTCGGTCAACGGTGGTCCGGGCTACCGTCGCCACGTATCTGTTCGCGGGGCGTCCGTGACGCTTCGCTGACACGGGCGCGCGGAGGCCGAGCTACTGTGCGTGCGCTGGAGTCCTCGTGCGCCGCCTGCTCCTCCTCCTCCTGACGGGCTGCGTCGCGCCGAGCGCCGCCCCGCCCGCGGTGCCCCCGGCGGACCCTCCGGCGGACGACACCGGCGCGCCCCCCGACACCGACACGCCGCCGGACACCGCGCCGCCGGACTCCGGCGACACGGGCGACACCGGCGCCGACACCGCCGTCGAGGTGCCCTGCGGCGGCGAGCCCGACCCGGACCGCGACATGGGCTTCGCCGCGCTTTTGGGGCGGCTCGAGGCCCAGCGCTGCCTCGGCGAGGAGGACCAGGCCGCCCTCGTCGCGTTCGTCGAGACGCTCTACGAGAGCGAGGACGCGGTGTGGTGCGACGCGGTGTGGCGCGTGTCCTCCGCGGACGGCCTCGTGTTCGAGGGCACCCCGGAGCTCGTCCGGGAGCACGCGAGCGTGGCGGACGTGGCGATCACGCCCGGCGGCACCCACGTGCTCGTCTACAACGACGTGACGCCCGGGCTCTTCGCGGAGACGCTCCGCGACTACCCCGAGCGCTTCTGGCGCCGCGGGCTCGTCGGGGTGGGCGGGCTCGGCATGGAGATGGACCGCGGTGAGGGCTTCACCGTCGTCCCGCTCGACCTCTCGCTCCCGTCGCTCGCGCTCGTCGTCGACCCGGACCTCGCGTTGTTGCCCGACGGCTCCTGGCGCCTCGTGACGTTCCAGGTCTCCGTGGCCGAGCTCGACGGCACGAGCTGGGACCCCTTCGGGACCGCGGCGCCGCACGACTACTTCCGCGCGGCCTCGCCCCGCTTCGGCTCGTTCCCGGCTCCGACCGTCGCCATCGCGAGCCAGTCCGGCATGCGCGGCGGCGCCGATCCCACCGTGCTCGACGGCGACGGGGAGGAGATCCTCTTCGTCGGTGACTTCACCGGGCCGCTCGTCGGGTGGACGGCGCCCGACGGCCAGTACACGAGCCCGGACGCGCCGCCCGACGTGCTCCCCGGCTTCTGGGGGGCCGCGCCCGACGTGATCGCCGACCCCGCCGGCGGCTGGCGCCTGTACTACAAGGACCCGCCGAGCGGCGAGGTCCGCGTCGCGACGAGCGCCGACGGCCGCGCCTGGGCCGTGGTCGGCAGCGTCGCCGACGCGCTCGGGGACGCGAACAACCCGTCCGTCGCGCGCGACGCCGACGGCACGTGGTGGCTCTACTACGGGCACAAGCCCGAGGAGTGCGTCGAGGCCGGGTAGGGCTGTGTTTCGCTGCCGACGATGAGCCGCGCGGTCACACGGTTAGATGGGCCGGATGTACTCCGACCGCCTCGAAGGCGAGGTCACCGGGTTCAGCTTCAAGTCCGGCGACGGCGGGTTCGCGGTCGGCAAGGTGCGGATCCAGAGCGGCGCCGAGGTGGTCGCCGTCGGGCAGATCGCGCACCTCTTCGAGGGCCAGCGCGTCGTCGCGAGCGGCCAGTGGGTGAACGACGCGCGCTTCGGGCGGCAGTTCAAGATCGAGTCCTTCCTGGTCGAGGAGCCGCGCACGTTGCGGGGCCTCGAGAAGTACCTCTCCGCCGCCATCGAGGGCGTCGGTCCGGAGCTCGCGCGCCGCATCGTCGAGACCTTCGGCCTCGACGCGCTCGACGTGCTGGAGAACCACCCCGACCGCCTCACCGAGGTGCCCGGCGTCGGCGAGAAGACGCGCGAGAAGATCGTCGCCGCCTGGGCGCAGGACGCCGCCGGCCGCGAGCTCGAGGTGACCCTGCGCGGCTTCGGGCTCGGCCCGGCGGTGTGCCGCCGCATCGCCGTGAAGTTCGGCAAGGACGCGCTGAACGTGGTGACGCGCCACCCCTACCGCCTCGTGGAGGTGAAGGGCGTGGGCTTCCGGACCGCCGACCAGGTGGCCCGCGCCAACGGCATCGCCCGCGACGACCCCGCGCGGGTCCAGGCGGCCGTCACCTTCTGCCTCGAGGAGGCCGAGGAGGAGGGCAGCTGCTACCTGCCGGAGCGCGTGCTGCTGGACCGGCTCGTCCGGCTCGACGTCCCCGAGGACGCCGCGCGCGCCGAGCTCGACCGGATGGCCGGCTTCGGCCGCGTTGTCCGCCACGGCGCCCAGCTCGAGGAGCACCGCCCCGTCCTCCGCCCGGAGACGGAGCGGCTCGAAGCGCGCGTGGCCGGCGCGATCCGCGACCGGCTCGCCGACGTGCCGGCCGCCCGGTGGGCGGACGTGACGCGGGCCGAGGCCGCCTGCGGGCTGGAGCTCCACCCCGCCCAGCGCGCCGCCGTCGAGCTCGCCCTGGGGAGCGGCGTGTCGGTCATCACCGGCGGGCCGGGCACGGGAAAGACCACGATCCTGAAGGTGCTGCTCGCGGCCGGGCGCCAGCGGAGCGAGAAGTGGCTCTGCGCCGCGCCGACCGGGCGCGCGGCCCGGCGGCTCACCGAGTCGAGCGGCCAGGAGGCGAAGACCCTCCACCGCCTGCTCGAATACTCCATGCAGGACATGGACTTCACCCGCAATGCCTCGAAACCGCTCGAAGCGGACGGCGTGCTGGTGGACGAGTCCTCGATGCTCGATCTGAAGCTCATGGGCGCGCTGCTCGACGCGTTGCCGCCGCGCTGCCGCCTCGTCCTGGTCGGCGACGTCGACCAGCTCCCGAGCGTCGGCGCCGGCCAGGTGCTCCGCGACTGCATCGAGAGCGGGGCGATGCCCGTGGCGCGGCTCACCGAGGTGTACCGACAGGCCCGCGACAGCGGCATCGTCCGCAACGCGCACCGCATCAACCACGGGGAGGTCCCCGTGTCCGGCGAGAAGGATCCCGAGGGGGTCACGAGGGACTTCTTCGTGTTGAACCGCGAGGATGCGGGCGATTGCCAGAAGCTCCTCCTGCAGGTCGTGCAGGAGCGGCTCCCGCGCCTCGGCTTCGACCCGAAGCGGGACGTGCAGGTGCTCACCCCGATGCACGCCGGCATCCTCGGCACCACCGCGCTCAACGAGCGGCTGCAGGCCACGCTCAACCCCGAGGGCCCGTCGATCACGCGCGGCAACCGCACCTTCCGGGTGGGCGACCGCGTGCTCCAGACGCGCAACGACTACGACAACGACATCTTCAACGGCGACGTGGGGCGCGTGCTCACCGCGGAGGCCGGCGCGCTCACCGTCGACTTCGACGGCCGCGAGGTCACCCTGGTCGGCGACGCGGTCGACGCCATCGAGCTCGCCTACGCCATCAGCATCCACAAGTCCCAGGGCAGCGAGTACCCCGCGGTGATCGTCGCGGTGCACCACGGCCACTTCGTGATGCTGCGTCGCAACCTGCTCTACACGGCGCTCACCCGCGCGCGTCGCTTCGCCTGCATCATCGGGAGCGCGCGGGCCTTGCGGACGGCGGCCGGACGCGCGGGCGGCGACGAGCGCTACACCCGCCTCGCCGAGCGGCTCCGGTAGCGTCTCCGCAGGGGGCCGGGCGCGCGGACCGCGATACAATCCGCGCGCTCGGAGGCCTCGTGCTCTTCCTCTTGACCGGCTGCATCGGGATCAACGTCAACGCGATCCCGACCCAGGACCTCTACGCCGACGACGGCGACACGAAGACCGAAAAGGGGCGCGTCGAGTTCGCCGTGGTGGGCGACGTGCGGCCCGCCATCCCAGGCGAGCAGGCCAAGGGCCGCGTGCCCACGCCCGGCACCGAGGCCGCCATCGTCAAGGACATCTCCGCGTCGGTGCAGGACGAGTCGGTCGACTTCGTCGTGCTGCTCGGCGACCTCGTCACCGCGTCCTCCACCGGCGAGTGGAAGGGGTTTTCCCGCGACTGGTCGCTCGTGCTCTCCGGCAGCGAGCTCCCCGAGACCGGCACGCTCCGTACCCGCGTGGTGCCCGTGGCCGGCAACCACGACCGCGTCGGCGACGACCGCCTCAAGGGCTTCGGCGCCGCCTTCCCGGGCGTCGGCAAGGACATCGGCTTCAACCGCGTCGCGAGCTGGTACGCCTTCGACCTCGACGTGGGCAAGGCCACCTGGCGCATGATGGTGCTCGACAGCTCCAAGGACACGCTCGGGTCGCGCTGGAACGAGCAGATGGAGTGGATCCCGAAGGCGCTCGAGGGCGAGTACGACGGGCTCCTCGTGTTCATGCACCACCCGCGGTGGACGCTCGCCAAGGGCATCACCCCCGACGAGGCGGGCGCCCCGAGCGAGCTCCTCGCCGCCGTCGACGACGCGACCAAGATCGGCGCGCTCAAGGCCGTGTTCGCCGGGCACGCCCACGCCAACGAGGTGTACCTTCCGGGCGGGAAGTACGGCGAGATGTACGTCGTCGCGGGCGGCGGCGGCTCGCCGGCCGACACCGTGAAGCGCTGGGGGCGCGTCGGGCAGGAGGATCTCAAGCTCGAGCCGATCTTCGACCTCGCGCTCATGAAGGAGTTCGACCGCTGGGTCGACGCCAAGGGCCTCTCCCAGCCGCTCCAGGACAAGGCGCGCGGCGACGGCGACTGGAAGGGCTTCGACGCCGAGATCGACCCCGCCGGCATGCCCGTCCAGGGCTGGTGGAACGTCGCGCTCGTGGGCGACGACATGGAGCTCTCCTTCCGCATGGTCGGCGCGGACGGCAACCTCAAGACCGTCTACACCGTGAACTACGACTCCAAGGACGGCTGGAAGATCGGCCGGTAGCGGGTCTGGGCGCGTCCCCGGCCGAAGACGGCCGGGGCCGGCGCCCTCCAGGCTCGGCGCGCGCGCCTCGGTCGTCCGGCTGCGCGCCGGCCGACCGGCGCCGGCGGTCGGCTCGGCGAGGCCTCCGGCCCGCGGGCCCGTCGCGCCGGCGCCGCCTTCCGGTCGCCTCGCGCGGTGCCGTGCGTGTTTGCACGCGCGGGGGGGAGGGGCCGAGCGTGACGTGGCAACACCGCGCGCACACGCACGGATTAGGCCGGCTTAATGAGTAGCCGCCGTGATGTGGTCCTGTTCGACATCGGCGGCGTACTGACGCGGTTGGAGTTCGGGGCGATGGCACCCGTGCTCCGCCCGGATGTGGGCGCCACGGAGTGGGCTCGCTGGATGCTCGCATCGCGCTCGGCCACGGACTTCGAGCGGGGCGCCGCCTCGCCCGAAACGTTTGGCGAGGCCGTCGTGGCCGAGGTCGGTGCGTCGGGCGCGACCGTCGCGGCGGTGCTCGCGGCCTTCGGCTCCTGGCTCGTCGGGCCGTTCCCGGGAGCCCTCGAGCTGCTGGACGAGACGCGCGGCGCGGGCGCCGCTGTGGGTTGCTTGAGCAATTGCAACGTCTTGCACGCCCCACGCCTCGCGGAGATGGGGTTTTGCCCCCGGTTCGACCCGGCGTTGTTCTCCCATGAGATCGGCCTCGCCAAGCCGGATCCGGCCCTGTACGCGGCGGCGACCGCACGGTTGGGCCCCGCCACGGCGCGTGTCCTCTTCCTGGACGACAACGTGGCGAACGTCGCCGCCGGGCGCGCGGCGGGGTGGACGGCGATGCACGTCCGGGGGCCCGCCGAGGCCCGCGCGGCGTTGGTGGCGGTCGGGCTGCTGACGGGGTGATCGGCCGCGGCCGACGCGCCTCGGGGGGCGCCGCGGCGTGCGCCCTCGACGCGGAACGCGCGCGTTTCGGCCGGCGCGGTCGCGGCGTGACGTAGCTCGGGAGATGGCCGCCCATCTGGGGCGCTACGTCACGCGTGGCGTGACGTAGCTCGGGAGATGGCCGCCCATCTGGGGCGCTACGTCACGCGTGGCGTGACGTAGCTCGGGAGATGGCC
>CAYWGD010000170.1:0-1424 GCA_964457335.1 uncultured Enterobacteriaceae bacterium | reverse complement strand
ATGGCCGCCCATCTGGGGCGCTACGTCACGCGTGGCGTGACGTAGCTCGGGAGATCGGAGCTCATCTGGGGAGCTACGTCACGCTCGGCGTGACGTAGCTCGGGAGATCACCGCCCATCTGGGGCGCTACGTCACGCGTGGCGTGACGTAGCTCGGGAGATGGCCGCCCATCTCCGCCGCTACGTCACGCGTGGCGACCACGCGCGTCGTGGCACGGTGCTCGCGATTGGTGGGCCGCATGCCGCCCAACCGCGTCGTCGTCGGCCTCCTCGTGCTGCCCTTCGTGCCGCTGATCGCCCGGTGGGGGCGCTTCCCGGAGTGCGACGGGCTCCGGCATGCCGCGCTCGCGGGCCTCGTGGTGGCGGCGGCCCTGCGGGCGCGCCTCCGGCGCGTGGACACCGGCTGCACCGGGGTCGGCGAGTCCGAGTGGCGTCGTCAGTGGGTCACACCCGTGCGCGGCGGCGGCCGGGGCGCCTCGTCCGTCGCAGGCTCGGCCTCGGTCGGGGCGCTCCGCGGCGGGGCGGCGACCTCCGTGGCCCCCGCCACCGTCTCCGCGCCCGCCGACTCCACGGGCGCGCCCGCCGGCTCGGCCGCGGCGGACCCCGCGGTCGGCGCCGCGGCTCGCGCCGCGTCCTCCTCCAGCTCGGCGGTGAGCGCGCGCGTGAGCGCCGCGTCGAGCGCGACGATGCCGGCCTCCACCGCGGGGAGCTCCGCGGCGACGCGGTCGCGGCGCGCCTGGAGGTCGGCGGCGGCGGCGTCGGCGAGCGCGGCCTCGTGGGCGCGGAGCTCGTCGAGGCGGTCCTCGAGCACGACCACCTCGGCGCGCAGGTCGGAGAGCACGATGGAGGGCAGCACGGCGTCCGCGATGCGGCGGCGGAGCGCGCGGATGCGGGCCTCCGGCGCGGTCGCGGGCAGCGCCACCCGCTCGCGCTCCTGGAGCGCGTTCCGGGTCTCCACGACGCCGAACATCGCGCGCAGGTTCGCCGCCGCGAGCCAGACGAGCAGGGCCGCCACGCCGCCGAACACGAGCCAGAGGCCCGTCACGAGCGCGATGACGGCGGCGATGACGGCCAGCAGCACGAGCTGGATCACCTTGGGCGTCGTCGTGAGCGCCATGCGCGCGCCGCTCACGCCCGCGGCCTCGAGGCGCGCCTTGATGCGGCCGGCTTCGGCCTCGGTACGCGCGCCGTCCACGGCCCACGTGAGCCCGCGCGCGGCGGCGCGCCGGACCGCCTCGGGATCGACCGCCGAGCGCGCCGCGACCACGCGGAGCGCCGCCGGCGGCAGCTTCGCGAGCGGCACGAGCACCACGTAGGGCGGGAGGTCCCGCCCGAGCGGCAGCGCGGCGGCCGGGGAGGGGACCGTGGTGCGGATCGGGCTCCCGCCGGGGACCGCGCCGCCGCCGCCGCCGGCCGCACCGCCGC
>CAYWGD010000169.1:0-13870 GCA_964457335.1 uncultured Enterobacteriaceae bacterium | reverse complement strand
CGAGGTCGCGCTTGCCGGTCGCGAGCGCCGCTTCGACCTGCGCCAGCGTGCGCTTGCCGAGCCCGACGTCGATGGCCGTGCCCACGAGGATCCGCACCATGTAGCGGAGGAAGCCCGGGCCCTCGAACTCGAAGTGCTGCTCGTCCCCGCGGTCCACGCGCTCGGCGCGCGACACCGTCCGGACCGTGCGCGGCATCGTGCAGGCGGCCGCCCGGAAGGCGGAGAAGTCGTGCGTGCCGCGCAGGAGCGCGAGCGCGGCGTCGACGGCGTTCCAGTCGAGGGGCTTCCGGACGTACCAGGCGCGCCCGACGTGAAACGGCGAGCGATCGGGTCGGGCGAGCACGACGTAGCGGTAGTGCTTGCCGACGGCCGACATGCGGGCGTGGAAGCGATCGGGGGCGATCGCCGCCTCGATGCAGGAGAGGTCGGGCGGAAGCAGGGTGTTCAGCGCGAGGCGGACGCGCTCGGGGTCGCGCGGGGCCTCCGCGCGGAAGCTCACGACCTGCCCGAGCGCGTGCACGCCCGCGTCCGTGCGCCCCGAGCCGTGCACGACGATGCGCTCGCCCCCGAAGAAGCGCGACAGCGACTCCTCCAGGGTCTCCTGCACCGTCCGGTCTCCCAGTTGCCGCTGGAACCCCGAGAAGGCGCGCCCGTCGTACTCGATGGTCAGGCGCCAGGTGGTGGGCATCCGCGGCTCCTACCCCGTCGCGACCCCGCGCAGCCACTCCACCGATCCGCGCATGGCGCCGATCCGCGCGCCGGATACGTGGGAAGCCCATGCTCCTCGCGACAGCCCTGGCGCTCGCCTGCGAGCCCAACGTCCTCCGCTCCTTCGAGGCCCCGACCGAGCCGCCGCCGGAGCTGACCATCGAGAACACGAGCGCGCTGCACGACGGCGTGCGGTACACCGGCGCGCACGTCACGTTCCGGAGCGCGTCGCCGGTGAGCGCGTGGGAGCGCGTGCTCGAGCACCCCGAGCTCCAGGACGAGTGGCACCCGAAGGAGCTCGGCACCGAGCGGGTCGAGCGCATCGAGGGCACCGACTACTACCAGCGCACGCGCATCACGGTGCTCGGCGCCATCACGATCCACCGGCAGCTCATCGCCCGCATCCGCTGGCTCGAGCACGTCCCCTCGACCTTGATCCGCACCTGCTGGTACGCGGGCGACCCGGCCACCTGGCCCGACAAGACGAAGGAGCTGGACGACGGCTCGGCCTGGCAGCGGCGCGGAATGGGCGGCTGGGACATCGCGTCGCTGCCCGACGGGGGGTCGCGGGTGTCCTACCAGGTCTGGATCGACTCGGAGTTCGTGCCGCCGCCGCTCGTCTCGTGGGCGGTGTCGCGCACGCTCCCCACGCTGCTCACCGCGTTCGACGGGCGCGCCGCCGAGCTCGACAAGGCGACGCACTGACGAGCGGCGGCGCGATCAGGTGCCGCGGGGCTGGACGCCGGTGGTGGCGGTGACGGCCCGCTCGAGCTTCTCCCAGAAACGGATGCCGTCGAGGAGCGGGTTCAGCCACCCCACGGTGATGCAGTAGCTCCGGTCGTAGGGGGAGCGGTGGTGACCCGCGTGGTGCTCGGGCGAGAGCAGGATCCCGTACCGCTGGAGCCACCGCACGGGGGTCGGCGCGGCGCCGTGCGCCCACTTGTGGATGACGTTCGTGAAGAACACGAAGGTCGCGAGCCAGAGCACCGCGACCGAGGCGACCGTGGGGAGGAACAAGCCGGCCGCCAGGAAGACGGTCGCGCCGATGGCGGGACCGCCGTTCGCCTCGACGAAGGTGTGGCGCGTGATGCCGAGCTGGTCGGTGTGGTGCTCGCGGAAGCTGCGGATGATGTTCGGGCCGAGGAGCGGGGTCGACTCGTCCCCCCACGTGTCGAACCCCCAGTGGAACAGGCCCGACACGAAGTCGGCGGCCACGATCATCGCGAGCGCGATCGGCAGGTTGACCAGGCCCGCGGCCTCGACCCGCGGCAGGTAGAGGAGCCAGAGGCCCCCGGCCGCCAGGATGAAGGCGAGCTCGACCCGCTTGAACGCGGGCGAGAAGAGGGTGGACGTTCCACGCACGCTCGCCAACGTTGCACGGCGGAGGTCGACGTGCACGCTCCACGCCGCTCCGCGCACGAAAACGTCGCGAGGCACCCGCGTAAGGCGGTCGCGCTACGGCGTCAGAAGTCGAACTTCAACCCGAACGTGAGCTCGGACGACGAGAGGTTCACCTGCTGGTCGCCGTGGACGAGGTTCGTCTGCCGGTACTCGGCCGCGATGTACGTGTCGTTGATGCCCGTGGTCGCCTCGAGGCGGCTCGCGGCCCGGCGGTCGAGCACGTCGAGGAGCAGGAGGAGCCCGCCGCCGTAGTGCCAGCCGTACTTGCCGCCCGTGCGCTCGGACTCGGTGGTCGTCGGGTCGGCGACGTACCAGTTCTCCCGCCACATCCAGTAGTCCAGGCCGATGCGCCCGAAGGGCACGATCGGCTGCTCGTCGAGCAGGTCGAGGCGCCCGGTGACCGTCAGGGCGAGCGGAAACATGGTGAACATGTCGTGCTCGTCGCTGATGCGACCGTCGTCGGTCTGCAGGAAGCCGAGCTCCTGGAAGAAGCCGAGGCCGATGTTCGCGTCGACGAAGCGGGAGGCGTAGCCGTACTCGAACCAGAGGATCTCGGTGTCGTCGCCGTAGATCTGCTCGATGTACGGTTCGGCGAGGGTCGTCGGCCCGTAGCGGAGCTGGATGTTCATCGTCCGCGGGCCCTCGTCCTCGTCGGTCGCGGCCTGCGCCGCGGACGGGGAGAGCCCGACGGCCAGGAGCCCGACGGCCGCGGCGGCGGTGCGACGGCGGCGGAGGAGCGCGGCCCCCGCGAGCGCGAGGCCCACGAGACCGGCGCGCGCCGGCTCCGTGACCCCGCAGATGCCGGGGAAGTAGCCGCCCTCGTCACCCGCGAGGCAGGTGGCGCAGTAGGTCTGCTCGGGGGTCTCGGACTGCACGTCGGACATGGGGCCCTCGAGGCCGCCGGCGTCGATGGCGCGGACGGCGACGTAGTAGGTGGTTCCGTTGGTGAGGGGAGAGATCGTCCTGGTAACCGACTCCCCCGGCGTGGCGGACACCTCGATGGGGGCCACGATGTCGTCCGTGCCGCCGAAGACGGGGCCGCCGGTCGGGTAGTCGCTCGCGGTGAACGGCTCCACGTCGATGTAGATCACGTACTTGGAGATGTCCGCCGCGGTCAGGCCCTCGAACGACACGGTCAGCGCGCCGTTGCCGAAGCCGAGG
This sequence comes from uncultured Enterobacteriaceae bacterium, assembly GCA_964457335.1. Classification (GTDB taxonomy): domain Bacteria; phylum Myxococcota_A; class UBA796; order UBA796; family SXON01; genus CAJBVW01. Next base: position 10,600 of record CAYWGD010000169.1, on the reverse strand, counting down.
CCCGCCTCGCCGAGGGAGACCCGCTCCGGCGGGTTGTCGACGTTCAGCGTGCCCGCCGAGCGCCCGACGAGCCCGCCGTCGTCGACGAAGACCCAGATCTTGTTCGCGCCCTCCTCGAAGTAGGATGAGTCGACGGTGAACGTGGCCGTCCCCGTCTCCAGGGCGTCGATCTCACCGCTGGCCACGAGCTCGCCCGGGTCGGCCGCGGTGCCGCCCGCGTAGACCTCGTAGTCGCCCGCCATGTCGGACGTGAACTGGACGGTCACCTCTTCGCCGTCCACGGCCTCGGCCGGTGAGACGGACTCGACGGTCACCCACGGCCGGTCGGTGAGGACGAGCGCGTTGCCGTCGTCGGTGATGCCGAGGGCGTAGCCGTCGATCACGACGAGCTCGCGCAGGTTGGCGGCGCCCTCGATGGGGCCCACCTCGGAGATCGTGCCGCCGTCGAAGTCGTACAGGAGCGCGTCGTCGCCGGCGCCCAGCACCATCCAGCCCTCGGTGGGGTGGATGCCCACGGCGGTGGTCGTCTCGGCCTCGATGATGAGCGGGACGTAGTCGTTGTCGCTCTCGAAGCGGACGAGCCCGCCGCCTTCGTCCGCGAGGTAGACCGCGTTGCCGTCGAGGTACGGGAAGGCGTCGACGAGCGTGCGGCCGAGGCTGCTCTGCGGCGTGATGACCGTGCCGGCCGTGCGGGAGACCTTCGACACCTCGTCGCCGCCGTGGACCACGATGAGGCTGTCACTCGTGAGCGTCGTGTCCTCGATCGTGGTGCTGGAGAGCGTCTGCCCGAAGCCCTCGACCTTGCCGCCGTCGGCCAGCGTCACGGCCTGGGCGAGCATGCTCTCGCCCTCCTGGACCACGGCCCAGAGCGTCGTGCCGTCGGTCTCGAGCGCCTGGACGGGGCCGGAGCCGACGGTGAGCGTCGTGGTCGTGGAGAGCGTGGCGACGCCGTCGGCGGCCACGTCCACCGCGTCGACGGTGCCGTCGGCGCAGCCCACGAAGAAGGTCCACCCCTTCTCCGCGTCGCCGTACACCGCCGCGCCGCGCGCCCCGCTGCACACCGTGAGGGTGTAGGGATCGAAGGTGCCGGTGTCGAGCACGGTGAACTTGCCCGCGCCCGCGTCCACCCAGCCGACGAACAGGCCGTCGGCCGAGACGACGATGTCGGTGGGGTCGGTGCCGACGGGGAAGGTGGCCGCGAGGCGATCCGGCGCGGCGAAGGCGAGCGCGGAGAGGAGGAGCATCACGCGACTCCGAGGAGGCCGGCGGTGAGGAGCCAGCTCGTGGTCTGGACCACGTTCGCGCCGGCGGAGGCGAGGTCGTCGGAGACCACCCAGAGGTGGACGCCGTCTCCGCGCGGATCGGCGCGCAGGCGGCCCCAGGCCACGCCCGGCTTGCCGAGGAAGGCCCGGGGGCGGAGGCGGGCGGTCCGGGAGACCGCGACGAGCCCGGGGGCGCCGCGGAGGGCGTCCTCGGCGTCCTCCACCGTCACCCCGCGGAGGTGCAGGCCGGCGGAGACGCCCGCGAAGAGCGGCTGGGTGGCCACCTGCACGACGACCTCGGGCAGCCCGCAGAGCGTGGTGACCTCGTCGGCGGCGAGCTGCTCGGCGGAGCTCCACTCGTCGGTGGGGACGTCCTCGGGGAGCGTGTCGAACGCGAGCCCGTCGACGAACACGCGGCGCTGCGGGTCCTGGTTGTTGAGCGTGGCGACCACCTGCTGGCCGAGCTCTTCGATGCCCGCGCGTCCACGCGCGCTCGCCGCCACGTTCACGACGGCGGAGCAGCCGGTGAGGCCGACGGCCTTCAGCGGCGCGCACACGGCGGCGAGGAGGGCGCCGACGGACGACGGGGTCCGCACCGCGCCGGCGCGCGCGACCTCGTCCCGGGAGGGCTCGATGCCCGGGAGGGCCAGCGGCGCCGCGAGCACGCCCGCGGTCGCGTTTCCGACGTCGATCACCACGACGCCCCGGGAGACGAGCCCCGGCGCGAGCTTCGCGGCGATCGCCGGCGGCACGCACAACACCGCGAGGTCGGGCTTCGCGGCCGCGAGCGCGGTGGCCGGCTCGACGCCCACCGACTCCCCTCGGAAGGGGACCGTGTCCACCCGTGGCGAGCGGGCGGCCGATCCGTACGCACGGAGCGCCCCGAGCACCACATCCGAGGCGTCGAGCGCCGCGAGCACCTGCTCGCCCGTAACGCCCGTCGCCCCCACCAACGCCAACTCCAGAGAGGTCCTGCTCATCGTGCCGCCCCCTATCCGTCGGGCGACGGCCGAGGCCACGCTGGAGAAAAAACAGGACGAGGCGGCCACCTGCCCGGTCGGCCGCCTCGTGTGCCCCCGCCTGGGGGTCTAGGAGACGCGGTGCTGCGCCAGGATGACCTGGATGCGGTCCTTGCCGCGAAGCTTGAGCCGTTTGATCCGGTTGATCTCCCGACGCTCGGCCTCGGACGGGTACCGGATGCGCTCGAGGCGCCCGAGCTCGCGCTCGTAATCCTGGTGCTTGCCGTAGAGGTGGCGCAGCTCGTCGTGCGAGCCGGTGAGACGGTGAATCAACTCGATTTCCGCGGCTTCCATGAGACCTCTCGTCCAGGGTTGCCCCTGGAGTCTATCGAAGCGCGTTTCGGGATGTCAAACCGCCCGCGGCCTCGCATCCGGCTCGCGAAGGTAGCGGAGACCTACCTTTTCGGGGGATCGCGCGTTCGCGCCCCAGGCGAGCGCGGCCCCCAGGGCGACCGGCGATTCCGCGGCGTTCGCAGCGACGAGGTGCCCGGCGGCGCGCACGCCCTCGGCGAACACCACGGCGCCCTCGCCGACCGCCAGGCCGGGCTCGACCTCGACGAGCTCGGCGAGGAGCGCGTCGCGCTCGGCGTCGAGCGCCACCGGGAGCGCGCCGCGGGTGTCGAACCATCCGCCGTACAAGCGGCCCTTGCGCGCGTCGAGCAGCGCGAGGACGCGGCGCTCGCCGGGAGCGAGCGTGGCGCGCAGGGCGAGGGACGAGAGCGGGGCGACGTCGACACGCCGCGCGTAGGCCACGCCCAGCGCAGCCGCCACCCCCACACGCACGCCGGTGAACGCGCCGGGGCCGACGGTGACGGCCACGCGGTGGAGCGACCCCAGCGCGACGAGCGCGCGCTCGATCTCCCCGCCGAGCCAGGCTTCGGTGCCCTGCGCGACGCGCGCGGAGGCCGCGTGGACGACCCGCTCGCCGGCGAACGCCGCGAGGCCCACCACCGGCCCGGCGGTGTCGAGGAGGAGCAGGTTCACGCCGACTCGGCCCAGCGGCGGATGTCGTTCGCGAACACGAACAGCATGAGGAGCACGAGGAAGATGATCCCCGCCTGCTGGGCCCGCTCGCGGAGCACCAGCGGGAGCGGCCGGCCGCGCACCCACTCCGCCAGGTACATGACGAGCTGGCCGCCGTCGAGCACCGGGATGGGGAGCAGGTTGATGATCCCGAGGCTCAGCGAGAAGAGGCCGAGGCGGCGGACGAACTCGTAGACGCCCTGCTCGGCGGCGGCCTTCGTGTCCCGGAAGATCGCGACCGGCCCGCCGAGGTTCTCCTGCGGCGGCGCCTCGCCCGTCATCATCTTGCCGATCTGCTCGACCATGAAGTTGCCGATCAGGATGGTCTCGTCGCTCGCGCGGCCGAGGGCCTCCACGAAGGGGTAGGGCCGGGGCACGAGCGGGGCGGACACGGTCGTGCCGCCGCTGGCGATGCCGAGGAGCGGCCGCCAGCGGTAGCGCCCGAGATCGTCGGTGTCGCGCACCACCTTCGGGGTCACCGGGATGTCGAGGACCTGCCCGGCGCGCCGCACGGTGATCCGGAGCTCGCGCGTCGTCTGCGCGCTCCCCTCCCCCGTCGCCGCCGCCGACACCGCGCGCACCACGTCCTGCCACACGTGGATCGGCCGGCCGTCGACCACGAGGAGGCGGTCTCCGACCTGGACGCCGGCGTCCTTCGCGGCCGACCCTTCGTCGCCGAAGTCGCCCACCGCCACCATGCCGCTCGCGAGGCCCCAGGCGCGCCACGTGTCGTCGTCGACCTCCGTGGCGGCGGGCGTCCACGCGGGGTCCGGCCGCAGCGTGAGCGTCTCGACGGGGCCTTCCTCCGCGCCCTCGGGTGGGGCGCGCCGCACCTCGAGCTCGAGCGGGCTGCCCGCGGCCGCGAGCGCGAGGCGCCGGACCTCGTTCCAGGTCCGCACGGGCGTCCCGGCGACCGAGAGGACGCGGTCCCCCGTGCGCACGCCGGCGCGCCCGGCGGGCGACGCGGGATCGTCCACGGAGACGGTGGGGTCGGGCGCGGAGAGGAGGAGCCCGAAGTCGTAGGGGTCGCGGACCGTGCCGTAGTCCCCCGGCGCGACGGGGAGCTCGATGCGGAGCTCCTTCCCGAGCCGATCCACCACGAGGTCCAGCGTCGCGTCGGTGCTCGCCTCGATCGCCTCGGCCACGTCCGGCCAGGTGCGCGTGGGCGTGCCCTCGACCGAGACGATGCGATCCTCCGGCCGGAGCCCGGCGGCCTCGGCCGCCGACCCCGCGTGCACCGTGCCGATCTCGGAGCGCGGCTGCGGGTCCCCCGCCACCTTCAACGCGGTGAAGACCACGAAGGGGAGGACGAGGTTCATCAGGGGCCCGGCGAGCACGATCAGGAGGCGCTGCCAGGCGGGCTTGGACATGAACGAGGCCGGATCGTGCGCGTCGTCCTCCTCGTCCACCCCGCCTTCCATGAAAGGGTCCGCGCCCGCCATGCGCACGTAGCCCCCGAAGGGGAACCACGAGAGGCGGTAGTCCGTGTCGCCCCACTTGAAGCCGACGAGGCGCCCGCCGATGCCGATGCTGAACACCCGCACGCGCACGCCGAAGGCCTTGGCCACGATGAAGTGCCCGAACTCGTGGATCGTGATGAGCGCGGCGATGAGCGCCAGCGCGGCGACAGTGGTGGCGACGCCCGACATCACCCCTCAGTATTCACGGAGCGAGCAACGGGCGCACCTGCAGCACCGCCCAGAGCAGCGGGCCCGTGAACAACAGCGAGTCGATCCGGTCGAGGATCCCGCCGTGCCCGGGCATGATCGAGCCGCTGTCCTTCACGCCGAAGGCGCGCTTGAGCATCGACTCGGCGAGGTCTCCGACCACGCCCGCCACGTCGAGCACGGCCGCGAGGACGATCGCCAGGGGCCAGCTCATGTCGAGGTCGAACCCCGCCTTGAACGCCGCGGCGCCCGCCACGGCGAGCAGGAGCCCGCCCAGCACGCCCTCGCGGGTCTTCTTGGGCGAGACGCGCGGGAAGAGCGGCGTCTTCCCGAAGGCGCGCCCGGCGAAGTACGCGCCCGTGTCCCCGAGCCACGTCGAGGCGAGCAGGAAGAAGATGAGGCCGAGGCCCTGCTCCTGCTGGCGGATGAGCGCGAGCGGGGCGAGCAGCACGGGCACGTACACGAGCCCGAAGCCGAGGCGCACGGCCTGGTGGGCCGCCGCGTCGACCTCGGGGCGCGCGAGCATCGGCAGCACCATGAACGCCATCGTGACCACCGGGAGCACGACGCCCAGCCACCCGGTCGCGTGGACGGCGGTCGCGGCGACCCCGACCCCCGTGGCGAGGTAGAGCACCCGCTCGGGCAGCGGCAGCGCCGGCGCCGCCATGCGCACGTACTCGTCGAGCGCGATCACCAGGAACGGCAGCATCAGCCACCACACCCCGTGCGGGCCCCCGTAGATCAGGATCGGCAGGACGACGGCGAGCCCGACGAGGCCGGTGACGAGCCGCGTCAGCATCAGGGACGGACCTGCGCGCTCGTCTTCCCGAAGCGGCGCTCCCGCGTCCGGAAGGACGCGAACGCCTTCTCGAGCTCCTCGCGCCGGAAGTCCGGCCAGAGCACGTCGGTGACGTAGATCTCGGCGTAGGCCAGCTGCCAGAGGAGGAAGTTGGAGAGGCGGAGCTCGCCCGAGGTGCGGACCAGGAGGTCCGGGTCGGGGAGCCCCGCGGTGCCGAGCTCGGCGGCGAAGGAGTCCTCGTCGATGGCGTCGGGGCGGAGCCGACCCGCCGCGGCCTTCTTCGCGAGCGCGCGGGCGGCCTCGACGATCTCCGCGCGGCCGCCGTAGGAGAGCGCCAGCGTGAGCGTCATCCCCTTGTTGTGGCGCGAGGCGTGCATCAGCTCCTTGAGCGCTGCGCGGACGGGGATCGGGAGCCGATCGAGCTGCCCGATCGCGTTGAGCCGGATCCCGTTCTCCAGGATCTCCCGACGCTCCTCGACGAGGTAGCGCCCGAGCAGACCCATCAGCGCCTTGACCTCGTCCTCGGGCCGACGCCAGTTCTCGGTGGAGAAGCTGTAGAGCGTCAGGGCCTCGAGCCCCGCCTGCCTGCACGCCCGGGTGATCTCGCGGACGCTCTCGGCGCCCGCCTCGTGGCCGGCCACGCGCGGCAGACCCCGGGCCTGGGCCCAGCGTCCGTTGCCATCCATGATGATGGCCAGGTGGCGGGGAAGGGCCTGGCTCAAACCTCCAGGACCTCTTTCTCCTTGGCCGCCGCGACCTCGTCCACCTTCTTGACGTGCAGGTCCGTGGACTGCTGCACCTTGTCGGTGGCGCGCTTGAGCTCGTCCTCGGTGATCTCCTTGTCGTCGTAGGCGGTCTTGAGGATCTCGTTGTAGTCGCGACGGACGGCGCGCACCCGCACCTTCGCGTCCTCGGCCGCCTTCTTGACCACCTTCACGAGCGCCTGGCGACGCTCGCCGGTGAGCGGCGGGATGGGGATGCGGATGATCTGCCCGTCGTTGCTCGGGTTGAGCCCGAGGCCGGCGGAGCCGATCGCCTTCTCGATGTCGCGCAGCGTGGTCTTGTCCCAGGGGTTCACGATGAGCAGGCGCGCGTCCGGCGCCGTGATGTTGCCGCACTGCTTGAGCGGCATCGTGGACCCGTAGGACTCGATGTGGACCGGGAGGTTCTCCACCAGCGTCGGCGAGGCGCGGCCGGTGCGGACACCGAGCAGCTCACGCTTGAGCGAGTCGATGACCTTGTCCATGTCGCCGGAAAGGCTCGAGAGGTACTCGTCGACCACAGACATTTGCGCGCGCCTCCGGTCAGGGCTGGGGGGACTTCACGTGGGTGCCGACCGCCTCGCCCATGACCACGCGCCGGACGTTCCCGGGGCGGTGCATGTCGAAGACGATGAGCGGGATGCGGTTCTCCATGCAGAGGCTGATCGCGGTGGCGTCCATCACCTTGAGCCCGAGCTTGAGGGCCTCGATGTGGGTGATCGACTCGTAGCGCACCGCGTCGGCGTACTTCTTCGGGTCCTTGTCGTAGACCCCGTCCACCTTCGTGGCCTTGAGGATCACGTCCGCGTGGATCTCGGCGGCCCGGAGCGAGGCCGCCGTGTCCGTGCTGAAGTAGGGGTTGCCCGTGCCCGCCGCGAAGATGACCACGCGGCCCTTGTTCAGGTGGGCCACGGCGCGGCGGCGGATGTACGGCTCGCACACCTGCTCGATGCGAAGCGCCGACATCACCCGGGTGTAGCACCCACGCTGCTCGAGCGCGTCCTGGAGCGCGAGCGCGTTGATGCAGGTCGCGAGCATGCCCATGTAGTCGGCGTGCGCGCGATCCATGCCGCTCTCGGAGGCGGGGACACCTCGGAAGATGTTCCCGCCGCCGATCACGATGCCGATCTGGACACCGAGCTTGTGGACCTCGATGACCTCGTCGGCGAAGCGGCCGAGCACCGCCTGCTGGATGCCGAAGTCGGCGTCTCCAGCGAGCATCTCCCCCGAAAGCTTGAGCAGGATTCGGCGGTAGGCGGGTTCGGCCACGTTCTCCTCCGTTCTTAGGCCTTGGTTCCGAGGCCCGCCTGGGCAGCGACCTCGGCGGCGAAGTCGTCCTGCTTCTTCTGCAGGCCCTCGCCCATCACGAAGCGGACGAAGCGGCGGATCTTGATGTTCTCGCCGATGGTCGAGACCGCCTCCTTGATGAAGGCGTCGACCGTCTTGGAGTCGTCCTTGATGAACTTCTGGTCGAGGAGGCAGACCTCCTCGTACCACTTGCTCATCCGGCCCTCGACGATCTTGGCCGCGATGTGGGCGGGCTTGCCCTCGGCCATCGTCTTCTCGAGCTGCACCGCCTTCTCCTTCTCGAAGGCGTCCGCGGGGACCTCCTCACGAGAGAGGTACTCGGGCGCGGCGGCGGCGATGTGCATCGCCACGTCGCGCGCGAGGGCCTTGAACTTCTCGTTCATGGCCACGAAGTCGGTCTCGCAGTTGAGCTCCACGAGCACGCCGATCTTGCCGCCGGCGTGGATGTAGGCCTCGACGATGCCCTCGCTGGCGATGCGGCCGGACTTCTTCGCCGCGGACGCGAGGCCCTTGGCGCGGAGCCAGTCGATCGCCTTGTCGAGGTTGTCCCCGTTCTCGGCGAGCGCCTTCTTGCAGTCCAGGATCCCGGCGCCGGTGCGCTCGCGCAGATCCTTGATGAGTTCCATGGAAGCCATGCTTTCCTCCAGAATCGTTCGGGGGGCCTGAGCCTACTTGGAGGTCTCGGGCTCGCCGTACTCCGAGTCGCGGTCCTCGCCGACGGAGCGGCGGATGACCTCGACCCCGCGCCCGTCGTCGCCCTGGATGACGGCGGCGGCCTCGCTGCGGCCGGCCTGCACGCCCTCGGCGGCGGCGTCGGCGATCGCGGCGGTGAAGAGGCGGATCGACTTGATCGCGTCATCGTTGCCGGGGATCACGTAGTCGATGCCGTCGGGATCGCAGTTGGTGTCGCAGAGGGCGACGACCGGGATGCCGAGCTTGCCGGCCTCCTTGACCGCGATGTGCTCCTTCTTCGGGTCGATGACGAAGAGCGCGCCGGGGAGGGACCGCATGTCCTTGATGCCGCCGAGCGCCTTCTCCATCTTGTCGATCTCGCGGGTCAGCGTGAGCGCTTCCTTCTTGGTGAGCTGCTCGAACTTGCCCTCGGCGCGGGACTTCGTGAGGAAGTTGAGGCGCTCGATCGACTTCTTGACCGTCTGGAAGTTGGTCAGGGTGCCACCCAGCCAACGGTCGTTGACGAAGAACATGTTGGCGCGGCGGGCCTCCTCGGAGACGATGTCCCGAGCGGCGCGCTTGGTGCCGACGAAGAGGATGGGCTGCCCGCGGCTGACCTGGGTGGTCACGAAGCGGGAGGCGTCGACGAGCGCCCGGGCGGTCTGCTGGATGTCGATGATGTGGACCCCGTTCTTCTGGCCGTAGATGTACGGCCGCATGCGGGGATTCCAGCGACGGGTCTGGTGGCCGAAGTGGACACCGGCCTCGAGGAGCTCACGGAGCGAGACGTTTGCCATGGACTTGACTCTCTGCGGGCTTCGCCCGCCGTTGTGGTTCTACGACCGCCGGAGGTCGCGTCCCGACCCCTGCACGCAGGGGCACCGGGGGACGCGGGCCTTGTGCCCGGCGTGATTCTCTCCGGGGGACCCCGGAGGCACCGCCATCTAACGAAGGCGGGAGCTCCAGGCAACCGGAGCTCCCGCGTCGCGAACGCTACCCGCGAGGGTCAGGACGACGCAGTCGCGTCCGCCGGCTCCTCGTAGCAGCACTTCTTGAACTTCAGGCCGCTGCCGCAGGGGCACGGGTCGTTGCGACGGACGCCGTTCTCCAGGGCGAACAGCCGCGTCTCCGCGCCCTTGGCCGGGAGCGCGCGGGGCGGCGGCGCGGACACGATGGGCAGCGGCTCCGGCATCACCGGCGCGACCTCCGCGCCGTCGAGCTCGTCCTCGAGCGCGCCCGAGGAGAGCCGCCTGGCCATCGCCTTGCTCGGCGCGCTGGACGCCGTCTCGGCGACCTGCATCTGGATCCGGAGGAGCCGGCTCACGACCGCTTCGTCCCGAAGCGAGTTCATGAGCTGGAACATCTGGAACGCCTCCTTCTTGTACTCGAGCAGCGGGTTGCGCTGGCCGTAGCCGCGGAGCCCGATGCCGTCGCGGAGGCGATCCATCGCGAGGAGGTGGTCCTTCCAGAACTGGTCGGCGAACTGCAGGAGCAGCATCCGCTCGACCTGGCGCATCCCCTCCTCGCCGATCTCCTTCTCCTTGGCCTCGTAGGCGGCCTTCGCGCCCGCCTCGAGCCGCTGCCGGAGCTCGGCGCGGGAGAGCTCCTTGAGCTGCTCCGGCGTGTCGTCCCACTTGACCGTGAAGATCTCGTCGATGCGGCGCAGGAACACCTCGGTGTTCCAGTCCTCCGCGCCGAGGCCCTCCGCGATGTACTCGTCCATCACGTCGTCGATGAGCGCCGCGATGCTCTCGAGCATCATCGTGCGGACGTTCTCGCCGGTGAGCGCGCGGCGGCGGAGGTCGTAGACCGCCTTGCGCTGGAGGTTCATGACGTCGTCGTACTCGAGGAGGTTCTTCCGGATGTTGAAGTTGTGCCCCTCGACCTTCTTCTGGGCGTTCTCGATCGACGAGGTGATCCACCGGTGCTCGATGGGCTCGTCGTCCTTGAGCCCCATGCGCTCCATCCAGACGATGATCTTGTCGCTGCCGAAGATGCGCAGGAGATCGTCCTCGAGGGAGAGGTAGAAGCGGGAGGAGCCGGGGTCGCCCTGGCGGCCGGCGCGGCCGCGCAGCTGGTTGTCGATGCG
>CAYWGD010000168.1:0-13971 GCA_964457335.1 uncultured Enterobacteriaceae bacterium | reverse complement strand
AGAGCAGCTCGGCGCCCTCGTCGCGAAGCTCGAGGGGCGGGTCAGGCGCGCGGTCCGAACACCTCCACGGCCGGCCGCACGATCGCCGCGAGCGCGGCGTGGCGCACGAGGGCGAGCTCGCGGCGGGGGGGCACCCCCCGCGCGCGCAGCGAGGCCGAGACGATGTCGGGCGCCTCGGGCACGTGGACCTCGGCGCGCGCGATCGCGAGGTCGAGGGCCTCCCGCACGGCGGCCCCCCCCTCCCCCGGCGCCGTGGCCAGCCAGCGCGCGGTCTCCCACGCGAGCGAGGACGCGCGCCCGTAGGACCGGAGCGCCGCGGCGAGCCGGGCCCCGGCCGCTGGGTCGGTCACCCCCGCGAGCCGCGCGGCGAGGTCCGCCACGGCGAGCGTCTCGTCGACACACGCCCACGCCACCGTGGCGCGGAGCCGCGATCCGGCGAGCGCGGCGACCCGCGGGGGCGCGATTCGCCCCGCGCGCGTGAGCGCGGCCACGAGCGGCGGCGGGGCGCCGCGCCCGCCGAGCTCGGTCGCGACATGGGCGAGCCGCACGCGCGAGGCGACCGCGGCAGCGACGTCGCGCCGACGCGCGGCCGCGAGCGCGGCCCGCTCGGCCGGCGCCAGCTCCACCGGCGGGTGCGTGGAGCCCGGCGGCGCCGACCAGCGCGGTGTGACGCGGACGAGGAGGCCGGACTGGGTAGCGCGCATGGGCATCTCCAGGCAGCGAGGGATGCAAGCCGCAGGCCGGGGCCGCCGGAGGGGCCGCTCCGTCGTCTCGTCCGCCACGCGACGGCCCCTCGCGACACCGTCACCGCTCGCCGCGGGCGGACAGGCCCGCTGCTCCGGGCTACGCAGCTGTCGACGTCGAGCTTCCGCACGGCGTCCCAGCCGCTTCCCGCGGTCGCCCACGCGGTGTCCCCACAAAGGAGCACGACATGAACGTCTCGACCCTCCGCTCGCCGAGCCCCGCTCAGCCCGCCGCCACCAGGACGCCGCCCGCGGCGGTTCGCGTCCGGTCGAACCTCAAGGCCGGCGTGATGCACTACCCCCACAACGGGTAAGCGACGGGCGCGAGCTCGCCGGCGAGCGTGCGCGGCCCGCTCCCACCGTGGGCCACGACCTCGCCACACGCGCCGCCCTCCCCCGCGCTGCGTCACGCGCGCCTACCCAGGCAGCCGCCACCGCGCCCAGGACACCGTGTCCGCCTCGCTGATCGCGACCAGGACGTCGCCCGCGGGGGTCCAGGTCACGCCGATGTCGTCGGCGTGCGGGAAGGTGCCCGCCAGCGACGCGCCCGCCGCGCCGTCGTCCCACACGAGCCAGGGCGCGCCGTTCGCGTCCAGGAGCGCCACGACCACGGCGCCGCCGATCGACGCGGCGAGGTCGAGCTCGCGCACGTCCGCGCCGGTCCACCACGCCTCGCCGTCGGGGGTGACCAGCCGGAGCCCGGCCTCACCCTCCGCGTCGGCGGTCCACTGGCGGCCGTCCACGACCAGCGTGTCGAGGTCGTACCCGCGGTAGCCCGGCAGGCTGAGCTGGTAGGCGAGCCCGTCGTCGTCTGAGTACGAGTACAGGTCGAAGTACGCGAACTCGGGGTCGGACACGATCAGCGCGCCCGTGAGCGCCGCGACGGAGCAGGTCTCCGCGCCGAAGGCGTACTCGTAGTCGTAGGGCACCGACACGTCCGAGAACTCGGCCGCCGTGCCGTGCATCATCACGAGCTCGCCCATGACGGGATCGCAGCCGGCGACCATGAACGTCCCGTCCCCGAGGTCGAGGAGGTCGACGTCCTCGAAGTGATCGTCGACGCTGGACACGACCCGGGTGCCGCGCGCCTGGCCCGTGGCGTGCGGAAGCATCAATCCCTGCACGTTGCGCTCGCCGTCCTGGACGTAGGCGTTCGCCCAGGCGACGCGGGCGTCGTCCACGTGGAAGTCGGGCTTCGCCGTCCACACCGCCTGCGGGGTCCCCACCGCCTCCGGCCACCCGGTCCAGTAGTGGCGGGCGAAGGTCTGGTCCCGGTCGTCCCACACGCCGGTCCACGCGACGGTGACCTGGGCGACGCCGTCCTCGCCCTCCCAACGGTCCAGCTGGACGTGCAGGTACACGTCGTCCGTGTTCGCCGCTACCGCGAGCCCGTGCTTGGGCCCCACCAGGGTGTCGAGCGCCCCGACGACGCCCGTCCCGTCGGGATCGCCGTCGCAGTCCGCGTCCACGTCGTCGCCGAGGGTCTCGGTCGCGCCGGGGAACACGGCGGCGTCCGCGTCGTCGCAGTCGTCGTCCTCGAAACCGTCGCCGTCGCCGTCGGAGACGGGCACGTCGGTGTCGTCGGGGGGCGCGTCGCCCGGCGCGGGTTCCTTCTGCGCGGCGCAGGCGAGGAGCAGCAGCATCGTCATGCCGCACGATACGCGCATCGCGCGCGCGCATTCGGCTCGCGACGAGGGCCCCCCCGTTCGGGGGGGGGCCCTCCCACGTTCAGCGCCGCCCGCGCCGCCCGGTGCCCCAGCGCGGCAGGCCCGTCTGGGCGTCCCGGACCTGCAAGGTCTTGTCGCCCACGGTGACCGACACGGCGAGGTTCTCCTCCCCGGCGCCGCAGTCGAGCTGGTAGCCCTCGATGCGCACCGCGTCGCCCACCTGCGGCCGGGGCACGCCCTCGTCCGCCCAGAACCAGGTCGGGCCGATCCCGTGCACCTCGACCTCCTCCTCGCCCGTGTCGATGGTGTAGCCCGCCCCCGGCGAGTAGTCCGCGACGGTCCCCTCGACGACGAACGGGGTCCCCTTCCGAGCATCCACGTTGAAGCACTGCCCCGCGCCGGGGCGCTGCGCCCAGGCGGGCGCGGCCACGCCGAGCAGGCCGACGAGCAACAAGCGGTACATGACGCCTCCTCCGTCGGAAAGGTAGGCGCGGCGCGCGCGGCGTCGGGCCTCCCGCCCGGCGACGGAGCCCACTGGACGAAGGGGGGGCGTTGCGGGGGGGCCTCCCATCGGCGCGGCGGCGGGCGGGCGGCGCAGAGAACCGCAGCCCGGGACCCCCTCACGCCTCGCTTTGCGCTCGGCTCCGGGGGCGGGCTGCGTCCCCTCCGCGGCTTGACGCCGCGGACCCTCGCAGCGCTCGGGTCGGGGACTCCGCGAGCCCTGCGGGCTCCCCGGCGGGTCCTCCCTACGGGCTGCCCCCCCCACCGGACCCGGGCCGCACTGCGCCGCCCGCCCGCCGCCGCGCCTCCGAATCCCCCCCGCCCCAAGAAGAAGAACTACTTCGGCTTGAACCCCGAGAAGATGCACCACCGCCAGCAGTCGGTGATGCGCCCCTCCGGCGAGATCTCGAAGGGGTGCGCCGCGCGGACCTCGGCCGGGGCGTTGTGGTACAGGTCGCGGATCTGGTGGCGGTGAATCGCGCTGGTCTCCCAGGTGTCGATCCACGTGTCGATGTCCTCCCACTGGAGGACCTCGCTGACCTCGATGTCCTGGAAGCCCGCCCCCGCGAGCAGGTCGATCATGTCCTGCTCCATGAGGTTGTTGAAGAAGAGCGGCTGCTTCTTCTTCACGATGCGGAACATCCAGGGCGCGTCGATCTCGTTGAAGGGCACCCACTGCCCGACGATGAACTGGCCGCCCGGCTTGAGCACCCGGAACACCTCGGAGACCGGGCGCTCGGGGTTCGGGAGCAGGTGCAGCACCTCGCGGTTGCACACGAGGTCGTAGGAGTTGTCGGCGAAGGGGATGTGGTACACGTCGCCCTGCACGACCTCGTCGAGGCGCTGCCGCGAGAGCTTGACCATCTCGGGCGTGAGGTCGAGGCCCGTGATGTGGCCGACGCGCCCGCGGAAGGCGTTGCCCACCACGCCGCTGCCGCAGCACACGTCGAGCACCTTCGCGTCCGGCGCGACCTTGCAGTGCTTCGCGTGCTCCGAGAGGATGGCGTCGTCGGTGATCCAGCGCGCCGAGGCGTGCCAGTTCGCCGAGCGGATGCCGAACTGCTGGCGGTACACGTCGCGCGAGAAGCCGAAGTCGACCCGCTGGTAGCGGGCGCGCTCGCTGGCGCGGCGGGCGGCGGCGCGGGCGCGCGAGGCCTCCAGCGCGCGACCGACGATCGCCGCGGCCTCGGCGGGGTGCGCGTCGAGCCAGGCGGCGAGCTGCTCGGAGACGAGCTCTTCCACGGCGGACATCGCGGCGGGCGTGGTGAGGACGGCCTTGGTCTGCCCCTCGAACTCCGGCTCGGCGAGCCGCAGCGAGAGCACGGCGGTGAGCCCCTCGCGCACGTCGTAGCCGGCGATGGACTCCTGCCCGTCGAGGAGCTTCGCCCGGGCGGCGTAGGCGTTCACCACGCGGGTGAGCGCGGCGCGCAGGCCCTCGACGTGCGTGCCGCCCTGGGGCGTGTGCACGCCGTTGACGTAGGCGTGCACGTCCTCGGCATAGCCGTGGGTCCACTGGAGCGCCGTGTCCACCCGCACGCCGCGCCGCTCGCCGCGCGCGTGCGCGGGAGGCGCGTGCACGGGCTCGCGCTCGCGGTTGAGCCACGCGACGAAACCCGCGACGCCGCTCGTGTACGACCACGTCTCGCTCACGCCGGCGACGCGGTTGTCGTACCGGACGGTGAGCCCGTCGTGCAGGAAGGCCTGCGCGTGCAGCCAGGGCGCGAGGAGCGCGTCGGGCACGGTGGGATCGGGGAAGATCTCCGGGTCCGGCTGGAAGCGGACGCGCGTGCCGTGCCGCTCGGAGGCGCCCACCCGCTCGAGGCGGGACACGAGCGCGCCGCGCTCGAAGGACGCGCAGTAGCGCCCGCCGTCGCGCTCGATCTCGATCTCGAGCCAGGCGGACAGCGCGTTGACGCAGGAGACGCCGACGCCGTGCAGGCCGCCGGAGGCCTCGTAGGCGCCGCCGCCGAACTTCCCGCCCGCGTGCAGCGTGGTCAGCACGACCTCCGCGGCGGGCCGGCCGCTGGGGAGCGGATCGACGGGGATGCCGCGGCCGTCGTCCGTGACGACGACCTCGTCGGGCGTCACGGTCACGGCGATGGTCGTGCAGTGGCCGGCGAGCGCCTCGTCCACGGCGTTCTGGACCACCTCGACCACGAGGTTGTTCACGCCGGCGGCGCCGGTCGAGCCGACGTACATGGCGGGGCGGCGGCGGACGGGCTCGAGCCCCTCCAGGACGGTGATGGCGGAAGCGTCGTAGCGGATCACGCCTGCCCCTTCAGCGCGGCGAGCGCGACCTCGAGGCGTCCGGCGTGGTGGCCGCGGGTGCGCGCCACGGTGTCGAACCAGCTCGCGATGTCCATGAAGCCCTCGGCGCGCGCGGTGCGCGCCATGTCGGGGATGCCTTCGCCGTCGGCCTTCTGCGCGGCCAGGGCGGCGCGCACGTTCTGCGCGGTGTCGCCGAGCGGCATCCCGGCGATCGGCTCGGCGGCGCGCATCAGGAAGTCCAGGTGCCCGGCGGCGACGACCTGCTGCGCCTCCGCGATCTCGCGGAAGGTGCGCGCGACCTCGGGGTAACCCTCGATCTCGGCGATGCGGGCGAAGTATCCCCACATCTCGACCGCCTGGGTGTCGACCGCGAAGGCCGACCGGAGGTTCTCGTGGGTGCGCGTGTCGCGCAGCTCGGGCGACGGCGCGCGCTGGCCAGCGTGCGGCGTGTCGGCGGAAACGGTCTTGGGCGCGTTCATGGGCTCGCGGGGAATGCGTGGCCCGCTATCCTACACGGGCCCCGCGGGATCTGTCCCCATCGGCATCTCCGACGGGGACCCGTGTGGTTCGCGCTGCGATCAGATCTGCGCGAGGTGCTCGGAGGCGCGCACCTTGACGAGGGTGGTGCCCGTGCCCGCCGGCTTGAGCCCGCGGTACTGCTCGGTGCCCGGCACCGCGTGCGCGGCGGCCGAGCTGTAGGCGGCGCGCCAGGCGGTGGTGGGGTCCGGATCGAAGTACGCGAAGTGCTCCGGGTAGTGCTTGAAGCCCATCACCGGGCCCGGCTGGTAGCTGTCGTAGATGCGCTTGTACGCGCGGCGCATCACGTGGTCGGGCAGGTTGTTGTAGTTGAGGAACTCGTCGCGCTCGAGCGCCTGCTCGACGGCGAGCCAGCGCAGGTGCTCCGTCTCCGAGCGGATGTGCCCGCTCTGGAGGCCCTGCTGGTACACGGTCGTGCCGGGCATGGCCGAGAGGTACTTCACGCGCGTGATGTGCTTGTGCTCCTCGGCCCACTTGCACATGTGGTCGAGGCTCTCCTCGGTCTCGCCGGGCAGCCCGACGATGGTGAGGCCGCCGTAGCGCACGCCCGCGTCCCAGCTCTGGTGCATGGCGCGGATGACGAGGTTCTCGGTCGAGCCCTTGCGCGCCTCCTTGAGCGCCTCGGGCGTGAGCGACTCGACGCCGTACAGCGCGATGTCGCAGCCGGACTTCTTCATCGCGGCGAGCCGCTCGGGATCCACGTCCGCGTTGCGCGTGAGGCAGGTCCAGCCGATGTCGTGCTGGCCGATGACCTCGCAGTACTCGAGCGTCTGCTTCTTGTGCGCGGTGAACGTGAGGTCCACGAAGAAGATGAAGTCGGTGTTGTAGTTCTTCTTGTAGAACGCCAGCTCCTCGTTCAGCTTCTCCGGCGACTTGACCCGCTCCTGCGGGGTCGTCCGGTAGCAGAAGGAGCAGTCCATCTTGCAGCCGCGGGAGTAGCTCGCGATGATCTGCGGCTGGAGCCCCATCGGGGACTTCGACTGCGGCCAGAGATCGAGGCGCATCTTCGGCAGCGCGTTGAGGTGCGGCATCTGCCCGCGGGGCAGGTTCTTGTGGACCACGCCCTCGCGATCCTTGTACCAGATGCCCTTGATCTCGGGCAGGCGGACGCTCCAGGCCCCCGCGGTGAAGGCCTCCATGAGCTCGAGGATGGTGAGCTCGCCCTCGGAGATGACCGCGATGTCGGCCTTCGTCTCGCGCATGAAGACGTGCGGCACGGAGGTGACGAGCGAGCCGCCGAGGATGATCGGCATCTTCGGCTTGTCGTCCTTCACCTTGGCGATGAGCTCCTCGATGAAGGGGTAGCAGTCCTCGTACGTCGCGAGGCCGAGGACGTCGGTGCCCTCCATGATCTGGTCGTACGCTTCCTTCAGCGGGTCGACCGCGTAGCGCACGTCCACGATGCGGACCGGGTAGCCCGCGTTGTGGAGGACCGTCGCGATGTAGCTGACGCCCTCGTAGGGGGACGTGAGGAAGAACTCCCAGCCGCGCGGCATCGTGAACGGCGAGGGGCCGACCACGAGCGTCATGCGCGGGAGGCGGGAGTCCGTCGCGACCGGGGTACGGTCCTGCCCGGCCATCTGGTCCATGTACTTCTGGTCGACGTTGCCGCCGGCCGTGACGTAGAGGGCGGGATCGAGGGAGGGCGTGTAGGCCATTTTCCGTAGCTCCGGTGCGCCGCGCGCGGTTCGTCGCGCCCCGAACAGTACCTGAGGTGCGAGCAAGGCGTCAACGACGCTTGTTTGCGTTCAGAACAGCTCGATCGGCTTCTGCCGCACGCCCAGGTAGTCCTGCGGGTTGGTACGCGTGGCGTCCATCCACGTGCGGAGCGCCTGCTCCATCTCGTAGGTCTCGCGCGGGTTGGACGAGCTGATGTCGTTCTGCTCGTCGGGGTCGGCCTTCACGTCGAAGAGCTGCTTCCCGCCGTCCTCGAGGTCGAGGATGAGCTTCTTGTCCTTCACCCGCTTCATGCGCTGGTGCACGAAGAGCCGGTAGTCCGTCTCCGCGAAGATGCCGCGGTCGTCGGGCTTTCCGCGGAGGATCGGGAGCATCGACGCGCCGTCGGTGCCCGCGGGCCCCTGGATGCCGAGCGCGTCGAACACGGTGGGGAACAGGTCGATGGTGCGCACCGGCGTGTCGACGTCGTGGCGGCGCGCGTAGCCGGGGAAGCGGACGAGCACGGGCACGTGGAGCTGGTGCTCGCAGAGCGTGGCGCCGTGGTCGAGGTAGCCGTGCTCCAAGAACTCGTCGCCGTGATCGCCGAAGATCACGATGATCGACTTGTCCAGCAGCCCGAGCGACCGGAGCTGCGCGAGGAAGCTCCCCAGGCGCTCGTCGGCCATCTTGACCTTCTTGTCGTAGACCTTCTTCAGGAAGTCCACGTCCTCGGCGCTGACCGTGCCCGAGAGGTCGGGCGTCTGGCCCGGCTGCTGGATCGTCGCGAGGCCCTGCTCGCGGATCTTGGCCTGCTCCTCGATGGAGCCGTCGAGCGTGCCCTTGTACTCGGGCACCGCGTCGCGCGGGGAGATGCCGAGGAGCGGGTGCTGGCCGTGCGCGTCGTAGCCGTGGAGGAACAGGAAGAACTGCTTGTCGAGGTTCTTCGAGACCCAGTCAAGCGCCGGCGGGACGCTGTACTCGTACCCGGCGAAGGGCTTGTCATCGAGGTAGGTCGCGAAGTTGCGCCCGAAGCCGTAGCTCGCCTGCACGCCCGCGCCGCCGGTGAAGCCCGCGGCGGTGAAGCCCGAGCGCACGAGCACGTCCGGCCACGTCTCGATGCCCGGCGAGAGCGAGGTCGGCACCATCTGGTCGGCCGAGAGCATCTTGAGCTTGTTCGTGACGCCGTGCACCGACGGCCAGCGCGCCGTCCAGATCGACATGTGCGACGGGAGCGTCCAGGAGGCCGCGCTCGTCGCGTTGTGGAACACCACGGCCTCCTCGGCGAACTGGTCGAGGTTCGGCGTGAGCCCGTCCTCGTTCCCCGAGAAGCCCGTGCGGTCGTACCGCATCGCGTCCATCGAGATGAAGATGACGTTCAGCTCCTTGGCCCGGCTCTTCAGGTCGTAGGCCGACTCGTCCATCGCCGCGTCCGACACGAGCGGCTTCACCGCGTCACGGATGGAGCGCGGCTGGTCGCCGCCCGAGGGGCTGCCGAGCAAAAGGAACGCCACGAGCGCGATGTTCGCGAGCACGACGAACACGATGACGACGCGGAGCTGCTTCATGGCGGGCACCCTACCTCGTCCCGCGTTCGCTCGGCCAGGGGGGCCCCGCGCGGGCGCCTCGCTACTCGGGCGTCGGCAGCCGCAGCTCGGTGCCCGGCGGCACCACGCGGATGCTCGCCTTCTCCCCGATCGAGGCCCACATCTCCTCGCGGAGCTCGATGCGCGTCGCGGCGGGGTCCGTGCGCCAGGCCGGGAGCAGCGCCTGGAAGCGCGCGATGTCGCCGTCCGCGCGGGCCGAGAGCTGCGCCGCGCCCGAGAGCGCCTGCTGCTCGAGCTGCGCGGCCTTTCCGCGCACGTCCGGCAGCACCTTGCTCGCGTAGGCGTCGGCCGCGAGCCGCGTCGTCTCCTGGTCGCCCTTCGCGCTCGACACGTCGTTGAAGGCGTTCACCACGGCGTCCGGGGGCGCGAGCGAGCGCACGTCGATCGCGACGAGGCGCACGCCGGTGGCCAGCGCGTCGAGGGACGTCTGCGCCGCGTCCATGACGGACTGCTGGATCTCGGTGCGCCCGGTGGTCAGGAGCGCGTCCACGCCGACCTCGGCGACGCGCGCGTTCGCCGCGGAGTCGACCTCGGCCGCCACCACGCGCTCCGGGTCGTCGTGCACGAGCGCGAACAGCACGGGGTCGGCCACGCTGAACTGCACGATCAGCTCGACGTCCACGAGGTTCGTGTCCTCGGTCAGGAGCCGCCGCTTCGGGAGCTCGACGCGCCGCACCTCGGTCACCCGGATGCGCTCGGAGGACTCGACCAGCGGCAGGCGGAAGCCGAGGCCGGCCCCCAGCACGCGGTTCACCGCGCCGAAGCGGTACACGACGGCGACCTCGGCGGGGTCGACGACCATCACGCACGACGCGAGGAGCACGAGCCCCGCGACCGCGGCGACGGCCGTGCCGACGCGCTGGAGGGTGAGCGAGGCGATCAAGCCTGTCCCTCCTCATCTTCTGGGCAGCCGGCTTCGCCGCCGCGGAGGCGGGGTGCCCGGGAGGTGCGCCCGCGGCTCGGGTGCCCGGTCGGCGTCACCGCGGGCCCCTTCACTGTGGGCCCCGGTCGAGCTGCTCGAAGAAGCCGCCGTCGGAAGGCAGCACGAGCACGCTGTCCTCGCCGATCGTGCGCTCGTAGGCCTCGAGCGCGCCGAGGAGCTCGTAGAGCGCGGGGTCGACGCGGTAGGCCTCCGCGTAGCGGCGGGCGGCGTCCTCGGCGGCCTCGGCGGTCACGAACGCGGCCTCGCGCTCGGCCTTCGCGAGGATCTCGGCGGCCTCGCGGTCGGCCTTGGCGCGGATGGTGGTCGCCTGCTCCTCGCCCTCGGAGCGGTAGGCGTTCGCGATGCGGAGGCGCTCGGCGCGCATGCGCTCGTAGATGGACTGCTCGTTCTGGAGCGGGAGGCCCACGTGCCGGAGGCGCACGTCCAGCACCTCCACGCCGAAGCGGTCCGCGGCGGTCTTCGCCACGTCGGTGCGCACGGTGCCGGGGAGCAGGTCGCCGGTCGTGGGGTCGATGGTGAGCACGTCCTGGAGCTCGACCTGGCCGACGGCGGCGGCCACGCGGCTCGTCACGAGGTCGCCGAGCTGGGCCTCGGCGGCCTCGGGGGTGCCGACGGCCTCGAGGAAGCGCTGGGGGTCGGACACGCGCCAGATGGCGAAGGCCTCGACCACGAGGTTCTTCTTGTCGCTCGTGAGGAGCTCGGTCGGGGCGACCTCGAGCACCCGCGCGCGCGCGTCGAAGCGGACCACCTCGTGCAGCGGCCAGGGCGCGCGCACGTAGAGCCCGGGCTCGACGAGGGTGCGGACCGGCGCGCCGAACGACGTGACGACCGCCACCTCGCGCGCGTCCAGCGTGAACACGGACGCCCCCGCGAGCGCCAACGGGACGAGCCCGACGGCCGCGAGGCGCAGGCTACCCATGCGATCCTCCCTTGCCCGCCTTGGCCGGCGGCGTCTTGGTCCCGGGCTTCGCGGGCGCGGCCGTCGGATCCGACGCCTCCCCGCCGAGCCACACCCGCACCGAGTCCGGCACGAGCACGAGCGGCCGCCCGGCGAGCGCCGCGGCCACGCGCTCGCGCCAGATCCGCACGCGCGTGAGCTTCGCGGCCGGGGCGCCGCCCCGGCCCACGCCCTCGACCCACGCGGCCTTGCCTTCGGCCGTGGCGGTCCGGGACGCGGCGCTGCCCGCGGCGCGCTCGACCACGGCGGCGGCCTCGCCGCGCGCCCGCGGGACGACCTGCGCCGCGTACGCCTCGGCGTTGTTGACCTGCCCGCGCTTCTGCTCCTCGGCGGAGATCACGTCGAGGAACGCCGCCTGCACGGAGGCGGGCACCGCCACCTTCGAGAGCTGCACGGCCTCGACCTTCGTGCCGAGGCCGACGCGGTCGGCCGTGGCCTGGGCGGTCGCGGCGACGCGCTCCTCGACCTGCCGTCGCCCCGCCGTGAGCACGCTCTCGAGCGGGAGCCGGGCCACCGTCTCGGCCACGGCGCCGCGCCCGATCGCGCGGAGCGACTCCTCGGGCGTCGCGGCGCGCAGCGCGTACGCGAGCGGGTCGGCGACGGTGTAGTAGAGGGTGACCTGCGCGGTCACGAGCGACTGGTCGCCGGTGAGCAGCGCGGTGTCCGCGCCGGTGAGCTCCACCGCGCGGACGGACGCCACGTCCACGATGGTGGCGCGCTCGAGGGGTGGCGGGAAGCGCACGAGGAGCCCGGCGGGCGCGGGCGCGGCGAGCGGCGCGCCGAAGCGCTCGACCACGGCGACGTGGCCGGGGGGGACCGCGCGGATGCCGCCGGTGACGAGCACGAGCACCACGAGCACGCCGAGCCGGCGCGGCTCGCCGAGCCAGGCGGGGACGCGGTCCAGGCCCTGGCCGCGCGGGTCGGCGTTCCGGAGCGAGGCGGTGACCACGCCGAAGGCGGCGAGCGCCACGAGGAGCGCGCCCGCGCGCAGGATCCACGGGCCGACGGGGTGCTCGACCGCGGTGAGGCCGATGCCGGCGGCCACGGCGATCAGCGCCGCGGAGGCGAGCGGGTCCTCGTCCTGGTCCTCCGCGAGCTCGCGCGGGAGGAGCGCGCGGTCGGCCAGCCAGACGAGCGCGGCGAGGATCGCGCCGCCGAGCGCGGGCGTGGCGTCCTCCCAGCCGCCGCGCGCGCCGAGGCCGAGCACCACGGCCGCGCCGAGCGCCGCCACGATCCACCGGAGCGCCCCGGCGAGCCGCGCGCCGACGAGCTCGGCGGCGGGCGCGCGCCCGAGGCGCAGCACCGACACGAGCGCGACCCACACGAGCAGCGCGCCGACCTCGTCGCCCTCGAGCAGCACGAGCGCGGCGCCCACGTTGAACAGGACGAGGCGGAGCCCGAGGCGCGCCCACCGGACGGGCTGCGACGCCTCGGAGAGCGCGCCCACCGGCGCCTCCTCGGCGTCGTCCTGCGCGAGGAAGGGGTACGCGATGCCGAGCGCGATGAGCCCGCCGCCCATCCAACCGATGGGGGCGAGCGACTCGCCGTACACGACGAGCCCCACGACCGTGGCGAAGCCGACCTCCGCCATCGAGAGCAGCGAGGTGAGGCCCGCCGGCACCCGCTGCATGGCCACGTTCAACAGGTAGAACGGGATGTTCGTCGAGACGACCGCGAGGCCGAGCACCCAGGGCACCGCCGCGAGCGGCATCGCGAGGGTGCCGAACACGAGCGCGACGAGGCAGAGCAGCGCCGCGGCGACCGCCCACGCCACCGTGAGCAGCGGCAGGACCGGCGCGCCGCGGCCGCGGGCCGCGCGCGTCGCGACGAGCACCGCGCCGTACCCGAGGGCGCTCACGAACGCGAGCACGTCGCCGGCGAGGAAGCGCGGGTCGGCGTAGTGCGTGAACTGGAAGATCGACGCGCCCGAGAGCAGGGCCACGCCGAGCACCGCCACCGCGGTCCCGGCGAGGGCGCGCGGCGAGGGCTGCTCGCGGAACATCCACCACGCGAGCGGGAAGACCGCGAGCGGCGAGAGGCTGTGGAAGAAGATGGTGTTCGCGACGGTCGTGAGCGCGTAGCCGCCGACGAACGTGGAGGAGGCCACCGCGAGGGCCACGCCGTAGATCGCGCCGAGGCGGAGCGTGGCGCGGTCCGGGATCAGGCCGCCCAGCGGCGTGTCGGCGGCCTCGGGCGCGCCGGACGCGCGGGCGGCGACCACCGTCCACACCGCGAACACGACGGCCACGAACACGGCCCGCCACGCCGCGACCGTGAGGATGGGCGCGTCCGCACCGCGGGTGAACACGGCCATGAGCGCGAACGCGAAGGTCGCCGCCAGCACGTACGCGTAGTCGCGGCCCGGTCGGAGCGTGGTGAGCCGGTCCATGGAGCCGCGACCTTAGTGAACCCGGCGCTCGATGTCCACCGGCGCCGGCGTGGGGCACGCGGCCGGGCACCCGAACCACCGACGTCCCCCCGAAGGCCGGACGTCGCCGCAGCGGCCCGCGCGGCGGGGCTCGGGGGGCGGAGGAGCGGCGGCGAGGCCGGCTGCCCCGAACCCTCTCCGGATGCGCCCGGTTGGCGTGGTATCGTCGCGTGCCCCGGGCCTCCGGAGACCCATGCTGCTGCCCTCGCTGTCCTTGCTCCCGCTCCTCGCCGGTCCCGCGCACGCCGAGTCCCACGGGCTCGTGGTGCGCCTCGAGATGGTGGGGGAGCCCGCGCCGAGCACGGCGTTCGTGATCCTCGCGCCGCCGAGCGGCGAGCCCACGCGCGTCGAGGTGAAGGACAACGGCACGCCCCCCGACGTGACGGCCGCGGATGGCGTCTGGGCCGGGTCCGTGTGGCTCGACGGCGACCAGTTCACGGTGTCGCTCGAGATCGACGGCAAGACGATCGAGGGCGGGCCCGCGGCCTGGAACCCCGACGACGCCGCGCGTGACCTCGCGGTCGGGCTGAAGGGCGTGACCGTGTCGATCGAGGCCGGGGTCTCCGGTGGCGGCGTCGGCAGCGAGCCCGCGCCCGGCGGCGCCGGCACCCCCGGCGGCGCTGGCACCCCCGGCGGCGCCGGCACCCCCGGCGGCGAGCCCGCGGC
>CAYWGD010000167.1:0-14199 GCA_964457335.1 uncultured Enterobacteriaceae bacterium | reverse complement strand
GGCCATCCGCGCGTGTGGCGTGGGGGCGGCGGCCGGCGCGCTCGACGCGGCCGGAGCGGCCGACGCGGCCGCCGGCGGCGCGGCCGGGCGGGCCCGAGGAACGGGCGGGGAGGCGGCCGGCTTTCGGCCCAGCAGGCGGGAGAGGAGACCCATGGAGACGCTCCGTGTTATCGGTTGATAACATGACACGACGCGACGAGATCGTCACCGCCACCCTCGCGCTCCTCGCGGACACGCCGCTCGACCGGGTGACCACCCGGCAGATCGCGGCGCGCGTGGGCCTCACGCAGCCGGCCCTGTTCCGCCACTTCGAGGGGCGCGACGCCATCATCGAGGGGGTCGTCGCGTGGACGCGCGCCGAGCTCGAGGCCGTGGCGAGCGCCGTGCTCGCGGCGCCGGCCCCGCCGCTCGTGCGCGCCGAGGCGCTCGCGCGCGCGCTCGGGGAGCATGCGGCGCGCTGGCCGGGCCTCCCGCGGCTCCTGTTCGCCGACGTGGCGGGCGGCGACCCGGCGGGCTGGAGCGCCGCGCTCCGTGGCCTGCAGGCGGCGCAGCGGGCCCTCGCTGCCACGCTCGTCCGCGAGGCCGTCGCGCGCGGGGAGGCCGCGGAGGGCGTCGACGCGGAGCGCGCCGGCGCGCTCTTCGTCGCGGGGATGCAGGGCGTCCTCGCGCAGTGGCTCCTCGCCGGGGCCGAGGGCACGCCGGACGTGCTCGGCTTCGTGGAGGTGTGGCGCGCGGGCGTCGTCGCCGGGCTCCCCGCCACGGCGGCGCCGCAGCCCGCGCTCGAGGCGGAGGTGCACGTGGACGCGACCGCGATCCTCCGGGGCGGCGCCGACCCGCTCGCCGAGGTGCTGCTCGCCGCGGACCGCGTCGCGCCGGGCGGGCAGCTGCGCGTCGTCGCCCCCTTCCCGCCCGCGCCGCTCGGGGCGCTGCTCCGCGGGCGCGGCTGGGCGGTCGAGATCGCGCCGTCCGGCCCCAGCGCCTACACGCTGCTCGCGCGGAGGCGGGCGTGAGCCGCCAGGTCGCCGGCCGCGCCTCCTATGGCGCCCCCCGGCTCGACCAGGGGCCGCCGCTCGTGATCCCGGCGAGCTTCTTCCTCACCGCGCCGCTCGCCGTCGTGGCCGCGGGCGCGCTCACGCTGGTGTACGGGCAGGCGCTCGAGAGCCGGTGGACCGGGCCCGCGTTCGCCGTGGTCCACCTCGGCACGCTCGGGATGTTGGCCTCGACGATGCTGGGCGCGCTCTACCAGCTCATCCCGGTCCTGGGAGGCGCACCCGTGCCGGCGGTGCGCCTCGCGCACCTCGTGCACGCGCTGCTCGTCGGCGGGCTCGCAGCGCTCGTGGCGCGGTTCTGCGGCGCGGCGCCCCCGTGGGGGTGGGGCGGCGCCTCGGCGCTGGCCGCCGCGCTGGTCGTCTTCGTCGTCCCCGTCGGGATCGGGCTCGCGCGGGCCCCGGCGCGCACCTGGCCCGTCGTGGGCATGCGCGCGGCGTTGGTCGGGCTCGTCGTGGTGCTGCTCCTCGGGCTGCGGCTGGCGCTCCCGCCGCTCCCGCCGCTGCGGCTCCTGTGGATCCAGGCCCACCTCTCCGTGGGCCTGCTCGGCTGGGTGGGGGGCCTCGTCTCGGCCGTCGCGTGGCAGCTCGTGCCGATGTTCTACCTCGCGCCGCCCTTCGATCCGCGCCTCCCGATCGTGGTGCTCGCGCTCCAGGGCCTGGGTGTCGCGGGCCCGCTGCTCGTGCTCGCGCTCGCCGAGGCGGGCGTCGACGTGGGCAGCGGGGCCATGCTCCTCGCCGCGGCCCCGGCCGCCCTGGGCGTGTGGGGCGTGGCGCCGATCGCGCTCCTGCGCGGGCTCCTGCGCCGGAAGCGCGCCGGCGCGGACGGGAGCGTCCGCTTCTGGTTCGCCGCCCTCCCGGTCGCCCTCGCGCTCGGTCCGCTCGCCGTCCTCGCGTGGGCGCTCCCCGATCCGCGCTGGTCGCTCGCGTTCGGCTGGCTCGCGGTGTGGGGCTGGGCCGGCACCGTCGTGCACGGCATGCTCACGCGCATCGTGCCGTTCCTCACGTGGTTCCACCGCTTCGCGCCCCGCCTCGGCAAGGAGCGCGTGCCCGCCATGCGCGCGCTCTTCCCCGACAGCCGCGTGCGCGCGGGCCTCGCCCTGCACGTGGGGACCACGCTCGCCGGGCTCGTCGCCATCGTCACCGGCGTGACGTGGCCCGCGGGGGTGGGGCTCGTCGCGACGGGCGGCTGGCTCGGGTTGCACCTCGTCGCGACGTTGCGGCGACGTCCGGATCAGGCCGTGGCCACGCAGGCGGGCACGGGCCGCGCCGCGTCCCAGGCGGGCGCCGAGCCGCCCAGCCGCCGGTAGCGGTACGCGCCCCAGATCGCCGCGCCCAGCGCCCCCGCGCAGATGGAGAGGGGGTGGGTGGAGAGTTCGATCGTGCCCGCCGCCTTCGGGTCCGCGGCGAGGGCGTCGCGCAGCGCGGCCTCGAGCCCGGCGTCGCCGGCGAGCCCGCCCGAGAGGAACACCACGTCCCGCGCCTTGAGCGAGCGCAGGAGCCGCGCGAAGCGGCCGGCCATGCTGTCGTGGATGCCGCGCAGGATGTCCGGGGTGGCGATGCCGCGGGAGACCATGTTGATCACGTCGGTCTCCGCGAGCACCGCGCAAATCGAGGAGACCGCCTCCGGCTGGCGGGCGCCGAGCGACAACGGGCCGACGTCGGCGAGCGACACGCCCAGGTAGCGCGCGATGTTCTCCAGGAACTGCCCCGACCCCGACGCGCACTGGCTGGTCATCTTGTAGTCGAGCACCCGGCCGGCGGCGTCCATGGCGACGGCCCGCGTGTGCAGGGCGCCGATGTCGAGCACGGTGCGCGCGCGGGGGTCGAGGAGGAGCGCCCCGCGCGCGTGTGTGGTCATGCCGTAGAAGTGCCCGGTCGTGAACGGGATCTCCTCGCCCTCGCCGGTGCTCGCGATGTAGTGCACCTCGTCGACGCCGGACTCCGCCCAGGTGCGCGCGACCACCTCGTCCACGACCGAGGCGACGTCGCGCCGCCGGATCCGCGCCGTGGCGGAGGCGAGCACCCGGGGCTCGCCGGTGCAGTCGACCACGACCGCCTTCACCGCCCCGGAGCCGACGTCGATGCCCGCGGTGATCGTCATGCCGCACCTCGCAGGGGCTCGGCGCCCGGACGGTCCACCCGGAGCGCGAAGATCGCGGCGCCCAGGGCGCCCGTGTAGATGCTGGACGGCGAGATGTTCACCGTCCGCGCGCCGTAGTTCTCCGACACGAGCTCCCGCAGCGCCCGCACCGCCGCGGGGTTGTTGGCCACTCCGCCGGTGAACGTGAACTCGTCCGTGACGCCGCCCGAGCGCGCGAGCAGGCTCATCGCGCGCAGGATCACGGCGCGGTGCAGCCCCGCGAGGATGTCCTCGCGCCGCTCGCCGACGGACAGGCGCTCGCGCAGCTCCGCGCCGGCGAACACGGTGCAGGTGGAGTTGATCCGCACCCGCCGCTGGCTCCGCTCGGCGAGCGGCCCCAGCTCGTGCAGGCCGATGTTCATCTCGTCCGCGATGTAGCCGAGGTAGCGCCCGCAGCCGGCGGCGCAGCGGTCGTTCATCTGGAAGCTGGTGACGATCCCGTCGGCGTCGACCTGGATGGCCTTGGTGTCCTGGCCGCCGATGTCGAGCACCGTGCGCGTGCCGGGGAACATCGCGTGGGCGCCGAGGCCGTGGCAGAGGATCTCGGAGCGGATCCACTCCTTGGGGAACGGGAGGCGGGCCCGCCCGTAGCCGGTGCCGCAGGTGACGCGGGCGTCGAGGTCGGCGTCCACCGCGGCGCGCACCGCCCGGCGGACCTCCGGCGGGTCGCCCACACGATGGAGGGCGGCGCCGATGTGGTCCTGGAAGCCGAGCTCCACCGGCGTGTTCTCGACGCGGATGATGCAGGTGTCGAACAGCCCGAGGAGCAGGTCGAAGCTCACCGCCTCGCGATGCGCGAGGTCCTCGGCGAGGCGGGAGAAGGCCGACCCCGCCACGTCGCGGAAGAACTCCGAGCGCGCGCCCGGCCGCTCGGCCCGGAAGTACGCCTCCTCCTCCGCGCGCACGCCGCGGACGATCTCGTCGACCGCCGCGTGCGCCCGCGCGCGCAGGTCGGGCGCCACGGACTGCTCGATCTCCGCGTGCATCCCCTCCCCCAGCCGCGCGAGCTGCGCGAGCGTCTGCTCGACGCGGAAGGCCCGGAGCAGGCGATCCAACGCCTGGTCGCCCGCCTGGACCGCCACGCGCTCGCGGAGGAGGCCGAAACGCGCGGAGACGAAGGCCTCGGTGCGCGCGACGTCCGCGGCGAGGTCGTAGTTGGCGCGGGAGTTGGTGATCCCCTGCCCCAGGACGCGCCCGTCCGCGCCGAGCACGACCGCCTTGGTTGTGGTCGACCCGAGGTCGATGCCGACGTAGCAGCTCATGTGCCGAGCTCCGGAGGCTTGGGCTCGACCCGGGCCCGGCGGCGCTCCCGGAGCATCTGGAAGTAGCTCTCGAGCCGGTTCTTGATGTTGGCCGCCGAGAAGTAGCGGGGGTCGACGAGGTCGCTCTCGATGAAGGCGCCCGGGATGCCCGTGCGCCGCTCCACCTCCCGCAGGATCAGGAGCTGGCCGGCCGAGAAGCTGTTGCAGCTCTTCACGGAGTTCACGAGGAAGCCGTCCGCCGCGTACTCCTCGACGTACCGGACGAGCATGTCGATGCGGTCCGGCAGGTTGTGGTTGGTGTAGCAGCCGCTGCAGTAGTCACACAACGTCCCCAGCGGATCCTCGGCGTCGTGGCGGAAGCCGAGGTCGTACGTCCCGCCGACCTTCGTGTAGGTGCTGGCCACCACCACCGCCCCCTCGTCGCTGAACATCTGCCAGAATTGGTTGAAGCTCGTCCAATTCGGCGGCCCCTCGACCACGAGGCGGAACCGCTGCTCGTCGAGCCGCCCGCTCGGCGTCTCGGGGCCCTGCCCAGCCGCGACGCGCTCGTCGACCTCCTCCCGCAGCGCGGCGTAGTAGTCCGCGCCCTCCGGGGTGCCGCGGAACGCGCTGAACATCGGGCCGATGTAGTAGACGCCGCCGAAGTAGCTGTCGATCGGGCTCGGGCGGCGCTTCGCGGCGTGCAGCACGTGCACGAGGTCGTCCTCGGCGCGCGCGGAGAGGCGCAGCATCGCGCGCAGCCGCTCCTCGTCGTAGGGCCGGCCGGTCACCCGCTCCAGCGCCGGGATCACGTCCTCGCGGAGCTGGCGGACCATGTACACGCGCTGCTCCGCGGTGAGCCGGCCCTCGCCCTGGTACGGCACCTGGAGGAACACCGTGGGGCAGTCGTAGTGCTCGCGGAGCAGCTCGAACCACTTCATGAAGGTGTAGCAGCCCGTGTAGGACAGGAGCAGCAGGTCGGGCGGCGGGAGGCGCGTGCCGGTGGGGCCGACGTTGCCCTGGAGCATCATGCCGATGTCCGCCTTCACGTAGGTGCAGACGTCCGCGCTGTGGCCGGCCTTCTCCGCCTCGGCGATGTAGGCCCGCGACTTCCCGCGCATGCCCGACTGCAGCGCGTTGATCTCGGGGAGCACCGGCAGGGCGCCGAAGCTCCGGATCAGCTCGGTGAGGTTGCCGGGGACGAAGGTGTAGACGACCTTCTCGCCCGTCTCCGGGGCCGCCTCCAGCCGCCGGAAGTGCTCGCCGATCATCTCCTTCTGCAGGAGCATGGAGCGGTCCTTGCTCATGGGTGGCCTCCCGCGCCGGGGTCCCGGTTGCCGATCCAGAGCTTGATGGAGTCCGAGAAGGTGCCCGCCTGCTCGCGGAACTGCTGGAACTGGCCGGTGTTCTCGGCGTACTCGAAGGCGATGCACGGCAGCCCCGCCGCCTCCGCGCCGGCGCGGAGCATCGGGCGGTCCAGCAGCGCCGGGTCGCAGAACGAGGGCGCGGCGAAGATGACGCCGTCCGCCCCCGCCGCGGCCACCTGCTCGGGCACGAGGCGGCGCTTGCCGCCGGCGTCCGGCTCGTAGAGCACGCTCGTCTTGCGATGCCGGAACAACGTGGCGCGGGCGAGCCGCACCAGGGGATCGGCCTCGTCCCCGCCCGGAGCGCCCGAGCCCACAGGGCCGAGGACGAGCCGGTTCCCGACGAGCAGGTCGTCGTCCACGACGTAGCAGCCGGCGCGCTCGATGGTGCGCACGAGCCCCAGGGGCGGCTGCTCGCAGAACGCGCCGACGAGGATCACCCGGGCGTTGTCGCGGGGGCGCGCCGGGTCGGCCTCCGCGGCCCGCAGGTACGCCCGGGCCCGCGGCAGCCAGTCCTCCACGGGGCACACCTCCCCGGCGCGGAGCAGCAGGTACAGCTCCTCCGTCGGGACCTTCCAGGGCGCCGCGCGCCGCAGCGTGTACAGGGCCTCGACCACGGCGCGCATCTCGTCGTAGACGGTGATGGCGGCGTCGAGGTGCGCCGGGGTGACCACGCGGCCGGTGATCCGGGAGAGGTCCGCCAGGATGGTCCGGAGCTCCTGCACCCAGAACTCCACCGCCCGCTCCGGGCGGTTCACCTGCGGGAGGTCGACGTAGCGCACGTAGGTGCCCGGCTCGAGCACCTGCCACATCCCCGACAGGTTGCGGATCACGTCGCAGGTGCTGGGGAACAGCATCGCGGAGAGGCGCTTCAGGCGGCCGGAGAGCCCCAGCTCCACCACCGAGCGCGGCAGGTGGCAGATGTAGCTCTGGTAGTAGGCGTCCCCCCGGATGATCTCCAGGTTCCCGCCGCCGTGGACGCCCACGGGGAGCATCCCGGCGGCGTGGATGATCTCGCGCGGCACGTACACCGGCAGGTACCCGCAGGCGTGGCGGCCGGGCTCCGCGTCGAGCCACGCCGCGACGGCGCCCAGGTCGAGGTCCTCGTACAGGCCGCGGGCCCAGGCGACGATGTCGGCGCGGCCGCGCGGCGGCTCGTCGGGGTGGGGAGGCGCGTGTGTCATGCGGTCCTCCAGGCGGGCGGGCGCCGCTCCAGGAAGGCGCGGAGGCCCTCCTCGGGGTCCGGGTGGTCCATCAGCTCGGCGAGGTAGAGCTGCTCCAGGGCCGGGAGGTCCTGGCGCAGCGCGCGCAGGAGCGGCCGCCGGGCCGCGCGCCACGCCGTCCGCAACGCGTGCGGCGAGAGCGGCGCCAGCGCGCGCTCGTACCAGTCGACGAGCGAGGCCTCGGGATCGTCGGTGCAGGCCTCGGCGAGGCCCAGCACGCCGGCGTCGGCCCCCCGGACGACCTCGCCCGTGGTCACCATCCGCGTGGCCCGCGCGCCGCCGACGCGCCAGCGCAGCCCCAGCGCGGCGATGGGCGGGAACACGCCGAGCTTCACCTCGGGCACGCCCAGGCTCGCGTCGGGCGCGACGTGGACGGTCCCGCACCAGAGCGCCAGCTCCGCGCCCCCGCCGAGGCAGCGCCCGCGCACGGCGGCCGCCGTGGGGACACCGGCCTCCTCCAGCTCGAGGAACAGCCGGTGGAAGGTGGGCAGCATCAGGTCGACCCGCCCCGGGAGGTGCTCCTCGACCGACGCGCCGTAGCAGAAGTGGGCCCCCTGCCCCTGGAACACGACGAGCCGCACCCGCGGGTCCGACGCGAGGCGCGCGATGGCGCCGCGCAGGGCGAGGACGGCGTCCGTGTCGAGCAGGTTGGCCGGCGGGCGCGCGAGGACGAGGCGGACGAGGCCGCCGTCGTGGGAGGTCCGGACCTCGATCGGCGGGCTCACGCCGCCTCCGGGACGAGCACGATCCGCCGGCTCGCGCAGTGGTCGTGCACCTCCGAGAAGGCCGCGCCGATCTCCGCGAGCGGCCGGAGCTCCACCCGCCCGGCGACGTCGATGCGCCCGTCGAGCGCCATCCGCACCACCTCCGGGTAGTACGCCGGGTCGCAGCCCCAGTTCCCGACGGCCCGGGCGTCGAAGGCCATGAGGTTCGACAGGCGCACCTCGATGCGATCCAACGTGAAGCCGACCACGCACAGGGTCGCGCCGGGCACCAGCAGGTCGAACGCGAGGGCCTGCCCCGCGGCCGTGCCCGAGCACTCCAGGATCGTCCACCGCGTCCCGGGGACGCCGGCCGCCCGGCACGCCTCCAGGAGCTCCTTGCGGAGCTCGCGCGAGGGGCGCCCCTTCGCGTCCACCACCTTCCCGACCCCCAGGGCGGGCGCCTCGGCGAGGCGCATCGGCGAGACGTCCACGCCCACGACCCACGCGCCGAACGCGCGGGCGATCTGGGCGGCGTACCCGCCGACCCCGCCGAGCCCGACGACCACCGCGACGTCCCCGGGCCCGAGGCCGGCCCGCCGGATGGCCTGGAACGGGGTGGAGGCCGCGTCGGCGACGACCGCGAGGTGGCGGAGCGTCAGGCCCGACGCGCCGAGCGGGGCGTCCGGATCCCCCGCGAAGCCGGGCACGACGCAGAGCCCGCGCGCCGGCACGCGCACGTGCGTGGCGAAGCCGCCGTCGCGGTCGTTCCCGGGCATGATCTGCCGCCGGCAGATCATCGGGTGCCCGGCCCGACAGTCCTCGCAGGCGCCGCACGGGAAGACCGCGGGCACGACCACCCCCGCCCCGAGCAGCTCCGTCGCCGACGCGCCGGCCCGACACACCACGCCCGCGATCTCGTGCCCCAGGATCAGGGGCAGCGGGTGGCGGGTGCGGACGCCGTCGTACAAGAAGCCGAGATCGGTGTGGCAGAGACCGCAGCCCGCGACCTCGACGAGCACCTCGTCGTCCGCCAGCGGGCCCACCGGCCGCTCCGTGGGGCGCAGCGGGGCCCCGACCTCGACCAGCTCGTACCCGCGCAGCATCCGGCTCATGCGTCGAGCCCGAACACGCGGGTGGCGTTCTCCGACAGGAGGAGCTCGGCGCGCTCGGGCGGGACACCCAGGCGCCCGAAGTCCTCGAGGTAGCGCGCCCAGTCCAGGCCGTTCGTCCCGAACAGGACCTTCTCGCTGCCGGTCCGCGACTTCATGAACGACACGAGCGACGGGGACAGGTACCGTGGCATCCAGGCGCTCGTGGACAGGTAGACGTTGGGCCACTTGGTCGCCACGGCGATCGCCTCGTCCACCCAGGGAAAACCCGTGTGTGTACCCACGAGCACCAGCTCGGGGAAGTCACAGGCGATGCGGTCGAGCTGCATGGGCCGGCCGTGCTCGCTCGGCATCGCCTCCAGCACGTGCCCGATCTGCATCGTGACGGGGATGCCCATCCCCTCGCACAGGGCGTACAGCGGGTAGAACTTCCGGTGGTCCAGCCCGATGTCGTAGCCGTAGACGTGCAGGTACACGCCCTTGAACCCGTGCTCGCGCACGTCCCGCGCCACCTTGTCCAGGCTCGTCCGGATGTGGAGCGGGTCGTAGTCGGCGAGCCCGTAGATGCGCCCGGGGAAGCGCCGGGACAGCTCCGCGATCCGGTCGGTCATGTCGAGCGCGAAGCGCTCCTGGCGCGTATAGGACCAGGCCAACAGATCCGTGGCCAGGATGGTGCGCACCCCCGCCGCGTCCATCGCGGCGACGAGGTCCTCGGCGGTGGCGTAGCCTTCGCCCCAGGCCTGCTCCACCTTGCACTTGAGCTCCCCGGGCGAGTTGGTCGCCCGGACCCAACTGTCCTTCCACTCGCGGAGGAGCAGGGGGAAGAGCGTGTCGACGGCGACCAGTCCCATGTGGGAGGCTCCTTTCCGCGGGCGGCGGCCATTCAGGCGACTTGGTGGCCGACTGATAGCTGGAGCCCGCGGGCCGACACATCGGACGAACGTCCGATGGCGCGCGACCCCGATCGGCCGCGCGCCCGGATCGCCTCTACTCGACGGGCGCGAGCCGGATCATCCCCTCGCCCCACGTCCCGACGTAGAAGTCCTCGCCGTCGAGCAGCATCGGCGCCTGGAGCAGGTAGTCGTCACCCGGGTCCACGACGAGCGACCAGGTGCCGGCGTCGAGGCGCCAGATGCCCTGGGTGGGCGCGGTGACGAGCGCGAACAGGGTGTTGCCGGTGCTCGCGAGGGCCGCGACCAGGGGGTTCTCGGGGAGGCCGTCCTCGTCGGAGACCCAGGTGGCGCCGTCGTCGTCGGAGCGCCAGACGCCGTTGCCGCCGTCGGCGGTGGGGGCGTTCACGTCCTGGCCCGCGGCGTAGAACGAGGTGCCGGCGCGGGCGAAGTCGTTGACGAGCGTGGCGCCGGTCACGCCGGAGGTGGCCTCCCAGGAGTAGCCCTCGTCGCGGCTGCGGTAGATGCCCTCGCCCACCGTGGCGAGGAGGAACAGGTCGTCCTCGGCGTGCACCGCGCTGCTCGACGGGTACACGGGGTAGCCGGAGTTGTCCGTCGCGACGACGGGGAGCCCGGTCGGGGAGAACCACCACGACGCCCCGCCGTCCGTGGAGACGGAGACGCCGCCGCCGGTCGGGGTGCGCACCCCCTCGTGGCTCCCCTCCCACGCGATCGTGTGCGCGGCGACGACGGTGTCGTCGTCGAAGGCGAGGGCCCAGACGTAGAGCGCCTCGAGCCCGGTGTCACCGATGAAGGTCGGCAGCCCGGCGTTGGCGTCGGACCAGGAGGCGCCGGCGTTCGTGGAGCGGTAGAGCCCGTAGTACGCGGACGAGACGAGGATCGTCTCGTCGTCGGCGCCCAGCTTCCCGAGCAGCGCCGTGCCGGTGGCGGGGCTCGACAGGGCCTCCCAGGCGCCCTCGGTCGGATCGTAGGCCCAGGCCTGGTCGGTGCCGTAGGTCGCGAGCAGGCGGCCGTCGTGGAGCGCGGCGTCGGTGGCGGTCCCGCCGATGATGCCGTCCGCGGAGGGGCTCCACGTGGCGCCGTCGAAGCGGTAGGGGCCGGCCTGGTAGGGCGACGCGAGCAGGTCCCCGCTCGTGGTGACGGTGAAGTCCTGCACCCAGAGGCCCCAGCCGCTCGGGAGCCCGGCGCTGATGTCGGTCCAGGTGGCGCCGTCGTCCGCGGACATCTGGACGCCGTTCATGTACATCCGGGCGTAGAGCACGCCGTCGGCCTGGAGGAAGCCCTCCGCGCCGCTCGGCACGGGCATGTCGGTCCAGGTGTACCCGCCGTCGGAGGAGCGCCGGAGCGTGCCGCTCATGAGGCTCGTACCGACGAGGTCGCCCTCGGCGAAGGCGCTCGGGAGGAAGGTGTCGACGCCGTCGCCGTAGGCGGCCTGCTCCCACGTCTCGCCGCCGTCGGTGCTGACGTAGACGTTCTGGGCGAAGTCGGCCGTGTAGAGCGTGTCGCCGGAGACGACGGGGAGCGTGGCGAACGAGGAGGGCGCGGTCACCTCGTCCCAGGACGCGCCGTTCCAGCGCCAGAGCTGGTCGACGTAGCCGGTCGCCGCGTACAACGCGGAGCCGTCGGTCGCGAGCTCCGTCGCGTAGGCCCCGCCGAGGCCGGTCACCTCGGTGGTCCAGGTGGCGCCGTCGTCGACGCTGCGGAAGATGCCGGCGTAGCTCGCGACGAAGATCCCGTCGTCGGTGACCGCGACGCCGCCCACCGTGTAGAGGAAGCCCTCCTGGTAGGAGCTCGTCCAGGACACGCCGCCGTCGGTGGAGATCCAGACGTAGCCGTTCATGCCGTTGCCCACGATGGTGTCGCCGTGGACGGCGTAGTCGCCGAGCGTGACGAGCGCGGGGCCGCCGATGCCCTCGAGCGTGGCGGCGGTGGCGCTGTCCCAGGGGGAGGCCGGCTCGCTGGTGTCGGTGTCGGTGTCGGTGTCCGTGTCGGTGTCGGTGTCCGTGTCGCTGTCGGCGTCGGAGTCCGCGTCCGTGTCGGTGTCGGTGTCGGCGTCGCCGTCCGGGTTCGGGGTGCCGGTGTCGCCGTCCTTGTCGGTGAAGTCGACGCGGCTGCCGCAGGCGACGAGCGTGAGGGTGAGGAGAAGCGAGGTGCAGCGCATCAGTCGACTCCGAGCAGGGAGCGGGCGTGGGTGAGGGCCTGGTGGTCCTCGGGGGAACGAGCGAGCGGAGCGGCCGCGTCGAGCACCTGGGCGGCCCGGTCGGGCGCGCAGGCGGCGAGGCGCAGGGCCGCGTCGAGGTCGGTGGCGGCGACGGCGTCGAGGTGCGGTAGCGCGCCGGCGCAGCCCTCCTCCGTGAGCGCGAGGGCGGCGGCCAGGCGCTCGATCTCGGGGCGACGGTGCCGGGCGTCGGCGGCGAGGAGCGCGCGGGTGTCGGCGAGGGCGTCGCGGCGGCGCCCGGACTCGGCCAGCAACTGGATGCGCAGCACGAGGAGCTCGGTGCGCGCGGTCTCCCCGCCGATGCCCAGCGGCCGGGTGAGGCCCTCGTCCACGGTCGCGACGACCGCGGCGAGGTCCGCGCCGGACGCGTACTCGTGGCGGGCGCGGGCGAGCATGCCCTCGGCGATCACGGGCGGGCAGGTGAAGGCGGCGCCGGGCGCGAGGGTGTGCACGGCCCCGTCGACGAGGCAGCGCACGTCGAGGGTGCCGCGCTCGGCGTCGACCGTGGTGCCGGCGACGTCGCGGGTGACGGCGAGGGCCCCGTCGGCCAGGCGGACCTCCGCCTCGCGCGTCTCGACGAGCAGGTCGGCGGCGGCGATGCGGGCGCGGCCCTCCTGCCAGCGGAGGCGCGGCTCGGACCGGGTGCCCGAGAGCGCGCCGTGGCCGTCGGCGTCGAGGGTGAGCTCGCCCACCACGACGCGCTGGCCGTCGACGAGATCGAGGGCGACGGGCGCGTCGGCGCGGAGCCGCGCGCCGAGCGACAGCGCGGCGGCGCCGAGGAGGCCGGCGCCGAAGAGGGCCGCGGCGCCCACGCGGATCCAGGGGCGCGCGGGGCGGGGGCGGAGGTCGGCGACGTTGGCCTTGATGCGGGCGGCCGCGCCCTCCGGGGCGGACGGCACCGCGCGGAGGAGCGCCTTGAGGTCCTCGGGTGTGAGCTCGCGGGCCGTCCCGGCCTTCACCCGCGCCACGGCATCGCGGCGGGCCCGGGTGGCGTCGCGCAACCGGCGCAGCTCGTCGCTCACGGCGCCTCCTCGAGGACGCCGAGCGGCGCGATGTCGTGCTCGCGGCAGAGGGCGCGGAAGCGCTCGCGGCCGAGGCGCAGGCGGCTCTTCACGGTACCGACCGGAACGTCGAGGAGCTCGGCGGCCTCGAACGCGCTCCGCTCCTCGAGGTCGCAGAGGACGAGCGCCTCGCGCTGGGCGGCGGGGAGCCGCTCCAGGACCTCCTGCACGCGCCGGCCGGCCTGGTCGATGGCGGCCCGCCCCTCGGGGCCCTCGGCGGTGTCGGCCGCGAACGTGGTCGACGCGCCGGGCACCCAGCGACGGAACCAGGCGCGGCGGCGGTGCGCGGCGAGCACCCGGCGGGTGACGCCGAAGAGCCAGGCGCGGAACCGCGCGGGATCCGCGACCTGCTCCGACCGCGTGATGAGGACGACGATCACGTCCTGGGCGGCGTCCTCGGGGTCGACCCGCGGGCCGCCGAGCCGCGCGCACCACTGCAGCACCTCGGGGAGCCAGCGGTCGACGAGCGCGTCCCGCGCGCCGGGCCGGCCCGCGACGTAGGCGGTGAGCAGGTCGTGGTCGTTCGTGTCCATCGCCGTCGCAGTGCGCGCACCCCCCTCCGGAGGATCACTCGCCCGCAGAAATGATCTCGAATCCCAGCGCGCCCCCGAAGAACACGCGGTCGAACGTGCGCTCCTCGACACCCGCGACGTAGAGCGTGGTCGGCGCGAGGTCCGCCGCCGCGAACACGCCGGGCCTGAGGCGCGCGACGCCCAGCCGCACGCCCCACCCGGCGTCGAGCCGCGCCGTGGGGGTGACCGTCGTGCCCACGCCCTCGCCGGCCTCGAACCAGCCGCGCACGGCCACGCCCGCGCGGGCCGCGCCCCATGGGCCCACGTCGCCGAGCTCCACCACCACGGCGAGGTCCGCCGCGCGCATCGCGCGGTCCTCGTCGAGCGCGGCGGGCAGGGCCCCGGCGACGGAGAGCCCGGCGCGGATCGGGCCGAGCTCCACGCCGCCGGTCACCTCCAGGGCCGCGACGGGCGCGGCGTCGAGGCGGACCACCGCGCCGGGCGCGACACGCGCGTGGAGGGCCCGGCGGGCCGCCCGGGCGGCGGGGGGCTCGACGGCGGCGGGCGCGGCCGGCTCCGGGGCGAGCGAGGCGGGGACGGGCGGGGTCGTGTCGACCACGGCGGGCGGCGCGGGGATCGGCTCGGGGAGCGGAGGCGCCGGGGGCGG
>CAYWGD010000166.1:11712-14215 GCA_964457335.1 uncultured Enterobacteriaceae bacterium | reverse complement strand
GGAAGCCACATAACTCTATCGCGACGTTATTTCGACAACACCTTCTGAGAGGCGGCCCGGGATCCCTCCCGTCGCCCGCTGGACGCCTCGGGCGCCCGCCGCGCCCCGGCCTCGATTACAGGCCTCGGGCCTGCGCACTCGGCCGGGGACGCAGCAGGCATCCCGATGCGTCTCAGCGTGCTCGGTCCGGATTTCCGGTCAGCCTCTGAGGCCCCCGGGTTAGTCTCCGCCCCCCTCGGACCGCGGAGCCCCCCCATGAAAGACGCCTACAAGGACGCCGGAGTCGACATCGAAGCCGGCGACGAGGTCGTGGACCGCATCACGTCCCACGTCCGCAGCACCTACCGGCCGGGCGTCATCGGCGACATCGGGGGCTTCGGCGGGCTGTTCTCGCTCATGGGCCGCTACCGGGACCCGGTGCTCGTGAGCGGCACCGACGGCGTCGGGACGAAGCTCCTGCTCGCCCAGCGCCTCGGCAAGCACGACACCATCGGGATCGACCTCGTCGCCATGTGCGTGAACGACGTGGTGGTGTCCGGCGCGGAGCCGCTCTTCTTCCTCGACTACTTCGCCACCGGCAAGCTGAACCCCGCCGAGACGGAGCAGGTCGTGGCCGGCATCGCCGAGGGCTGCCGGCAGGCGGGCTGCGCGCTCATCGGCGGCGAGACCGCGGAGATGCCGGGCATGTACGCGCCGGGCCACTACGACCTCGCGGGCTTCTGCGTCGGCGCCGTCGAGCGCGACGGCATCCTCGACGGCACGAAGATCCGCGCCGGCGACGCGATCGTGGGCCTCCCCTCCTCCGGCGTGCACAGCAACGGCTACTCGCTCGTCCGCCACCTCCTCGACCCCCTCCCGATGGACCGCGACGAGTGGAACCTCGGCGCCCCCCTCGGCGAGGTGCTGCTCCGGCCCACGCGCATCTACGTCAAGCAGATCCTGGACCTGCGCACGCGCTACGACATCCTCGGCCTCGCGCACATCACGGGCGGCGGCTTCACGGGGAACGTCCCGCGCGTGCTCCCCACGGGCCTCGGCGCGCGCCTCGACAAGGGGAGCTGGCCCGTCCCGCCCGTCTTCGACCTGCTCCGCGCCCGCGGCGGCCTCGGCGACGCCGAGATGTACCGCACCTTCAACAACGGCATCGGCATGATCGTGGTCGTGCGCCCCGACGTGGCGGACGCGCTCGCGGCCGAGGCCGGCGGCTTCCGCATCGGGCGGGTGGTCGAGGACACGAACCAGGAATGTGTGGTCGCTTGACGCGGAAGGTCCCCGTCGGCGTGCTCGTGTCCGGGCGCGGCTCGAACCTGCAGGCGCTGCTCGACGCCGCGCGCGATCCCGCGTACCCGGCCGAGATCGCCGTGGTCGTGTCCAACGTGCCCGGCGCCTACGCGCTCGAGCGGGCGGCGGCCGCCGGCGTGCGCACCGCCGTGGTGCCGTCGAAGGGCCGCATGCGCGAGGACTTCGAGCGCGACCTGCTCGAGGCGCTCGGCCCCGTCGAGTGGGTCTGCCTCGCGGGCTTCATGCGCGTGCTCACGCCGACCTTCCTCGACACCTTCCCCGGGCGGGTGCTCAACATCCACCCGGCGCTGCTCCCGGCCTTCCCCGGCACGCACGGGCCCCGGCAGGCGCTCGCGTACGGCGCCGCGGTGGCCGGCGCGACGGTGCACCTCGTCGACGCGGGCGTCGACACCGGCCCCATCCTCGCGCAGGGCACCGTCCCCGTCCTCGACCACGACACCGAGGACTCCCTCGCCGCGCGCATCCTCGCGGTCGAGCACCGCCTCTACCCGCTCGCGCTCCGCTGGGCGGCGGAAGGCCGCATCACGCTCGAGGGCCGCCGCGCCCGCATCCACCTCGCGCCGGGCGAGTCGCGCTGGATCAGCGGGTAGCTCCGGGCCGCTCGAGCGCGGTTGGAAGGGCTTCGGATTCTTGGGGCGGGGGGCTCGCCGCCCCCCGCAACGCCCCCCGGCCTCGCGTGTTCGCGGAGGTTCCGACCTCCGGTCCGTGCCCCGCGGTCACGGAGGCCCCACGTGGCGAACACGTCCCCCCTCCATGACCGCCCCGCGGTCACGGAGGCCCCACGTGGCGAACACGTCCCCCCTCCATGACCGCCCCGCGGTCACGGAGGCCCCACGTGGCGAACACGTCCCCCCGCCATGACCGCCCCGCGGTCACCGAGGCATCACGTGCCGCGCACGTCCCCCCGCCATGACCGCCCCGCGGTCACGGAGGCCCCACGCGGCGAACACGTCCCCCCGCCATGACCGCCCCGCGGTCACGGAGGCACCACGTGGCGAACACGCCCCCCCTCCATGACCGTCTCCATCGGCAGCACCCGGGCAGGGGGGCCGGAGCGCGGCGCGGGCGCACGCCGTCTCGGGGCCGAAGGCCACGTCACGCTCCCGAGGCCCGCGCCGGGGGGGCGCCCCCCCCCCCGCCCCCCGCGGGCCCCCCCCCCCCCCGGGGGCCCCCCCGCCCCCCCGCCCGCGGGGGGCCCCCC
>CAYWGD010000166.1:0-11702 GCA_964457335.1 uncultured Enterobacteriaceae bacterium | reverse complement strand
ACCAGATCGAAGGATCGGGAACGGAGGAGGTCGAGGGCCCGGCGCCCGCCGTCGCGGGGCCGAAGGCCCCGTCACACGCCCACGGCCCGCGCCGGTCGGCCGCCACGCCGGCGGCCGACGGAGGGCTCCGCCCGACCGCGGAGGACACCCGGCGCCGCCTCCGGCGGCGGCCCGCCCGCTACTTCACGTGCGGCGGGTGGTGCTTCGGGACGTAGTCGTTCGTGTAGTAGGCGTCGCCTTCCTTGGGGCGGAACGGCGAGTCGCGGCGCGCGTAGACGTCGTCGCGGATGAAGGCGGCGAGCAGCTGGCGACCGGGGAGCCCGTGGCGGAGCCAGCGTTCGCGGATGCGACGGAAGACGACCTCCTCGTCCTCGTTCGCGCCGTCGACGAGCTTGCGCATGACGACGTCGAGGTACGGGGCGGTGGTGGCGTCGTAGGTGACCTGGGCCTCTTCGAACACGTCGGCGAGCCAGTCGAGGTACGCGGGCATGGGGATCCTCGGGGGCCGAGACTATCCCGCGCTCATTGCCACGGCGAGCGCGGGTTCCAGTCGAAGCGGTCGAGGCCGTAGCGCTCGATCATGCCCGTGAGCTTGCCGGCGTAGCGCGGGTCCGTCGCGTAGACGCCCTGGAGCGCCTGCGCGTACCGGGCCGGGTCCTCGCTCACGGCGCGGGCGCGGGTGTAGTGGCGGCTGTTGGCGAGGATGCGGGCGTGGTCGGCGAGCGACTCGTCGACGTGGTTGTAGGCCCGGAAGTACGCCGTCTTCATCTTTCGCTTGCCGCGGCGGTACTCGACCACGCGCTTGCGGGTGCTCCCGGCGGTGCCTTCGCCCTTGAGCCCGAAGAGGTTGAAGCCCGGCGCCGAACGCCCCCAGTTGCTCTCCAGGATCGCCTGCGCGATGGTCACCGACGCGGGCACGCCGTGCGCCCAGTCCGACCACGCCGCGCCCTTCGCGACCCCCGCGACGAAGTCGCGCCGGAAGCCGTCCTGGAGGTCGGCGCCCGCGAGGGCGAGCGTGCTGCGGAGGTCGAGCGCCTCGCGCGCCAGGGCGTCGCGGGTGTCGGCGTCGAGGGGGTCGTCGACCGCCGAGCGGCGACCGTGAAGTTCCTGCAAAAGCGCGTCGACCTGGTCGAGCGCGGTCGTCGCATCGGCGCTCGCGACCGCCGCCGCACGGTCCAACCGGGTCCGGACGCGGGCGCCGGCCCCGCGCTGCGACAGACCCTCCACTCCCGCCTCGTGAGGCGACGCCTCGGGGATGTCGTGGATCGTCCATGCGAACAGCACGAGGAACCCGAGGATGGTGCGAGCGAACTTCAGTGGGGCTCCCGGTTGCATCCTGATGGTAATCGACCTCACCGCGCCGGGAAAAGGTTTGACTCGTCAAGAGCGTAGGTAGAAACTACCTCATGCCGCACGGGCCGGCGTCACGACCATCCCGGCCGGACAACCCCCTTGGATCGCGAAGAATATGGCACGCACCCGCACCGCGGCCGGCGCGACCGACGAGAGGTGCCCGATCGTCTGCCCCACACGTGAAACCAGGTAGATGGCAGGTAGTTGCCCAATGCTTACATCGGCGGGCTCCGCGACGACCACCGCCGACGCGAAGAGGGGCAGCGACATGCGGCGCAGGCTACCGCGGCCGTGGCTGCGCCCCGGGCGCCCGCATAGGACGGCGCGGTGAAGACGCTCGAGTTCTGGTTCGACTACTCCTGCCCCTACGCCTACCTGGGCTCGGTCCAGGTGGAGGCGCTCGCGGCGCGGGTCGGCGCGCGCGTCGCGTGGAAGCCGATGCTGCTCGGGGGCGTCTTCGCCGCCGTGGCCACGCCGCAGAACCTCGCGGGCACGCTCTCGCCCGCCAAGGCGCGGCACCTCGCGGCCGACCTCGCGCGGCAGGCGCACCTCGCGGGGGTCGCGCTCCGCATGCCCGAGGCGCATCCCCGCCGCACCGTGTCGGCCCTGCGCGCGACGCTCGCGCGAGGCTGCGACCCCGCGGTGATCCACGCCTTCTACCGCGCCTACTGGGTCGAGGGCCGCGCGATCGAGGACGACGCGGTCGTGCGCGCCATCGCCGGCGACGTCGACCTCGCCGCGCACAAGGACGACCTGCGCGCCCGCACGGACGAGGCGATCGCGCTGGGCATCTTCGGCGCGCCAACCTACGTGATCCGCGCGCCCGACGGGACGCCCACGACGTGGTGGGGCCAGGACCGCGCGCACTTCGTGGAGCGGGCCCTGACATGACGCTCGACTTCTGGTTCGACTTCAGCTCGCCCTACGCCTACTTCGCCGCCACGCAGGTCGACGCCATCGCGGCGCGCACGGGTGCCACTCTCCGGTGGCGCCCGATGCTGCTCGGCGCCGTGTTCAAGCAGGTCGGGCAGGTGGACGTGCCGCTCCTCGCCGCGAGCGAGGCCAAGCAGCGCCACTACTTCCTCGACATGCGGCGCTGGGCGGACTGGTACGACGTGCCCTTCCGGTTCCCCTCGGTGTTCCCCATCCGCAGCCTCCTGCCGCTGCGCACCTTCCTCGCGCACCCCGACCCCGCGTTCGCGCGCGCGGTCTTCCGCGCCGCCTGGGGCGAGGACCGCGACGTGACCGATCCGGCGGTGCTCCGCGACTGCGGCGCCTCCGAGGAGGCCGTCGCGGCCGCCCCCGGGATGAAGCAGGCGCTGATCGACAGCACTTCGGAGGCCGTCGCCGCCGGGGTGTTCGGCGCGCCCACCTGCATCGTGGACGGCCGCTGGCTCTTCTGGGGCAACGACCGGCTCGACATGGTCGAGAAGTGCCTGGACGGCTGGGTGCCCCCGGCCTGAGCGGGATCAGCCCGCCGTCGCCATCTTCACGCCGAGCTCGGCGGCGCGCTCCTCCAGCGCGCCGAGCAGCCGGCCGATCGAGGCGCGGAGGCTCGGGTGCGCGAGCGAGGCGAGGGCCTCCTCCAGCGCGAACCAGCGCACCGCGTCGATCCCCTCCCCCGTGGCCGGCGCGAAGGTGCCGACCTCGCAGGTGGCCTCGAGCACGTAGAGGTAGATGGTCTTGAGCCGCGGGGAGCCGTCCGGCGTGCAGAAGCCGTAGCGGATGGTGCCGAGCTCGCCGCGCACCTGCACCGGCGCCCGGACGCCCATCTCCTCGCGGACCTCGCGGATCGCGGTCTGCTGGGGCGCCTCGCCGGGCTCGATCTTCCCCTTCGCGACCTCCCACGTGGAGCCGCCGCGGCGGCACACGCGGATGAGCGCGATGCGCGGCGCGCCCGTGGTCCAGTCGACCAGGAACCCGCCCGCGGAGGCCTGCTCGGCGAAGCCCTCGCGCAGGTTCAACACGTGGCGGATGGGGACGCTGCGGGCCAGGAAGTGCCCCGCGCGCGTGCGCTCGAAGTGCACGCCGTCGCGACGGGCGCGGGCGGCGTCCACGTAGAGGACGACGGGGTCCTCCCACTGGCGGTGCGCCACGCGCCAGGCGTGGCCCTCGCCGCGGGCGAGCTGCACCGGCGCGCCGCCGGGGATCGCGAGCTGGCCCTGCTCGACGAAGGCCTCCACCCGGGAGCGCGGCGTCGCGTGGTAGAGGATGTCGGGCCCGCAGTTCGCCGGGCGCGCGTAGCCGCAGCTGCCCGGCCGGAGCCGGTTGCCCAGCACCTCGAAGCGGCCGCCGCCGTAGCGGGAGGCGGTGAGGAGCACCTCGTCGTCGCTCACGGGCCGGCGGATGACGCGCGTGGT
Source organism: uncultured Enterobacteriaceae bacterium (assembly GCA_964457335.1). Classification (GTDB taxonomy): domain Bacteria; phylum Myxococcota_A; class UBA796; order UBA796; family SXON01; genus CAJBVW01. The sequence goes on along the minus strand of CAYWGD010000166.1, from coordinate 7,989 downwards.
CGCCTGGGCGACCTCGACGGCGCAGAACCACCCCTCCTCGTCCGCCGAGAGCCCGGCCGCGTCGGCGCCGTGGCGGAGGAGGTAGCTGAGGGTCTTGCTGAGCCGGATGAAGTCGAGGCCCGCCAACGGGGGCTCCGTGCGCGATGAGATCATTCTTCGCCGCCCGGACCGGACGTGTCAAGAGCGGCCCCCGGCCGGTCCGGCGGGGCCTGCGTTCCTTCGGGGGGCGGGAGGAGGGGCGAGCGGCGCGCGGCGTCGCCCCTCGGCGGCTCACATCGGTGGGTCGACCAGGTCCCGCCAGAGGCGGTCCACCTTCTCGGCGGCGGCGCTGACGTGCGACGCGAACCACGCCCACCGCGCCAGCCGCTCGGTCGGCGGCGGGTCGGACGGGAGCTCCACCGGCCACGGGGCGGAGTCGGTGAACTTGCCGCCCAGGAACTTGTAGGTCTCCAGGATGCCCGCCTGGGCCTGGCAATTTCCCTGCGTCGCGCCGAGCGCGCGGCCGAGCCCGAAGGCGACCGCGTCGGCCGCCGGCGCGAGCGGGGGCAGCATGCCCTGCGGCGGGATGAGCGCGAGGTGCGAGGCGATCTCGGTGAGGCCGTCGATCCAGGCGCGGTCGCCGTCGAGGGCGGCGAGCTCCTCGGCGCACCGGATGAAGTCCTCGACCTCGGCCCGCAGCGGGGGGGCGAGGCGGGCCAGCGTGGCGGCGATCGAGACGTGCTCGTCGTCCCCGAGGTCGCCGCCGAGGAACGCCGTGATCGGCGCGCCGCGCTCGCCGGTGAGCGCGCGGCCCGCCCGCAGCGCCAGCGCGATGCGCGTCAGCGGGGGGGCGGGCGCCCCGAACAAGAGGTCGAGCACGGCCGGCTCCGGCGCGATGCCGAGGATCTCCGCCGCCTTCAGGAAGGCCCGCACGTGGTGCTTCGCGACCGGCCGCGCGTCGCGGCGGTAGCGCACGAAGGCCTTGGTGGCGGGATGCACCCCGTCCCCCGCGCGATCGACGTAGAACCAGTCGGATCGCCCGTCCGCGGTGAGGCTCACGGCGAGCGGCGCCTTCGCGGGGCCCGGCACGACGACGAGCGCGCCGCTGCCGTACTCGCGGCCGACCCCACAGGAGGCCAGCGCCGCGCTGTGGAGGATCGCGGGGCCCTCGACGACGCCGATGTCGCCGGGGTCGCCCACGATCTCGACACGCACGCGCTGGCCGAAGCTCCGCGCCCGCGCGAGCAGGAGGATCCCGGCCACCATCGTGGCGGGGCTCGAACCTTTCAGCGAGACGTTCATCCGATCTCCCGTGCCGCGTCCTTGTTTCGGAGGAGGTGCCGCGCGAGGTGGAAGATCGCGAAGAGCGGCGCGGCGCTGACGAGCACCGCCCAGCCCCCGACCTTCCACCCGGCGCCCGCGGAGACGAGCGCCGCGAGCACGACGCCGAACCCGATCATACCGAATCCGGCCGCCCGGATCCGCCCCGGCGCCTCCCAGCCGGCGAGGACGAGCCGCGCCGCCTCGTCCGACTCGAGCCCCTCCCGCCACCGCGCGAACCGCGCGGCCTGGTGCACGAGCTGGACGCCCGCGAGCAGCGCCGCGCCGGTGACGATCAGCAGCACGAGGAGGAGCATCCGGCGCTTCTCCTCCTCCTCCACGAGGAAGAGGAGCCCGAGCCAGTCGAGCACCCCCATGACGAAGAACCAGGCGACGATCTGGTCCGTCGCGAGCAGGACCCACCGGGTGACGGCGCTCGGCGGCGCGCCGCCCGGGACCTCGCCGGCCGCGCGGGAGCGGCCCGCCCCGCGGCCCTGCACGTACTCGACGGTCTCGGGGTGGAAGCGCACCGCGACGAGCGCACTCGGGGAGACGCCGTCGGGGAGCCAGTGCATCAGCTCGGGGCGCCGCTGCTCGGCCGGGATGGGCCGGCCCGGCACCGCGCGCCCGGTCGCGCGCACGAGCCAGTCGCTGCCGCGATCCTCCGCGAGGATGGTCGCCCGCGGGTCCAGGAGCAGCCGCTGCTCGGAGGCGCCCCCGCGCGACACCAGCAGGAAGAGCTGCTTGTTCAGCGGGGCGACGGTGACCTCGGCGGCGGCCGTGTGATCGTCCCCCACGGCGAGCTTGACCTTCCCGTGGGTGGACAGGCGCTCGAGCACCTCCGGCGGAAGCTCGGCCATCAGTGCACGCCTCGCGGCGCGCGCGGCTCCGTGGAACGACGCATCGCGGAAAACCCGTCCGGGCGGCGTCTATCGCGGCGCAGGCCGGGATGCCTCCGCCTCGGCGCACCCCGCGTTCGCGAAGAAGCGTGACGCGGCTCGGGCCGCGACAGGACGATTCCGTGAATAGAGGGGCGCCGGAGACGTAGCTTCCCGCGATGTGGTACGCGCTCGTGGCCCACGCGGCCGCCCAGGCCCCTCCCCCGCTCTCGCCGGACGCGCGGTTCGCCCTGGCGCTGTTCTGCAACCCGACATGCCCGGAGGAGGTCGTCGACGCGCTCGACGACGGCCTCGCGCCGATCGCGGCGAAGTCGGGCTTCCCCGACAGCGCCGAGCGGCCGATCCGGGTCATGGGCATCGCCGGCGCCGATTTCGGCATCCCGGACGCCGCATTCGTGGAGCTCTACGGGACGGGCGTCGACCGCCCCGAGGAGCTCGCGAAGTCCGAGGAGGTGCTCCTCGCCTGGATCGCCGGCCCCCGGGAGGAGGCCGTCCAGACGCTCGCCGTCGCCCACGCCGCCTTCGCGGCCGCCGCGAAGAAGAGCGGCGGCTGGGTGGAGGACCTCGACACGCAGCGCCTCTACGGCGCCGACGCCTGGGCCGCGCTCGACCCGAAGGGGCCGGTCACCGACTGGTTCGTCGTGGACGCCGAGCCGCAGGACGCCGAGGACCCCGAGGGGCCGCTCCGCCTCGTCACGCGCGGCCTCCGCCGCTACGGCGACCACGAGCTCGTGGTCGAGACCGTGCCCGCGGACGCCGCGGGCGACGTCTCCTTCGTCATCAACGCCATCGCCGAGGACCGTCGGAAGAACGGCCACCGTCCCGGGCTGACGCTCGACACGCCGACCGTGCGCGGGAAGGCGAGCTTCCGCGCGGCCGCACGCCGCGAGACCGACCCCGAGGAGCCGCTCCTGCGCGCGATCTTCGACGGCGAGATCGTCGTCCCGCCCGACCCCGACGCGCCCGCCCCCCTGGCCGAGGATCCGCCGCCGCCCATCGCCGTGGCCGCGGCGGCGCCCGCCCCGACCGCGCCCGCCACGAACGGCGCGGGCGCCCCCGGCGCGCTCCCCGCCACCGCGACCGACTCCGCGGCCCCCGCCGCGACGCTCGAGGACGCCCAGAAGCAGGCGCGGGAGCGCTTCGCCCGCGTCGTGCGGCCCGCGTTCGCCGCGGGGCTGCCCGTCGGCGAGGCCGTGGCGGTGAAGGCCCCGTTCCGCACGCAGGCCGGCGGCACCGAGTACATGTGGGTCGAGCTCCGCAGCGTCAACGGCGACGACCTCGTGGGCGTGTTGATGAACGAGCCCTACGCCGTGCCCGGCCTGCGAAAGGGCGACGCGATCACGCTCCGGCAGGCCGACATCTTCGACTACGTGTGGAAGAAGGCCGACGGCACGCGCGAGGGGAACACGACGGCGGCGTTCCTCGACTGACTCCGACCGCTGACGATCAACTCCCGAGAGCCTGTCGGAGCTTCCCCGCCACCCACGCGACCGGCGCCAGCACGACGCCGCTCCACACGGCGACGCCCAGCGCCCGCGCCACGGGCGCGCGGATGCCGGCGTCGAACGCCGTCAGCTGCGCGAGGACCAGCCCGGGTCGCCACTGCTCGAGCCCGTAGGCGGCCACCGCGAAGAGGACGGCGGCGACGAGCGCCGGGCGCCACCAGCCGGCGAGGTCCACGTCGGAGGGCGCGATCTCCGCGGTGACGGAGAACGCGAGCACGAGGCCGGCCCAGAGCTCCCACCGCGCCCACGGCGCCGCGCTCACGACGGGACCGATCCCGGCGATCGAGGCCGGGAGACCCGGGGCGCCGCTCCACGCGGCGAGGGCGGCGAGCGCGAAGATGCCGGCGCCGACCGGCGCGACCGGCGCGACGAGGTTCGCGAGCCAGGGCCGCGCGAGGCCGGTCCACGGCGGGCCGGGCCGCACGCCGCCGCGGCCGGCGGGGTCCGCGAGCGACACGGTGAAGTCCGCGACCGTGTACCCCGCGGCGACGAGCGCGACGGCGTGGGCGAGCTCGTGGAGCAGGTTGCCGGGCAGGCGCACGAGGTGCCCGACCGTCCCGGCGCCGAAGCGGCCGAGGAGGTGGCGGTGGAGGAGCCGCCCGCAGAGCACCAGCGCGAGCAGGTGGAGCGCGCTCACGGGGAGCCCCGGAAGAGCGCGTAGGCGGCCGGCAGGTCGAGCGGTTCGTCCACGGTGCTCCCCTCCCCCGGGCGCACCTCCAGCAGCACCACCTCGTCCCCGAGGCGCGCCCGGCGCGCGATCCATCCCGGCACGTCCCGCTCGCGCTCGCGCCGCGTCACCACGCACACCCGCGGGGCATGGCGGAGGCCGGCGGCGACGAAGTCGGCCACGCCCCCATGGAGCATGGACCGGGACACCGCCTTCCACGGGTCGGGCGACACCGGCTCGTCCGGGGGGAACCACGGCGGGTTCGTGACGACGAGGTCGGCGGGCGGGCCGCGCCACGCGCGGACGTCGGCCTCCTCGACGGGGAGGTCGACGCCGGACTCGGCGGTGTTGCGACGCGCGAGCTCGACCCAGCGGGGCTCGCGGTCCACCGCGCGGACGCGCACGCCGCGGGACGCCAGCAGGAGCCCGACGACGCCGCTCCCGCAGCCGAGGTCGATGGCGCTCGCGACGGGCCCCCCGCCGAGGGCGAAGGCGGCGAGCGCGTAGACCTCCACGCCGTAGCGGTAGCCGCGTCGCGGCTGCCAGACGACGAGGCCGGGCGCGGGCGTCTCCCGCGTGAGCGCGCCCTGCGCGTCCTCGCGCCCCATCTACACGCCGGCGCCGATGTCCGAGCGCCAGGCCGCGCCCGCGAAGCGCACCTCGGCGACGCCGCGGTAGGCCCGGGCGCGCGCCGCCGCGAGGTCGGGGCCGCGCCCCACGACGCCGAGCACCCGGCCGCCGGTCGCGCGGAGGCGGCCGTCCACGCGGGTGGTGCCGGCGTGGAACACCACGAGGTCCTCGGCGTCCGCGGGGAGCGCGGTGATGTCGGCGTCGGCGCCGCGCTCCGGGTAGGTGTCGGCGGACACGACGACGCAGCAGGCCGCGCCGGCCTTCCAGCGCAGCGCGTCGCCCGGGAGGCGGCCGGTCGCGGCGCCGAGGAGCCAGGGCGCGAGGTCCTCGTCGAGCATCGTCATCAGCGGCTGGCACTCGGGATCGCCGAAGCGCACGTTGAACTCGAGCAGCCGCGGTCCGCTCGGGGTGAGCATGAAGCCGCCGTACAACACGCCCCGGAACGGGGTGCCCTCCGCGGCCATGCCCGCCACCGCGCGGCGGAGCACGTCGTGGCAGACCGCGAGGTCCGCGTCGGGGACCGGCACCGGCGCGACCGCGCCCATGCCGCCGGTGTTGGGGCCCTGGTCGCCGTCGAAGCGGCGCTTGTGGTCGCGCGCCGGGATCAGCGGGACCACGCGCTCCCCGTCGGACAGGCCGAGGACGCTCACCTCGGGCCCCTCCAGGCGCTCCTCGAGGAGGATCCGGGCGTCGGGGCGGGCGGCCTGCGCCTGCCCCACCGCGGCGTCGGTCTCCTCGGCGTCGGCGCACACCCACACGCCCTTGCCGGCCGCGAGGCCGTCGAGCTTCACGACCCAGGGGCGGTCCGCGCGGAAGGCCTCGCCGGGCTCCAACACGCGGGCGGCCGCCGTCGGGAGCGCGTGGCGCAGGGCGAACTGCTTGGTGAACACCTTGGAGGTCTCGAGGCGCGCCGCCGCGGCGGTGGGCCCGAAGGCGGGGATGCCGCGCGCGGCGAGGCGGTCCACGAGCCCCTCCGCCAGCGGCGCCTCGGGGCCGACCACCACGAGGTCGACGTCGCGGGCGTCCGCGGGGTCGCCGCCCACGTGGCGGCCGAGGCGCTCGAAGCCGGGGTTCTGGTGGGTGAACGCGAGGTCGTGACCGTGGCGGGCGAGGGCCCAGGCGAGGGCGTGCTCGCGGCCACCACCCCCGACGAGGAGCAGACGCATGGGACTCTCAGTCCTCCGTCACCCCACGTAGCGCGCGCCGGGCCACGAGGTCGGCCGGGTCGGCCGCCGCCGCCGCGCGGCGGGCCACGAGCGCCGCCGCGCCATCCCCCTTCTTCGCGGCGACCCGGGCCGTGAGGAGCTGCAGGGAGGTCGCGGGCACCGACCCGCTCCGGGCGATGGAGAGCGCGGCCTCGGCGTCGCTCGCGCGCCCGACGGCGAGGAGCGCCTCGGCGCGGACGAGCTGCCACGCCATCTCCTTCGGGCGCTGCGCGAGCGCGAGGTCGACGGCCGCGACCGCGCCGGCGGCCTGCCCCTTCGCGAGGAGCAGCCGCGCCTTCAGCGCGAGCGCGTCGGGCTCCGTGCCCTTCGCGGCGACCGGCTCGACCCCGACCAGCGCCGCGTCGAGATCACCCGCCAGCCAGTCGACGACCGCCTGGGCGAGCGCGAGGTCGGCTTGCCGCGCGGGATCGGATCCGACGAGCTGGGCGAGGCCCGCGCGGACCTTCGCCGCGTCCGCGGGCATCGGGAGGGCTCCGCCGTAGGGCCGGCGGCGCGTGTGCCGCCCGTCGACGGCGACGATCGCCGGTCGGAGCGCCTCGACGGCCGCGGGGCCGTTCTGCGCGGCCACGGCGGCGGCCGCCTTCCACAGGAAGGCGTCGGGCTCGGAACGGTCGGCTTGGAGCGCGGTCTCCGCGGCGAGGCTCGCCTCCCGCGGGTGGTCCTGCGCGAGGTCGAGGGCGGCGCGGGCGAGCCACGCGCGGGCCACGTCGACCGCCGCCGCGTCCTTCGGCTGGAGCTGGTCCCACACCTGCGCCGCGCGCGCGCGATCCCCGGTGAGCAGCGCGGCCGAGACGACCAGCTGCACCGAGGCGGGGCCGTAGCCGTCACGACGGGCGAGGCGCTCCGCGGCCTCGAGCGCGGCCGCCGGGGTGCCCGCGCCGGCGCGCGCGGCGAGGAGCCGGGCCTGGGCTTCGTAGAGCAGCGCGTCGCGGCCACGCTCGGCCTCCTTGCGGCGCTCCAGGAGCTGGAGGGCCTCCTGGTGCTCGCCGCGGCCCACCGCGTCGCCGGCGGCCTCGAGCAGGAGCGCGTCGCCGGGGTCGGCGAGCTTCGCGAGGATCGCGCGGCCCTGCCGCGACGCGCCGTCGCGGAACGCGAGCAGCGCGCGGGCGGCGACGAGCTCGGTCACCCCGGGCGCGCGCTTCGCCTCTGCGTCGAGGCGGGCCTCGGCGCCGACGAGGTCGGCGCGCGCGGCGAACAGCGCCGCGCGGCGCGGGAGGACGAGGTTGTCCGGCCAGGCGCGCGCGAGCTCGTCGTAGGTGTAGAGGAGGTTCTCGGCCTCGGCGGCCTTCGGCGCGGCCGCGAGGGCGTCGGCCGCCACGACGAGCGCCTCGCGGCAGGCGAGGTCGCCGGGCACGACGCGGAGGCACTCCTCGGCGATGCGCCGGGCGTCGGCCGGGGCCCCGCCCGCGAGCGCCACGAGCGCGGCGGCGCGGCGCACGGCCGGCAAGGAGGGGGCCCGAGCGTTCGCGCTCTCCACGAGGGCGGCTCGCAGCGCGGGCTCGGTGCCGCCCTCCGCGTGGAGCGCGGCGAGCGCGGCGAGCGTCTGGGGGTCGTCCGGGGCGCGCGCGACGGCCCGCTCGGCCGCCGCGAGCGCGGCCGCGCGCCCCTCGGGGGTGCCCTCGTTGCGGTGGGTCCAGGACGCGGCGAGGAGCTTCGCGCTCGGCTCGTCGACGGCGCCCACGCGGGCGAGGAGCGCCTCGATCGGGTCGCCGGCCGGCGCGGCGGCGGCCGGCGCGGGCACCTCGACGGCCGGCGCGACCGCC
>CAYWGD010000165.1:0-14544 GCA_964457335.1 uncultured Enterobacteriaceae bacterium | reverse complement strand
TGCCGCGGCGGTGGCCCGCGCGAGGGCTCGCCGCGACGCGGCCGCGCGCCGCGGGATGCTCGTCAGGCCGCGCTTGTCCACGGCCCGTTGGGCGGTCGCCAGCGTGCCGGCGGCCGCGCGATCGAGCTCGGGCGCGGCGGCGATGGCCATCGCGGGCGAGCGCGAGAGCACCGGACGCAGGCCCGCGGTCGGGGCGGCCTCGGCGCGCCGGGCCGCGACCTCGACGGGCCGCGTCGCGGGCGCGTCCTCGTACACGGTGCGCACGAGCGGCGCGGCGCCGCCGAGGCGCCGGATCACCCGGCGGATCTCGACCGCCTGCTGCTCGGGCGGGAGCGTCTCGATCGCGGCCGCGACGCGCGCCACGACCTGGCGCCGCGCGCCGACGGCGCCGGTGGGCACGGCGTCCTCGAGGACCCGCGCGACCGCGCTGGTGCGCGCCACGGAGGCCGCGAGGCGCTCGCCGGCATGGGCGGCCGCACGCGCCCGCGGCGCGCGCTCGACGTGATCGAGGCTAGGACGAGTCGTCTCGGAGGATTCCGGCTTCTCCGCGGCCGGCAGCACCGGCGCGCTCCACCAGGCGCTGGCGCCGCGGTTCACCCGCACGGTCGACCGGCTGCGTCCCGCGCGCATCGGCGCGGGGGCGGCCTCCTCGGGGGCCGGGGGCGCCGCGGCCTGGATGACCGGCGGCAGCGTCATGTCGTCGAGCACCACCCGCGCGAGGCGCGAGACGGCGAGCGACGCGGCCGTCTCACCCGGCCACGAGCGCGTGGCCGCGCGGAGCTTCGTGCCCGCGCGACGCTCGGCGAAGGCCGCGAGGCGCTTCTCCCGCCGACGGCGGGCCGCCGCGAGGCGACGCATCATCGCGTAGTAGGGCTGCGCGGAGAGGTAGACGAAGCCGTCTCCCTCGGCGGGCGTGTCCCCGGCGATCTCCGGGGCGTTCCACGGGTCGTCCATCCCGAAGCGGGCGTAGAAGTCCGGCGAGAGCCCCATCCGCGGGCGCCGCCGCGCACGCGTGAGGATGCGGCTCACGAGCCGATCGCCGGGGGTCTTGCGGGTCTCGCCGTCCATGCGCGCTCCTCGGGAGGATGATTCAGCTGACGGACACGCCGTGGTGCGCGATCTCGATCATCTCGACCGCGAGATCGGCCGCGTTCGCGTCGAAGGACGGGCCCTCCCACGCGACCGGCCACGCCTGCACGAAGTTGTACCGGCGGACCTCCTGCATCTGGAGCGTCTTCATCACGATGCTGCCGTTGCGGCGCTGCTGGAAGGCGTCCTGGAGGACCTCGTTCCGCCAGCTCAGGAGCGACGTGTCGGAGGTCACGCCGTAGCGGAGGGTGATGTTCTCCCAGCGGGACTGGCCCGGGAGCTTGTGCACCCGGTGGTTCATCCCGCCTTCCTCGAGCTCGAAGATGGCCGTGCTCGACTTCAGGCCGGAGCACTCCTTGAACTGCGCCACCTCGATGCCGTCGATCTCGAGCGTGAAGATGAAGTTCCCCTCGGGGTCGGCGACGCGGGGGTTCATCTCGCCCGTGGACGACTTGATCGTCGACCCCGCGCGCTGCCCGCTCGTGGACGCCGAGATCTTCGCCGCCATCTTGGTGGACGATCCGCCGTACTCCACCTTCGCCTTGATCGAAGCGGAGGGGGTCGCGAGCGCGATCGAGGTCGAGCCCTGGAGGCTGAACGACCGCGTCGGGAGTTGCACGCTCGCGTTGGCCTGGAGCGTCGGCTGGTTGCCGCCACGCCCGCCGCCGCGGCCCGCGCCGCCCTGGATGTCGAGCTGCGGCTGGCTGCCGGCACGACCGCCGCCGCGCCCTTCGCCGCCGCGGATGTCCAGGCTCGGCTGGCCGCCGGCGCGCCCCTCCCCGTGGCCCGCGCCGCCCTTGAAGCTCAGCGACGGCTGTCCGGGCTGTCGCCCGCCGCCACGTCCTCTCCAGTCAGCCATCCGACACCTCCGAAGATCAAGCCCCGCCGGTACCGAGCCGCAGATCGATGAGGATCCGCTCGGTCGTACCGACCGGTCGTAACGCAACCTGTACGTTCAGCATCCCGCTGTCCCGGGCTTCTAGCGGGTTCGTCGCCTCGTTGCACTCTACCGAATATTCCGCCCGAGATCGAGTCCCTGAGATCAGTCCGGCCTCCCAGAATTGCTGAAGGCGGACCAGGACGTCCCGCTCGATGACCTTCCAGAGCGACGAGTCGTTCACTTCGAACACGGCCCACTCGTTGTCGCGGCGGAGCTGCTCGGTGATCATGCTGACGATGCGGCGGCTGTTGATGAACCGCCAGGCCGGGTCGGTGGACATGGTGCGCGCGCCCCACACGACCACGCCGCGGCCCGGCTGGACCACGATGGGGTTCACGCCCGCGTCGCTCACGAGGCCCGCCTCGCCCCAGTCGAGCTCGACCTCCGTGTGGGTCACGCCGAGCACCGGGACGTTCGCGGGCGGCCACGCCACGCCGAGCGGGGCGCGCTCGAGCTCGGAGCGCGCGAACACGCCCATCACCGAGCCCGACGGCGGGAACACCTCGTCCCCGCGCTTGAGCCAGGGGTAGTAGACCGCACCGTAGCTGCGGTTCTCCGGCTCCCGCTCGCGGAAGCCCTCGAACCAGCGGAACAGCACGTCCCCGTGGAGCCCGCGGGGCGCGTCCACGATGAGGAAGCGGTTCGTCATCTGGCGGCAGTGCGCCAGGAGCTCGTCGTAGAGCGCGTCCGCGTCGCATCGCACCTTGCCGTTGCGCAGGAGCTCGCAGCGCATGTACGCGGCGGACGGCACCGCCAGCAGCGCGATGTCGTCCTCCGCGCGGAGCCGGTGCAGGAGCGGCGCGAGGGGCCCGTCGTCACCGGTGCGGTGCTTGAGATCGTCCTCCGAGTCGATGCACACCGCGAACAGGTGCAGCGTGTCGCCGCCGTTCTCGAAGAAGGACCGCACGGCGCGCCGGGAGGGCGCGTCGAACAGGTGCCGCTGCGGGTGGTCGTCGAGCTCCGACCACCGCCGGAGCACGATCTCGATGAAGTCCCCGGCGGAGGCCTCCTCGGGCCACCGCTCCCGCGTCAGGAAGCCGATGACGCCGCCGATGTCGCAGCGGACGAACCCCGCGGAGCGGTTCGGCAGGGAGCCGTGCTGGATGCTGATGCCTGGACGCATGACGCTCGTGGGGAGGGGGGCGAGCGAGAGAGCGGCCGGCACCCCCCGGGGGGGGCCGGCCCTACGAGAGAGCTACTTCGGCGCGTTGATCTTTTCGTTGATGCCCGAGATCTCCTTGACCCAGGCGTGCCGCTCCTTGTGCGGCATGCCGAGGCAGGTCTCCCGGTCCCAGTGGAAGTGGTAGGCGATGAACGCTACCTCCTTGAAGATGTTCTCCAAGGGGTAGCTCACGATTCCCCCAGGCGGCCGAACTCCTTCTCGAACTTGGCCCCGCACTCGGGGCAGGTGACCTGGATGGTGGCTTCGTCCTCGTTGATGCGGTTGTACATCTCTTCGAGGAAGCGAAGGTCGCCGGCGAACAGGTTCTCGATGACGCCGGTGTTGACCTCGGGCAGGGTGCCGAGGCGCGTGATGACGCGGCTGAGCAGCACGATGATGAGGTACGCGCGGTTGCGCTGCACGCGCATGTCGTTGAGCGGGACGATCTCGTCCTTCGCGTTCGCGAGCCGCATGACTCCCTCGCGGTGCAGCTGGCCGTCCTTGTCGACGTAGCCGCGGGGAAGGATGAACTCGTACTCGGTCTTCAACTCCATGACGCTGCTCTCCGGGTGCTGCTGCTGCTAAGGGAACGGGCCGGGACCCGGGGCGTACCCCGGGCCCCAGCCCTTCGGAAGACGGCTACTCCTCGATGAGGGCGCCGCCGTCCCACTGGCCGATGCTGAAGATGACGAACTCGGCCGGCTTCACCGGGCAGATGCCGATCTGCACGTTGACCTGGCCCGCGTCGATGAGGTAGCGCGGGTTCGTCTCGTCGTCGCACTTGACGTAGAACGCCTCTTCCGGGGTCTGGCCGAAGAGCGCGCCCGAGCGCCACACGCGCATGAGGTACGCGCGCACGTCACGGGTGAGCTTCTTCCAGAGGGTGTGGTCGTTCGGCTCGAAGACCGCCCACTGGCTGCCGATCATGATCGACTGCTCGATCATGATGAAGAGGCGGCGCACGTTGATGTACTTCCACGAGGCGTCGGACATCGTGCCGAGGGTACGGGCGCCCCACACGCGGATGCCGCGATCCTTGAAGATGCGGATCACGTTGATGCCGCGGTCGTTGTACTGGCCCTGCTCCAGGCGGTTGATGTTCTGCGACAGGCCGGTGATGCCCATGCAGATCTCGTTCGCCGGGGCCTTGTGCACGCCGCGCTCGGTGTCGACGCGGGCGTAGATGCCGGCCATGTGGCCCGAGGGCGGCACGAAGAGCTCGTTGCGCTCGGCCTTGATGAGCTTCCGGCGGTTGGGGCCCGTGACCTTGATGTGGTCCTGGTTGCCCGTGAACCAGCTGGGCTTCGTCACCTTGACCCAGGGCACGTAGATCGCGCCGTAGCCCTTGTTCGAGGCCGGGATGTCCATGGCGCCGTCGGAGACGATGGGGCCGTCGAGGATCGCGAAGCGGTCCTTGCGGATCTCGCAGAGCTCGAGCATCTCCTTCTGCTGGTGCGGCTGGAGGCCCGGGGCCACCATGAGCGCCATGTCGTCCACGTCGTCGAAGGCGTAGAGACCGAGCTTGTCCGCCTGGTTCTCACGGATGGAGGACGAGAGATCCTGCGTCCCCATGAGGTAGACGTAGCACTTGCCGCCGCCGTTGTCGTAGAAGCCGTTGACGCCGGCCACGAAGTTGAACACGGCGGGCTGGGAGAGGAAGTCGCGGAACTCCTTCTTCAGCGCGTCGTCGCTGCCGATGGCCTCGTACACGGCGTCCGCCGCCTCGTCGAGGTCGGTGAACGTGCGGCCGACGAGGTCCTCGACCGGGCGCGTCTCGATGAGGTACTGCGCGAAGTAGCTCTGGAGCCAGCGGAAGAACTCCGCCTTGTTGGTGATCGCCACCGGCGGGACCGAGTACTCCGAGCGGAGCGCGGTGCCCTCGGTGCCCTTCACCTCGTAGCCGTAGGCCGCGAGCACGTCGGCCGCGGTCTTGGCGTTGACGCGCTCGAGCGGGAAGGTCTCGTGGAGGCTGTTGATGAGCTTCTCCACCGACTCGTCGCTGTCGGTGATGACCTTGCCCTCGACCGAGAGGTTGATCTCGGGGACCTCGACCGACTTCTCACCCCAGGTGATCTTGACGCGGCCCTTGGAGCCCGGCTCGAACTTCGGGGCGGCCGGGCCGGCCTTGGGGGCGCCGTACACCTCGAGGTACTTCTTCACGTCGCGCACGTCCTTGCGCGAGAGCTTGAAGGCCTGCGCGAGCGCGGTGCTGGCCTCGGTCGCGTCGCCCTTGATCGCGCCCTTCTCGTCGACGAGCTGGGGGACCACCTTGCCGCGGAGCTGGCGCTTGCCGTTGCTGCCGGTGATCGCGATGGCGTCGTGCGGCGGGTGGAACTCGAAGAGCCCGAGGAAGCCCGGGGTGCTGGTGGACACCGACGCGATCGGCTTGGGGCCGGAGTCGACCTCGCGGATGTATACGCCTGGGGTATGGTATTCCATCGTCCTCAATCCTCCGATTCATTGTCAGCGTCCGCGTGCTTGCGGAGCATGTACGGTTTCGGCCCGGGGGGCGTCTTGATTGGCGGGACCACGCGCCCACCGCGGATGCGGCCGTTCGGGGAGTCCCCGTTGCCGTCCTGGGGGGGCGAGGTCCTCTCCAAGCGGGGCAGCCGGATGGTCGCACCGCCGGAAGACTTGTAGAGCGGTCCATCTAGCGCCACTCTCGCCCGGTAGGTCAAGAACGGGCGATACGGCGCTTCATGCAGGGTGAACAGGTTGATCGCGTCGCCTACGGTCAGATCGTCGACCAGCGCGAGCGAAACCTTCTCGACGAACAGCCCGTCGTCCTCCTCGGGCTCGCCGTCGTCTTTGACCTTCTGCCCCTCGAAGTTCTTCGGATCGTAGGGGCGGCCGAGGCTGTCCACCTCGCGACCGTCGGGCAGGAGGAAGCGGCGCGGGCGGTAGATCAGGTGCGTCGCCTCGTTGAGGCGGAGCATGAGCCAGCCCAGGAGCCGCTCGGCGTCGGAGCGGAACTTGGAGTGCACCGAGATCAGGTAGAAGAGGTCGAGCAGGACGGGCGGCCGGTGGTAGTAGACCTCCCCGCCCTTCTCCGGGTCGTCCTTCACGAACACCGGCGCCTGGCGGAGGCGCTTCTGGTTCATCAGGTTCGTGTTCTGCGCGAGCCGGTACATGTAGATGTACACGACCTCCTCGCGATCCTTGGGGACGAACTTGAGGTCTTCCTCGATGCGCGGCGGGTTCGCGGAGAGCTTGTACCCGTCCAGCAGGAACTTGTGGACGGCCTCCGTCGTCTCCCCGATGATGTTCCGGCCCGAGGCCGGACCGGCCGTCTGGCGGAGGAGCTCTGCTTCATCAGCGGGGTTCAACGCTCGGCTCCGTTCTTCGGCGACCCGGGATCGGGCGGCAGCAGGGACCAGGTGGAGGGGCGGACGGCAAAGGGGAGCGGGCGTCCGCGGCCGGCCGAAGTAAACCTCAGTCTCTCGCGCTCCGCAAGGGCCGCGGCGACCTGGGCCGACCAGTCCACCCGCTCGAACTTCTCGGCTTCATCCATGTACTTCCGTCGCGTCGCGCGCGTGGCGTCGAGCCGGAAGGGATAGCGGACGATCCGGATGAGCAAAGGGGCGTTCGGACGGCAGGACGCCACGCGCGTGGTCTCCTTCCGGACGACCATCCGGACCGCCGCCTTGTCGCGCGGCGGGACCGGATCCGGCCGCGCCTCGCTCTCCTCGCGCGCGAACAGGCGCCCGAGCCCGCGCTCGTCGTCGGCGAGACGCGCGCCGGGGATGGGCCTGCGCAGACGGAGGGTGGGGTCGGCGGCCATGCGGGCGCCGATTGTATGATCGAGAGCGCGTGCTCGGGTAGGGAATCGGCGGCAGGCGAGCGGCGCCGCTCGGTTACGCTCGTGTCGTGAACCGGCAGAAGCGCACTCCGACCCTCGGCGACACGCCCGTCACCCACGCGAAGGGCAGCGCGCGCGATCGCCTCCGCGACGCGGGCAGCAAGGAGCTCGCCCAGCTCGCGAAGAAGGTCGGCAACGGGCAGGTCGGGGCGCTCATCGGCTCGGCGAAGGAGAAGCGGGACGCCCTCCTCGCGTTCGTGCAGCAGCGCCTCGCGACCATCCAGACCGTGCAGCGCGCCGAGCAGAAGGAGCTCGCCGAAAAGCGCGACTGGTGGCTCCGGGTCTCGCGCGGCAAGCCCGGCTTCACGCTGCCGGACCCGACACGCTGGCACGCCGCCGCCCTGCTCTACCGCCGCGCCGCCGCCACGCTCTGCGCCGGCGACATCGGCCGCGGCGCCCAGCTCCTCGACCAGGCCGTCCGGGCCGAGCGCGCCGCCTTCGACACCGTGCCGGTGCAGGTGGAGCTCCCCTCCTCCCTCACCGCGCCGAGCGCCACGCCGGACGAGCGCCCCTTCGTCGACGAGGGCGAGACGGCGCCGCCGACCGCCGCTCCGGGCCTCTTCAAGACCGCCGACACGATCCTCCGGATGTCCGACACGAGCGACCTCCTCCCCGTGGCGCGCAACAACCCGGTGCACCACTGGTGGGACGCGCCCGAGGAGGAGAAGCCGGAGGACGCAAAGAAGGCCGCGGGCAAGCCGGGCGGCCCGGCCGTCGACGCGCGCGAGCGGAAGGAGGCGCCCCGGACGGAGGCGCCGGAGCGGCGCCCGGAGCCCGCGCAGCGCCGCGAGGAGCCCGCCGAGGAGCGCGTCGAGGAGCGCGCGGCCGACCGCGCCCCGGCCCGCGAGGCCGACCCGAAGAAGCCGAAGAAGGAGAAGAAGCCGTGACGGACGTGGAGGAGCTCCTCGGGCGGCTCGTGGCCTGGCCCACCGTGTCGTCCCGCCCGGTCGACGGCATCGCCGCCGACCTCGCGGAGCGGCTCGAGGCCGTCGGGATGCGCGTCGAGCGCCTGGACGCGCCGGAGCCGGGCAAGTGCAACCTCGTCGCGTCCGCGGGGCCCCCCGGAACGGACGGCGTGGTGCTGTCCGGGCACCTGGACGTGGTGCCGGTCGAGGGCCAGCCCTGGACCACCGACCCCTTCCGCCTGACCCGGCGCGACGACCGCCTGCTCGGGCGCGGTGCCTGCGACATGAAGGCCTTCCTGGCCGCGATCGTCGCCGCGCTCGCGCGCACGCCGCCGAAGGACCTGCGCCGCGAGCTCGTGCTCGTCTTCACGCACGACGAGGAGGTGGGCTGCCTCGGCTCGCGCTGGCTCGCCGACCGCTTCCTCGCCGAGGGTCGCCCCGTCCCGTCGCTCGCGCTCATCGGCGAGCCGACGTCGTTCCGGATGCTCCGCATGCACCCGGGCCACGTGGCGGCGCGCATCACCTGCGGCGGGCAGGCCGCGCACTCGAGCAAGCCCGACCTCGGCCGGAACGCCGTCCGGCTCGCCGCCCGGGTCATCGACGCGCTCGACGCCCTCGCGGAGCGCTGGCGCCGCGACGTGCGCTTCGCCGACCTGCTCGAGCGCCCGTTCGTCGTCATGAACGTCGCGACCATCCACGGCGGGAGCGCGGTCAACATCGTGCCGGACCGGTGCGTGATCGAGGTCGGCTTCCGCCCGCTCCCCGGCATGGTCCCGGAGGACCTCTTCGAGGAGCTGAGCGCGACCGTGACGCCGCTGGGCGACGTGACGACGGAGCTCGTGCGCGTGACCCCCGCGATGCTCACCCCCGAGGGCACGCCGCTGGAGCGGATCCTGGCGCCCTTCGCGACCGCGCCGGGCACCGCCGCGGCGTCCTTCGCCACCGACGGCGGCAACTTCGAGCGGATGGGCGTCCGTACGCTCGTGTTCGGCCCCGGCAGCATCGACGTGGCCCACAAGGCCGACGAGTACGTGCCCGTCGACGAGCTCCACCGCGCCGTGGACGTGGTGGACGAGGTGATCGCGCGGCGGTGCCGGCTCGGGTGACACCGGAGGCACCTGAGCCGCCGACGCCCCCCGAAGGCACCCAGGCCGCCGCAACGCGAAGCGGTTGCCCCGAAGCTACTCCAGCGCCGCGGCCTGGCGTCGCATGCGCCGGGACGTGTACACGTTGAGCGCCGACACCGCCGCGCCGAAGGCCGCGAGGCCCACGAGATCACCCGTCGGGAGCCCGGGACGCCCGAGGTGCGCGTGGAGCCCCACGGCGAACACGGCGACGGGCGCGAGCAGCGGCAACACGTACCAGAGCGGCGCCCACCCCGTCAGGCGCGCCTGGCGAAGGAGCGCCGCGCGGTAGGCCGCCAGGAACTCCGCGGTGGCGCGGTCCGCGCTCGGGAGCGGCGCCTCCCGCCCCCAGCGCCGCATCACGGCGACGACGACGCCGACCCCCACGACCACCCCGAGCGCCCCCGCCCGGGCGACCGGATGGTCGAACGACCAGGCGTACCCGGCGTACACCGCGGCGCCGATCAGCCCCGCGCCCAGCTCCAGGCGGTTGCGGCGCCGGATGCCGCGCTCGAACTTCCCTGCCTCCTCCTCGATCCTCACCATGTCTACCTCCAGCTCGGGTGTGGTCAGCTCGGCCCAGCGGGCCTGGGCCTCGTCGCGTTCGCTCATCCCGCCTCCTCCAGCGCCGCGCGCGCGAGCAGCCCTTTCGCGCGGTGCACCTTGGTGGTCACGTTCGTGGGGGAGAGCCCCGTGACCTCGGCGATCTCGCCGGTCGTCAGGCCCTCGAGCCAGAGCAGCAGCACCTGGCGATCCACGGTCTTCAGCCGCTCCGCGAGGGCGCGCACCCGCTCGAGCAGCATCGCGCGCTCGTCGTCCGGGGGCGTGTCCGCGAGCTCGACGTCCTCCAGCGCGACGGCGCGGGCGAGCCGGTCGCGGCTCCCGCGGAGCGCGTGTGTGGCCGCGACGTTGTGCGCGATCCGGAACATCCACGTGCGCGGCGCGCACTCCCCGCGAAAAGACGGGAGCGCGCGCCAGAGCGCCAACAGGATCTCCTGCTCGAGG
The DNA here is from genome assembly GCA_964457335.1 of uncultured Enterobacteriaceae bacterium. Lineage (GTDB taxonomy): Bacteria > Myxococcota_A > UBA796 > UBA796 > SXON01 > CAJBVW01. Next base: position 4,460 of record CAYWGD010000165.1, on the reverse strand, counting down.
TCCCGCCGCCGCTCGGCGTCGCGCTCGACGGCGCGGCAGAGGCGGGAGATGCCCGGCCCGTGGTCGGCCAGCAGCGCGCGGTAGCGGGGCTCGAGAGGATGCATCGGGGGTCGCTCGATCCTGGTAGTCGACGCGACCCTCCGGTTGTCACACCCGGCGCGTGATCAGTCGCGCGTCGGCTCCCCGACCTCCGCGGGGGCGTCCATCCGCCCGGCGAAGAGGAACACGCCGGTGACGCGGTCCCGCACGAAGTAGGCGAAGGGGCGGTCGGCGCGGATCTGCGAGGGGGCGATCGTGCCGCTGTCGGAGCCCTCGATCTCGACGGTGGTGGCCGCGGAGGCCTCGGTGCCCGCCTCGTCCACGCGGACCCACGCGGCGTGGGTCACGTCCCCCACGAAGAGGTTGTCGAAGCCAGGCGGCGGCGGCGCGATGCCGGAGAGGTCGGCGAGCACCTCGTCGAAGGCGTCGAGCACGCCGAGCGCGATCAGCGACGGCTTCAGCGAGGCGTTCGAGCGCACCTCGAAGCGCGGCATCACGAGGTAGATTTCGGAGGGCCCGTACGCCTCCATCGCGTCGTGGCCGAGCGCGGCGGGGTCGAGGCCGGCGAGCACCTCGTCGAGGCCGTCGTGCGCGTCGGGGACCACCAGGACCATGTCGAGGTCGTCGCCGCGGTAGGGGATCTCGATGGCGTAGGCGCCGTCGAGCGGGGCCCAGGCGCGCCAGTCGATCCCGCGCATGAGCTCGACCGAGCGCCGGGACCCGTCCGCGAGGGTGAACCACTCCGCGAACGTGGCGTCACCCGGGAAGGGCGTGCGCCACCAGCCGCCGAAGTCCAGCGCGTTCGCGAGCACGAGCAGCGTGTGGTAGTCGAACGCGGCCGGGTCGGCGATGTCGTCGATGGAGCCGCCGGTCTGGGCGCTCGCCCAGGCGTTGATGGTGTCGGCCGCGCCCTGCGCGTCGCGGAAGTCGATCGACACGGGCGGGGCCTCGTAGGGGTCGGCGAGCGTGTCGACGTAGGGGTCGAGGATGCCGAGGCGGTCGTCCACGAAGGCCGCGTTGCCGCCGGTGAAGGTCCACGCCGGGCAATCCTCGGTGCCGCCGCCGCTCGCGGACGCGAGGGTGCGTCCGAGCTCGGCGAGGCCGGCGTGGAGCGCCGCGTCGTCGCCGCCGCCGCCCAGCACGGCGCGCAGCTCGGCGGCGGTGTCGCCGTCCGCGCCCGCGAGCGTCATGCCCAGGGCGGTGCCGATCGAGAGCGGCGAGAGGAAGGGGTTCTCGTCGGTGCGCACGCGGAGGAGGTCGATGGCGAGCGCGTTGACGCCGGAGGCGGCGGCGAGCGCGGAGGCGGAGACGGCCTCCCGCTCGTTGGCCGGGGCCTCGCAGTCCTCCGCGGGCTCCGTGTCGGTGTCGGTGTCCGTGTCGGTGTCGGCGTCGGTGTCGGTGTCGGCGTCCGCTTCGAAGGCGGGGTCGTCCGGGGGGGAGGTGGGCCCGCACGCGGCGAGAAGAGCACAGAGGAGGAAGGGTGTACGTCGCATGGGGCCTCTACCCACAACGATGCCTCCCGCGGTCGGGCGCCACAAGCGCGGCCTTGCACGAACCATCCCTCAACCTGGCGCTCACCTGTGCAGAAACGCGAGGATTGGCGCGGCGCCACCTCGGCACGGCCCTTGCTAAACCGCGGGCCATGATCCCCCTCCTCCTCCCCGCCGAGCTCCCCTGCGCCGACAAGCCCTACCTCGCCGTCGATCTGCCCGACGGCGGCGTGTTCGGCTGGCCGGAGCTCCCTTCCGCGCGCCGCTACGAGACCGACTACGGCTGGCGCGGCCCTTCCCACGTGGAGACGCCCAAGGACGGGCTCTTGCGTTGTGCCAGCCCGGACCCCGACGCGCGCCGCTGCCGGTACGACATCCCCGTCACCGGCGCGCTGCCGACGCAGGTGACCGCGGAGGCCGGCGCCGGGAACATCTACGTGGCGCTGGAGTGCTCGCCGGGCGGGAACGAGCCGCGGGCTTCCTGGACGTTGCCCCACGACTGGCTCGACGTGCGCGTGTCCTACGCGCTGCCGGCGCCGCCCCCCGCGCCGCCGTCGAAGACCGACATCCCGCTCGGGGCCGCCCGGCACGCGCTGGACGCGGCGAAGCGGACGCTCGCGACGTGCGCCGAGACCCGCTGTTCGGACGAGGTGACGACGCGCCGGAAGGCGCTCGAGGCCGTCCTCGCGACGGACTGGTCCGTGGTCGACCGCGCGCCCTTCGAGACGAAGGACCGGCTGAAGCGGACGGGCGACCGCACGCGCATCCGCACGGGCCTGCCGTGGGCCAGCGTCGAGCAGGTCTGCTACCACACGGACATGGGCGAGTGCGAGACGACGCTGCGGTTCTACGATTCCACGCTGCTCGTCTACCGCTGGGACAAGCTGGTCGACGCGCACCAGGTGAGCTGGTCCGACGGCCGGGTGTCCATCGGCGAGGACAACGGCACGCTCCAGCTGGTCGTCGAACGCGACGCGCTGCGGTCACGCGCGCCGTAACGGTTACGATGCAGCCGTCGGGACCCACACGGAGGCGCCCCTGCCGCTGACGCTCGCCAGGCCGCTGACCCGGGACGCGGCGCCGAGGTCGGGGGCGACCGGGCCCACCGACCTCTCCCTCCGCGATCCGCTCGGCGGCGCCGCGCTCGTCGACCCGCTGCTCGGCGACGCGGCGCCCTCCGGCCGGCCGTTGCAGGGGTTCTTCGACCCCGAGAAGGTGGCGACCGAGCCGAAGTCGGCCAGGGACTACCTCGGGCAGAACATCGATCGCATCCTCGGCGAGCACAAGGGGGCCGAGCTCCCGAGGGAAGAGCGCGAGACCATCCGTGAGCTGGTGAGGGGGTACCGCAACGACCGGAAGGTGGAGACCCTGATCGAGCTGGTGCGGCTCCTGAACGTCGCCGAGGAGAAGGTCGCGCAACAAGGCGTGGCTCCGGTGGAGGACATCCTGATCGGCACGGAGTTCACCTTCACGACCGAGCTGCTCCACGGGCTGAAGCTCGGCGAGACCTACGACGAGCAGGACGAAGAGGAGAAGAAGGAGAAGCAGCGCCAGACCGACCTGCAGGGCGACGCCGCCGAGCTCATCTACACCTTCGCCGAGGCCGTGAAGAAGGCGGAGCTCCCGGAGGGACTGCACCTCACGGTCTCCTCCGCGAAGGCGAAGAACGGGCAGATGGTCGCCCGCCGCTTCGAGTACCACGACCAGGACGAAGCCCTGGTCTGGTACTGGGTGCTCGACATGGACGACGGCTGCCTGGAGACCCAGACCCGCCCCACGTCCTACCGCGGCCTCGCCAAGAAGAACGTGGGAACCATCATCGACCAGCACATCTTCGGCGTCGCCGGATCCCTCGGGCTCGCGCCGCACGCGGACATCGGCGGCGGCCACCTCTCGCTCGACGTGCGCACGATGGTCGGAAGCAGCGGCCTCCTGCTGGTGAGCCTGCTCGAGAACCTCGAGACCCAGGCCGGGCTGTGGCAGAAGTTCTTCCAGGATCCCGACAGCGTGAACGCCCCCTGGATGTCGGAGCTGCTCCTCGGAGAGGAGACGGGGGTCGGGCCCTACCTCGAGACGCTCAGGGAGCTCGGCGACCGCGTCGAGAAGGGCAACCTGGACATCGGGGGCGCCGTCGGCCGCCTCAGGGCGCTCTCCGAGAGCATGGAGAACCCGGAGGTCACGAAGATCTCCAAGCAGGGGAAGGAGGGCAAGAAGTACGCCCAGAACGTGAACTCCGCGCCCGAGCACTACCGCGCCGTGAACACCGAGCACCTGGACAGCGGTGGAGGCGGCGCGCGCCTGGAGCTGCGCCGGATCAAGGCGCAGGAGGGCTACGGCCAGCTGATGGAGCAGATCGAGTTCGTGCTGAAGCTGATCGACGACTCCCGCAAGTACGTCGGTGTCTACAAGTAGCGGTCAGCCCGCCGCCAGCAGCGCCCGCTCCGCCCTCGCGGCGATCGCCTCCTCCTCGGGGTGGCGCCCTCCCTCCACGATCCGCCGGCCGCCGACCCACACGTCGGTGACGAGCCCGGGGTGGCCGGCGAAGACCACAGCGGGGAGGACCCGGGCGCCGCGGAGGGCCGGCGCGGCGAGGTCGACGGCGACGAGGTCCGCGCGCGTGCCGGCCTCGAGCGTGCCCGCCTCGACGCCGAGCGCCTCGGCGCCGCCGCGGGTGCCGGCGTCGATCAGCGCCGCGGCGAGCCCGTCGGGGTCCTCGTGCGCCCACACGTTGCGACGGCCGGTCACCGCGCGGGCGTGCAGCTCGACGGCGCGGAGCTCCGCGAAGGGGTCGATCTGCGCGTGGCTGTCGGTGCCGATCGAGAGCCGGACCGCTCCTTCGGCGGGAGGGGGGGCGTTGCGGGGGGGCTCGTCCCTCCGTTCCAAGAAAAGAAACCGCTCTAAGGGGAAGAAGCCATCTCCGAGGTCGAGCTC
>CAYWGD010000164.1:0-14616 GCA_964457335.1 uncultured Enterobacteriaceae bacterium | reverse complement strand
CCCAGGCCTCGGCCGCGTCGGCAGCGTCGGCCGAGACGCCCGCCACCTCGCCCGGCCGCGTCGCGCGCCGCGCGCGCCCCGTGCGTGCCTACGCCGCGTCGGGCGTGGCGCCGTCGAGCGCGGTGGCCGCGCCGGGCGGCGTCTTCATGAGCGCCACGGCGGCCGCCCGCGTCCCGGGTGTCCGCCTCCTCCGCACCGAGGCCGGCCGCCTCGTCGCGGTCGTCGCCGCCCCCGCCGAGCACGGAGCCGCGCCCGAGCGCGCGTCCCGCGCGTCGACCGCGCGCGCGCCGGCCAACGCCCGCTCCGCCGCCACCGCGGGCGCCGCCTACGCCCAGCCCTTCGCGGCGCCCGTCGATGACGCGGCGGACGCGCTCGTGGCCCCGCCCGCGCCGGCGCGCCGCCGTGCCTCCGAGTGGGCGGCCGAGCGCTCCCGCGTAGAGGAAGCCACGGCCTACCGCGGCGCCTACCGGAGCCCGACCCTCGCGGTCGCGAGCGCCGCCGAGGCCGAGCCCGAGCGCGCCACCCGCACCCCCGCGCGCCGCGACCGTCCGCGCCGCCTCGCGGCCACGGCCGGCGAGATGTCCCTGCCGACGGCGGCCCCGGCGTCGCCCGCGGCCCCGGCCGCGCAGGGCGCCATCCCCCGGGTCCGCCGGCCCCTCGAGGAGCGCCTCCACGGCGTCGCCCTCGGGCAGCCGGGCGCGTCGGCGCCGACGTGGGCCGCGCGCTCCGACGGCACGCCGATGGTCCGGTCGCCGGGCGGCCTCTTCGAGGCCCTCGCCAAGGCGTCGACCACCGAGGAGATCGTCCGGGTGATCTACGCGCGCGCCGACGGCGTGCGCGAGACGCCGCTCGCCCAGGAGGCGCCGGTCGTCCAGGTCATCGAGCAGATCCGGCAGGAGGTCCGCCGCGAGCAGGCGACCACCGAGCAGGCCACGCGGGCGTCGCGCCTCGACGCGCCCAGCGCCACGGTCATCCGCGGCCAGTACGTCACGCCTGTGCCGAGCACGACGCGGGTTAGCCGCGGCGGCGTGCGCGGCGTCGGCGCCACCGCGCGGTCGATGGCCGCGGGCGGCGGTGACGACCGGGTCATGAAGCTCGTGAAGAAGCTGCAGGGCCTCATCCATCTCGCGGAGATGGAGGGCCGCCTCGCCGAGGCGAAGCGGCAGGTCCGGCTCGCCGAGGACTCGGCGGGGGCGCGCGCGGAGGGCCAGGGCCCCGTCGGCGCCTCGCAGGAGCAGGGCGAGAAGCGCGAGAAGCAGGACATCGACGCGCTCGGGCGCGAGGTGCTCGAGGTCGTTTCCCGGGAATTGGAGCTCCGCCGGATGCGGCGGCTGGAGGACCACGATGAGTCAGTCTGGTGGTGACAAGGCCTACTTCGAGAGCCTGGACGACGGGAGCAAGAAGTTCACCGTCCAGTACAACCCGAAGGAGTTCCAGGTCAGCAAGTCGCTGACCTGGGAGGAGTCGAAGACCCAGGGGCTCGCGGTCAACCCGCTCCAGTTCCAGAAGGGCGCGCCGATGACGGCGAGCTTCGACCTCATCTTCGACACGACGGGCGAGTCGAGCGCCAAGAACGTGCAGGACGCCTGGGTGAACGGGCTCCTCGCGCTCACGAACTCCGACGCCAAGCCGAAGGCGGGCGAGGAGGCCGAGCTCGGCAAGACGCGCCCGCACGCGCTGATGTTCACGTGGGGCGCCTTCACGATGAAGTGCGTCATCGAGTCGATCAACGTGACCTACCTGATGTTCGCGAGCACCGGGGAGGCCGTGCGCGCCCGCTGCTCCGTGAAGCTGAAGGAGTGGACGCCGCCGGAAGAGGCGAACAACGGCGTCAAGTTCCAGGCCGGCAGCGGCGGGAGCGCCTGGGGCACGGGCTCCATCATGCTCGTCGGCAGCGGCCAGACGCTCTCGCAGATCTCGCAGGCGGCGGGCGTGGACATGCGACAGGTCGCCGCCGCGAACGGCATCACCGACCCGCTCGAGGATCTGACCGGGCGGGAAATCAAGGTCTAGCGGGAGGGCGTCATGGCCGAAGCCAAGGCGGGGGCGCGGAGCGCCACCAGCTACGAGGTCAAGATCGGGGGCAAGACCTTCAAGCAGGACTCGGCCGACGGGCTCGAGCAGCTCGTGCTCGAGGATCACGTCGACATGGTCGAGCACCTCTCGGTCCGCATCGCGGGCAACGAGGGGCAGCCGACGTGGGACGTGAACATCGGCGACGCCGTCGAGGCCAAGCTCGGCGAGGGCGCGGTGCTCCTGTTCAAGGGCGAGGTCATCGCCGTCGAGCCCTCCTGGGGCGTGGACGGCCTGATGACGCTCAGCATCCGGGCCCTCGACCACGCGCACCGCCTCGCGCGCGGCCGAAAGACGCGCTTCTTCGAGAACAAGAAGGACAGCGACGTCGCGACCACCGTGGGCGGCGAGTGCAACCTCTCGGTGGAGTGCGACCCCACCGAGGAGACGCACGCCTACATCCTGCAGCGCAACGAGTCGAACCTCGCGTTCCTCAAGCGCCTCGCCGCGCGCAACAACTTCCAGGTCGCGGTCGACGAAGGCAAGCTCATCTTCAAGAAGGCGGCCTTCTCCGCGTCACCGACCAAGATCGAGATGGGCAAGAGCCTCCGCTCGCTGCGGATGGGCTTCAACTCGATGGAGCAGGTGGACAAGGTGGTCGTCCGCGGGTGGGACATCCGCGAGAAGAAGGAGATCGTCGGCACCGCGTCGAGCGGCGACATCGAGACGATCGGCGGCGGCCAGCTCGGCGCGTCCACCTCCTCCTCGAAGTTCGGCGAGCATGTCGCCTACATCACGGACGTGCCGGTCGCTTCGCAGGCGCAGGCGAACGCCGTCGCGAAGGCGGAGCTCAACCGCCTGGCGCGGCAGTTCGCGAAGGGCACGTGCACGGTCGACGGCAACGACGGCCTCCGCGCCGGCACCGTGGTGGAGTTCGCGGGCCTCAACACGAACCACAACGGCAAGTTCTACATCGTGTCGAGCCGGCACATCATCTCGCCGTCGACGGGCTATCTGACCGAGTTCACGTTCTGCAGCAACACGTTCGGGTCCTAGCCCTCGGGAACATCGAAAATGGCGAACCCTCGAGAAATCCTCGGGCGCGGCTGGTCGTTTCCCTTCCAGTTCGACGCCGCCCGCGGCACCGTCGGGCTCTCCGAGTTCGAAGAGAACATCCGGCAGAACATCACGGTGATCCTCGGTACGAAGCCGGGCGAGCGGCAGATGCTCCCGCAGTTCGGCTGCCGGATCCACGAGCTGCTCTTCGCGCCGAACACGCGCGCCACGAGCGCCATGGTCGCCCACCACGTCTCCGAAGCTCTCCGGCGATGGGAGAAGCGGATCGAGGTCCTGTCGGTGAATTCGGAGCCCGGGTACGACGGGTCGGTCAAGGTCGTGGTTGAATACCGCGTCCTCGCCACGAACGACGTCCAGAGCCTGAGCTACACCATCTCCAACAGGTAAGCATGCCGATCCGCCCTCCGAACCTCGACGATCGCCGGTACGAGGAGATCCTCCGCGAGGCGCGCGCGCTCATCCCGCAGTACTCGCCGGAGTGGACCAACCTCTCCGATGCCGATCCGGGGATGACGCTCGTCCAGCTCTTCGCCTGGATGACCGAGATGATCATCTTCCGGCTCAACCAGGTGCCGGACAAGACGTACATCCACTTCCTCAATTTCATCGGGGAGGAGCGCAAGCCGGCCCGCCCCGCGGTCGCCCCGGTCACCTTCTTCCTGAAGGGCGAGCGCCCCGTCGAGGTCCCCCCGTTCACCCGCTGCGCCACGCGCCAGCGCGAGGACTCCACCGCAGCCGACTTCGTCACGACCGACGGCGTCACGGTGCACGGCGCGACGATCACGCGCGTGATGGCCGTCCGCGGCGGCAACCGCCCGGCGGTGCGCGAGGTCCCGTTCTCGAACCTGCACGACAACCGCGCCGCGCTGCTCTTCGGCGGCGGCCGCGGCGTCGACCTCTTCGACCTCGATCCGACCGAGTTCGGCCCCGACGCCTACACGCCGAGCCAGTACTTCTACGTCACCCACGAGGACCTCCGCCTCATGGACATCGCGCCCGAAGAGGAGCGGCCGGTCGGCCGGCTCCTCGTGCGGCGCGCGGGCCGCGACGGGGACACGCTCTCCATCGCCTCGTTCTTCTCCTGGGAGTACCCGACGGACGACGGCTGGCTCCCCGTCCCGGTCGACTTCGAGGCCGAAGAGTCGCTCGGCATGCCCGAGACCTCGCTCGTGACCGCGCTCCCGGGGATCAAGCCGATCAAGGGCTTCGACCTCGAGGAGCGCGACCTCGCCTTCCCCGACCCCATCGCGAAGGACCAGTGGTGGATCCGCGGCCGGCTCGACTACGAGCGCTGGATTGCCGAGCGGATGCGCCAGGACCTCGACATCTCCTGGCGGGACGACCGCGGCGGCGAGGAGCGCCCGATCAACAACTGGGAGGTGCGCGCCACCGGCCGCACGCTCGAGTTCTTCCTCCAGGACGTGCCGCCCATCCGCGGCGGCTGGACGATCCGCTTCGCGCTCGTCGACCGTGGGCTCCCCGCCGGTCGGAACAGCTACCTCCCGCGCTACCGCTGGTACTACCGCCGCGGCGAGGGCTGGGAGGAGATCCCCCGCGAGCGGGTGCGGACCGAGGGCACGGTCGTGCTCGTCACCGGCCCGCTCACCGACATGGCGACGGACGGCTACAACCTCCGCGCCGAGCGCATCGAGACCGTGTTCCTCCAGGGGTTCGTGCCCGAGCTCGAGCTCGACCTCACGTGGGTCCGCCCCATCGAGATGGACATGTTCTCCGGCGACGACCCGCGCCGCCTCGAGAGCCTGCTCCTCACCGAGGGCCCCTGGTCGCCCTTCCAGCTCTCGCCGATCATCCCGCCCACGCTCGGGCGCAAGTGGTACATCGGCTCGGACCTCTTCGAGAACCGGCGCAAGGCCCCGGTCGTCGTCGAGGTCGACATCGCCTTCGAGATGAACGGCGCGCCGATCCCCGAGCCCGCCGAGCTCTACCTCCTCCAGCTGACCTACCGCGCCGAGGACAACTGGCGCGTGGTGTGGTCGGAGGACAAGATCTTCTCGGGCTTCACGTTCGCGAACCTCGACCCCGCCGGGGCCAAGGTCGCGGGGGTCCGCACCGTCCGCATCGTGCTCGACCCGGAGAAGCAGCTCCGCGGGCTCGCGCGCGCCGACGTCAGCGGCCGCGAGACGACGTGGATCCGCTTCGAGCTCGTGAAGTCGAGCCTCACCGGCCAGGACGAGAAGAAGGTCCAGCACCCGATCGTCCCGCGCATCCACGCGGTGCGGCTCGGCGTCGAGAACGCGGTCGGGGCGAAGTCCTACGACCAGCCGCTCCCCGGCCCGAAGATGGCGCAGCTCGACTTCCGCGAGCACAACCGCCGCCTCTCGCGCATCCTGACGCGCGCGGTGGGCCGCCTGGGCGAGTACTACCCGTTCTTCCCCTTCGTCGAGATCAAGGAGGAGAACCAGGCGCTCTACCTCCAGTTCGACAGGCCGCTCCCCCCGGGACGCCGGCACGTGCTCTCGTTCCGCGCCCGCGGCGAGACGTACCTGCCGGAGGGCGTGCGGGTCGAGTGGGAGATGCTGGAGGCGCGCGAGCACGGCCGCTGGGGCTGGCGCCGCCTGCACGCGCCGGGGGAGGGCGAGGCCGCCCCGTACCAGCTCACCGGGACGGGCACGCTCGAGTTCCCACTGCCCGAGACGCCGGACCTCGTGTCCGACGGCTTCTGGCTCCGCGCGCGCTTCTCGCTCCCGAGCGACTTCGGCGTGGACCGCCTGCCGATGCTCCCGCCGGTCACGCACCTGCTCCTGAACACGGTCGACGTGGTGAACCTCGTGACCGTCCGCACCGAGAAGTTCTCGGGCCTCGGGGTGCCGAACCAGTCGATCCAGCTCCGGAAGGCGCCGATCTTCCTGCACCACCGGAAGGGTGAGCGGGGGATCTTCAAGGATCCGGCCGCCTTCCCCGACATCCGGGTGTGGGTCGAGCACGAGGACGGCACCACCGAGGTGTGGGAGCGCGTGGACGAGCAGGCGCTGCTCACCGCCAAGAAGGACGCGCGCATCTTCGTGGCCGACCCGGTCGAGGGCACGCTCACCTTCGGCAACGGCATCCGCGGCAAGATGCTCCCCGTGGGCTCCGCGAACGTGACGGTCGACACCTATCGCTTCGTCCCGGGCAACCGGGGCAACGTCGCGGCCGGCGAGATCACGGTCGTCGAGGGCTACGCGGACGTGGTCAAGGCGGAGAACCTGCTCCCGGGCAGCGGCGGCCACGACGCGGAGACGATCGAGGAGATCATCCGCCGCGCGCCGAGCCTGCTCACGAGCCGCGACCGCGCCGTCACCCGCAACGACTTCACGGTCATCGCGACCGAGGCGTCGGGCGAGGTCGCCCGCGCCGCGTGCGACGGGAAGATCGGCGCCGACGGCACCGTGGAGGTGGTCATCCTCCCGCGGCGCCGCGAGGGCGAGCTCTTCCCCGACCCGTTCCTCTCCACGGGCCTCCGCGATCACGTGCAGCGCTACCTCAAGCGCCGCTGCCTCATCAACGTGCTCCCGGTGGTACGCCTCGCGCAGTTCCTCCCCATCGACGTGAGCGTCACGCTGCGGCTCCGCCCGAACGCCAACCTCCTCGCGGTCCGCGAGGCGGCGCAGAAGTGGGTCGAGCGCTTCCTCGATCCGTACGTCGGCGGGCTCGACGGCCAGGGCTGGCCGTTCGGCGGTACGCTCTACGCGCAGGACTTCGCGCGCATGGTGTCGGGCATCGCCGAGGTGCGGCACGTCGTCGACGTGGCGCTCTACGACATGGGCGGCGAGCGCCGTCGGCGCGGCGTGCCCGGCTGGGAAGAGGGGGAGGGCGTCAAGGAGCTCTTCCTCGTCGAGCACGACCTCTTCGCCGTCCGGCGCGTGCGCATCCGGACGGAGGAGGCTGAGGAGTGAACGAGCTCGCCGTCAGCCGTCGTGGCCAGATCCCCGCGGTCGCGACCGGGGACTACCGCTACCTCGAGGACGTCGTCCGCATCGGCTACCCCGTGCGCGACGCGATCACCTACCTCAACCGGCACCTCGGCAACCCCGTCGGGTACCGGCTCGTCGAGGCGCTCCGCGGCGAGAAGCCCGGCTGCGTGCGGTCGGTGGAGATCCAGCCCGCGGTGGGCGGCGAGGCGCTGTTCGTCCGCGGCGTGCGCGTGCTCCCCGACGGGAGCCCGGCATCCTACTTCACGCCAGACGACCTCGTGAGCGTCGTCACGGAGATCGTGACGCCCGACGGCCGGCCGCCGATGGCGCTCCAGGCCCGCGATCGCGTGATCCTGCACATCCCGGTCCGGGGCTACCTCCGCTACCTCCCGGGCATCTTCCAGGGCGCGGTGCCCGCCACCCGCCGCGACATCGTGCGCGCCGACGAGGTGAGCGCCCGCCGTTGGGGGACCGGCTCTCCTCAGAAGCTGGACTCGGTCCACACCACCGAGGTGCAGGGCTTCAACGCCGACGCCCTGCGGCGCTTCCTGTTCATCTTCCAGCACCTGATGACGACGATCACCGACAAGATCGACACGGTGCCGTCGCTCATCGACCCGATGACCACCGACCCGCGCTTCCTCCCCTGGATCGCGAGCTGGGTGAGCTTCGAGCTGGACGGCTCGCTGCCGATCCACAAGCAGCGCGACCTCACGCGGCGCGCGATTCGGCTGTTGCGCACGCGCGGCACCGTCGACGGTGTCGAGGAGATGATCCGCGTCCTCACGAACGCCCCGGTCAAGGTTCGCGAGCTCTCGAAGCCCCGGGCCTTCGTGCTCGGGCGCTCCACGCTCGCGGGCGGCGGCACCATCGAGGAGCGCTTCGTGCGCGCCGAGCCGCCCGGGAGCTTCCTCGTCGACGAGGGCCGCGCGGACACCACCTTCTTCGCGCTCGAGCTCCAGCCCATGTCCGAGCTCCGCCGCGAGTTCGGCGAGCGCGCCCCCGGCGTGCTCCGACGCATCGCACAGATCGTCACCAACGAGAAGCCCTCGCACGTCACCTTCACCATCCTCTTCGCGCCCGAGGGCCAGACCCCCGCGCGCGCCGGATAGCCCGTGGACCACAAGAACTTCTTCCAGCTCTCCCGGCTCCGCCCCTTCGAGGGCCTGTGCCTCACCGCGAAGGACCTCGCGGACGAGCAGGTCTACCACCGCAAGAACCTGCAGCGGCACGTGCTCTACATGCACGGGCACGGCATCGTGCAGGGGCTGCAGGTGGAGATCGAGCAGCGCAAGGACAAGTACGTCGCCGTCATCCAGGCGGGCTACGGCGTCACCCGGCTCGGGCAGGGCGTGCTCCTCCCCGAGGCCGTGCAGGTGCCGCTCGACGTGCCGCGTCAGGACGGCGAGTACATGCTCTGGCTCTTCCACGTCGAGTCCCCGGACGACGGCACGAAGCGCCCGAAGTTCGACACGAACGAGGTGAACGAGGCCCGCATGCGCGAGTTCTCGGCGCCGCGACTCCACTCAATCGAGGAGGACTGCGCCGACGCCATCGCGCTCACCCGCATCAACGTGCGCCTGGGCCGCATGGTGCAGGTGCTGCTGCCGGTGCCGCGCGCCGGCCGCCAGGCCCGCGCCGCCGAGTCCTACCTCAAGCCGCGCGTGGTCGAGTTCATCCGCGTCAACAAGAACATCATGGTGAACCTGCGCCGCACCGCGCAGCTCCGTGAGCTCGAGATCGGCACCCTCGCGTTCTACTCGGCGCTCGTCTCCTCGGAGTTCCTGCTCATCGAGGAGGGCACCAGCGACCGCGTGCTCTACCGGACCGCGGGCTCCCTCATCAACTACGCCCACGAGTTCTACAACCCGCTCCCGCACACCATCGACCGCATCGACAAGTTCAAGGACTTCGTCCGCCGCGTGAACGCCGAGGTCCCGGGCCCCGACCAGGGCGACGAGATCTGGCTCCGCTGGTTCGACAAGTTCGAGCGCCTGCTCCAGCCCCTCGGGAAGATCGTCGAGGAGCTCGAGCGCACCGTCGAAGCGCAGTAGCCGATGTCCGAGCAGAACGTCGTCCAGGTGCGCGTCCAGGTGATCGACGTGAAGTCGTTCACGCTGGACCTGCAGGTGCCGACGTACCTGCCCGCGCGCGACCTCACGCAGCGCGTGGCGCGCGACGCGGGCCTCGACTCCCACTGGGACGATGGGCGCCGGCGCCTCTACTGGCTCCGCGCGCGCGGCCGCCTCATGGGCGACGAGGAGAAGCTCTCCGACCTCGGCGTGGTCAACGGCGAGCTCGTCTACCTCCTCCCCGAGCCCCCCACGGGCAGCGGCGTCATGGAGCAGCCGCCCGACTACCCGGAGACGCACGACTACGCCGGCGCCGGCACGCTCGCGCTGCTCGGCTCGCTCACGCTCGTGCTCGCCTGGGCCGTGGGCTGGGGCATCGCGCTCTCCCAGGAGCGCTCGCTGCTGGTCGTGTCGCTCCCCGGCCTCGCGATGGGGCTCTTCTGCACGAGCTTCGCGCGGCACGCCTGGGGCGGCCGCGGCAACCAGATCCGCATCGTCGCCACCGGGCTCTTCCTCCAGCTGATGATCACGATCATCGCGTTCCTCGCGCCGGTGCTCCTCACCGGCGCCGAGGTGCTGAAGGTGTACCAGGAGAGCGTGCCCGGGCTGATCCTCGGCATGCTCGGCGTGTTCACCGGCTGGCTCGCGTGGTGGGGCGCGGTCGAGCCGCTCCCGCCCAAGCAGCTGCAGCAGGTTGAGCAGGCGCCGCAGGTCGCCGCCACCGTGCCCTGCGGCATCTGCGGGCTGCCCGTCGAGCCGAAGGTGCGCGTCGAGTGTGTGCACACCTGCGGCCAGTACTTCCACGCGGGCTGCTACAAGGCCAAGACCGCCGTGTACCGCGGAGACCCGTCCAAGTGCGCGGTGTGCACGCGCCGGGTGGCGTAGGCGCGGTGTCGGAGCGGCCGGCCTCCGAGCGCCTCCGCCTCCGCGCGCTCGACGAAGCCGACCGGGACGAGTTCATCCGGGTGATGGCCCTGTCCGAGCCGCTGCACGCCCCGTGGTCCCCGCTCCGGCCGCCCGGGGACACCTGGAACGCCCTCTTCGAGCGTGTCCTCTCGCTCCACCGCTCGGGCCACCACTGGAAGGGCGTCGGCGTGCTCCCCGACGGGCGCTTCGGGGGCTTCTTCAACCTCAACGAGATCGCGCGCGGCCCGTTCCAGAACGCCTACGCCGGCTGGTCGGTGAACGCGGAGGTCGCGGGGCAGGGGATCGCCACGCTCGGTGTCACCGCGCTCCTGGGCGTGGCGTTCTGCGAGCTCGGGCTGCACCGGGTCCAAGCCAACATCATCCCGCGGAACGTGCGCAGCGTGCGCGTCGCGGAGAAGTGCGGCTTCCGCCTGGAGGGGCTCGGCCTCCGCTACGTCCGCATCGCCGGCGTGTGGGAGGACCACCTGCTCTTCGCGAGGACGGTGGAGGAGCAAGCGCCCGCGCCCGAGTAGGCACGCGCGCCGAGGTTGACACGGGAGTCCGTGTCAACCCGTAGGCCACGCTCGGCGCCCGTACCTCGGCCCCATCCGGCGCCTAGCCTGGGAATGGGGGGTATCGAACACGTGTCTCTTCTTCCCAGGCCCTTCGTCGCCTCGCTCCTGCTGTGGGGGGTGGTCCCGGTCGCCCACGCCAGCAGCGTAGAGCTGCTCTCCACGCCGACCTTCCTCGAGCCGACCACCGGCAAGACGCCGAACGACAAGGACGGATGTCCGCCGGTGTCGTCCAACGCCGATCCCGAGGAGGGCACGCTCCACCTCCGCATCACGGTGACATCCGTCCTCACCGATCCAAACGTGCTCGTCGTCGACACCAACGCCGCGGGGTCCGACACGATCGACGACCTCACGGTCGACGACCCCACCACCGGCACACCCAGCGGGTCGGGCGTCGTCCGCGACATCGACTACCTCGACGACGTCGAGGACGGGCTGCTCGCGCCGGGCGTCTACGATCTCTACTTCAACCTCGACAAGACCGACTACGTGCAGGGGGCCACGCCCGAGGATTCCACCAACTGCGAGGGGCGCTCCTTCACCGGCGACACGGAGCAGTACACGGTCACCTTGCGCGAGGGCACCACCGACGTGGCCGACGACGATCAGGTCGTCACGATGCAGGGCAGCGCGGGCGTGAAGCAGAACGACCTCGACTGGCTCGACACGGCGCCCGACTCCCTCAACCTGCAGCAGGGCGAGGAGGTGTGCATCCGGTCCAAGTATCGGCAGTCGAGCGCGCAGGGCCTCTACGAGCTCATCGGGAACGCCTACTACGACGCCGCGGTGCTGCGCCTCGACGAGGTGAACCTCTACTACTACGACACGGACGGCGCCGACCCCGGCTCCATCGAGGCGGGCATCCCCGGCGTCGACACCACCGACACCGCGCCGGAAGAGATCTTCGAGAACCAGGTCTACTTCGACGAGGCCACGCTCAACTCGCTCGGGGACGGCGGCGACGACCTCTCGAGCGGCGACCACTGGGTGAGCGAGTTCTGCTTCACCGTCGTCGGCTCCGGTAGCACGTTCTTCTCGCCCTACTGGGTGACGCGGGCGTCCTCGACGAGCAACTACAAGGTCGACTCCGGCTTCGGGCAGGCCGTCGTGCTCAACCCCGCGGCCCTCACGCTCGTCAAGGAGTGCGACGCCACCGAGTCGCTCGTCGCCGGCGAGGACACCGAGCTCACCCACTCGCTCACGCTGTGCAACACCGGCGCGGGCGACGCCGCGGACGTCGTCGTCGTCGACACGCTCCCCGACGACGTGACCTGCGTCTCCGCCGACTCGGGCAGCGTGGATGTGCCCGACGGTATCTGCGACAACGTCGATCACACGGTCACCTGGGACATCCCCACCCTGGAGGCCGGCGCCTGCATCGACCTCCCCTTCGTGGTCTCGGTGACACCCGACGGCGACCCCGATCCCATCGACACCAACGCGGGCGCCACCGCCACCGGGACCAGCGCGGAGACCGGCGCCGAGGTGAGCACCGACACCAGCGAGACGTGCCCCTACGACGTGCTCGTCCCCGCCTTCACCGTGGACAAGGAGGCCGACGCGGACGTCTACGCGCCCGGTGACACCGTCACCTACACCATCACGGTGACCAACACCGGCGAGGTCGACCTCGAGAACGTGGGTGTCACCGACGACGTGGACGAGGCGAGCTTCCAGTCGTTCGACAACATCAGCGACGGCGGCGCCTACGCCGCCGGCCTCATCACCTGGACGATCCCCACGCTGCTCGTCGGCGAGTCGATCGTGCTCACCTACGAGGCCGTCCTGAACCCGGCTGGGGACTTCGACCCGGCGGATTGCGAGGGCACGTTCAACGACGTGGTCAACACCGCCACCGTCGAGACCTCGTTCGGCTCGCAGGAGGACACCGAGACGGTCTGCGTCGCCGCCGCGCCGGTCCTGACCATCCTGAAGGAGGCCATCGGCACCTCCCCGGTCGAGGTGAGCGTCGACAACACGGCGTCGGTGACGAGTGACCAGACCGCCGAGGTCTCCGACGACGCCGACGCGGTCACGGCCGTCGCCGCCACCGACGTGTCGTACACGATCACGGTCACCAACACCGGGAACGCCGACGCGAGCGGTGTCACGGTGGTGGACGTGCTCCAGGGCGTGACCTTCGAGAGCGCGACGCCCGCGCCGACCTCCAACGTGGGCGGCACGCTCACCTGGGACCTCGGCACGCTCGAGGTGGGGGGCTCGACCTCGATCGACCTCACGGTGCGCGCGGACTAGCCGCGTGCGGCGGGGCCCGGACGCTCGCTCGAGCGCCCGGGCCTTCGCGCGTCTCCGCCGGATCAGCGCGCGGCGTCGAAGCTGCCCGAGACGCTGATCGGCGTGGTGCCGTCGAGGTCGCCGCCGAAGGATCCGACGATGATCGAGGACGTGGCCGTGCCGGTCCACGCAAGCTCGCCGGACGCGCCCGTGACGAACTGCACGAGCCCGCTCACCGCGCCGTCGCCCGCCACGGTGCCCTCCACCGTCACCCCGACCCCGTCGGGGAAGCTCGTCGCGAGCGCGCCCGCGAACGTGCACGTGCCGCTGCCCGTGAGGGCGCTGCCGTCGATCGCGAGCTCGATCGTGCCCGTGCACCGGTCGGCGTTCGCGCTGCCGTCCATGGCGTCGAGGATGAACGGCCCCGTGAAGGGCGGCTCGTAGGCCGTGTCCCCGCTGTCCACCTCGTCGGTGTCGTCGGAGCCGCTGTCGGAGCCGCTGTCGGTGCCGGTGCCGGAGTCGGCGATGCCGGAGTCGGAGAGGTCTTCCCCCTCCTGGCCGCCCATCCCGGGAACGAGCCCGCAAGCCGGGAGGAGGAGCGAGAGGAGAGCGAGGAGGCGCACGTGGATCTCCGGACAGCATCAGGGTGCCTCCACCGGACGCTTGATGCAAGCGCGGTTCCGCACGAAGCCTCACGCGACTCGCCGCAGGGTCGTGCAGAACTGCTAAGGTGCGCGCATGGACTTCGAACGGGTGGCGCGGGATCTGCTCGTCGCGTTGCGCGGGCGCCGGTCGCAGGTCGCGTGGTCGCGGCGGCTCGGGTATCGCAGCAACGTCGCGTACGCATGGGAGAGCGGCAGCCGGAGCCCGACCGCGGCGGAGACCCTGCGGGCGGCCCGGCGAGCCGGTGTGGACCTCGACGCGGCGCTCGCGCGCTTCTACGGCCGGCCGCCGGCCTGGCTGGACGGGCTCGACGCCGCCTCGCCGGAGGCGGTCGCGCGGCTCCTGGAGGACCTGCGCGGGAGCACCTCCATCTCCGACCTCGCGCGGCGGAGCGGGCTCTCGCGGTACTCGCTGTCCCGCTGGCTCTCGGGGCAGACGCAGCCGCGGCTCGCCGACTTCTTGTGCCTGGTGGAGGCGGCCAGCGTGCGGGTCGTCGACCTCATCGCGGCGCTGGTCGACCCCGCGGCGCTCCCGTCGCTCGCGGACCTCTGGGCGCGGCTCGAGGCGCGCCGCCGCGGCGCCGCCGAGTTCCCCTGGACCCAGGCCATCGTCCGCGCGCTCGAGCTCGAGGACTACCGGCGCCTCCCGGTGCACACCCCCGGCTGGATCGCGGCGCGCGTGGGCATGCCGCCGGAGGAGGAGGAGCGCTGCTTCGGCTTCCTCGTCGACACCGGGCAGGTCGCGTGGACCGGCACGCACTGGCAGGTCGAGGCGCTGGCGGTCGACACCCGGCGCCACCCGGACATCGGCCGCCGGCTCAAGGCGCACTGGACCCGCGTGGCCGCCGAGCGCATCGAGCAGGAGGTGCCCGGGCAGTTCTCCTACAACGTCTTCACCGTGTCCGACGCCGACTTCGAGCGCATCCGCGAGCTCCACCTCGCCTACTTCCATGCCCTGCGCGCCATCGTGGCCGCCTCCCAGCCGGGGGAGAGGGTGGCCGTCGCCAACGTGCAGCTGTTCGCGTTGGACGGGCGGAAGTAGCGGAGCCGGGCGCCCCCGCCCGCGACGGCCGGAGCGCTTCGGCGGAGCATCGACCCGCGGGCGGGCGGGTGTCCTTGTACGTTGGGGGGACTCACCCCGACCAGGCAAATGTCCAGGAGC
>CAYWGD010000163.1:0-14780 GCA_964457335.1 uncultured Enterobacteriaceae bacterium | reverse complement strand
GGCGGGGGCGGGCGCCGCGGGGCTCGCGGCGGCGGGGGTGGTCGCGGCGGGCGGCGTGGCCGGGTCGCCGGGCGTGGCCGGGTCGCCGCCGTTCCCGCGGAAGAGGAGCGCGCCGGCGACCAGGCCGCCCACGCCGAGCACGGCGACGACCGCGAGGGCGGCGAGGCCGATCACGACCGGGCTCGGGCCCGTGCGGGCGGGGGGAGCGGGGGCCGGGGCCCGGGTCACGAGCGAGTCGCCGCCGGTGATGGGCACGGGCGCGCGCGGGGCGGGCTCCGGGGGCACGGGGTCGACCCGGGTGGGGTCCGCGCTCCCCGCGATGTTGGGCACCATGGTCGCCTGCGCGCCGGGCTCGGAGCCCGTGTACAGCTCCGAGGCGAACTGCTGCATCGTGTCGAGGGGCTTCGCCTTCTTCTCGAGCGTGGGCGGCACGAGCGGCACGGTGAGCTCGGGATCCTCCGGGAGCATCGGCACGAGCGCGCGGATGGACTCGGCCATCGCGCGCGCGGAGACGTAGCGGTCCTCGCGGCGGTAACGCGTCGCCCGGCGGACCACCTCGGCGAGCTCCTCCGGGAGCCCGTCGAGCATGCCCGGCTCGGCCTCGGCCATGAAGAGCTCGGGCGGCGTGTTCCCGGTGAGGAGCGCCCACAACGTCGCGCCCGCCGAGTAGACGTCGGCCCGCGCGTCGACCGACTTCGCGTTCGACTTCTGCTCGGGGGCCATGAAGCCCCAGGTGCCCATGACGGCGCCGGTCTTGGTCATCCCGTCGCCGTCGTCCGACTGCACCTGCGCGATGCCGAAGTCCGTGACGCGGATCTCGCCGCCCTTGGTCAGCAGGATGTTGTGGGGCTTGATGTCGCGGTGGATGACCCCCGCGTCGTGCGCGGCCTGGAGGCTCTCGCAGATCTGGATCGTCGCCTCGGCGGCCATGCGCGGGGGGAGGGGCCCGTAGTCACGCACGCGGTCGAGCAGGGAGCCGCCGTCGACGAGCTCCATCACGATGAAGACGCGCTCGCCGTCCTCCCCCATGTCGAAGATCCGCACGACGCGGCTCTCCTCGAGGTTGGCCATCGTCTGCGCCTCGGCGAGGAAGCGCTTGCGGAGGGCGGGCCGCTGCGCGAGCGCGGGCGAGAGCACCTTGATGGCGCGCGGGCGCTGGAGCCGGAGGTCGAAGGCGCGGTACACCGTCGCCATTCCGCCCTCCCCGATCACCTCGAGGAGTCGGAAGCGGCCCTCGGCGAGGGACTCCGGCATCGCGACGTTCATGCGGGATTACCGTACCACGCCGGACGTTCCGCCGAGCAGCCCCTCGCACAGGGCGTCCAGGCGCTCCGCGAAGCCCCGCGCCCGCTCCGGGCCGAAGCTCCCGCCACCCAGCCCGGCGACCCGCCGGTCGTACTCCGCGATGGTGGGCGCGAGGTCGGCGATGTCGAGCACCACCAGCACGCGGTCCCCGATGCGCCGCGCGAAGCGGACCTGGTGGTCGTCCACGTGCTCGCCGAAGGCGGACTGGCGCGGCACGACGATGGGCACCTTCCCGTGCGCGAGCGCCTGCATGATCGAGGCGGGGCCGCCGTGGGTGACGACGATGCGGGCCTCGGCCATGAGCGACTGCACCCGGTCGAACGCCATCATCTTCTCCGCCTCGCAGCGGGTGGGCGCGTAGGTGGAGTAGCCCGACTGGATCACGATCCGCTCGTCCCCCGGGAGCGCGTCGAGCGCGCGCAGGAGGCGATCGAAGGGGTCCTCGTGGGTGCCGACGGTGCAGAAGATCACAGGACCGCGCCCAGGTTCTCGGCCTCGGGGTAGAACGCGCGCTGGTCCTCCCACTGGATGACCATCTTGTCGAGCACGGGCGCCACGAGCCGCGCCGACAGGGTGGGGGAGTCCACGCGGTCGTACACCTCGATGTAGACCGTCTTCGCGCCGAACACGAGCTTGCCGATCCAGAAGAAGGGCACGGCGATGCCGGCGCCGTTGCTCACGATGACGTCGGGCCGCTCCTTCGCGAGCACGCGCACGGCGAGCGCCGCGTTCCGGAGCATGTTCCGCACGTTCCGGTTCGTCGGGTGGTGGCCGAAGTACACGCGCTCGCCCTCGAGCAGCGAGGTGGCGTCCGGCTTGTCGAACGTCACCCAGAAGCGCTCGTGCCGGCGCCACCAGGCGTCGAGGCAGTGGAGCTGGGCGAGGTGACCGCCCGACGAGCAGACGATGCAGACGCGGCGAGCCTGCGGCATGACCGCTCCTTAGCCCGTCGCGGGCGTCCGCGCGCCGCAACGGCCGCGCGAGCGCCCGCCGGACGTGCGCCGGACCACGCGGTTTCCGGATAGACGCGGTCGTGAGCGACGACGTCAAGGCCATCGCCCGGGGCACCGGGCTCCTGCTCCCCGCGACGCTGGCGGGGAACGCGCTGCTCGTGCTCCTCGACCTGTACGTGAACGGCGTGCTCGGCACCGCCGACTACGGGCTCTTCGGCGCGATCAAGCGCGTGCTCCAGCTCGTCGGCTTCGTCGTGCTGCTCGGGATGGAGAACGCGGTCATCCGCTTCGTCGCGACCGCCAGGGAGCCCGACTCCGCCCGGGCGGCCGTGCGGAGCGCGCTGCTCGGGACGATCGGGGCCTCGCTCGCGGCGGCCGCCGGGCTCGTCGCGCTCGCGGAGCCGTTCGCGCGCTGGGTCGACCCGTCGCCGGCCACCGCGGAGGCGCTGCGGATCGGCGCGCTCTCGCTGCCGTTCGCGGCGATCCGCATGGTGGCGGTGAGCGCGAGCCAGGGGTGGAAGGTCGTCACCCACCGCGCGATCGTGATGTTCCTCGCGTGGCCGCTCGCCCAGCTCGCCGGCGTGGCGCTGCTCGCGCAGGGCTTCGGGCTCGGCATCCGCGGCGTGATGCTCGCGTACCTGGGCGCCATGATCGTGGGCGCGGCGCTCGCGGTGGCCTTCCTGCTGCGCCTCCGCCGCGACGTGTTGCGGCCGACCGCGGGCGTGGCCGCCGGGGCGGGCTTCGCCGCGCTGATGGCCTTCGCGTGGCCCATGTGGCTCCAGGGCATCGTGATGGGGGCCTACACCTGGCTCGACCAGGTGCTGCTCGCGAGCATCCGCTCGACGACCGACGCCGGCGTGTACGGCCCCGTCACGACGCTCGCGCCGCTGTTCGGGGTGGGACTCGGCGCGCTGAACGGCATGTTCGCGCCCATCATCGCGGAGCGGCGGCTCGCGGGCGACATGGCCGGGCTGGAGCGGCTCTACCGCACCGTCACCCGCTGGGCCGTCGCGCTCGCGGTGCCGCCGCTCGTGGTGTGCGCCGTGCTCCCCGAGGCCGTGCTGGGGCTCTGGCCGAACGGCTCGCCGGCCGCCGCGACCGCGCTGCGGATCACCTGCGCGGCGCAGCTCCTGTGCACCGGCGTCGGGAGCGTGAACTACCTGCTCATCATGGCCGGCTACCAGCGCGCCACGCTGCTGAACGGCGTCCCCGCCGTCGTGATCAACGTGGCGCTCTCGCTGCTCCTGATGCCGCGCTTCGGCGTCACCGGCGCCGCCATCGCGAACGGCGCTGCGATGGTGGCCGCCAACGGGATCGGCCTCTGGCAGGTCCACGCCGCGCTCGGCATCCACCCCTTCGACCGCGCCTTCCTCCGCCCGCTCCTCGCCGCGGTGCCCTGCGCGGCGGCGGTGTGGGCCTGCGGGCTCGTCCCCGGCGGGCCGCTCGTGGTCGTCGCCGTGGCCGGGATCGTGGGCGGAATCGTGTTCCTCGCGGCGCTCCGCGCGCTCGGGCTCGACACGGACGATCGCCTCGTCGTGGACGCGATCGTCGCGAAGGTGCGGCGGAGGCGCGCGTAGCGGTCAGGCGTCGGTGCAGGTCTCAGCCGGCGCGCCGAGCTCGGCGGGGTCGACAAGCGTGAGGCCGAGCTGGTCGCAGCCGGCGTCGCTCCCCTCGGCGCAGGCGATCTCGTACAGGGTGATGGCGCGCGCCTCGTCGGCCGGAACGCCTTCGCCGGTCTCGTACTTGACCCCGAGGTTGTGGCAGCCCGTCGGCTCCCCCGCGTGGCACGCCTCCTCGTAGAGCGAGGCGGAGCGCGCCTCGTCGAGGGGCACGCCGTCGCCCTCGTGGTACTGGAACCCGAGATTGTTGCAGGCGGCCGCGTGCCCGGCGTCGCACGCCTTCGCGTACAGCGCCGCCACGCGGCGCCGGTCGAGCGGGACGCCCCGCGCGTCCGCGCCGAGGCCCACCAGGTTCACACACGCCGAGGCTTGCCCCCGGTCGCATGCAACTTCGAAGAGCTCGGCGGCGCGCAGCACGTCCCGCGGGACGCCCTCGCCCGCGTGGTACCGGGTGCCGAGCCATTCGCACCCGCCCGCGTTCCCCTGCTCGCAAGCGATCTCGTAGAGCCGCGCCGCCCAGGCCGGGTCCGCCGGAACCCCCGCGCCGTGCTGGTACGACCACCCGAGGTTCACGCAGCCGGCCGCGAACCCCGCGTCGCAGGCACGCTCGTACAGCGCGGCCGCGTATACGCGGTCCACCGGCACGCCCTCCCCGTCCTGGTGGAGCCAGCCGAGCATGTGGCAGCCGCGTGCGTTCCCCCCGTCGCAGGCCTGCTCGTACAGCGAGGCGGCGCGCGCGGCGTCGAGCTCGACACCGCGCCCCGCGCGGTACCGGTCCGCCAGGTCGTCGCAGGCGCCGGCGTGCCCCCGCGCGCACGCCTGGTCGTACCGCGACGCGGCGAGCGTGGCGTCGTCCTCCCCGGCGCCGCGATCGTGGAGGATCCCCAGCGTCCGGCACACGCCCGCGTCGCCCGCGTCGCAGGCCCGGCCGAGGACCGCGACGGCCTCGTCGGCCGCGAGCGCGGCGGAGTCCGCGTCGAGCAGCAGGTTCGCGAGGTGGCCGCAGCCCGCGCCGACCCCGGCCGAGCAGCCTTGCTGGTAGAGCCGAGCGGCCCGCGCCGGGTCACGTGCCACGCCGCGCCCGTTGGCGTACAGCCAGCCCTCGTTCACGCAGCCGGTGAGCGAGCCTCGCTCGCATGCGCGCGTGAACAGCTCCCGGGCGAGGACGTCGTCGCGCGAGACGCCGAGGCCGTTCTGGGCGAGCCAGCCGCGTTCATTACATCCCGCCGCGGAGCCGAGCTCGCATGCCCGTTCGTACCGCTCCGCGGCCCCGCCGGGATCCTCCGGGACGCCCCGCCCGCGCCGGTGCGAGACGCCCGCCTCGTAGCAGCTCCTCGCGTCGTCCAGCTGGCAGCCACGCTCGTACCAGCGTGCCGCGCGCGCGTCGTCGGGTAGCGTCCCTCGGCCCTCCTGGTGTCCCTGGGCGGCCCGCAGGCACGAGACTTCCTCGCCCAGGAGGCAGCCCTGCTCGTGCAGGCGGAGCGCCCGGACGGCATCGGGCCGCCGGAGCACGAAGCCCTCTGCGGCGAGCTCCGCCCCGGCCCTGCAGGCCTGGTGATGCCCGGCCGCGCAGGCGACCCAGGCGGTGAGCGGGACGGTCGCCTCCAGCGCGAGGTACGCGCTCAATCCGAGCAGGTTCGCGTACCAGGGCACGAGGGCGAGCGCCACTCGGGCCACGTGGGATCGACCGCGCGCTCGCCGGACGGCGTTCTTCGTGGCCTCGACGGGCCGGGGAGCGGGCGCCCGGGGAGGTGGGGGCGCCGGGGGCGCCGGGACCGGTCGGGGCCGCGCGGGCTGGGGCTGCGCGGGCCGGGGCGGCGGAGGCGGCGGAGGCGGCGGGCGAGGCGCCGGCGCCCGTCGCGGGGGTGGGGCTGTCGCCTGCTCGATCGGCGCGAGCGCCCGCCCGAGCTCGTCCAGCGCCTCCCACATCGCGCGGGCCGAGCTGTACCGGTCCGAAGGGGCGAGCTCCGTGGCCCTCGCGGCGATCCGCAGGACGGCGGCCTCGGCGGCCACGGTCACGGCCCCCGCCGCGTCACTCCATGGCGGGGCCGAGGCCGTCAGCGCGGCGCGGAGGATCTGGCCCGCCGAATACACGTCCGACGCGGGGCGTGGCGACGTGCCCGCGAACGTGCACTCCGGCGCGAGCCACGGGGCGGCCTCCGGGTCCCGCGCGTCGCGGTCCACGTGCGGCCCCGGCAGCGCGCCGATCATCACGCGGTCGTCCGGGCCCACCCAGACGCAGCGCGGGCAGAGGCTGCCGTGCGCGAGACCGGCCGCGTGGATCTCGTGGAGGGTCGCCAGCAGGTCCTTCACGACCTGCACGGCCCGCAGCGGCGTGAAGGGGCCGTGTGTCGCCAGCCACTGCCACAACGTGCTGCCGGGGGGAGGGGAGACGAGCGCGTGCCGCTGGCCCCGCAGGACCAGGACGTCGTGCACCTGGACGACCCCGCGCGCGAGCGCCGGCGTGCTCGCGAGCCCGAGCCCGACGGGCCCCTCTGCGCCGAGCGGCACGAGGATCCGGCGCACCCCGAGCAGCCGGTCGTCGACGAGCCGCGCGCCCTGGATGTCGGCCAGGCCGACCGGGAGGTACCGGCCGGGCAGCCCGTCCGGCGTGGCCTCGGCGACGCCGGCGGAGGGCGAGTCGGGGACGATCGTGGCGGAGGGCGGTCGGGGGTGCGCGGCCTCGAGGGCGCGCAGGTCCTGAAGGATGCGCTCGGCGACGCCCTTGAGGCCGCGGGTCTCCTCCACCCGGATGCCGTGATGGAGCCGCAGGCCCGTCGGCAGGTGCGGGTCGGCCTCGCTCCGCCCCTCCAGGTACACGGGCACGAGCCGATGGTCGCCCACCCCGGAGCGCTCCTGGTGGATGCCCTGGAGCACCTCCTCCTGGAAGAACTTCGCTGCGCCCGCGTTCGCCGGCACGATCGCGACCGTCATCCGGGCGGAGAGCTGCGCCTTGCGGATGACCGTGGGCCAGTCGTCCCCGAGCAGCAGGCACCGCGCGTCGAGGAAGGCCTCGCACGCCTCGTCGAGGAGGACGTGGAGCGCGATCGCGGCCTCCGTGTCACGGCCCGCGTGGGCGATGAACACGTCGTACCGGCCGCTCGGCGGCGGGGTCTTGCGTGGCTCCGTCGCCCACATTCGTGTGAGGAAGCGCGTGCTGTTGACGTCGGGCTCCGTCGGAGCGCTCCACAGCGCCGCGACCTCCTCGATGCGCGGGCGCAGCTCCGGGCGCTCCCGCCACAACGCGGCGAACAGCTCCTCGCGGCGGCGCGCGTCCCTGCACACGCCCAGGGCGAGGGCGATCGGCCCGTCCCCGTCCGTCCCCTCGGTGTCCGGCGCGCCGCACCACGGCTCCAGGAAGCGCCGCAGCGTGTGCGGCTCGAAGGAGTCCCGGAGGAGCGCGCTGGTCGCGTCCCGGTGGTTCCGCCGCGGCGCCGCCTCGGTCACGCCCAGGCGGCGACGAAGTCGAACTCTCCGCTCTGTACCCGCGTCTTCGCCTTCACGAGCACCTCCTTCGGAGGTGTACCGCGACCCGACGGGCGCCGCCACCCGGCCGGCGGTCCGGATGTTCGCTACACCCCCCGCGCCGCGTCCGCCTCCCAGAGGTACTGGGCCGCGTAGGACCGCCACGGGCGCCAGGCCTCCGCCCGCGCGCGGAGCTCGACCGGGGTGGGCCGCCCCGACGCGCCGGCCGCCCCGCGCAAGAGACCGATGTCGCTGGCCGGGAAGGCGTCCGGGTCGCGGCACGCCCGCATCGCGACGTAGTGGGCGGTCCACTCGCCGACGCCGCGGATCGTGCTGAGGCGGGCGACGGTCGCGTCGATGGAGCCCGCGCCGTCGAACAGCGCCGGGTCGGCGAGGGCGGCGTCCGCCAGCGCGTGGAGCGCCCTGGCGCGCGCGCCGGGCATCCCGAGCGCGGAGAGGTCGGCCTCGCGCACCTGCTCGGGGGTGGGGTAGAGCGCGCGCAGGTCGCCGCGGTCGCCCAGGCGGGTCCCGCACCGCTCCACGAGCCGCCCGTTGAGCGTCCGCGCCCCGGCGACGCTCACCTGCTGCCCGAGCACGGCCCGCGCGGCGATCTCGAAGCCGCTCCACCCGCCGAGGACGCGGAGCGGCCGGTGCCGCTCGACGACCGGGGCGAGCCACGGATCCCGGGCGAGGTGCGCGGCGATCGCGTCGACGTCGGCCTCCGCGTCGAGGAGCCGCCGCGCGCGGGCGAGGATGCCGTCCGCGAGCTCGGCGCCGGGCACGTCGAGGGTGACGCGGAGGTGGTGCTCGCCCGGCTCGAGGCCGAGCGCGACGATGCCCACGACCCCGTCGTGCAGGACCGCCCGGCGGTAGACGCCCCCCTCGACCCGCTCGACCCCGTCGACCGCGCGCGCCGCGAAGAACCGCAGGGCGCGCGCCCACTCGGCCGCCGTGTACGCGCACTCGCGTACGAAACGCGTCCCGCCGATGGGGAGAGAGGGGGAGCTCGCCTTCGCCATGGGGCCTCGATCGGGCAGATACCCTCGATGTCGCGTCCCGACCGGCGACCGGCGCTCCGTTTCGTGCTCCCGAATCGAAGATTCCTGCGCGCCGCGCGGGAGGGCACCGGAACCACCCCGCGCGCCGCGGAGCCACCCAGGCCTCCGCAACGCGGAGCGGTTGCCCAGACCTACTCCAGCACCACGTCGATGCGGGTGGCGTAGTCGGCCGTGACCTCGCAGGACGCGAAGCCCTCGCACGTGTCGACGGGGGCGGCCACGTTGTGGGTGTCGACGACGACCTGGTAGTCGCCGGGGGCGAGGTCCGCCGGGAAGGTGAGCTGGATGTCGCCGTCCTCCAGCACCTCGTAGGGCGTGTAGACGCCGAGGTCGGCGTGCCAGGTGTCGACGAACACGTCGGGGGGCACCGACGGGCCGGACCAGTCGAGCACGACGGTGTCGCCGGGCGCGATCGTGCCGGTGGGGGGCGCGTAGCCCATGACGAACGCATCCGCGGAGGTGACGCGCCACGTGGCGGAGTCGTCGGCGAGGACCAGCTCGAGCGCCTCGTCGGCCCCGATGTCGGGCGAGCCCTCCCAGAAGTGGGGCGTGATGCAGCTCGTCGTCGGGACGAAGAAGTAGCTCCCGTGCTCGGTGTGGCCGGGATCCTCGACCTCGAGGAGCGCGCCGTTGAGCGTGGCCTCCCCGATGAAGGTCGGGCAGCCCTCGGCCGGGGCGAGGAGCACGTTGGTCTCCCCAGGCCCGGCGTCGGCCCAGAGGGCGTAGTCCACGGTCACCTCCACCGCGCCCATGTCGGCGAGCAGCGTGGGGTCGCGGCCGCCGCAGCCGGTCAGGGCGGCGACGAGGGGCACGAGCAGGACGGGGAGCGAGGCCGAGCGGCGGGGGGGCATGGTGGTCTCCGGCTATCCGACGCGCGTGCGCCTGCGGCCTTCGGAGCAGCTACGGTTGACGACGTTTCGTTACGAGGCGCCGGGCCACCCGGGTTAGGGCCGGGCGATGGACGCGCCCGTGAGCCCCCCGGGGATCCACGCCCCGGTCGACCTCGCCGACCTGCGCAACCACGACCTGTTCGGCGGCGCGGCCGCGCCCGTGTTCCGGCTGAGGGAGACGCTCCCCTGGGCGCCCCCGGTGCCGCTGGACTTCGATCCGGGGGCCTCGCCCGACGCGGTGCTGCTCGAGGGCGGGGACGCGAAGAACGCGCCGGCGGAGGTGGAGGTCCCGGTCGGGCGGTCCGCGCGCACGGTGTACGTGCTGACCGCGGGGCAGGGGAGCCTCGCGGTGCGGGACATCGCCGCGGACGGGGAGCTCCGCTTCGCGGACGGGCGCACCCAGCCGCTGAAGTGGATGGTCGGCGAGCAGATCTGGCCGGCGTGGGCGGGCGCGACGGGTCGCAACGCGGACCCGCTCCCGATCGGCTGGAACGCCAGCGGGGACCTGCTGACGGCCTCGCTCCTCACGGTGGACGTGTCCTGGCCGGACGCGCCGATCGAGTCGATCGTCGTCACGTCGCGCGGCGGCTCGCTGGCGTTCGCGGTGCTCGCGGTCACGACCTCGGAGGCGCCGCCGGTGACGGTGGTGCCGACCGCCGACCGGGATCCCGCCGACTGGTACGACTTCCGCATCCCCGGCGTGCTCCCGGCGCCGCTGCCGACCGCGCTCCCGGTGACCGGGCCGGCGGACCGCCGCGTGGTCGTCCGGGACGGGCACCTCGCCTGGGAAGGCGGCGGACGCGCGCGCTTCTGGGGGATCAACCTCGTGCGCGAGGGGGCGCTGCCGGAGAGCGCGGTGGCGGCCGACTACGCGCGGAGCCTCGCGAACGCGGGCTTCAACCTCGTCCGCCCGCACCACATGGACTTCGAGGGCGAAGGCTCGCTGCTCAACCCTCGGAGAGGGGAGCCCGGGGAGCCCGTCGCCTTGCCGGAGATGCTCGACCGTTTGGATCGTTTCCACGCGGCGCTGAAGGACGCGGGCGTCTACGTGTACCTGGAGACGTGGACGCTCCGGAGCTTCCGCAAGGAGGAGGGGCTGCCCGCGCCGGGCGGGATCCCGGTCGGCCACAAGTACGTCGCGTTCTTCGAGGAGGAGTACGCGGCGGCGAAGAAGGCGTGGGTGAAGGCGGTGTACGGGCGCACGAACCCCTACACGGGGCTGCGCTACGCGGACGACCCCTCCGTGGCGGCGTTCGAGCTCGCGAACGAGGACAGCCTGCTCGTGGCGTGGAGCGGCGGCATGCTGGAGCGCCTGCCCGGGCCGCACCGCGCGAGGCTCGACGAGCGCTGGAACGCCTGGCTGCGGGGCCGCTACAAGACGGACGCCGCGCTGAACGCCGCGTGGAAGGGGAACAGCCGCGGCGGGCTCCAGATGGGCGAGACGCTCGCGCTCGACTCGGTGGCCCGCGAGCCGTCGATGCGCGGGCGGGCGGAGCTCTACCCGGCCGCGCGGACCGCGGACCTCGTGCGCTTCTACGGGGAGCTCGAGGCCGCCCACCACGCGGACATGGCGCGCTTCGTGCGGGAGGAGCTGGGGTTCCGGGCGCCGATCGTGTGCAACACGTCCTTCGGCGTGCCGAGCGCCGACGCGCAGCTCGCGGCCTGCGACATCGTCGACCTGCACTTCTACTGGGACCCGATCGCGGAGTCGAACGTCTTCTTCGACCACGCGCTCGTCGAGCGGCCGATGCACGGCCGGCCGCTGGAGCGGCTCGCGTGGTGCCAGGACGGGAAGCCCTGCACGATGAGCGAGCTGAACCACACGTGGCCGAACCGCTACGGGCAGGAGGCGCCGCTCGTGTGGGCGTCGCTGCTCGCGCGGCAGGACCTCGACGCGGTGATGTGGTTCGCGTACTCCCACGGGCCCTTCGACCCGGCGCCCGACGGCCCGGGCGGCGCGCTCGACCTCGTTGGGCGCTTCTCGTCGTGGGCGCAGATGCCGACGGCCTCGGCGCTCTTCCGGAGCGGGGCCGTCGAGGCGCCCGCGCGGCGGTTCGTGCGCTGGTGGAGCCCCGACGGGCTCCTGCGCGACCTCGCCGAGCCGTCGAGCCTCTGGATCGACGCGCAGGTGTCGTGGCGGTCGGCGCTCGACAACGTGCTGCGGACGAGCTTCGGGAAGGTGCCGCCGGGAACGAGCGCGGCGGCGCCGAGTTCGTCCCCGGTGCGGTGGTGGCCGGAGGAGGGGCGCTGGGTGGTCGACACGCCGACCGTGCAGGCGATCGTGGGGCGGACGACCACGCCGATCCTCGACCGGGAGCAGGGGTCGCCGGAGCCGGGGGCGCTGCGGGCGGTGGTGGCGAACTTCGCGTCGATCTCGCTGGCGTCCGTGGATGGTGGGCAGCTAGGCGGAGACACGCGCCGCGCATTGCTGACGCTCGCGGGGCGCACCGAGCGCGACGGCACGCTGCGGAGCACCGGCGGGCCGGGCACCCTCGTGTACGGGAAGGGGCCCGCGCGGCTGGAGCGGCTCGCCGGCTTCGTCGACGTGAAGTGGGCGGGGCGGCCGGAGGCGTGGGTGCTGGATCCGCTGGGTCAGCCCACCGAGCGCGTGGCGCTGAAGCGGCTCGGCGGCGGCTGGTGGCGGCTCGACACGCGGGGGATCAGCTCGCCCTGGGTGGAGCTGCGTTCTCGGTAGCCTCGACCTCGCGGGCCACCTCGGCGAGCTCCTCGATCGCCTCCGGCTCTGCCTCCAGCTCCTCCTCGAAGCCCGCCTGCTCGATGATCCCGGCGCGCGCGGCGTGGAGGTTGTTGTACTCGACGAGCGAGAGGATGGCCCACTGGTAGATGGCCACCTCGTAGTACTCGAGGATGTTGTCCGTGAGGTTCAGGAGCGCGTACGTGAGCGTCATCGTCACGTAGACGTGCGAGATGAAGGTGAGGCGGTTGTCGAGGCGCTTCCGGATGAGGCGGAAGCCCTGCCAGAGCATGACCGCGAGGACCCAGAGGAACGAGGCCATGCCGATGATGCCGGTCTCGTAGAGCACGCGGAGGTAGCCGTTGTGTGGCGCCGCCTCGACCCCGAAGATCTCGACCCCGAGCATGACGGACGAGCCCGCGCCGAAGCCGAACCAGGGCCGGTCCCAGAAGCGGCGCATGATCTCGTCCCAGAAGTAGAGCCGCCAGCCGACGCTCGAGTTGAGGTCGTAGATGTTGTCGCTGCCGAGCACGTCGCCGACGCTCGTGAAGCGCTCGACGATGCCGCCGCCGGCCGCGAGCAGCACGAACCCGCCCACGACCGCGGCCGCGGCGATGTAGCTCCGCTTCCCGTACACCCACGAGAGGTAGAGGAAGCACACGCCCATCGCGAGCCAGGAGATGCGCGTGTAGGTCGAGATCTCGAGCGCCGCGAGGAGCAGGATGTAGATGAGCCGGAGCGCCTTGTTCGGCTTCCGCGGGTCGAGGAACTCCGCGTACGCGAGGCAGAACAGGAACGTCAGGTACATGCTGAAGTGGGCGGGGTGGAAGAAGCTCGAGTTGACCCGGTTGTAGCCCTCGGTGACGTCGTTGCCGGTGCCCGTGATCCACTGGTAGAACCCGTAGACGATCGGGATGGCGCTCGACGCGTACATCGCGTTGATCACCTGCCCGACCATCTTCCGGTCGAGCATGTCGCTGATGATCAGGTAGGTGAAGAAGGGCGCCGAGAGCCGCGTGACGAAGCGGATGGCCCAGCGGAAGTCGGGCGCCCAGTACATGGAGATCGCGAAGAGCCCGAGGAAGACGCCGTAGGGGATGGTCAGCGACCGGCCCTTGAACGGGTTCTTCCAGAGGACGAGGAAGTAGACGATCCCGATGCCGGTCGCGAGCACGTTCGCGAGGCCGCCGAGGTCGAAGTCGATGCCGCCCGCGGCCATGCGGTCGCCGCCCGCGATGAAGTTGCGGAGCGAGATCAGCATGAGGAAGGAGAGGATGAACGCGCGCGGATTGGCGAGGAACAACCCGCCGCCGACGGCGACGATCGCGAGCGCCGCCATGTAGTGCACGCCGCCGAAGGCGAGCGCGGCCGCGAGCGGGATCGCGACGAGCGCCGGCAGGAGGAACTGCCGGACCGGATCGGAGCCGAGATCTGCGAGCGGAGAGGGCTTCATCGACTCCAGCGGCCGTCCTATCCGGATAGGCGCGACGGGCCATGCCCCAGGCCCCCGACGATCGACCGCTGCGCGTGCTCCTGGTCACGCGCGTCTTCTGGCCCAACATCGGTGGGATCGAACGGCACGTCCAGTGGCTCGCCGAGCACCTCGTGCGGCGCGGGCACACCTGCGACGTCGTGACGCTCGATCGCTCCTTCGAGGACGGCTCGGCCTATCCCCCGTACGATCGCCTCGACGTTGCGGGGCACGGCGTCGTGAACGTGTGGCGCGTGCCCTTCGTCGGGAGCACGCGCTACCCGATCGCGGCGCGCGTGGCGCGCTTCGCCTCCCGCTACGACGTCGTCCACGTGCACGCGATCGACTTCCTCGCGGACTGGATGGTCGCGACGAAGCGCTGGCACCGCCGGCCCGTCGTGCTCTCGACGCACGGGGGCTTCTTCCACACCGACTTCGCCCCCCGCGCGAAGAAGCTCTGGTTCCACACGATGACGCGCGCGATGCTCCAGGGCGTCGACCGGCTCATCTACACGTCCGACCAGGACGAGGAGCTGTTCCGCGCGATCACGGGGAAGGGGGTGATCCTGCGGAACGGCGTGGATCTCGCGCCGTGGGAGCCGCTCGGCCACCCCGTGGAGGGGCGCTGGGTGACCGTGGGGCGCGTAGACACGCACAAGGGCCTGTCCAACCTCGTGAAAGCGCTCGCGGCCGTGCGCGACCGCGACCCGCGGCCCTTCCGCGCGGAGGTGCTCGGGCCCGAGGTCGTGCCGGGGCTCGTCGCCGGGCTGGAGCGCGAGCGGGATGCCCTGGGGTTGGGCGAGCGGCTGATCTTCCGGGGGAAGGTCTCGCAGGCCGAGCTCGCGGCGGCGGTGGACACGGCGGACCTCGGGCTCTTCCCCTCGGAGTACGAGAGCTTCGGCATCTCCGTCGTCGAGGCGATGGGCGCCGGCGTGGTGCCCGTGCTCAACGACATCCGCGCGTTCCGCTACTTCATCGACGAGGGGCGGAACGGCTTCATCACGAACTACGCCGATCCCTCGGCGGCGGCGGCCTCGATCCTGAAGGCGCGGGACCTCGGTGCGCGGCGCGCGGAGGTGGGCGCGGCGGCGCGCGCGAAGGCGCGGACCTACGCCTGGGAGCACGTGGTGGGCGAGGTCGAGGCGGTGTACCGGTCGGCGATCCGCGAGGTGGCGGGGCGGTAGGGCGGCCCGGCGGCGGAGCCGCCGTCGGCGCCCTCCGGGCTCGGCCTTCGGCCTCGGCCCGGCGGGGGGGGGGCCCCGGCCGCGGGCCCCCACCCCCCGGGCCGGGGGCCGCCGGGGCCCCCCCCCCCGGGCCCCGCCCC
>CAYWGD010000162.1:0-14800 GCA_964457335.1 uncultured Enterobacteriaceae bacterium | reverse complement strand
GGGGGGGGGGGGGGGGGGGGGGGGGGGGGGGGGGGGGGCCCCCCCCCCCCCCCCCCGCAACGCCCCCCCCGCGCTACGGCTGGATCTCGTAGCGGAGCTGCGCCGGCGCTCCACCGGGCCCCGACGGTGGCGGGCGGCGCTTCGCCGCCCGGCGACTGAGGCGCTCCTCCTGGGCAGGACGCCGGACGGTCGCCCAGACCCCCCATCAGCCCCCCCGGATTCGCCCGAGGACCTCGGCGGTCCCGACCTCCGCGTCGCCCACCACGAACACGCGGCGGCCCGTTGCGAGCGTGGTCGCGTCGCCATCGCCGAGGAGCACGACGACGTCGAGCGCGCCGGTGCCGTTCGGGAGCTCGCCGGTGAGCGCGAAGGGAAGCTCCAGCCGGCCGGTCGCGGCGGCGCGCACCCACGCCTCGCTGGCCCAGCGGTGGGCCCGCCCGAGGACCCGGCCGCGGACGCCGGCGAACGCGGGGGGATCGAGGGGGACGGCGACGCCGACGGGGGTGCCGGCGGCGCCCGTGCCGCGTCGGAGCTGGAGGTAGGCCGCGGCCTGCGCGTCGAGGAGGACCTGGCCGACCCGCCGGGCGTCGGCGTCGTACCAGCGGGCCTCGCCGAGGGGGTCCCAGAGCGCGATCCAGCCGTCCACGGCCTCGAGCAGCGCGCGGCCGAGCCGGTCGATCCAGCAGCCCCAGTTCGCGAGCGCGTCCGGGTCGAGCCAGCCGTCGCGGGCGATCTGCCAGTCGGGGAGGGCCCCGGCGTGCGCGACCACCCACACGGGCGCGCCCTGCCTGCGCGCGGCGACCGCGGCCCGGCGCCACGCGGCGAGCTCGACGTCGTCGTAGCGCCCGCGCTCCGGCTCGCCGCGCGCCCAGCTCGCGAAGAGTACGAGCGGCTCGCCCGCGACGACCACGCCGTCCTCCCATGCTCCCCGCCAGACGCCCACGCGTGCCTCCGTGCCCCGGCTATCCCGGGCGGCGGCGGCGCCGGAGCAGGCGGGGGGCCCCTCGTCGCCGGCCCGCACGCGGGCTAGGACCGGCCACCACCGGAGAATCCATGCGGCGCAACATCGGCATCCTGACGGGCGGCGGCGACGCCCCGGGGTTGAACGCCGTCATCCGCGCGGTCATCAAGTACGGCGTCGGCAAGAAGGGCTGGCGGCTCGTCGGCATCGAGGACGCGTTCAACGGGCTCCTCGTGAAGCCCTACCGCGTGACCGAGCTCACGCCGGTCGCGTGCAAGGGTCTCCTCCAGCGCGGCGGCACCATCCTCGGCACGACCAACCGCGGCGACCCCTTCCACTTCCCGGGCCAGGCGGGCACGGAGGCCGACCGCTCCAAGGAGATCGTCACCGCGATGAAGGACCTCGGCCTGGACGGGCTCGTGGTGCTCGGCGGGGACGGGACGATGCGCATCGTCATGGACCTCGCGAAGCGGCACGGGATCAAGGCCGTGGGCGTGCCGAAGACGATCGACAACGATCTCGGCGCCACCGACCTGACCTTCGGCTTCCAGTCCGCCGTGGACTGCGTCACGGAGGCGCTCGACCGGCTGCACTCGACCGCGGAGTCCCACGACCGCGTGCTCGTGCTCGAGGTGATGGGGCGCGACGCCGGGTGGATCGCGCTCAACGGCGGCGTGGCCGGCGGGGCGGACGTGCTGCTCCTGCCCGAGATCCCGTGGACGCCGGAGGGGGTCGCGCGGAAGATCGAGGAGCGCCGGGCGCTCGGGCGGAACTTCAGCCTGATCGCGGTGGCGGAGGGCGCCCGGGTGGACGGGAAGGTGCTCGGGGCCGGCAAGGCGGGGAGCTACGTGGCCGACGCCGTGGAGCGGCTCCTCCCCGGGACCGACACGCGCGTCATCGTGCTGGGGCACCTGCAGCGCGGCGGCGGGCCGGACCCCTTCGACCGCGTGCTCGCGACGCGTTTCGGGGTGTGCGCGGTCGACCTCGTGGAGGCCGATCGCTGGGGCGAGATGGTCGCGCTCAAGAACGGCATCGTGGACGGCGTGCCGATCGAGTCCGCGCGCGTGAACCGCGAGGTCCGCCCCGACGACCAGCTCGTGCGAGCCGCGCGAGCGGTGGGCGTGTCGTTCGGGGACTAGGTCTTGGGGCGGGGGGCTTGCCGCCCCCCGCAACGCCCCCCGGTCCCTCCTGGCGCGGGGCCCTACTCGGGCGACCGGCCCGGGTCCGCGGCGAGCAGGCGGCCGTAGCGGACCAGCTCCGCGCCGAGGCGGGACAGCTCGTCGGCGAGGCCGTCGCGGCGCGGAGCGCCGTCCGCGGTGAAGGCGTCGGCGGCGCGGGGCACGCTCACCTGCGCCGGGAGCACCCAGGCGCCCACCCAGCGCGAGACCTGCCGGAGGTGGTTGAGCGTGTTCATCGCGCCGGCGTCCCCGCGGGCGGTGGCCACGAGCCCGAAGAGCTTGCCGCGCAGATCCTCGGGGCCGCAGAGGTCGATGGCGTTCTTCAGGACGCCGGTGAAGCTGCCGTGGTACTCGGGCGAGCCGACGAGCAGCGCGTCCGCGCCGGACACGGCCGCGCGGAAGGCGGCGACCTCGGGGCCGTAGGCGTCGACGGGGCGGCCGTCGCACCAGGGGAGGTCGGCGATCTCGACCCATCCGGTCTCGGCGCCGGCCGCTCGGGCCGCGTCGAGCGCGAGCGCGAGGGCGTTGCGGGTGGAGGAGCCGGGGCGGAGGGAGCCGCAGAGAGCGAGGACGCGCATGGCGCGCTGCTAACCGGATCGGCGCGCACGAGCCGACGGCCGTCGGCGCGCCTACCGCTTCTCGGAGGGGATCGCGTCCGGATCGACGAGCGCGTAGCCGACCGCGACGGCGTGGTCCTGGAGCGCCTCGATGTAGCGCATGGCCGAGGCGGTGGGGTTGGCCGCGTAGGCCTCCTTGGCCAGCCGCAGGGCGTTGTCGAGGTCGCCGGCGCGCTCGGCGTCGACCGCCTGGTTGTGGAGCTGGCGGGCGGTGCCCGGCTCGGGGTCGCGGTAGAGCGTGCGCCGGATGGTCGCCGGGAGCGGCGCCAGCTGGTCGGCCAGGTCGTGCGCGAGGTCGCGCCGGACGGCCTCGCGGAGCGAGAGCGCCCGGGGGATCTCGAGATCCTCCTCGCTCACCCAGGGGCTCCGCTCGCTGCGCTCGGCGCCGCCCGTGAGGCGCACCGTGGGCGCGCCGGCGCTCTCGACGACCAGCTCCGCGCTCGCCCAGCCGCGCATCTCGTAGCGGCGCTGCTCCTTGTAGACGCGCGTGCTGTACACGAGGCCCGGGTAGACGGACTCGAGCTCCACGGTGGTGTCGACCTCGTCGTCGCAGCGGACCACCTCGAGGCGCACCGGGGCGTCGGGCCGCACGCGCACGCCGGGCCGGGCGGAGAGCGTGCTCGCCAGCTCGTCGGCCACGCGCTTGCACCCGCGCTCGCCCGCCACCACGCTGACCTCCCACGACGGGAGCGTGTAGGACGGCGCGGGCTGGACCTGCCAGGAGACCTGGTGGGCGCAGCCCAGTGCGAGCAGGAGGATGCTCATCGCACTCAGTGTGGACGCCCTCGAACCGATCGGCAAGCGAAAGCTCGGATCGGGGTGAAAACAAGCCTTGGTGGCGCGGATCAGCGGCGTGCGAACACCCGCTCCTGGATGGCCGTGGCATGGCGCACGTACCAGGCCGGGTCGCAGGCGGCCCGGAGCGCGGGCTCGCCGAGGACGCCGCCGATCTCGGGATCGGCGAGGAGCAGGTCGAGGAGCGGGACGCCCTCGGCCCAGGTGCGCATCGCGTTGCGCTGCACGCGGGCGTAGGCCTCCTCGCGCGAGAGCCCGGACTCCACGAGCGCGAGCATGACGCGCTGGCTGTAGAAGAGCCCGCCCGTCCTGTCCAGGTTCTTCTGCATGTTCTCCGGGTAGACGACGAGGCCCTGGATGAGCCCGTGCAGCCGGTGGAGCATGAAGTGCAACGTGACGGTCGCGTCGGGAGCGATGACGCGCTCGACCGAGGAGTGGGAGATGTCGCGCTCGTGCCAGAGCGGCACGTCCTCGGTCGCGGCCTGCGCCCAGCCGCGCATCAGGCGCGCGAGGCCGGTCAGGTTCTCCGAGAGGATCGGGTTCCGCTTGTGGGGCATGGCGCTCGAGCCCTTCTGGCCCGGCGTGAACGGCTCCTCGGCCTCCAGCACCTCGGTGCGCTGGAGGTGCCGGATCTCCACCGCGATCTTCTCGATGGAGGTCGCGATGAGCGCCAGCACCGTGAAGAAGAAGGCGTGGCGGTCGCGCTGGACCACCTGGTTCGAGGCCGGCGCGGGCTCCAGGCCCAGCTTCGCGCAGACGTAGGCCTCGACGGAGGGGTCCACGTGCGCGAAGGTGCCGACGGCGCCGCTGATCTTGCCGACGGAGATGTCGCGGATCGCATGGTCGAGCCGCTCGCGGCCGCGCCGGAGCTCGTCCCAGAGGATGGCGAGCTTCCAGCCGAAGGTGGTCGGCTCGGCGTGCACGCCGTGGGAGCGGCCGATGCACGGCGTGGCGACGTGCTCGCGGGCGCGCGCCTCCAGCACGTCGAGCACGCGGTCCAGCGCGGAGCGGAGGAGGAGCCCGGCCTCGCGCAGCTGCGCCGCGAGCGCCGTGTCGAGCACGTCGCTCGAGGTCATGCCCTTGTGCAGGTGCCGCGCCGGCTCGCCGACGAACTCGGCCACGTTGGTGAGGAACGCGATCACGTCGTGCTTGAGCGTCTTCTCGAGCTCGTCGATGCGCGCGATGTCGAAGCCCGCCTTGGCCCGACAGGCCGCGGCCGTGCCCGCGGGCACCTCGCCGCGCGCCTCCATCGCCTCGCAGGCGAGGAGCTCGACCTCCAGCATCACCTGGAAGCGGCGCTCGGGGGTCCAGACTGCCACCATCTCGGGGCGGCTGTAGCGGGAGATCATGGGCCTTCTCGGGGAGGGGCGGCTCCTAACCGGGGGGCGGGCGCGGCGGGTGTCGCGAGGCGTCGTTGCGCGCGTCGGGGGCGGCGTGAGCGGACCGTGCTCGGCTTTCGCGGCGCCGGAGCCGCAAGCGGGGCGTTACATAGTGTAACTATCTGCGTATGAGGCCGATCTTCGGCGATGGCACGGTCCCTGCATCCAGACCTGCCCGAGGCCACCGCCCATGCTCCTCCTCCTGCTCGTCGCCTGTGGCGACCCGAACGCGCCCCCCCGTACGCTCACCGAGTCGGTGGGCACGGTCTCCGACA
The DNA here is from genome assembly GCA_964457335.1 of uncultured Enterobacteriaceae bacterium. GTDB lineage: Bacteria > Myxococcota_A > UBA796 > UBA796 > SXON01 > CAJBVW01. The sequence goes on along the minus strand of CAYWGD010000162.1, from coordinate 9,595 downwards.
ACGCCGTCGTCTGGGGCGGCTTCTCCCAGGTGTGGGGCTACAACCACCGCGTCAACAGCCTCGGCGACCACGTGGGGCCGCTCGTGTGCGACGACGGCGGCTGCGCGGCCGTCGTGACCCACGCCGCCGCGTCCGGCGCCGGCTCGGACACGGCCTCGTGGGCCTCCCGCTACACCTCGGTCGTGGCGCCCGGCGTCTCCTTCCTCGGCGGCTCGACGCTCCTCGCGATCGACGCCGAGGAGGCCGAGGGCGAGCTGATCGCGTTCTCCACCGAGGTGATCCTCCCGGAGGCGCCGGTCGGCGAGGAGCTCCACGCGCTGCTGAACGGGTTCGACCTGCAGGCCACGGGCGACGCCGACAAGCTCGAGCACTTCGCGCTGGCCATCGGCGAGCCCGAGGTCGAGGCCGACCACGTGCGCGTGCCCATCGACGTGGCGATCGAGCTCGACTGCGACTCGGTCGAGTGCGACCTGCCGTTCCAGGCGGACACCTCGGTGCACTACGAGCTCCTCGTGAGCTGGCTCCTCGTCGCGGGCGACACCGCGACCCTCGCCGTCACGCCGGTGACCGAGCGCGCGGACTACGCCTGGCGGAACACCTGGATCGACGACGAGATCCAGCTCCGCGACATGACGCGGTCCACGTCGGTGCAGGGGCGGGAGGGCCTGGGCTCCGGGATCCTCGGCGTCCGCGGCTTCGCGGTCGACCTCGACGACGAGCACCACATGGCCGAGTGGGCCACGATCGTCGAACCGGGCCGCTACGAGCCCTCGACCGGCACGCTGGCGTTCGACGCGACCATCGCGTTCAAGCAGTGGAACGCCGGCACGTGGTGGAACCCCGTGTCCTACACGTCGCCCGGGGCGGGGGCGATCGACCTCGACCTCGCGCTCGTGCAACTCCGCGACGCGTGCACCCGTAGCGGCGAGGTCGGCGGGACCATCACCTGGGTCGCCGACAACGGGCCGGCCTCCTCCGCCGCGGTCGACACGCGCGAGGTGGTGCCGGGCGGCTGCGAGTAGCCCGCCGGGGCCCGCGGGCGCGCAGGAAGTGTGCCCCCGGCTCCGGCACCCGTCAGTGGTGCAGGTCGTGCCCGCTGCCCCACGCCGACTCGATCGACTCGGGCAGCATCGCGTCGGTGGTCGGGAGGTCGACGACGCCGAGGACCTCGCCGGTCAGCGCGTCGACGGCGGTGAGCGTGCCCGTGTCCATGCCCTCGAGCGCGATCAGGTTGTTCTGCACCACCATCACGAGCCGGCCGCGGCTCTCGAAGAAGGAGAGGTGGTGCGCGCCCGGCGCGGCGGGCAGGGTGCGGCGGAGCGGCAGCTCCGGGAGCGCGTCGAGCCCGTACACGTTCACGACGCCGGGCTGGGCGAAGCTCACGTAGAGCTCCGGCTCGCCCTCGGGGCTCCTCTTCACGTAGAGCTCGAGCGGCCAGGAGACGCCCTGGTCGTCGCCCTCGACGGCGCGCGCGAACGTGCCGTAGGTGCCCGCGGCCTCGTCCCAGGGCGCCACCCACACGTCGCCGCCGAGCATGGTCGTGACGATGGCGTGCGGCGGGAGGCCCTCCCCGCGGAGCAGCATCACCTCGACCGGCGCGGAGCCCGCCTCGACGGTCCACGACCGCAGGGGCGTGAAGGTGTCGAGGTCGATGGCGGTGACGGTCTCGCCGGTGCCGAGGGAGACGTCGTCCGGCGCGTTCGACGCGACCATCAGGATCCCGCGCCGCTCGTCGCCCGAGATGCCGTGCGGCCAGAGGAGCGGCGTGTCCGGGGAGTGGCGGATCTCCTCGACGAGCGTGTCCGTCCGCGCGTCGAAGCGGCCGACGCTGCCGTCCTGCGGCCCGCCGTGCCCGCCGAGGAAGGTGACGTAGTACTCGTCGCCGTCGGCGGTGAACCACATGTCCTCCGCCACCTGGTTCTCGCCCACGTCCACCGGCTCGGCCGGCCCGAGCAGCGGCACGCCGTCGATCGAGCGCGCGAGGTTCAGCCGGAACAGGTAGGGAGGGCCGAGCGTGGTCGTCCAGAGGTTCCGGGCCGCCGGATCGAAGTAGAGGTGGTGCGGGACCACGCCCTCGCCGAGCTCCTTGCGCTGGAGCACCTGGCCGAACTCGGGCGAAGAGGGGTCGGCGTCCACGATGGCCACGCCGTCGGGGCCTTCGTCCAGCGCGCGGTAGTCCACGAGCAGGAGCCCCGGGGAGGGGCGGAGGGGCCCGTTGAGCGGCTCTCCGCGGGGCCCCGGGGTCGAGTCGGCGTCGCTGCACGAGAAGAGGAGCGCGAGGGCCAGGGGCAGGATAACCTCCATGGAAGCTGTATAAACGGCCTCCGACACCTCGAATCTACGGACCGCGGGGCCGTTCGGCGCGGGCTCGTGGTGCGCCCGGTCCGCCGCGCGCGCGGATCGTCGGGAGGCGCGCCCGCCGCGATAGAGGGGCCCGCACCCGGAGCTCCCATGACGCCGCGCCTCGGCGACCGGTCCCTCTTCCCGGACCTCGTCGCCCGTTCGTACCTCGCGTTTTGCGCCATCGCGCCGGTCTCCGCCCCGGTGCGCGCCGCCGTGGAGGACAACCTCGAGAGCTACGCGCGGCTCGGCGTGGCGGCGGTCGGGCGGTGGCTGGAGCAGCGGTCGGCCCTGCGCGCGAGCCTCGCGCGGCTCGTCGGGGCGCAGCCCGGAAACGTCGGGCTCGTGGCGAACACGACCACCGGCGTCGTGGACGTGGCCTTCTCGATCCCGTGGAAGCCCGGCGACCGCGTGGTCCTGTTCGAGGGGGAGTTCCCCGCCAACGTGACGCCGTGGCGGCAGGCCGCGGCGACGTTCGGGCTCGAGATCGTGCGCCTGCCGCTCGCCGGCTTCGGCCGCGGGGGCGACCCGGCGGGGGACGGGCTCGCGCGGCTCGAAGCGGCGCTCCGGGCGGGGGTGCGGCTCGTCGCGGTGAGCGCGGTGCAGTTCTCCACCGGCCTCGCGATGCCGCTCGCGGACATCGCCCGGCTGTGCCGCGCGCACGGCGCGGAGCTGTTCGTGGACGCGATCCAGGCCGTCGGCGTCGTGCCGATCGACGTGTCCGTCGGCATCGACTACCTCACGTGCGGGAGCCACAAGTGGCTCATGGGCACGGAGGGCTGCGCGTTTCTGTACGTCGCCCCGGAGCGTGGACCCGCGCTCGTGCCGCGGCTCGCGGGCTGGACCTCCTACGACGAGCCCTTCGGCTTCCTGTTCGGCGCCGCGCCGCTCGACTACGACCGCGCGTTCAAGGCGCGCGCCGACGTGTTCGAGGGGGGCGCCGCCAACAGCGCCGGCCTCGCGGCCCTCGGCGCCGCCGTGGACGTGGTGCAGGCGATCGGCGTCGAGCCCATCTTCGCGCACGTGCAGCGCTGGCACGACGCGATCGAGCCGGGGCTCGTGGAGCGCGGCTTCCGCTCGCTCCGGAGCGCCGACCCGCGCGCCCGCTCCGGCATCCTCTCGGTCGACGCGCCCGCCGGCGTGGACGTGCAGGCGCTCCAGCGCGCGCTCGGCGCCGCCGGGATCGTGGTCTCCGCGCCCGAGAACCACCTCCGGCTCGCGCCCAGCTGGCCGAACGCGCTCGACGAGGTGCCGGTCGTGTTGGCGGCGATCGACGCGGCGCTCGGCCGATGAGCGCAGGACCGGGTTCGTCACGGCCCCCACGGTGCGTAGGCTTCCGGGCTCGGAGGCCGGCTTGACGGACGTGCTCGTGATCGGGGCGGGAATCGCGGGGCTCGCGTGCGCGGGGGCGCTCGTGGAGGCCGGCGCCAGCGTGGCCGTGGTGGACAAGGGGCGCGGCGTGGGCGGTCGGTGCGCCACCCGCCGCGTGGAAGGGCAGCCCGTCGACCACGGGCTCTCCTTCCTGCACGGCTCGGACCCGGAGCTGCTCGCCGCCATCGACGGCGTCGACGCGCCGCGCGTGCCCGGCTGGCCGCGGCTGGTGTCGGGGCGCGGGAGCCCGTGCCACCCCGCGTCGTTCGCGCCCGGGTCGCGGCGGGTCGCGTTCGTGGAGGGCATCAACGTCTTCGCGCGGCACCTCGCCCGCGGGCTCGACGTGCGCACCTCCACGCGGATCGTGCGCGTCGAGCCGGGCGAGGGCGTCGTCACCGCCCACGCCGAGGACGGCACCACCCACGCCGCGCGCACCCTGGTGCTCGCGCTGCCCGCGGAGCAGGGGGCGGCGCTGATCGCCGACGTCCCGTCGCTCGCGACGGGCCGCGCGCTCCTCGGCGCGGTGGCGACGCACCCCTGTTGGACGGTCATGGCGCGCTACACGGGCCCCGACGACGCGCTGGACGCCCAGATGTACTACCCGGACGGCGGGCCGCTCCAGCTCGTCGCCCACGACTCGTCCAAGCGCGCGACGCCGCGGGCGCGGATGCTCGTGCTCCAGGCCCGGCCGGCGTGGAGCGCCGCCAACGTCGAGCGCCCCACCGAGGAGGTGGTGGCCGCGCTGGTCGCGGAGGCGGGCGCGCAACTCGGCGCCTGGGCCGCGAGCCCCTCCGTCGCCATCGCGCACCGCTGGCGCTACGCCCGGATGGACCGCGGAACGGGCCTCGCGGCGCCGTACCTCGTGGCGCTCCCCGGTGGCGTCCGGATAGGCATCGCGGGCGAGGCCTTCGATCCCGCGGGCGGCGTCGAGGCGGCGTTCCGGGCGGGCCGGCATCTCGCGCGGCGCATCGCCGGAGGAGGAGCGGATGAGTGAGCTCGAGGAGCTGGTCGAGCGCGACCGCGACCACGAGTGCCCCGGCATGGGCACCGATCACGTGTGCGTGCGCCTCGTCGGCGTGGCGGACCTCCCCACGCGCTTCGGGCACTTCCGCATCGCGGCGTTCTGGAACAACCGCGACGGCAAGGACCACGTCGCGATCGTGAAGGGGGACGTGCGCGGCCGCGAGGACGTGCCCACCCGGCTCCACAGCGAGTGCCTGACCGGGGACGCCCTCGGGTCGCTGCGCTGCGACTGCCGCGATCAGCTGGAGGCCGCGCTGACCAAGATCGGCGGCATGGAGCGCGGGATCGTGCTCTACCTGCGCCAGGAGGGCCGCGGCATCGGGCTCATGAACAAGGTTCGCGCCTACGCGCTGCAGGACCGCGGGCTCGACACCGTCGAGGCCAACCTCGCGCTGGGCTTCGGTGACGACGAGCGCGACTACGCCATCGCCGCCCACATGCTCGCGAGCCTGGAGGTGCGCTCCATCCAGCTCATGACGAACAACCCGAACAAGATCAAGCAGCTGGAGCAGCTCGGCGTGAAGGTGAGCGGCCGGCTGCCGCACCTGCTCCCGCCGAACCCCTACAACCGCTTCTACCTGGAGACGAAGGCGAAGCGCTCGGGGCACTTCATCGACCTCGGGGCTCGCTTTCCCGATCAGTCCGAGCCCGTGGTGGTGGAGGGCATGGAGCCCGAGTCGAAGTAGTGACGGTCGCGTTCCGGCCGCGCTACGCTGCGGCCCGATGACGCCGGCGACCCTCCGCTTCCTCCGCTCCGGGGTGCTCGTGCTGGGCGCGTGCGTCGGCCCCGGCAAGGTGTCGGTCGAGGAGCCCGGCGACGACACCGCCGGAAAGCGCGACAGCTCCGGGGTCGACACGGCGCCCGACGAGACCGGGGACACCGCGCCCCCGGACACCGCGGAGACCGGCGACACCACGGGCACGGAGCCGCCCCCGCCGCCGTGCACCACCTGGGCGGCCCCGGTGGAGGTCGGCACGCTCGACGACGCCGAGCGCGACGAGGTGTCCGGCGTGGCGGCCTCCGCGCGTCACCCGGGGGTGTTGTGGCTCCACGTCGACCACGGCGGCGACGCCGCGCTCTACGCCGTCGACGCCACGGGCGGCTCGCTCGGCGCGCTCACGCTCGACGGGGTCGAGAACGTGGACTGGGAGGCGCTCGCGATCGGCCCCTGCGACGCCGCCGACCCGGACGGGGGAGACTGCCTCTGGGTGGCGGACGTGGGCGACAACCGGCTCGAGCGCGACGAGGTCGTGCTCTACCGGGTGCCCGAGCCCGAGGTCGGCGCCGACGGGCTGGAGACGACGGTGACGCCGGACCGCTTCCCGCTCGTGTACGCGGAGGGCCCCCGCAACGTGGAGGCCATGTTCCTCGCGCCCGACGGGAGCCCGGTGCTCCTGACCAAGCAGGGGAGCGGCGACTCGGAGGTGTACGTCGTCGACGCGACCGAGCCCGACGTGCCCACCGCGCCGCGGCTCGTCGGCGCGTTCCCGACGCGCCCGGAGGGGGTGGAGGAGGGCGGCTTCGTCACGTCCGCGGACCTCTGGCCGGACGGGACGCGCCTGCTCGTGCGCACCTACGAGCGCACGTGGGAGCTGGATCTCGGCGAGTCCGGCGTCGAGGGCATCGCCGAGGCGACGCCGCTCGACGTGCCGTTCGCGGCGGTGCCGCACGTCGAGGCGATCGCCTACGACCCCGCGCTGCGCGGCTACTGGCAGGTCCCGGAGGCGGTGAACGCCGGGATCGTCTTCGTGGCCTGCCTCGACTGATCGCGGCTACGGCGGGCTCCGCCACAACTCGTCGACCACCTTCCAGCCGCGGCTCGCCTCGTCGGTCGGGGGGGTGAGCGTCACCCGCGCCGGATCGAACGCGGCGCCCGGGGGGAGGGGAGCGCCGGCCGCGACGACCCCCGCCAGGAGCACGTTCCCGGCGAGCGTGGGGTGCACGCGGTCCATGAACAGCGGGTCCTCGAGCGAGAGGTAGCGCGGGTCCGCGAGGAACCCGGGCTCGGTGGCGATCACGGTGGCGCCGCACTCGGCGGCCACCTCGCGGACGATCGACCAGTGGTCCTCGGTGGCGCGCGTGGGCTGCGCGTCGCGGCGGCGGGCCTCCCGGAGCTCGGCGAGGCCCTCCGCGCGCCGTCCGAGCCCGAGGAGCGCCACGCCCCGGAGCGCGTGGGGCGGCCCGAAGTCCGGGTAGTAGCCGGCGAGCCGCTCCGCCCAGGCGAGCGCCTCGTCGGGGTCGCCGAGGCGGGCGGCGCCGAGGCCGCTCATCATCGCGTCGCGGAGCACGGTGGTGGTGCCGTCGGGCGCCTCGCCGGGGTTGACGAGCGACGAGATCGGCTCGACGAGCACGACGGGCACGTCGGCGCTGTCGCAGATGGCGCGCAGGTTCCGGGCGTAGGACGCGGCGACGGGCGGCCACTCCTCCGCGCCCAGCGGGCGGGCCACGGCGTCGCCGGTCGCGCGCAGGGTGTCGGGCGCCGCGGCGAGCGAGGCGCGGAGGGGATCCAGCGCGGGGCCCAGGAGCCGCGCGGTCCCGGAGCGCAGCACCCCCGTCAGCAGGGCCCGCTGCCAGAAGGGCCGCAGCGACAACGGGTTGAGGCGGGCCTCGGTGACCTCGTTGTGGCCGACGTAGACGACGAGCAGATCGAGGTCCTGCTCGACGGCCGCGGCGGCCGCGATGCGCGCGCGGTCGCTGGCCGCGCCGCGGATGCCGAAGTTGAGCACCTCGACCTCGGCGCCCGGCACCACGAGGCCCTGCTCGAAGGTGTCCGGGAGCTGCCCCCACACCGTGGAGTCGCCCACGAACGCGACGCGGTAGCCGGGCGCGGGCATCGTCCACGACTGCGCGTGCAGCTCCGGGCGCGCGGTGGAGCGCTCGCTGTCGCCGGCGACGAGCGTGGCGTCGGGCTCGTAGAGGCGGGCGAGGTCCGCGGCGTGCGGGTCGGGGCGCAGGCGGCCCGCGAGCTCGGCGAGCCCGAGCAGGGCGGCGAGGGGGACCAGCGCGAACAGCAGGCGGCGGCGCACGGCGGGAGTTTAGCGGGTGTACACTCCGGCGCCGTGTCGCCCCTCGTGATCGGCCTCTTCGGCGCCGGATGCGCCCCCCCTCCGCCCGACCCCGTCGGCGCGCCCGTCGTGCTCGTGTCGCTCGACACGCTGCGCGCGGACCGCCTGGGCGCCTACGGCAACCCGGACGGGCTCACGCCCAACCTCGACCGCTTCGCCGCAGAAGGCGTGGTCTTCGAGCAGGCCTACTCCCAGACCACGACGACGGCGCCTTCGCACGCGAGCCTGTTCACGAGCCGCTACCCGAGCGAGCAGAACCTCGAGGGCCGACAGCCCGGGATCGACGGCATGCCCACGCTCGCCGAGGTGCTCGGCGCGTACGGCTGGCGGAGCGGCGCGTTCGTCGCGGGCGGGGACCTCTCGCCCGAGATGGAGATCGGGCGCGGCTTCGGGACCTGGGAGAGCGTGAAGGACTTCGGCTCCCTCTGGCACACCGCGCCCCCTGCGCTCGCGTGGCTCGACGCGAACGGCGCGGGCTCCGACTGGCTGCTCTTCGTGCACGGCTACGACGCGCACTCGCCCTACCTGAAGCCGACCCCCTACGGCTACGCGATCGCGGACGCGAGCTACCGCGGCGTCGGGCAGGTGGCGGTGCGGAGCTCCACCGACCGCCTCGTGGACGGCGCCTACCTCCCCGACCTGCGCATCTTCCACGACGTGATCGGCCGGGCGGCGCTGCCGCGCTCGCCCGCGGCGCGCGCGGAGGTGCTCGAGCGCTCCAAGGCGGCGGGGCCCGTGCTGACGGCCACCGAGGCCGACCTCGAGCACGTCCGGCACGTGTACGACGGCGGCGTGGCCTACGCCGACACGCAGTTCGGGCTCCTGATGGCGGGGCTGGAGCAGAGGGGGATCCTCGATCGCGCCACGGTGATCGTGTTCTCGGACCACGGGGAGCAGCTCGGCGAGGACGGGCTCTTCAACCACTGCTGCGGCGTGGGCGACGAGGAGAGCCACGTCGTGCTGATGGCCCGCCTCCCGGGCGGGCAGCGGGGCGGCGGGCGCGTGAGCGGCCTGGTCGAGCTCGTGGACGTGATGCCCACGATCGTGGACCTCGCGGGCGGGAAGCCGCCGGCCGGGGCCCGCGGGGTCTCGCTCCTGCCGGCGCTCCGCGGCGAGCCGTTCGAGGGGCGCGCCGTGGCCTTCACCCAGGGCGGGCCGGGCATGCGCGAGGTCGGGGCGCGGACCGCCGCGGGCCGGCTCGTCTGGTACGGGGTGGGCTCCGCGGACGCGACCGCCGTGGAGCGCCTGCGCACGGCGCCGCTGCCGGGGCCCGCCTTCACCGCGTCGGAGTGGCTGGACGCGGACGCCCAGGCCGGGGTGCGCGACGCGATGGTCACCTGGCTCGCGTCGCTGGCGCCGCCGCCCTCCGCCCGCGGTTCCAAGCCCCTGTCGACCGCGCTGAAGAAGGAGCTCCGCGAGCACGGCTACTTCGAGGCGGACAAGTGATCTGGCTCCTGCTGGCGTGTGCACAGGAGCCCTGGTCCCGCGAGGCGGCCCTCGCGCCGGCGCTCGCGCGCGTGGACCGCGATCACGACGGGCTCATCTCCGAGGCCGAGTACGCGCGCGTCGCGTGGAAGGGGCTGGCGTTCGCCGCCGCGGACACCGACGGGAGCGGCGGCATCGACCTAGCGGAGCTCGACGCGCTCACGGCGGCGCAGGACCCGTCCGAGATCGTGGACCCCGACGGCGCCGACGCCATCGGCGCCGGGGCGGACCCGGTCGGCGCGACGGGCGGGGGGCCGGGCGCGCCGGGTGGGGGGCCGGGCGGACCCGCCGGGATGGGCCCGCCGCCGCC
>CAYWGD010000161.1:0-14821 GCA_964457335.1 uncultured Enterobacteriaceae bacterium | reverse complement strand
ACTCGATGGCGGCGAACCTCACCTCCCAGGTGCGCAACATCGCCGAGGTGACCACCGCCGTCGCGAACGGGAACCTCTCCAAGAAGATCACCGTCGACGTGCAGGGCGAGATCCTCGAGCTCAAGAACACCATCAACACGATGGTCGACCAGCTCAACGCCTTCGCGAGCGAAGTGACGCGTGTCGCCCGCGAGGTCGGCACAGAGGGCAAGCTCGGCGGGCAGGCGCAGGTGAAGGGCGTCGGCGGCACCTGGAAGGACCTCACGGACAACGTGAACTCCATGGCCGCCAACCTGACCGCCCAGGTGCGCAACATCTCCGAGGTCTCGACGGCCATCGCGAAGGGCGACCTCTCCAAGAAGATCACCGTGGACGTGCAGGGCGAGATCCTCGAGCTCAAGAACACCATCAACACGATGGTCGATCAGCTCAACGGCTTCGCCAGCGAGGTGACCCGCGTGGCCCGCGAGGTCGGCACGGAGGGCAAGCTCGGCGGACAGGCCCGCGTGCCCGGCGTGGCCGGCACCTGGAAGGACCTCACCGACAACGTGAACTCGATGGCCGCCAACCTCACCGACCAGGTGCGCAACATCGCGGAGGTGACCACGGCGGTCGCGACCGGCGACCTCTCCAAGAAGATCACCGTCGACGTGCAGGGCGAGATCCTGGAGCTCAAGAACACCATCAACACGATGGTCGATCAGCTCAACGGGTTCGCGAGCGAGGTGACACGCGTCGCGCGCGAGGTCGGCACGGAGGGCAAGCTCGGCGGGCAGGCGGCCGTTCCGGGTGTCGCGGGGACGTGGAAGGACCTCACCGACAACGTGAACTCCATGGCCGCCAACCTCACCTCCCAGGTGCGCAACATCGCCGAGGTGACGACCGCGGTGGCCAACGGCGACCTCTCCAAGAAGATCACCGTCGACGTGCAGGGCGAGATCCTCGAGCTCAAGAACACCATCAACACGATGGTCGATCAGCTCAACTCCTTCGCGAGCGAGGTGACACGCGTCGCGCGCGAGGTCGGCACCGAGGGCAAGCTCGGCGGACAGGCGCAGGTGAAGGGCGTCGGCGGCACGTGGAAGGACCTCACCGACAACGTGAACTCGATGGCGGCCAACCTCACCTCCCAGGTGCGCAACATCGCGGAGGTGACCACCGCCGTCGCCTACGGGAACCTGTCCAAGAAGATCACCGTCGACGTGAAGGGCGAGATCCTCCAGCTGAAGGACACCATCAACACGATGGTGGATCAGCTCAACGGTTTTGCGAGCGAGGTGACACGCGTCGCGCGCGAGGTCGGCACGGAGGGCAAGCTCGGCGGGCAGGCGCGCGTGCCCGGCGTGGCCGGCACGTGGAAGGACCTCACGGACAACGTGAACTCGATGGCGGCCAACCTCACCTCCCAGGTGCGCAACATCGCGGAGGTGACCACCGCGGTCGCCAACGGGGACCTCTCCAAGCAGATCACCGTCGACACCCAGGGCGAGATCCTCCAGCTCAAGAACACCATCAACACGATGGTGGACCAGCTGAACGCCTTCGCGAGCGAGGTGACACGCGTCGCCCGCGAGGTGGGCACCGAGGGCAAGCTCGGCGGGCAGGCCCGCGTGCCCGGCGTGGCCGGCACCTGGGCGGACCTTACGGACAACGTGAACTTCATGGCGGCCAACCTGACCAACCAGGTCCGCGGCATCGCGCGCGTGGTGACCGCCGTGGCGAACGGCGACCTCAAGCGCAAGCTGGCGGTCGACGCGAAGGGCGAGATCGCGGAATTGGCCGACACCATCAACGCGATGATCGAGACGCTGGCGACGTTCGCGGACCAGGTGACCACGGTGGCCCGCGAGGTGGGCATCGAGGGCAAGCTCGGCGGCCAGGCCCGCGTGCCGGGCGCCTCGGGCACCTGGCGCGACCTGACGGACAACGTGAACCAGCTCGCCGCCAACCTCACCACCCAGGTGCGCGCCATCGCGGAGGTGGCCACGGCCGTCACCAAGGGTGATCTCTCGCGCAGCATCACGGTGGAGGCGCAGGGCGAGGTCGCGGCGCTCAAGGACAACATCAACGAGATGATCCGCAACCTGCGGGACACCACGCAGAAGAACACCGAGCAGGACTGGCTCAAGACCAACCTCGCCAAGTTCAGCCGCCTGCTCCAGGGGCAGCGCGACCACGTGGAGGTGGCGCGGATGATCCTCTCGGAGCTGGCCCCGGTCGTGACCGCCCAGCACGGCGCCTTCTTCGCGGCGGACGTGGACCACGGCGAGCCGGTCCTGCACCTGCTCGCGTCCTACGCCTACCGCACCGCGCCCGAGCCGCTCCCCACCTTCCGCTTCGGCGAGGGGCTGGTCGGGCAGTGCGCGGTGGAGCGCACCCGCATCCTGCTCGACGACGTGCCCCCCGGCTACATCCGCGTGCGGTCCGCGCTCGGCGAGGCCGAGCCCCGGAGCGTCATCATCCTGCCGGTGCTCTTCGAGGGCCAGGTGAAGGCGGTGCTCGAGCTCGCGAGCTTCAACCGCTTCTCGGACATCCACCTCACGTTCCTCTCCCAGGTGGCCGAGTCGATCGGCATCGTGATGAACAACATCGCGGCCAACATGCGCACGGAGGCGCTGCTCAAGCAGAGCCAGTCGCTCACCCACGAGCTCCAGGCGCAGCAGGAGGAGCTGAAGAAGACCAACGAGCGGCTCGAGCAGCAGGCCGCCTCGCTCCGGCAGTCCGAGGAGCTGTTGCGCTCGCAGCAGGACAAGCTCCAGCACACCAACGCCGAGCTCGAGGAGAAGGCGCGGCTCTTGCAGGAGCAGAAGTCGGAGGTCGAGTACAAGAACCGCGAGATCGAGGTGGCGAAGGCCGCGCTCGAGGAGAAGGCGGAGCAGCTCGCGCTCACGTCCAAGTACAAATCGCAGTTCCTCGCCAACATGAGCCACGAGCTCCGCACGCCGCTCAACAGCCTGCTCATCCTGGCGAAGCTCCTCGGGGAGAACGGCGGCGGCAACCTCTCCGCGAAGGAGGTCGAGTTCGCCCGCACAATCCACGCCTCCGGCTCGGACCTGCTGGCGCTCATCAACGACATCCTCGACCTCTCCAAGATCGAGTCCGGCACGATGACGCTGGAGATCGGCGAGATCACGTTCGTCGACCTGCGCTACTACCTGGACCGCACGTTCCGCCAGTTCGCGCAGGACAAGCACCTGTCCTTCGCGATCCACCTCGGCGCCGAGCTCCCCGACCTGCTCGAGACCGACGCCAAGCGCCTCCACCAGGTGCTCAAGAACCTGCTCTCCAACGCCTTCAAGTTCACGGACGGCGGGGGTGTCACCGTGCGGATCGAGACCGCGACGCGCGGCTGGTCGCCAGACCACCCGACGCTCTCGACGGCGCAGCGGGTGGTGGCGTTCTCGGTGCGCGACACGGGCATCGGCATCGCCCCGGAGAAGCAGAAGATCATCTTCGAGGCCTTCCAGCAGGCGGACATGACCACGAGCCGCAAGTACGGCGGCACCGGCCTCGGGCTCTCGATCAGCCGCGAGATCGCGCACCTGTTGGGCGGCGAGATCCGCGTGACCAGCGCGCCCGGGAGCGGCAGCACCTTCACGCTGTTCATCCCGCAGCCCTTCACCGGGGCGGGCGCGGTGTCGGCCCGCCGGAGCACCGAGCTGCGGCAGCCCATGCGCGCGCCTGTCGAGCTGGAGCCCGCGCCCCCGCCGACGAGCCTCTCCGAGCTCCCGCTCGCCGCCCAGGAGATCCTGGACGACCGCGAGACGCTGGAGCCCGGCGAGCCGAGCGTGCTCATCGTGGACGACGACGTGGCGTTCGCGCGCGCGCTCGTGGACGTGGCCCGGGAGCACGGGCTCAAGACGCTGGTGGCGGGGCGCGGCGACTACGCGCTCGAGCTCGCGCGGCGCTTCCAGCCCGGCGCGATCACGCTCGACATCCACCTGCCCGACGTGGACGGCTGGTCCGTGCTCGACCGCCTCAAGCACGACTCGGCCACCCGCCACATCCCGGTGCACATCCTCACGGCCGACGAGCCCTCCCCGCGCGCGGTGCGCCTCGGGGCCCGCGGGATGCTCGAGAAGCCCGTGAGCCACGAGCAGCTCACGAGCCTCGTCGAGGGCATCCGGGCGTTCATGGACTCCCGCGAGAAGCACCTCCTCATCGTCGAGGACGACGTGGTGAACGCCTCCGCGGTGGCCGAGCTCCTCGGCGGCGGCGAGGTGCGCACGTTCATCGCCTCGACGGGCGAGGAGGCGCTCGCGGCGCTCGACGAGCGCCACTTCGACTGCATGGTGCTCGACCTCGGGCTCCCGGACCTGCCCGGCATCGAGCTGATCGAGCGGGTGAAGCGCGCGAAGGCGCACGCCGACCTGCCGATCATCGTCTACACGGGCAAGGAGCTCGACGAGCGCGAGGAGCTCGAGCTCCACCGGCTCGCCGACACCATCATCGTGAAGGACGTGCGCTCGCCCGAGCGGCTCCTCGACGAGGCGTCGCTCTACCTGCACCGGGTCGAGGGGAACCTCCCCGAGCCCCAGCGCCGGCTCCTGTCGCAGCTCCACCAGGTCAACCCGATCCTGGAGGGCCGGGAGGTGCTGGTGGTCGACGACGACATGCGCAACATCTACGCGCTCACGAGCGTGCTCGAGCGCCAGAACATGCGCGTGAGCTTCGCGACCGACGGGCGCAAGGCGCTGCAGGCCCTCGACGGGAACCCCGAGGTCGACATCGTCCTGATGGACGTCATGATGCCGGAGATGGACGGGTACGAGACGATGCGCGCGATCCGCCACGACGCGCGCTTCTCCGACCTCCCCATCATCGCGCTCACCGCCAAGGCGATGAAGGGCGACCGGGAGAAGTGCATCGACGCGGGCGCGTCGGACTACATCCCGAAGCCCGTGGACACGGAGCACCTGCTCTCGCTGCTCCGCGTCTGGATCAGCCGGTAGCCGATGCGTGACGCCGAGCGGGCGACCGAGCCGGTGGAGATCGAGCTCCTGCAGGAGGCCCTGGCCTCCCGCTGGGGGCTCGACTTCCGGCGTTGGCGGCCGGCGGCGTTCCGTCGGCACGTCCGGCGCTTCCTGGACCTCCACGGGTTCGAGGGGCCCGCGGACCTCATCCCCCTGGTGGTGCGCGACCCGGGCTGGCGCGACGCGCTCGTGGCCTGCCTCGCGTGCCGGCAGGAGGCCCTGTTCCGGGAGCCCGCGACCTGGCTCGTGTTCCGGCGCGAGGTGGTGCCGCTCTTGCGCACCTGGCCGCACGTCCGGCTGTGGGTGCCCGGCTGCGCCCGCGGCGCGGACGTGTGGGCCCTCGCGATCGTGCTCGCCGAGGAGGGGCTCCTCGACCGGAGCCGCATCTGGGCCACGGCGATGAGCGAGGCCGTGCTCGCCCAGTGCCGCGCCGGCGAGTGGCCCGACGCCGACTTCGACGAGTGGGCCGAGAACCATCGCGCGTCGGGCGCGCGGGACGAGCTCGCGCGCTGGCGCGTGGACGGGGGGAGCGGGGTGCGCCTCGACCCGCGGCTGCTGGAGCGCGCCTGCGTGGCGGTCCACCACCTCGCCGCCGACGAGCCGCACAACACCTTCCACGCCATCGTCTGCCGCGACGTGTTGCCCGACTACGAGCCCGAGCTCGCCGCCCGCGCGTGGCGGACGCTGCACGCCAGCCTCGTCCGCTTCGGGTTCCTGGTCCTCGGGCACGCCGACCGACTCGACGGCATGCCTCGCGTCGACGACCTCCGCGCCGTCGACGGCGGGCCCGTGTACCGGCGGTTCCGATGAGCGCCGTCCGGGCCGAGCGCCGAGCCCCCCTCCTTCACCCGCTTGCTGCACGAGGTAGGAGCCACCCGTGATGAATGACGCCCCGAACGTCCTGCTGGCGGACGACGACCCGCGGAACCTCCTGGCCCTCGCGAGCCTGCTCGACGGCCTGGGCGCCCGCATCGTCACCGTCAGCTCCGGCCTGGAAGCGCTCCGCGCGCTCCTCGAGAACGAGTTCGCGGTCATCGTGCTCGACGTGCGCATGCCCGAGCTCGACGGGTTCGAGACCGCCACGCTCGTGCGGCAGCGCCAGCGCTCCGCGCGCACGCCGATCATCTTCGTGACGGGGAACGACCCGACCTCGGACGCGATGTTCCGCGGCTACGAGGTCGGCGCCGTGGACTACATCGTGAAGCCGGTGCACCCGGCGGTGCTGCGGTCGAAGGTGGCGGTCTTCCTGGACCTCTACCGGAAGACGCGCGAGGTGGAGCGGCAGGCCCAGCTCCTCCGGCAGGCCGAGCAGCGCGAGCACGAGCGGCGGATGGAGGCGCTGGCGCTCGCCGAGCGGCGGCGCGCGGCGGAGGAGGTGCGCGCCGTGGCGGACCGGATGGAGCTCGTGCTGCGCACCGTCCCCATCGTCGTCTGCGGCGGCCTGTTCGACCCCGACGCCCGCATCACGTCGGTCACGCCCAACGTGGAGCGGATCACCGGTTTTGCCGCCGAGCGCTTCGTGGCGGAGCCGACCTTCTGGACGGACCGCATCCACCCCGAAGACCGGCCGAGCGTGCTCGCGCGGCTCGAGGAGATGCGCGTCACCGGCCAGATGATCGCCGAGTACCGCTGGGAGTGCGCCGACGGCGCGTGGCGCTGGTTCCTGCACCAGGCGGCGCTGCTCCCGCCGGAGGGCGGGAAGCCGGGGATCACCGGCACGTGGCTCGACGTGACGGAGCGGCGCCGGCACGAGGAGACCCTGTTCCAGGCGAGCAAGCTCGAGTCGATCGGGGTGCTCGCCGGGGGCATCGCCCACGACTTCAACAACCTGCTCACCGGCATCACCGCGTCGGTCTCGCTCGCGATCGCGCACGAGCAGCGCGGCCGCCCGGTGGGCGACCGGCTGCGCACCGCCATGGCCGCCTGCGAACGCGCCAAGCGCCTCACGCACCAGCTCCTCACGTTCTCGCGGGGCGGAAAACCCGTGCGGCAGCCCGTCGCGCTGGAGGCGCTCGTGAACGAGTCGGCGTCCTTCGCGATGCAGGGCTCGCGCTCACGGCTCGAGCTGCTCGTCGAAGACGACCTGTGGGCCATCGAGGCCGACGCCGGGCAGGTGGCGCAGGCGGTCCAGAACCTCGTGATCAACGCCGACCAGGCCATGCCCGACGGGGGCGTGGTGCGCGTCCAGCTCGCCAACAAGACGCTCGAGCCGCAGCGCCGGCTCGACGCGCCGGGCGCGGTCCCGGGCCGCTACGTCGTCGTGACCGTCACCGACACCGGCGCCGGCATCCCGCCGGACGTGCTCGGCCGCATCTTCGACCCCTTCTTCACCACCAAGCCGACCGGCACCGGGCTCGGGCTCGCGACGGTGTACTCGATCGCGCGCAGGCACGGCGGGGCCGTCACGGCCTCGTCGACGCCGGGCGCGGGGGCCCGCTTCGACCTGTACCTGCCCGCGGGGCTCGCCGACGTGTCCCAGCCCGCCCCGCCGCCGGAGCCGCGCGCGACGACGCTCCGCGGCGGCACGGGGCGCGTGCTCGTGATGGACGACGAGCCGCAGGTGCGCCAGCTCCTCGGCGAGGCCCTGCTCACCCTCGGGTACGAGCCGCGGCTCGTGGCCGACGGCGCCGACGCGATCGCCATGTGGCGGGACGCCCGGCGCCGCGGGGAGCCCTTCGACGTGCTCGTCATGGACCTCACGGTGCCCGGCGGCATGGGCGGGGCCGAGGCCGTCCGGCAGATCCGCCTCGAGGACCCGGAGGTGCGCGCGATCGTGTCGAGCGGCTACTCGAACGACCCCATCGTCGCGAACCCGGGGGCGTCGGGCTTCGCCGGGGTGCTCCGGAAGCCGTGGGAGCTCGTGGACCTGGACGCGGTGCTCGTGAACGTGCGGCCGGGGACGAGCAAGCCGGGCCAGGGCGCCGGGGCGACGGCGGGCTGATCGGGCCAGTCGGCCGCGGCCGGTCAGAGCGTGGCGGGCACGGTGCCCTGGCCCTGGGCGTCGTTGCCCCAGCAGGCGACGTCGCCGTCGGAAGACACCCCGCACGTGTGGTAGCCGCCCGCGGCGAGGTCGACGAACGTGGCGCCCGCGGGCGGCGTGGCCTGGCCGCTGTCGTCGGTACCCCAGCACGTGGCGGTGCCGTCGGCGCGCAGCCCGCAGCAGTGCACCGCTCCGCACGCGAGGTCGACGAGGGGGTCGGCTGGCGGCTCGGTGCGCCCGTCGTCGCCGTAGCCCCAGCAGGTCGCGGTGCCGGCGTCGGTGAGGCCGCAGGTGTGGTAGGCGCCGGTCTCGATGACGCGGAAGGTGGTGTCGGCCGGGACGGTGTTGAGCCCCCAGTAGCCCCAGCACTCCCCTTCCCCCGTCGCGTGCACGGCGCAGCAGTGGTACTGCCCGCAGGAGGCCGAGGCGAAGTCGTCGCCGGCGGGGACGAGCGCGACGCCCTCGTAGGGCGAGCCCCAGAACGAGAGCGCGCCCGCCGCCGTGACCGCGACGGTGGCGCGGTAGCCGGGGGCGACGGCGGCGTAGGTGCCGGCGGGGACCGTGCTCTGGCCGTCGGTGTCCACGCCCCAGCAGTGGAGCTCGCCAGCAGCGGTGACGCCGCAGGTGTGGTGGAAGCCGGCGACGAGGCTCACGAAGGCGACCTCGGGGGCGTCGAGGCGGCCGGAGGTGTCGGAGCCCCAGCAGAGGACGCGGCCGTCGTCGAGCAGCGCGCAGGTGTGCGCCTGCCCGGCGGTGACCGCGACGGCGCGGTCGTCGTCGGGGAGGGAGGTGTCGGGGGCCGTGTCCGCGGTGTCGGCGGTGTCGGTGTCCGGGGCGGTGTCGGCGGTGTCGGGGGCGGTGTCTCCGGTGTCGGGGGCGGTGTCTCCTGAGTCGGGGGCGGTGTCGGGGTCCGCGGTGTCGGGGTCGGCGGCGGTGTCGACGGGGGCGCCGGTGTCGGCGGGCAGCGCGGGGGCGCCGCAGCCGCCCAGCAGCGCGGCGAGGGCGACGAGCGCGGCGTGGGCGTGCCGGAGGGGGGGCGGCGACGCGGCGGCGCGGCGGCGGGCGAGGCTCACCGCGGCGGCGAGGGCGAACAGCACGACCGGGGGGGCGTTGCGGGGGGGCGGAGCCCCCCTGCCCCGAGAAGACGAGGTCGACGTGTACGAACATGCGCACCCGGAGCGCGCTTCGGGCGTGGCCGCGGGGGGATCGGCCTCGGGTCGGGTGTCCGCCGTGTCCGTGACCGGGTCGGCGGTGTCACCCGCGGTGTCCGGGGCGGTGTCACCCCCCGTGTCACCTCCGGTGTCCGGCTCGGGACAGTCCGCGCCGACGCAGTACGCGAAGGCCTGCGTGGCGTCGCCGACGACGTTCTCGAGCCGGAGGGTGAAGGTGTACACCCCGTCGGCGGCCGGGATCCAGGTCAGGGTGCCCGTGGCCGGGTCGACGCGCGCGCCGGTGGGAAACGTCGCGAGGGACCACCACACGGGGGCGTCTCCTTCACCCGTGGGGACGTAGGCCACGTCGGTGCCGACCGTGCCGCGCGCCGGTGCCGCCGAGGTGATCCGCGGCGCCATCCCCGGCGGCACCTCCCGGGCCCGGAGCGCCCCGAGCGAGGGGTCGTGCACGAGCGTGAGTTGGGTCTGCCCCGCGTAGACGGGCACGTGCCGGACCAGCTCGCCGCCCGTGGCCTGCCAGTCGGCGACGTCCTCGTCCCCGAACCGGACCTGCACGGCGCCGGGCGCGTCGACGGGGAGCGGCAGGAAGCAGGGGCCGCCCGACACCTCGACCGTGGGCTCGGCGAGCAGCGCGGTGTACCAACCGTCGCCGTCGGCGGTCCACGACGCCGCGGGGAGCGTCGCGGCGCAGACGGGAGGCTCGTGCTCCGCGAGCGTGGCCCAGCCTTCGAGGCGCGTGCCGGAGGTGTTGTCGGCGGCGGGGTAGGCCAGCTCGTAGAGGTTGCGGACGACGGTGTAGACGGCGGGATCGGCGGGCGTGGCCTGGAGCCAATGGTACGTCTCGGCCTGGTAGTCGTAGACGTTGGTGTCCCCACCGTTGAGGCTGGCGTAGAACGTCCGATCGTCGACGACGATGTTCTCCAGCAACGTGGCCCGGAAACGTGCCATGTCGTCGTCGGTGAACACGACGCCGCGGGCGTGCGCCATGGCGGCGAAGCTCGTGTTGAGCGCGCCGTAGGAGATGTTCTCGCCGAGCTCGATGATGTCGTCGCCGTAGTAGGGCCAGACGTAGCCGTCGCCGCGCGTGACGAGGTTGTCCCGGAAGTAGGCCGCGAGCGCGGTGGCCTTGTCCAGGTAGGCGGGATCGCCGGTCACGTCGTGGAGGCGCAACAGCGCGCGGCCCATCGCGTTGGAGCAGTTGAGCGGGTAGGCGCCGCCGGCCTCGTCGCCGAGGAAGCGCGCGTCGAAGGGGATCACGTAGTAGCCGCCGTCGGACCACTCGGCGTCGTGCCAGGCGACGGTCTCCTCGGCGGCGGCCACGTAGGCGGCGGCCTTGTCGTCGAAGGTGAGCCCGTCCCAGGCGACCTCGTCACCCAGGCCGGACTCCTGGACGAGGCGGGCGAACTCGATCATCGGGTCGATGATGACACCGGAGTGGAGCACCCAACAGAACGGCCGGCCGCCGGTGTAGTACATGTCGCGCCAGCAGGGGCTCTCGAGCCCGGTCCAGTCGGTGACGCCGCGCGCGTCGTTGCGTTGGGCGAGCACGCCGTCCGCGTGCCACACCAGCCGCTCCAGGTAGGTCGGGTCCCCGGTCGCGCGGAACATGGCGAGGAGCCCGCTCATCACGTAGGACTCGCTGCCGTTGAGGTAGGGCGCGTAGTCGTCGTAGTAGTCGCGGTACCAGTCGCCTTCGCCGACGTTGTCGTAGGACGACTCGAACGCCCAGCGCGGTTCCACGGCGTCGGCGCGGGGGAGGAGCGCGAACAGGAGCATGCGTCGAGCGTAGCGCACGTGGCGCGCGCGCGGCTGTGGCGTACCCTACTCGGCGGTGGGCGTGCGCACGACGTGCACCGTGCCCGCGGCGTCGGCCACCGCGAGGTCGGGCGCGCCGTCGCCGTCGAGATCGCCGGGCGCGCCGACGAGCAACGTGCCACCGGGCGCGAAGCCGACGAGGGTGTGGATGGCGTCGCTCACGTCGACGGTGTCCTGGTTGGCGACCTGGTTGCCGAGGAGGAGCGCGGCCTCGTCCCCCACCGCGGCGAGGACCTCCACGAAACCGTTGCCGTCGAGGTCTCCGAGGCCGACCAGCGCGCCCGCCCCGGTGATCGCGCGGGACTCGGCGAGGATGCCGCCGACGAGCTGGGTCTGGTACACGTCCTCGCCGAGCGCGAAGCCGGGGATCACCCAGGACGTGCCGTCGGGGAACGCGGAGAGGACGAGGTCGTCGACGCCGTCGCCGTCGATGTCGCCGGCGCCGCCCACACCCACGCCGCGGGTGCAGGTGCCGGGCTCGCAGGTGTGCACGTGCACCTCCTGGTCGGAGAGGAAGGCCGAGCCGCCGAGCGACGCGCCGAGGTGGACCGAGGCGAAGGCGCGCACGCCGCCGGTGGCGAGGTCGAGGCGGCCGTCGCCGTCGACGTCGCCGAACAGCGCGGCGCTGGCGGTCGAGCCGTCGTCGTCGACGATCGAGCCGTAGGCGTCGATGCCGTCGGTGATCGCGTGGTCGCCGGACGAGAGCCCGGCGCCCGAGTAGACGCGCACCTCCTCGTGGGGGCTCGGGTCGTCCGGCACGAACTCGCTGCCGACGAGATCGTGCACGCCGTCGCCGTCGGCGTCCCCGCCGCCCGCGAGCACGCGCACCGCGTGGTCGCCGCTCGCCGTGAAGCGCGCCCAGGCGTCGGCGACGGTGACCGTCCCGCCGGCGAGGTCCCGCCCGCGGAAGACGCCCCAGGCGGTCGCGGCGCCGGCCACGAGGTCGGCAAGACCGTCGCCGTCGAGGTCTCCGCCGGGGTGGATGCCGGTGACGGCGTCGAGGGTGAGCCAGGCGTCGGCGGCGGTGAACGCGCCCGCGAGATCCGCGCCGCGGAACACGAGCGCGTCGTCGGCGCGCAGGACGGCCAGCTCGGCGGCCCCGTCGCCGTCGAGATCGCCGAGGCCGACCAGCGCCACGACGGCGGCGCCCGCGTCGATGGAGGCGGCGGCGGCGTCCGGCGTCAGCGCGTCGGTGGCGAAGATGCGCTCGGCGGCCGGCGCGTCGACCTTGGGGAGCTCGGCGGCGCAACCGGCGAGCAGGGGGGCGAGGATCGGGAGCATGACCGGCTCGGTGTATTGCGGGAGGGAGCCGGGTGAAAGGGTGTTTTTCGGGTCGGCGGGGCGACGGGGGGCGGGGACGGCGCGGCCGGCGCGACGGGCCGTACGCGCGGGAGCGGCGCGACCGGACGCGGCGCCATACGAGGCGCGCATGTCCGACGCCGCCCCGACCGATCCCCTCGCCCACCACCACGACCTCTTGGGGCGGATGCCCGACCGCGAGGTGGCCCAGCGCGCCGGCGTCGCCGTGGAGCTGGTGAAGGCGCGGCGGCGGGATCTCGGCATCCCGCCGTTCCTGCAGGCCCCGCCGGGCACCGCACCGCCCCGGGTCGCCGAGCGGCCGGGCTCGGTGCTGCTGCGGCGCCGGGCGGGCGAGACCCGGCCGGATCGGCTGGTGCGCGCGGATGTGGGGAGCGGGGCGGGGCGGGGCGAGGCGGCAGGGGCCGAGGCGGCGGGGATCGCGCCGGCGGCCCCGTCGCGGGGCGCGGTCGAGGCGTCCGGGCGGCCGGGGGCGGTGGAGGCGGCTGCGAGCGGGCGGAGCGGGCGGGCGGCGGGCGCGGGCGGGATGACGGCGAACGGGCGGCCGGGGGCGGTGGAGGCGGCGAGCGGGCGACCGGGCGGGGTGGAGGCGGAGGCGACGGGCGCGGTCGAGATGACGGCGAACGGGCGGCCGGGGGCGGTGGAGGCGGCGGCGACGGCCCGTGAATCCAAGCGGCGCGGCGCGGCGGCGGGTGACGGGGGCTCGCGGGCGCCCCGCGCGCGCCGCGTGGTCGGCGGGCCGCCCCGGCGCCGGCGCTCCAAGCTCGACGGGCTCCTGCACCTCGTGGGTGTCCGACCGGACGCCGAGGTGGCCGCGCTCGCGGGGGTCACCCCCGAGAACGTGCGCGCCTTCCGGACGCGGCACGGGATCGGCCGCCCGACCTCGGAGCGCGGCGCGGGTGAGGAGGTGCGGTCCGAGGCGATCGAGGAGACGACCGGCGCGGAGGCCGCCGGCGCCGTCGTCGGCGCCGCGGCGGCGTCGACCGGTGCGGAGATCGCGGGCGCCGACGGGCGCGCCTCCCCAGCGGGTACGGGCGCGCCCGCTGCTGCCCGTCGGCGGCCCGGGCCGCGCTCCCCGCTGGACGGCCGCGAGCACCTCCTCGGTACGGCGCCCGACGCGACGATCGCGGAGGTCACGGGCATGTCGATCGCCGCGGTCTCGCAGGCCCGGCGGCGCCGTGGCATCGATGCGTGGCGCGGCCCCCAGGGCGGCGCCGCGGCGTCCGCCGCGGCGGCGGAGATCGCGGCGGCGGCGGAGATCGCCGCGGCGGCGGAGATCGCCGCGGCGGCGCCGATTGCCGCGCCGGCGGAGATCGCCGCGCCGGTCGCGGCGCCGGCGCCGATCGCCGCGGCGGCGGAGATCGCCGCGCCGACGGCGATCCCCGCGCCCGCGGCGAGCTCCGCGCCGGCGCCGACGCTCCTCGCGGAGGGCCCCGAAGAGCGCGGCGCGTTCCGGGTGGTGGCGCGTCGCGGCGCCGACGAGCGCGTGTTCTACGTCGTCGCGGACGGCCTCCTCGACGCCGCCGCACGCGCGACCCGCGCCCTGGCCACGCTCCCCGACGGGCCGTGGCGCCTCCGCGGCGTCCGCTGGGTGGCGGCAGGGTTGCCGTAGCGCGCGCGGTCGGCGAGACCCTCGCCGACCGCGCCGGCCCGCGAGCCCGCGATGGCAGGAGTGGCCTCGAATACGACAAGCCGCCTCAGGACCGGCACCCAGTACGACAACGGTGCCTCTCCACGTCCCCTCCTCATCCGCGCCGAACGGACGAAGCCTCGTTTTCAGCAAGACCCGCGGGCCGGACCCCGCCCTCGGAGGCGCGGTTGTCGTACTCGGTGCCGCTCCTGAAGACCGTTGTCGTGTTCAGGGCGGCTCCTCCGCCGGTCGTCCCGCCGGCGCCCCCGGTCCGCACCGCCCGAAGCCGCATCGCCCGCCCTCCGGGCAGTCGGCGTCGGTCTCGCAGTCCCGCGCGCCGTCGGCGCAGGAGCCGAGCGCGCACCGGGCGCCGTCGCCGCAGTCGGCGTCCACGATGCACTCGCGCGCGGGCGGCTCGCAGCGATCGAAGGCGCAGCGCTCGCCGGCGGGGCAGTCCCCGTCCGCGACGCAGTCCCGCTCGCCGTCGAGGCAATCGCCCACGAAGCAGCGGCGATCGGGCCCGCAGTCGGCGTCACGGTCGCACGCCGGCGTCGCGCCCGACCAACACTCGCCGTAGAGGCAGGTGCCGCCGTCGGCGCAGGGCTCCCCCGCCCCACACCGCCGCGCGCCGGCGGCGCAGGCGCCCTCGTCGCACCGCGCGCCCGCCCCGCACTCCGCGTCGACCGCGCAGGCGCCACCCCGGTTCATGCAGAGCCCGAGGCGGCAGCGCTCCCACCGGCCGCACTCGGCGTCCGCGGCGCACGCCCGCCCGACGCCGTGCGCGTCCGCGAGCCAGCCGCGCGCCGCTCTCGGCCGGGTCGCCTCGTCCAGCGGCGCGCCCGTCCCGTCCACCGCGCCCGTCCCGCCCGCCGCGCCGATCCCGTTCACCGCGCCCGTCCCGCCCGCCGCGCCCGCACCCGTCGGCCCCGGTGGC
>CAYWGD010000160.1:0-14831 GCA_964457335.1 uncultured Enterobacteriaceae bacterium | reverse complement strand
AACGCCCCCACTTCCGCCACCCTCCCCTCGCTAGAACCCCAATATGCGACGACGGTGGACCAAACATTGTCCGGGTCCTCGCCCCACCCCCACCACCCCCACCGGTGCAAGAGCCGCGCGTTGACCGGGGCGGCCGAGGCCACCCCGTACCCGAGGTGGATGGCGGTCTGATGAGCATCCGGTCGCTCAAACGAACAGCCGTCGGCCCGGCCAGAAAATGTTTGCCCGGTCAAAATCTGTCCGCCGTATGAACGGGCGTGGGGGTAGGACGGGGAGATGGAGCTCTCTTCTCGACTCGTGGAACGCTTTGCGCAGGAACTGCACATACGCGGCTACCGGCGTAATACCGTACGAACATACGTGGCGGCGCTCAGGGGCTACCTGCGATGGCTGGGCCCCGTGCATCCCAGGGATGCGACGGTCGACCAGATAAAGGCGTACCTCCTCCAGTTGCTTCACGACGGGAAGTCCCGGTCGCTGGTGGACCAGGTGCTCTCGGCGCTGAAGTTCCTCTACGTCGAACTGTACAAGACGTGCACAGCCCCCGACTTCATGGTGGAGCGGCCCCGGCGGGAGTTCACGTTGCCGCGCGTACTGACGCGCGACCAGGTGCTCGCGCTGGCGGATGCGGTCCCGAACCGCCGACATCGGGTGGCCGTGCTGCTGCTGTACGCGGCCGGATTGAGGGTGTCCGAGCTCGTGGCCGCGAACGTGCGGGACGTGGACTTCGAGAACTTCACGCTGCACGTGCGGGACGCCAAGGGAGCGAAGGACCGCCTCACGATCGTGAGCCCGCGGCTCGCCGAGGAGCTCCAGTGGCTGTGCTCCGGCCGCAATGGTGGGGCACCACTGGTCCCGTCGCGGGACGGGGGCCGCTGGACGACCCGCAGCCTCCAACACGTGGTGGAGCGGGCCTCGGAGGTGTCCGGGGTGGATGCGAGCTGCCATACG
The DNA here is from genome assembly GCA_964457335.1 of uncultured Enterobacteriaceae bacterium. Lineage (GTDB taxonomy): Bacteria > Myxococcota_A > UBA796 > UBA796 > SXON01 > CAJBVW01. Next base: position 13,880 of record CAYWGD010000160.1, on the reverse strand, counting down.
CTCCGCCACTCCTTCGCGACGCACCTGCTCGAGAACGGGACCGACATCCGCTTCATCCAGGAGCTGCTCGGCCACGCCAAGATCGAGACGACGACGCGGTACACGCACGTGCGCAACCCCGCCCTCCTCCGGGTCAGGAGCCCGCTGTGATCCCGCCCGACACCGACTCTGCGCGAGGCTCTCCAGCCGCGGCCCGGATGGCCCGAGCACGGTCATGGGCCTCGGAGGTGCCCGGCCCGCTCGCTCCGATTGGCGCGCCGGTCGCCGGCCCGGTCGCTGACTCGCGGTCGGCCGAGGTGCGCTCGGGCGGCCCGAACGACGGCCGCCGGCGCCGGGTGTGGTGTTCGGAAAGTCTGACGGGTCCCAGTCCGGAAAGTCCGGCGGATTCTGACCCGCTGGCCACTCTTCACCGGGCCTGGAGTTCCACAGGCCGCGCCAGGCCCGCCGTGCGCGTGACGAGCCGCGCACGACATGTCCCGCGGGGTCGGCCGGAAGGGGCATGCGGAAGCGCGCGCGGCCCCGCTCGCCGGCTCAGGGCCGGTCTGCGCGCGGGCGGCGGAGCCCCGCGAGGCGCGTGTGGCTCGTGGCAGCAGGCCCCCCCGCGAGCCAGGCTTGGCGGTGCCGAGCCGAGCGTGCGTCCCGACCGGGTCCGCCGGGGAGAGGTGAGCGCGTGCCAGACCGCCGCCGGTCCCACGCGGGATGCGCAGGCTGGCGGACGTGCCTCGCAATTGGCCCGTCGGAGGAAGGCGGCGGAGCCGCGGGCGCGGCGCGAGGAGCGCGCCGGTTTCTGCCCGCGCGCTCCTCGGAGCTACCCCCGCCGCTACTTGGCGGCGTACGCCTCGATGGGCGGGCAGGTGCAGATGACGTTGCGGTCGCCGTGCACGTCGTTGATCCGCGCGACGGAGGGCCAGAACTTGGACGCGCGCGTCCACGCCGCGGGGAAAGCCGCCACGGAGCGGGAGTAGCGATGCGTCCACTCGTCGCCGGTGACCGTCTCCGCGGTGTGGGGGGCGTTCTTGAGCGGGTTGTCCGCCTTGTCGTACTCGCCGCGCTCGATGGCCGCGATCTCCTGGCGGATGCTCACCAGCGCCTGCACGAAGCGGTCCAGCTCCTCCTTGGACTCGCTCTCGGTCGGCTCGATCATCATCGTGCCGGCGACGGGGAACGAGACCGTCGGCGCGTGGAAGCCGTAGTCCATGAGCCGCTTGGCGATGTCGACGACCTCGACCGCCGTGCTCGCCTTGAGCTGCCGCACGTCCACGATGCACTCGTGCGCAACGCGGCCGTTCTGGCCGGTGTAGAGCACGGGGTAGTGGGGCGCGAGCCGGGCGGCCAGGTAGTTGGCGCTCAAGATGGCCACCTGCGTGGCGCGCGTGAGGCCCTCGCCGCCCATCATGGCGATGTAGGCCCACGAGATCGGCAGGATGCTGGCGGAGCCCCAGGGCGCCGCGCTGACGGCGCCGATGGCGCGCTCGCCGCCGGTGGCGACGACCGAGTGACCGGGCAGGTAGGGCGCGAGGTGCGCCGCCACGCAGATCGGACCCATGCCGGGGCCGCCGCCGCCATGCGGGATGCAGAAGGTCTTGTGCAGGTTGATGTGGCACACGTCGGCGCCCAGCTCGGCCGGACGCACGAGGCCCACGAGCGCGTTCATGTTCGCGCCGTCCATGTAGACCTGGCCGCCGTTGGCGTGGACGATCGACGTGATGTCCTTGATCGCCGCCTCGAACACGCCGTGCGTGGACGGGTAGGTGACCATGAGCGCCGCGAGCCGGTCGCGGTGCTCCTCGGCGCGGGCCTCGAGATCGGCCACGTCGATGTTGCCGTTGGCGTCGCATTTGACGACCACGACCTTCATGCCCGCCATCGCGGCCGAGGCCGGGTTGGTGCCGTGCGCGCTGGAGGGGATGAGGCAGACGTCGCGGTGCGTGTCGCCGCGCTCCTCGTGGTACGCGCGGATCGTCAGCAGGCCGGTGTACTCGCCCTGGGAGCCCGCGTTGGGCTGGAGCGAGGTGGCTGCGAAGCCCGTGATCTCGGCGAGCCAGGCCTCGAGCTGCTTGAACATCTCGCGGTAGCCGGTCGCCTGGTGGGCCGGCACGAAGGGGTGCAGCTTCCCGATGCCGGGCCAGGTGACCGGGAGCATCTCGGTGGTCGCGTTCAGCTTCATCGTGCAGGAGCCGAGCGGGATCATCGAGAAGGCGAGCGAGAGGTCGCGCCCTTCGAGCCGCTTGATGTAGCGGAGCATCTCCGTCTCGGAGTGGTACTTCGAGAAGGTGGGGTGAGTGAGGTACGGCGAGGTGCGCGCGAAGGCGCCGAGCGAGGTGTCGAAGTCGAGCTTCCCGAGATCGAGCCCGGAGCGCCCACCCGCGAACACGTCGAGGAGCGCCTTGATCTCGTCGACGGTGACGGTCTCGTCGAGCGCGATCGTCACCGTGGTGGCGTCGAGCTTGCGGAGGTTGTAGCCGCGGGCCTCGGCGGCCGCGAGCACCGCGTCGGCGTCGACGCCGTTCACGCGCACGGTGTCGAAGAAGGGCCGGGCGCCCACGTCCTTGCCGAGCTTCCGCAGGCCGGCGGCGAGGAGCGCCGCGAGGCCGTGCACGCGCTGCGCGATGCGCTTGAGGCCGGCGGGGCCGTGGTACACCGCGTACATCGACGCGATGATGGCGAGCAGCACCTGCGCGGTGCAGATGTTCGAGGTCGCCTTCTCGCGGCGGATGTGCTGCTCGCGGGTCTGGAGCGTGAGCCGGAGCGCGGGGCGCCCCTTCGCGTCGATCGAGACGCCGATGAGGCGGCCCGGCATGTGGCGCTTGTGCTCGTCCTTCGTGGAGAAGAACGCGGCGTGCGGGCCGCCGTAGCCGAAGGGGACGCCGAAGCGCTGGGAATTGCCCACGGCGATGTCCGCGCCGAGCTCGCCGGGGGAGGTGAGGACGGTGAGCGCGAGCAGGTCGGCCGCCACGGTGACGAGGCCGCCCTGCGCCTTCACCCGCTCGATGAACGCGCGGTCGTCGAAGACGGAGCCGTCGGTGGCCGGGTACTGGAGGAGCGCGCCGAAGATGGGCGTCGAGAAGTCGAACTGGGCGGGATCGCCGACGAGGACCTCGATGCCCAGGGGGCGGGCGCGGGTGCGCACGACGTCGATGGTCTGCGGGTGGCAGTTGTCGGCGACGAAGAAGGTGCGGGACTCGGCGGTCGCGAGGTTGTGGCTCATGGCCATGGCCTCCGCCGCGGCCGTGCCCTCGTCGAGCAGCGAGGCGTTGGCGACCGGGAGCCCGGTGAGGTCGGCGATCATCGTCTGGTAGTTGAGCAGGGCCTCGAGGCGGCCCTGCGAGATCTCCGCCTGGTAGGGCGTGTACTGGGTGTACCAGCCCGGGTTCTCGAGGATGTTCCGCAGGATCACCGGGGGCAGGACCGTGTCGGAGTAGCCCATGCCGATGAAGGACCGGAGCACCTTGTTCTTGCCGATCATGGCGGCGAGGTCGTCGAGCACCTCGCGCTCACCCCGCGCCGGCGGCAGCCCGAGCGGGCGGCTGGTGCGGATGGCGGCCGGCACCGTGGCGGCGATGAGCGCCTCGAGCGAGCTGTAGCCCAGCTCCCCGAGCATCGCGGCCATCTCCGCGTCGGTCGGGCCGATGTGGCGCCGGGCAAAGGTGTCGGTCGGAGGGAAAAGATCGTCGAGCGTGCCGTGCATGGGGTACTTCCTGAGGCGGCCGTCCCATTAACGCGGCGAGGCGCGGCCGGCCGTGCACGACGAACGCGTCCCGCGCCGCGACGCGGCCTTCGGCCGCTCGTTCCTCGACCGCTCGTTCGCGGTGCGAACAGCGCCGCGCCGCACGGCCGTGTTAGAGGCGCCTCGTCGTCGAGGCCCTCCGATGCTCCTCCTCGTGTCCGCGGCGTTCGCCCATCCTTCCCTCGAAGAGCGCGTGCCCGTGGCCGCGCGCAACCAGCTGCTCGCGACCTTCGATTCGGCCGCCGAGGAGTTCCGGGTCCCGCGGTCGCTGCTCCTGGCGCTTGCGTGGGAGGCGAGCCGCTTCGACCCCGAAGTCGAGACGAAATGGGGCGGCTACGGGCTCTTCGACCTGCGCGAGGGCGACCGCGATCCCTCGCTCGAGCACGCGGCGGGGCTGCTCGAGCTCGATCCCAACACGGTGATCACCGACTGGCGGCTCCAGGTCCGCGGCGCGGCCGCCATCCTGGCCGACCAGGCGCGCCTGTCGAACGGCGGGGCGCTCCCCGCGCGGGAGGATCTGCTCGCGTGGTGGGACGCGGTGCGCGCGTTCTCCGGCCGCGAGGAGCCGGTCCTCCAGGAGCAGTACGCCAGCTACATCTACGAGTCCGTGGCCCAGGGGATCCTGGCCGACACGCAGTGGGGCGCGGTCCTGGTCGACCCGCAGGACGTCGACCTGACGGGCCGCCTGTTCGTCCCGCCCCCGGCCGCCACCGACTCGTCGCTGGCGTACCAGTTCTACGCGGCGGACAGCGGCAACTACTCCAACGACAGCCGCGCCGCCGGCGACATCGACATGGTCGTCGTCCACACGGTGCAGGGCAGCTACTCCGGCTGCTACTCCTGGTTCGCCAACGCCTCGGCGAGCGCGAGCGCCCACTACGTCGTGCGCTCGAGCGACGGGCAGATCACCCAGATGGTGTACGAGGCGGACATCGCCTGGCACGCGGGCGACTGGACGACCAACGCGCGCTCGGTCGGCATCGAGCACGAGGGCTACATCTCGGATCCGGGCACCTGGTACACCGACGCGATGTACGAGCGCTCGGCCGCGCTCACGGTCGACATCGCGGCGCGCCAGGGGGTGCCCCTCGACCGCTCGCACATCATCGGGCACGTGGAGGTGCCCGGCTGCTCCTCCGGCAGCGGCGGCGGCTCGAGCTGCCACACCGACCCCGGCAGCGGCTGGGACTGGGACCACTACATGGCCCTGGTGAACGGAGAGACCGGCACCGCGGACGGCCAGATCATCGGCGTGGTCGCGGACAGCGACATCTACAACGGCGCGCGGCTCGTGGGCGCCACCGTGTGGATCGCCGAGACGGGCGACACCACCACGGTCTCGGGCGACGGCTACTACCGCTTCGACGACATCCCGTTCGGCACCTACACGATGCACGCGAGCTACCCCGGCTACGCCGAGGGCACGTGCACGAAGACCACGTCGTCCAGCCAGGACTGGTGCTCCATCACGCTCTACCCGGAGACGACGAGCGGCGGCGACGACACCGCCGAGCCCGACACGGACGAGCCGGAGGACACCGACACCGAGGACACCGACATCGACACGGGCCCCGCGCCTTCCGACCCCAGCCGCCAGGGCCCCGCGCCGCTCCCCGGCCAGCTCACGCGCTTGGACGAGGTGGGCGGCTGCGGCTGCGACAGCGGCGCCACTCCGCTGGCCGGGCTCTGGCTCGCGCTCGCGCCGCTCCTCGGCCTGCGTCGCCGGAAGTAGGGGCGTCGGGCGCGCCCCCGGCGAAGACGCCGGGGTCGGCGCCCTGCGCGGTCGGGCGTTCGCCCTCCGTCGCCCCGCCGGGCGCGGGGCGACCGCCGCCGGCCGGCGGCTCGCTCACGGTCTCCGGCCCCCCGATCCCACGCGCCCGCGGCGCGCTCCGGTCGCCTCGCGCGGGGGTGTGCGGCGGGCGGTCGTGCCGAGGCTCCGCATCACCAGAGGTAGACGACCCCCGGCGGCACCTCGGCCTTCGGGTCGGCAGGATCCCCTTCGAGCTCGTCGGGGAGCAGCCCGTAGCGGACCTTGAGCGCGCGGGCGACCTCGGGCGGCGTGGCGTCCGAGGTGAACACGAAGGGGTAGACCACCACGAGCTGGTCGGAGGTGACGCCGGGGAAGGCGAGCGCGCGGACGGCGTCGACGGCGCAGGCCTCGGCCGCGGCGTCGCCGAGGGTGGAGAGGTGCACGCCGGCCTCGGTCACCCGGCCGTCGGGGCCGACGGTGAACGCCACGACGACCTCGCCGTAAGCGCGCGGGTCGCGGGTGAGGCTCGCCTCGTAGCAGGGCGCCACCGCCGCGGTCGCGAGGGTGCGCAGGAGTCGCTCGCGCACGGGCGGCCGCGCGCCGACGCCCTTCACCTCGACGAGGCCGGCGGTGGGCGTGGGGGCCGGCGCCGCAGGGGGCTGCTTGGGGGCGCAGGCGAGCGTGAGGGGGAGGAGCAGGAGCCGCATCGCGTGGCGCCTAACCGGCGCGAGGGTCCCCGCGTTTCCTCAGCGGCGCGGAGCTCGCCACCGCGAGAGGGCGGGGGGCGTTGCGGGGGGCTCGCCCCCGGCCCCGAGAAGACCCGGGTGACACCTGCGCCGATGCGCCTTTCAGGCGATGAACGTCTCGAGGTGGCCGCGGCGGCGGTGGTGGCGGAGCTTGCGGAGCGCCTTGATCTCGATCTGGCGGATGCGCTCGCGGGTGAGGCAGAACTGCGCGCCGATCTCCTCGAGGGAGTAGGCGATGGGCTCGCCGATGCCGTAGCGCATGCGGACGACCTTCTCCTCGCGCGGCGTGAGCGAGGAGAGGACCTGCTCGATCTCCTCGCGGAGGGCGGCCTCCTCGATGGCGTCGGAGGGGCGCTCGGCGTTCGGGTTCTCGACGAACTCGCCGACGGTGGAGTCGCTGTCCTCGGACACGGGCGCGTCGAGCGAGATGGGCTCGCGGGTGAGCTTCATCAGGGCCTCGAGCTTGTCGAGGTCCATGCCGAGCTTCTCGGCGATCTCGTCCAGGGAGGGCTCGCGGCCGAAGGCCTGGAAGAGCTCCTTCTGCATCTGGTGGACCTTGTTGACCACCTCGAGCTTGTAGATGGGGATGCGGATGGTCCGACACTGGCTCTCGACGGCGCGGATGATGCTCTGGCGGATCCACCAGGAGGCGTAGGTCGAGAACTTGAAGCCGCGGGTGTGGTCGAACTTCTCCGTGGCCTTCATGAGCCCGATGTTGCCCTCCTGGATGAGGTCGGACAGCGGGATGCCGCGGTAGGTGTACTGCTTCGCGATGCTGACCACGAGGCGGAGGTTGGCGTTCACCAGCGTCGCCTTGGCGATCTCGGCGTCGGGGCCGCCCGCGTCGATGCGGCGGGCCACTTCGACCTCGTCCTCGCGGTTCAGCAGCGGGATCTCGCCCATCATCTTCAGGTACTTGTTGAGGAGGACGTTGCCGTTGCCGATGGGGGCGGCGGCGCGGCGGGACGGGGAAGCGAACGACATGCGGGTCCTCCTGGGGCTGCCGAGGGGGGCTCGGGTTGCTCGGTTCATGAGCAATCCACATGCCAACACCCGGTCGGGGTTCGTCACTTCCCGTCACGCCGGAGCGAAAAGTGTCTGAGCGGGCGAGCCTGCGGCGTCCAAGGGGCCGAACCGCGAAGTTGCACGACCGCGGTTCTCGAGGCCCGGGGCCCGCCCAGGTTCAGGACGGCGTCAAGGATTCTTGACGAGGCCGGCAGCCGCCTGCTCGAGCGCGGCGAACGGATCCGGCTTCCCGCGCGTGATGCGGCCGATGTCGTCGATGAAGGCGCGGACGTCGCCGCCGTTCTTCGCCATGACGGCGTCGAACCACGCTTCGTTGGCGTTGTACGTCTGGAACTGCATGAGGCGGGCGTTGTTCCAGGTCGTGCGGCGGATGTTCTCGAGGTAGGGCGTCGGGTTCTCGAGCCCGGCCGTGAGCGCGCGCGACTCCAGGGAGGCGTAGAGCGCGCGCTTCCGCGCGGCCTTCTCGTCCTCGGAGAGGGTCGGGTCGCGGTAGACCTTGTCCAAATCTTCGTACAAGCCGTGAAGGATGGCCTCGAACCTGCGCCAGTCGCGGTTCGCGACCTGGAGGTCGGCGAGCTGCTTCGAGTCGGGGCCGTAGCGGTCGAGGAGGTAGCGCTCGACGGAGGCCTCGCCGACGTAGTTCGCGAAGCTCTCGTTGAAGTTCACGCTCCCGGGGACCCAGAGCGTGGCGTGGGCGAGCTCGTGGAAGACGGTCTCCGCGAGGTCGGCCTCGCCCCAGCGGAGCATGCCGGGGAGCACGGGGTCGCGGAACCAGCCGAGCGTGGAGTAGGCGCCGGCGGTGCGGAGGTGCACGTCGTAGCCCTGCTCCAGGAGGGTGGCCTCGCGCGTGCGGGCGTCGTCCTCCACGAAGTAGCCGAGGTAGGGCACGCGCCCGACCACCGGGAACCACCAGGTCACGGGCTGGAAGGCGAGGGGATCGCAGGCGGAGAGGTTCCAGATCGTGCGGTCCCAGCCGTCCGCGATGGTGTCGTAGTTCTCGGTGGCGGCGAGGCCGAGGCCCTTCCCGTAGGCCTTGATCTCCGGGATCATCCGGAGGCGCTGCTCCTGGCCGGCGCCGAGGCCGCCCTCGGCGAGCACCTTGTCGATCGGGCGGCGGCTCGCGAGGAGCTCGGCCTGGTAGTAGCCCGAGGAGATCACGTACCCGACGCTGCAGCTCGGCAGCAGCGTGGCACCCAAACAAGCGGCGGTCAGGACGCTTACGACGAGCTTCCACCGCTTCATGGAACGACCGGGGTCGGGTGTTGCCGCGTCAAGAGAGACTCCTTCGAAAAAGTGCACGGAAGCGGAGCAGAAGCCCTGGCACGCGGGCCGCTTCAGGATAGAATTCTTTCGGAGGGATCGCACCTGTCGCCCCGCCGGTGCGCTCCCCCCGCCGGCTCCCCCCCGGCTCCCGAACCCGGTCCTCCCCCCGCGGCTTCCGCGGGTGCCGCACCGGGGCTGGTTCTCCCTGTCGCTCCCCGCTGCTCTCCCCGGCTGCCCCCCGCGCATGGACCTGCTCGCCCGCCGCCTCCTGCTGACCCTGGTGCCCGCCGTGGTGGTGGTGGCGTTGATCCACGCCACGATCATGGGCGAGAACGGGCTCCTGCGGCGTCACAGGATGCAAGTGGATCTGGAGCGGGCCGAGCGGCGGCTCACCGCGGTGCAGGAAGAGAACGCGCGGCTCGAGCGCGAGGTGCGCCAGCTGCGCACCGACGAGACGACGGTGCGGCGCGCCGTGGCCGAGGAGCTCGTGCTCGTGCCGCCCGGCAGCGTGGTGTACCGGTTCGAGTAGGGTCTCGGCGCCGGATGCGCGGGGAGGGGGGGAGGCAGGCAGCCCAGCCCGCCCCACGATCCGTAGACTCGTCGGGTCCGGAGGACTCATGAGTTGTCGTCGTCTCGCCGCGCTGTCGCTGATCGTCGCCCTCGCCGTGCCCCAGTCGGGCTGCATCGGGTCGTTCCGCCTCACGAACAAGGTGCTCGACTGGAACCGGGGGCTCGGCTCCATCGTCGTCCAGGAGATCGTGTTCCTGCTCTTCGTGATCATCCCCGTGTACGGGGCCACGGTCTTCGTCGACGCGGTCATCCTGAACCTGATCGAGGCGTTCACGGGGTCGAACCCGATGGCGGCGGGGGAGCCGCGCGAGATCGTGGTGGCCGAGGGGGTGGCGCTGCGGGTCGAGCGGGTGGGCGACGAGCTGCGCACCACGTTGCTCACGGACGGGCAGGCCCCGGTCGAGCGCCGGTACACCTTCGCCGACGACGGCGTGGTCGTGGCCGACGGGGCGGGGGCCATCGTCGCGACCGCGTCGGTCGACGCGTACGGCGGCCTCGCGCTGGCCGACGCGCGCGGGACGGTGGTGGCCGAGTGGTCGCCCGCCCAGGTGCGCGCGGCGGAGGACGCGCTGGCGGGCGGGGACGCGCGCGGGCTCGCGGCGGTCGTGCGGCCCGGCGAGGTCGTGGCGGAGGCGCAGTAGCGGGCGCGACCCTGCCGAAGACGGCAGGGTCGGGCCCCTTCCAGGCTCGGCGCGGGGCGCCTCGGTCTGCCGGCCGCGCGCCGGCAGACCGCGCGGGCGGGTGGACGGGCTCGTGGCCTCCGGCCCGGGAGATCCGCGGCGCCCGCGCGCCTTGCAGGGCCCCTCGCGCGGCGTGTCGTGGGGCGCTCGTCGGTTTGGGGGTGGGCGGGGCGTCGGGCGTCGGGCGAAGTCGGGGGATGAGCGATCATCCGGGGAGTTCGGCCGGGAAAGGGCGATCGAAGTCGGAGGATGAGCGCGCATCGGGCGAGTTCGGCCGGGAAAGGGCGATCGAAGTCGGAGGATGGGCGCGCATCGGGCGAGTTCGGACGGGAAGGGGCGGCCGAGCTCGGGGAGGGCGCCGGGGATGGCGCCAGGCCCCACCACGCCGCGCGCGAGGGGACCGGAGGGCAGCGCGGGCGCGTGACGGCCGAGGGCCGGAGGCCGTGGGACGGCGGTCGGCCCGCGCTGGTCGGCCGGCGCGGAGCCGGACGACGGAGCGGCTCCGCCGCGACCCCGCAGGGCACCGGCCCCGGCGTCCTCGCCGGGGTCGCGCCCAGGTGCCTCTCCTGTGCCCGCCACCACGGACCGCGCGCGGGCGCCGGACGGGCACGGGTTAGAACGGCGCATGTCCGAACGCTTCACGTTCTCGCTCGACGGGCGGCCCGTCACCGTCGACGCCGATCCCAAGGCCCCCGCGCTCGGTGTGCTCCGCGAGCAGCTCGGGGTGCAGGGCTGCAAGGCCGGGTGCTCGCCCCAGGGGCTCTGCGGGTGCTGCACGGTGCTGATCGAGGGCAAGCCGCGCCTCACGTGTACGCTGCCCACCAAGAGCCTCGCCGGCAAGGTGATCACGACGCTGGACGGGCTCCCGGAGGCGGACCGCGACCTGCTCGCGGACAGCTTCGTGCGCGCGGGCGCGACGCAATGCGGGTACTGCACGCCGGGCATCGTGCTCTCGGCGTGGGCGCTCCTGCAGGGGGACGCGAGCCCGGGGCCCGAGGCCGTGACGCGCGCGCTCAACCAGCACACCTGCCGATGCACCGGGTACACGTCGATCCACGCGGCGATCGGCGCGGCGGCGGCGGTGCGGCGGGGCGAGGCGTGCCCGCTGCCCGCGTCCGCGCGGCCGGAAGGGCGTGCGATCGTGCTCGGCGAGCGGCCGTACGTGGACGACCTGGAGCGGCCGGGGATGCTGCACGGGGCGCTGGTGTTGGCGCCGGCGGCGCGCGGGCGGGTCACGCGCCTGGACCTGGGCGACGCGACCGCGGTGATCCTGCGCGGCGTGGGCGACGAGGTCGTGCACGCGGGCGACGTCGTCGCGGTCGTGGCGGCGGAGGACGCGGCGGCGGCGCGCCGGGCGGCCGCGGCGGCGGTCGTGGAGCTGGAGGAGGTCCCCGAGGCGGCCGAGGGCGTGGTCGCCCGCGGGCGTCGCGTGGACGGCGACGTGGCCGCGGCGCTGGCCGCGTGCGTGCACACGGTCGAGGCGACGTACACGCTCGCCGCGACGGACCCGGTGTACCTGGAGCCGGAGGCCGCGCTCGCGGTGCCGGTGATGCGGGACGACGGGTCGCCGGGGCTGGTCGTGTACAGCCAGGGGCACGACGCGTCGGCGGAGGCGCGCGCGCTGGCCGAGGCGGTGGGCGTGCCCGTGCGGGTGGTGCTCGTGCCGTCGGGGGGCTCGTACGGGGGCAAGGAGGCGGGGACGGTGCAGCTCGCGGCGGCGCGGCTCGCGGTCGAGACCGGGCGGTCGGTGCGCGTGGCGACGACCCTGGAGCAGGGGATGCGGGTGCATCGGCGTCGGCCCGGCGCGGTCGTGCGGGTGCGGGCGGGCTGCGCGGCGGACGGCGCGGGGCTCGTGCTGGACGTGGAGGCCACGTTCGACGGCGGCGCCGACACCCACGCGGGCGACCGCATCGTCGGGCAGGCGCTCGGCGCGGTGCCCTACGCGGGGCTGCTCGCGGTGGACGCGCGGGTGGTGGCGTCGGCGGGGTCGCCCACGGGGCCGATCCGGGGCGCGGGCGGGATCGCGGTGGCGTTCGGGGTGGAGCGGGCGATCGACGGGTTGGCGGGGCGTCTGGGCATGGACGCGCTGGAGCTTCGGCGACGGAACGTCGAGGGCGAGGCGGTCGCGGTGCTCGCGGCGCTCGCGCCGGCCTGGGCGGACGGGTCGGTCGACGGCGTCGTGAGGCGCGGCGTCGGGCTCGCGCGCGTGGACGGGAGCGGGGGCGCGCGGGTGGTGCTCACGGTGACGGGCCCGGCGTCGGTCGAGGTGCAGTGCAACGTGCCGGAGCTCGGCCAGGGCCGCGACGAGACGCTGGTCGGCGCGCTCGTGGACGCCACGGGGCTCCCCGCCGAGGTGTTCGAGGTCGCGTGGGGCGACAGCGACGTCGTCGGGGCGGGGGCGCTGGCGTCGGCGCCGGTCGCGGAGGCGGCCCGGCGGGCGGGGGAGGCGCTCGCGCGCGCGGGCGGCTCGCTGGATGGGCACGTCGGGGCGCGGTTCGTCGGGGAGGACGCCGAGCGCGGCGCGCCCGGGTGGGCGGCCCACGTGGTCGGGCGGGACGAGGCCGGCGTGGTGCGCGCCGTGTGGACGGCCGTGGCGGTCGGCGACGGGCAGGACCCGCGGCTCGCGGCGCGGCTCGCCGAGGGGGCCGCGCACATGGGCGTGGGGATCGCGCTCTCGGAGGAGGTCGAGGAGCGCGCGGGCTTGCCGGAGGGGCGCTTCCGGATGCTGGGCGTGCTCAAGCCGAAGGGGAGCCCGGCGCTCCACGTGGTGCCGGTGGTGGTGGGCGGCGGGCACCGGGAGGTGTCGGAGGTCGCGGTCCTGGCGGTGCCCGGGGCGGTCGCGGGGGCGCTCGACGCGGAGGGGGCGCTCGCGCGGCTCCCGATGCGGGAGACGGCGGCCGCGAAGGCGGTCGGGGCGCGGCAGGCGCGGCCGGCGGCGGCGGGCTCGAGCGCGGGCTGAGCAGCGGGGGGGCGCCGCGGTCGGGGCGTGTGGCGCCCGGGCCGGGGAGCGGGGGCGTGTGGTGGTCGGGCCGGTCCGTGCGGGTGGGGCGTGCGGCGGTCGGGCCCCGTCGCGGTGCGGCGGTGCTACCGCTCTTCGTCGTCGCGCGGCTTGCGCCCGCTGGCCCACTGGACGAGCGTGCCGACGGCGGCGAGGCCGGCCACGAGCAGCGGGTGCGGCGGCGCGCCCGTCGCGTCGACGAGCACGACCGCCCCGATCCAGGCGGTGATCGGCGCGAGGGCCACGCGCCAGGCGAGCGGGGCGAGGAGCCCGCCGACGAGGGCGGCCGCGGGCCAGATCCACCAGGGCGCGTGGCCCGGCGCGCCGGGCCCGGGCGACAGCGCCGACGCGATGAGCGGCCAGCCGACCTGCGCGGCGCCGAGCCCCGCCAGCACCCCCGCGACGCGCACGGCGAGCCGCTCCACCAGCAGCGCGGCGAGCGTGCCGCCGAGGCCGAGCACCGCCGCGAGCACGGCCAGCGGGCCGGGCTCGAGCGCGAGGGCCGTGCCGACGAGCAGCGCGACGCCGAGCCCCAGGAGCAGCCCCGGCAACGCGACCGCCGCGCGCCAGGCGCGTGTCCCGGCGAGCAGGAGGACGACGCCGGCGAGACCCGCGACGAGCCGCGCAGGTACGGGTCCGGTAGTGAAGAGCGCGTGGGTGTCGGGCCAGTCGGGGAGCATGGTCGCCGGGCCGGGGGGACCGGATAGGAGTGCGTGCCGCCGGAGCCGCCGCGATGTCCGACCCCATGGGCCTGCTATCCCTGCTGGGGAGCGTGTGCTGCTGCATCGCGGTGTTCCTGGTGGCGCTCGTCGGCTTCAGCTTCGCGTTCCGGCCGCGGCGGGCGCGGGGCGCGGACGTGCGGGGGCTCACGCCGCCGCCGTCGCGAGGCGTCCAGACCCAGGCGAGCCTGACGCGCATGGAGGAAGAGGCCGATCGGGCCGCGGCCCGCGCGCGGAGCGGCGGTCCGTCCGGCGCGCAGGGGAGCGCGGCGCGGAGCGGCGCGTCGGGGTCGGCGTCCGCGGCGCCCGTCTCGGGGGTGCCCGCCAAGGGGGCTGTGCCGTCCGCCAGCCCGCCGCCGGTGCCCACGACCGCGCCGCCGCCCGTGCCGTCCGCGCCGCCG
>CAYWGD010000159.1:0-14993 GCA_964457335.1 uncultured Enterobacteriaceae bacterium | reverse complement strand
AGAGCCGGTACATCATGTACTGGAGCGTCGCGACGATGTCGTCGCTGGCGTTCCGCGCCACGCGGAAGGTGCTGTACACGACCTTGCCGTTGCCCGAGTTGAAGCTGACGAGGAGCGGGGCGGCGCTCAGCGAGTACTCGTTGAGGCCGTCGGAGTACGGGACGGTCCCGGTGAGGTGGCGCGACACCGACGAGGCGGTGTTCTCGACGGGGGCCCAGACCGGCAGGTCGTAGGTCACGTCGATGTAGTCGACGCCGAGGAAGTCCGAGAGTGAGCTGTCGGTCACCGCGGCGCTCACGTTGTCGTAGTCGCCCATCTGCGCGTCGCCGACGACCTCGTCGGCGCCGACGAAGTCGACCCGATCGGACCACCCGAGCTCGACCACGTCGTAGGCCCAGTCGGAGGCGTAGATGCTTCCGCCGGCGTCGACGTAGCTCACGATGTTCTGGACGCGCGTGGCGGGGCCGGTGTTGTCCTCGTCGTCCGTGTCGTAGATCACGTTCTCTTCGACGAAGCCGCCGTTGAAGAAGATGATGTCGTACTTCGCGAGCTCGGACGGATCGTCGAGGAAGGAGGTGAGCTCCGCCTCGTCGAGGCCGTTGATGAGCACGTAGTTGGCGAAGCCCATCTGGTTGAGCACCAGGTGGAAGTCGTCGTAGTCGCCCGTGACGACGGCCACGTCGATCGACAGCGGGTCGAAGCAGTCGGGCTCCTCGAGCTCGACGGTCTCGCCGGAGCCGACCCACACCTCCTCGCGGAGGAGCTCCTCGGGGCCGTACTGCACGTACACGGTGTAGTACCGCTCGCCCGGGAGCTCGTCGATCGTCCAGTTCCCGTCGACGTCGGAGAAGGCCTCCTTCGTGTCGACGATGACGCCTTCGTCGTTCGTCAGGTTCACGTAGGCCTGCGCGTCGGCGAGCCAGGTGCGGCCCGACGGGTCGCAGACGCGGCCCATGATGGCGCCGTCCTCGATCACGACCGGATCTTCCTTCGTGTAGTTCAGCCCCTGGTCGGGGGTGCAGCCGGCCGCGAGCAGCGCGAGGGGGACAGCAACGAAGCGCATCGGGACTCCTCAGGCGCGACCACTATAGCCGTGGTTGCAGGGATTCGGATCACTCTCCTTCGGACGGTGGCGCGGCGACGGCATCCGCGCCCAACGAATCGGGCGCTTCGTCCTCCACTGGCGCGGGGGGTGGGCGCACGCCGGTCCACCCGCCGAGGATCGCGTCGGCGATGTCGGCGCGGCGGCAGCGGGCGTCGTCCGCGGCGATCGGCGCGCGCTCGGCCGGATCGGCGAGCAGGTCGTAACAGGCGGCGCTCGGCACGATGGCGCCGCGGGTGCGGACGTGCTTCCGCCCGCCCTCCCGCACGGCGACCACGTGGGCGAGGGGCGTGACCCGCTCGGCGAGCGCGGGGCGTGACCCCGGGTGCTCGGCCCAGCCCGGCGGGGTGAACGGCGCCGGGGGCTCGTCGGGCTCGACGGGCGGCGGCGCGAGGCGGGCGAGGTCGTCGTCGAACCAGTCGTCGAACACGGTGACGCCCCGCCACTCGGGCGGGACGTCGAAGCCGGCGAGCTCGACCAGCGTGGGGGCGAGGTCGACGCTGCGCACCTGCCAGGGGACGCGGGTGCCCGCGCGCGCGCCACGGGGGAGCTTGACCAGGAGCGGCACGCGGACCACGTCGTCGTGCAGGTCCTCGCCGGGGCCGTGAACACCCCGCGCGCCGAGCTCGATGCCGCGCGTGGCCGTCACGACGATGACGGCGTCGTCGTAGCGCCCGGCCGCGCGCAGGCGATCGAGGAACGCGCCGAGCGCCGCGTCCAGCCGGACGACCTCGTCCGCGTACAGGGCGCGGGCCTCGGCCTCGTCGGCGGGCGGACGCCGCACCCCGCCGACGGCCTCGCCGCTCCGCGCGAACCAGGGCAGGTCCGGCTCGGCGAGGTGCACGAACGCGAAGACCCGGGCGCCCTCGTTGGCGGCGAGGAACCGCCATGCGCGCTCGAGCTGGAGCGACGCGGGCACGTGCCATGCGTCGGCGGGCGGGCGGGCGACGCGCTGCTCCCAGATGGCCCGCAGGCGGCCGTAGAGCGTGAGGCCCGCCGCGCTCTCGGAGGCGCCGAGGGGGTCGCGCCGCGCGAGGGGGTACCAGTCGAAGCCGCGGTCGAAGCCGCGCGCACCGGCGACGAGCGCCGCGGCGGGGAGGCCCCCCGTGGCGTACCCTCCGTCCCGCAGGCGCTCGGCAAGGGTGGGTGGGGCGTCCCCGAGCACGTCGCCGTCGGCGCGCACGCCGCTGGTGGAGGGCGGCTGCGCGGTGAAGATCGAGGCGAGCGCGGGCGCGACGGCGCCGGCGGACGCGACGTGCTGCTCGAAGAGCACGGCGTCGGCGGCAAACGCGTCGAGCGCGGGAGTGGCCGGCGTCGCGGGCACGTGCACGGCGTCGCGCCCGGCGGCGGCGGGGTCGGCCACGGCGGGGCCGGCGGGCGTGCGGTAGGCGCCGATCGCGTCGGCGCGGAGCCCGTCGACGACGATCAGGAGCAGGTCGGGCTTGTCGGGGAAGGTGTCGGCCTGCACGCGCCCGGGCGTGAGCGTGTCGGCGGCGCCCGGGGCCGGCGAGACGGAGAGGAGCTCGGCCACCACGAGGAAGGCGAGCCACGCCCCCAGCGTCCCGCGCGCCGTGGCGAGCACCCGGAGCGGCGTGCGGGCGAGGACGTGCCCGCCGAACCACGCGAGCGCGAGCGCGGCGACCCCGGTGGCGGCCGCGAACACGAGGCTCGGCCGCGCCCCCAGCGCCTCGGCGAGCCCGGGATCGGCGCGCCCGGCGAGCACGAAGGTCCCGAGCCCCGCCATCGTCGCGGCGGCGCTGGCCACCCAGGCGCGGGGGCCCGCGAGGCCGGCGCGCCGCCCGAGGAGCGCGAGGAGGATTCCGAGCGGCACGCCCAGCACGAGCCCCGCGAGCCCGTAGAGCGCCGCTCCGTACGCGAAGGCGTGGTACTCGGTCGGGCGCGTGCTCGAGAGTACGTAGAGCCCCTCCGCCGCGCCCACGGCGGAGCCGCCGCAGAGCGCGCCGCCGAGCCCGGCGCCGAGGAGCGCGCGGCGGGTGGGGGCGCCCTCGGTGCGCGTGGGCGCGCTCACCGCGCGGCCGGCGGGAGGCGCCCGCCCGGCGCGAACAGGGGCTCCAGGCCGACGTACACCCGGTGGCGGTCGGCGACGGTGTCCGGCACGAAGTCCACGCCGGTGACGTGCTCGTAGCTGTAGCCGGCCGTGATCCGGCCCCCCCGCGGGAGGCGCCACGAAGCGTCGAGACCGCCGCGGACGCGCTGCTCCTCGGTCATGAACGTGAACAGCTTGTCGTTGAGGGCCTCGATGACACCGACCCGGCGCGTCCAGTCGCCCCAGAGGCGCCCGCGCCCGGGGGCGCCCTCCCAGGCGACGGACCCGAAGGCCGTCTCGCTGTCCGGCCCGCCGAAGTGGCCCATCACCCGGCCCGCCTGGGTGAACCCGTCGTGGTAGACGCGGTGCCCGACGTACCAGCGGAAGTAGTCGTCGAGGAGCCGCGTGTACTCCCCCGTCACGACGATGGGGCCGACCTTCACCGCGCCGCCGTAGAGGTTCCCGACGCCCGCGAGCGATGGGTACGGGATCGGCCCGAGCTGCCGGCCGATGACGTCCTCGCCGCCGTACTGCCACCAGCCCTCGAGGTAGTCGACGGGGAGGCCGGTCCACCGCGCGAGCGGGATCGTGACGCGCAGATCGAGCGCCGCGAGCTCGTTCTGATCGGGGAGGAGCTGGTCGGGGTCGTCGTAGATGTGCGGCTCGGTCGGGAGCAGCAGCTGGCCCACGTCGACGGCGGGGCGCCCCTCGCCCCCGAAGATCGAGAGCCGGGTCGCGCCGAGCTCGATCCAGGGGACGGGCAGCCAGCGCACGTCCATGAGCAGGAGCCCGGGGTTCACCACGTCGTCGCGGGGCTCGCCGAGGAGCCCCGCGCCCGCCTCCACCCGGAAGCGGCCGAGGCGGTCGAACCAGCCGGGGAGGCGGCCCTCGGCTACGCCCGTGGCGAGCCAGGGCGGCCGCGCGTTGTCGGAGAGCAAGAGCGCGCCGTGGCGCCCGGGGCCGAGCACGCGGTCGCGCGCGCCCGCGCCGAGCGACAGGCCCCGCCAACGCGCCTCGCCCCACAGGGTCGCGAAGCGCGCGTGGCCGATCGCGCCGGGCGCGAGCCCGCCGGTCAGCTCGGGCTCGACGCGCACGGTGAACCACTCGCCGGTGAGCGCGGCGTCGACGGAGAGCGCGCCCGCCACGAGGCCCGGCTCCTCGTCGCCGGAGAGCCCGTCCGGCACGGCGTCTCCGCCCGACAGGCGCAGCGCGGGGCGCGCGGACCAGCGGACCGCGCCCCCCTCGTCGCGCGCGAGGTCGGGCCCCAGCGCCTCGCAGCCCGCGCCCAGCTTTCGCGCCGCCTCGTCCGGCGCCCAGCGACCGTCGCCGATGAAAGCGTCGACGGACGCCGCGCGCGCGCAATCCGCGCCGCGGGCGGCGATCGGGTCCAGCCACGGCTCCGCGGCCGCCGGGAGCGCGAGGAGTCCCAACATGGCGGCATCGTACTACCCTGGCACGCCGCCGCATGACGCCGATCCTCCCGCTGCTCGCGCTCGCCGCCGCCGGCCCGCCCGCGGCGCCTGCGGAGGCGTCCGCGGATGCGTCCCTGCCGGGCGCCCGCGCGGAGGCCCCCGCGGAGGCCCTGAGGACGCCCTCCCGCCCGGCCACGCCGCCCGATCCCATCGCGGCGCACCTCCCGTGGGCCGCCCCGCGCGCGCTGCCGACCACGTCGCCGGCGCCGCCCCTCCCCTGGCCGGCGATCCCGGTCGCGCGGGCCCTGCACCCGGTCGGGCACCACTACGGTCGGCGCTACCAGTCGCTCCTCGGCTCGATCGTGGGCGGCCCGCGCGCGAGCCCGGTGTTCGGGCCCACCGTCGCCGAGGCCGACGTCCACTGGCGGCTCCTCGACGCGACCGGCCGCGGCCTCGACCTCGACCCCGCGGCCGCCGAGCGCTGGCGCGACATGGCGCTGGCCGCGAGCTTCCTCGCCACCGAGCGCCTGGTCGACGAGACCGTCGAGCGCGCCCCGACGCTCTACGGCGTGTACGTGGCCGGCGACACGCTGATGTCGCCGTCCTTCGACCTGCGGAAGAAAGGCCCCGAGGAGATCGAGGTCGTGCACCGCCCCGGCGGACCCACGGCCCGCGCGCTGGAGCGCGCGGAGGAGGAGCTCGCCCTCGGCCGGCCGCGCGGCCGCCCCACGCCCGCGCTCGGCGTCGGGCTCGACTGGGAGCTGCGCGACGCCGAGGCGCCCGAGAGCGCCCCGCTCGTGCAGTACGCGGCGTGGCTCTCCGCCACCGAGCTCGGCCTCACCTCGCTCCGCGTGGAGCTCGCCCCCGCGAGCCTCGCCTGGAACGTCTCGGGGCGCCAGCTCCTCGTGCCGCGGCTCTTCCTCATCGGGACGGCCCGGAGCGTCGACCTCGGTCCGGACCCCGGCCGCCTCTCCGGCGGGCTCATGTGGGTGCCGCCGCTGCCGGGCAGCTGCAACGTGCGCGCCGAGCGGATCCTCGCGCTGGAGGAGGACGACGACCGCTGGATGCTCTCGCTCCGCTGCGAGAACCGCACCCCCGCGCCCGCGCCGCTGGTGCCGCCCCTCGGAGATCGCGGCCGCGGCGGGCCCGCGCTGCCCTGGGCGCCCGAGCGCGACCCGATCCCGGTCGCGCCGTGGACGCCTACTTCAACGTCCGAAGCGACGCGTTGACGTTGTAGCGGACGTACTTGTCGGTGGTGGTCTCGCGGATGCGCACCAGCGTCTCCAGCGCGGACTTCTTCACCGCCGGGTCGAGCCCGCCCTCGTTCCCGATGAAGCCGATCGCCCACACGCCGGCGAGCTGCTCGCGGTCGTCCGGGGCGAAGCTCGACACGTAGGTGATCAGGTCGGGCACGGCGTCCTTCGCGAGGAGCCGGCCGAGGGCGTCGGCGGCCGCGCGGCGCACCTTCGGGCTCTCGTCGCCCCGCAGCCGCTCGAGCAGCGCCGCCGAGGCGCTGGTGGCCTCGAGCTCCGCGAGCGACTCGATCGCGTTGAGCCGCACCTGCTCCGACGGGTCGCCGAGCACGGACACGAGCGCCTCGACCACCACCGTGTCGTCGAAGTTCTGCGCGATCTTCGCGCCGTCCTCGCGCATGACGGGGTTGTCCGACTTGATCGCGATCGCGATCTCGTCGGGTCCGGCGCCGCAGCCCAGGAGGAGGAGGAGGAGGCTCATGCGCCCTTCGCCTTCGGGCCCGCGTCGGGCGGCCGCTGGGAGTACATCTTGGTGTAGGCCCGGTAGTTCCCGTAGCCGCTCGACCGCGCGTCGACCTTGTTGAGCACGACGCCGATGGGCTCGAAACCGCTCCCCTCGACGCGCCCGCGGAGGTCCACCAGCATGCGCCGGGTGGTGCGGCCCGCCTCGACCACGATCAGCGTGCCCTTCGACGCGCGCCCGAGGTTGAGCGCGTCCCCCACCGCGAGGATGGGCGGCGCGTCCACGAGGACCATGTCGTACTTCTGCGCGAGCTGCTGGAGCATCTGCCGCAGGCGGAGGCTCTCCACGAGGCGGCCCGGGTTGTTCGGGAGCGGCCCGGACGTGAGCACGGACAGGTTCGCGACGGGTGTTTCCTGCACCGCCTCGTCGAGCACCATCTGCTGGGTGAGGACCGAGGAGACGCCGCGGTCGTTCGCGAGCGTGGGGAAGGCCTTGTGCTGCGTCGGGCGGCGGAGGTCGCAGTCGACGATGACCACGCGCTTGCCGTCGTTCGCGAGGCAGATGCCGAGGTTCGTCGTGAACGTGCTCTTGCCCTCGCCCGGGATGCTCGACGTGACCGTGAGCACGTCGATCGGCGAGTCCACGCCCGCGAACGCGATGCTGTTGCGGATGGCCCGGTAGGCCTCGAACAGCGGGTCGGTGGGCGGGAGGTTCGCGATGAGCTGCGAGGCGCCCTTCAGCTTGTAGCTGGGCACGAGCCCGAGGACCGGGAGCGCCCAGGCGAGGCGCAGGTCCTCGCCGGACTTCACGCTGTCGTCCACGTACTCGAAGAGGAACACGAGCCCGAAGCCGACCCCGACGCCCACGATGCCGCCGAGCACGAGGTAGACGAGGAGCTTCGGCGCCGCGGCGCGATCCGGCGCCTTGGCCGGCTCGACCGCCTTCATGTCCGACACGGTCATCGCCTCGGCGACGGCGATCTGGTACTGCTGCTCGAGCAGCGACTTGTAGATGGTCTGGGTCGCGTCGGCCGCGAGCTGGAGCTCGGCGATCTTCCGCCCCTTCTCGGGGAAGGTGCCCGCCTGCTCGACCGTGCTCTGCACCGCCGCCACGAGCTCGCCGCGGCGCTGCAGGAGCCCGGCGAACTGCACCTGGAGGGACTCGACCGCGGGGTCGAGCGTGTGCTGCTCGCGCAGCGCCAGCGTGATCTCCGCCTCCACGCTGGCGATCTGACGGTCGAGGTCGAGCACGTCCGGGTGCTTCGGCGTCTTGTCGAGGAGCTGCTGCTGCCGCGTGAGCCGGAGCTCGGTGAGCTTGGCGCGGAGCTCGCGCAGCTGGGTGTTCGTGGCGATCGAGCCCGGGCTCACCAGCGCAACCGACTCCGCGTCGTTGCCGCGCTGGATCTGCCGCATCTGCGCCTGCAGGCCGGCCATCTCCGCGTCGATGCCCACGATCTCGCCGATGAGCTCGCTGGAGCGGGACACGGCCGCCTTCGTCTCGGCGTCGAGGTCGATGACCTGCTCGCTCTGCAGCGCCGCCGCCACGCGCCCGAGCGCCCGGTCGAACTCCGCCTGCGTCTTCGTCAGCTCGTCCTGCACGAACTTGAGCGCCTGCCGGGTGTCCTCCTTCGCGCGCTCCTGCGAGTCCGCCAGGTAGACCGACACCATCGTGTCCGCGAGCAGGGCCGCGAGCTCCGGCGTGTTCGCCGTGCCCGTGACGAGCAGGATGTTGGTGCCCTGCTGCTGCGTGATGGAGATGAAGGGCTGGGCCAGGATCTCGCCGTCGATCCCGGGCACGAGGAGCTTCTCCGGCTGGAGCAGCTCGCCGTCGAGATCGCGCAGCTGGAGCCGCCAGACCACCTCGTCGAGGACGGGCCGCATCTGCGCGAGCGCCATCTTCGTCTGGATGTCGTCGCTCGACCCGGTGAGCGACTGCGCCATCTCCCCGAGATCCATCTCCCCGAGGATCGAGAGCGACGCGGAGGACGACTCCACGCTGATCTTCGAGGTCGCCTCGTAGCGCTTGGGGAGGACCATCGCGAGCACGCCGGCGCCCACGGTGAAGAACACCACCGCCTGGAGGAAGATCCACTTCCTCCGGAGGAGCGCGGCGTAGACCTTGAGAAGCTCCATGGACCCCGTCGAGGCCGCGCTCGGTGTCGATCCCGCGTACACGCGGACCCACGACGAGACGGCGGCCGCCCTATAGCCACGCGGGCGCATCCGCGGCAAGCATGCCGCTTGGCCGGTTGCACGCCGGTCCGGTCATGGTACGAGGGCCGCCATGCGCACGCCGCGGCGTCCCCGCTGGGCCCTCCTCCTCCTCGCCCTGACCGTCGCGCAGGCGTGCGCGCCGGTGCAGGCGCCTCCGAACGTCGCGGAAACCGAGGTGAGCCTCCGGCTTCCCCCGGCAGAAGCCTTCACCTTCGGCCCCGGCGACAGCCTGCGCGTGTGGGTGTGGCGTCACGACGACCTCACGATGGACGTGACCATCGCGCCCGACGGCGCCATCAGCTACCCGCTGGTCGGCCGGCTCGTGGTCGCGGGGCTCACCTACGACCAGCTCGTCAAGAAGCTGCAGGACGCGATCGACGAGTACTACGTGGACGCCCAGGTCTCGGTGAACGTCACCCAGGTCACCAACCAGAAGGTCGTGGTGATCGGCGAGGTCCAGTCGCCCCAGGTGCTGCAGATCACCAACGAGATGTCGCTGCTCGAAGCGCTCACGCGCACCGGCGGCATCAACCCGGACGCCCGCACGAAAAACGTGCTGATCGTCCGCGGCGGCATGGACGAGCCCACGCTCTTCACCGTGGACGTCGAGGCCATCTTCGGCCGCGGCGACTTCTCGCAGATGGTCTACCTTCAGCGCGGCGACATCGTGTACGTGCCCGCGAAGACCATCACCAACGTCGAGCGCTTCTTCCGGCGGCTGTCGGCGGTGCTGTCTCCGGCGGTGTCCGGCTCGGCCATCTACCGGAACATCATCTCCGGCGGGGCCGCGAGCTCGAACGTCGTCCCCAACTGAGATGAACGGAGCGGACTGATGCGTCGGAGGGTCGCGTTCGGGCTCGCCCTCCTGGACACGCTCTGCGTGCTGGCCGGCATCGTGAGCGCGTGGGCGTTCTGGCTCTGGTTGGCGCCGAACCTCCAGCACCTCGTGGGCGTGCGGCTCTGGGAGCTCTTCCTCCCGAACCCCTGGATGCCCGCGGGCGCCGTGTACGTCGTGGGCTGGATCCTGGCGCTGCGGCAGCTCGGCCTCCACGACCCCGGGCGCATGGAGAACAGCGTCCGCATCGTCACGTCGACCACGCAGGCCGCCGTCTACATGACCGTGTTCACCCTCGTGGTGAACGCGCTCCTCGCCGAGCGGGTCTACCCGAAGGGCCTCGTGGTGCCGCTCCTCGGGCTCACCTGGCTCTACCTCACCAGCGTCCGGCTGCTCGTCTTCCGGCTGCTCCTGCGGCTGGAGGCGCCGCCCACCGCCGTCAACGCCCTGATCGTCGGCGTGGGCCCGGACGCCGCCGCGATGGCCGAGCGCATGAACCGCGAGGCCCGGCACGTCTGCTCGCTCGCCGGGCACGTCCGCACCGCGGTGTCGGGCGCGCCCGCCGTCGCTCCCGAGCGTGTCCTGGGCGACCTCGACGACCTCCCCGCGCTCGTGAACCAGCACGACATCCGCGTGGTGATCCTCGCCACGCGCACCCTCCCGCGCGAGGGGGCGATGCGGCTCGCGGTCCAGGCCGACCGCATGGGCCTGCGCGTGCTCCAGGCCCCCTACTCCTGGGGCGTGGTGAGCCCGCGGCTCGGCTTCGCGCGCGTCGGGGGCCTCGACCTGATCGACCTCGTCGGCATCCAGTACCCGACGCTCGGCGAGCAGGTGAAGCGGACGTTCGACCTCGTGGCCGTCGTCACCGGGGGCGCGCTGCTGCTGCCGTTCCTGCTCCTGGTGGCGCTCGCGATCAAGGTCGGCGACGGCGGCCCGGTCCTCTACACGTCGAAGCGCGTCGGCCGCGGCGGCCGCACCTTCGACTTCTTCAAGTTCCGCTCGATGGTGGTCGACGCCGACCGCATCAAGGACCAGCTCCGGCAGTTCAACGAGTCCGACGGGCGGCTCTTCAAGATGAAGAACGACCCGCGCGTGACGCCGATCGGCCGCTTCATCCGCAAGTACTCGGTCGACGAGTTCCCGCAGCTCCTCAACGTGCTGCGCGGCGAGATGAACCTCGTCGGGCCGCGCCCGCTCCCCGCCTCGGATCTCGCCGGCATCGAGGCCGACCCGGAGATGCGCTACTGGTTCGAGCAGCGCTCCAAGGTCAACCCCGGCATCACCGGCTCCTGGCAGGTCGCCGGCCGCTCGGACCTGGGCTTCGCCGAGATGGTCCGGCTCGACATCCACTACATCCAGAACTGGTCGTTCTGGCTCGACGTGCAGATCCTGCTCAAGACGATTCCGGCGGTGCTGAAGGGGCGCGGCGCGAGCTGACCCGGCCGCGCCCCCCTTCGCCTCACCAGTCGCAGTGGTCGAAGGTCGTCGCGACCGCGGAGATCTCGCCGTCGCCGCTCACGTCACAGCCGGCGATGTCCGCGAACGTGACGGTGTCGAGCTCGACGCCGGCGTCCGAGCCGAGCCAGACGGCGCCGTACCCGTCGCTGCCGCCGTACTGGAAGTCGGTGTAGCGGAACACGTTGCCCGTGTCCCAGAGGTCGATCTCGGCCCAGTCCCCCGCGGACGGGCTCGAGTCCGAGGAGGTGACGGTGACGTGCGCGTCCGCGGTGCCGTCGAGCACGAGCGACGCCCCCTCGCCGACGGAGAGGACCGCGTTCGGGCCCATCATGAGCGTCGTCCGGGGCTCGATCGTCAGCGTGGCCGAGCCGCTCGCGGGCTGGACCTCGAAGCCCTCCGGGGCATGGTAGGGGACGCCGAGCGAGCGCCACGTGGCGTCGTCCGCCACGCTGCCCCACAACACCTCGATCGCCTCCTTCTCGTTCGGGCGGTACGTGCCGGTGCCGAGCTGGTGCACGTCGCTCGCATTGATGCGCACGGGGCCCTCGGCGTTGTCGACGAAGGTGTTGCCGGTGAAGTCCCGGAGCTCGCCGCCCTGGACCAGCTCGAGCCCGAAGTGCCCGGAGGCGTACACCTCGCTGTCCGTCATCGCGAGGCCCGTGCCGTTGTCCACCCAGATGGCTCCGTACTCCCAGCCGCCCGCGTACTCGACGACCGCGTGCGTGAACACGTTGGCCCCGCGGTCGGAGCCCGCGTCGAGCTCGATGCCGTACCAGTCGCCGGGCGCCGGCGTGGACGACGCCGAGGTCACCAGCACCGGCGCCGCCTCGGTGCCGAGGAGCGCGAGGCCGCCGCCCTGGCCGACCGCGATCACCTGGTCGGCCGCGAGCTGCAGCTCCACGCCCGCCTCGACCGTGAGGTGCGCGCTGCCCTCCCCCGACCACACGACCAGGCCGTCCACGAGCCGGAGCGGCGTCCCGAGCGGCTTCCACGTCGCGTCCTCGCCGATCTCGTTGCCGCGGACCTCGATGCCGAGGACCCCGTTGGGCCCGTAGGTGCCCGCGCCGAGCGACGCGACCCCGTCCGCGCCGATGCGCATCGGCGCGCCCACGTTGTCGACGAGCGTGTTGCCGGTGAAGTCGCGCAGCTCCGCGTCGACCTCGAGGGCCAGGCCCACGTCGCCGGACTGGGACACCGTCGTGTCGCGGATGGAGGCGGACGCGCCGCTCTCCATCCAGATGGCCCCGTAGCCCTGCCCGGCGTGCCGCAGCTCCACCCAGCGGAGCTCGTTCTCGCCGCTGGTCCCGTAGAGCTCGACGCCGGCCCAGTCACCGGGGGCCGGCGCCTCCTTGGCGGACTCCACGACGATGGGGCAGCTCTCCTCGCCGATCCATCGCAGGGCGCCGCCGTCCTGCACGACGATCCGCGTGTCCGGGTCCATCCGGAGCTCGCTGCACGCCTCGACGGTGAGCACGCCCGTCACCGCCAGGTCGCCGCGGACCAGGTGGATGCCGCGGGCCCAGGTCTCGGCCTGCACGGTGCCGCCGTCGTGCTCGAAGGTCTCCTCGTTGCCGGGTTTCTCGTCGCCGTTGGGCTTGTCACCGCCGCTGGGCGCGGGGCAGCCGAAGAGCGCGAGGGTGAGCAGAGGGGCGATGCACAGCTGGGGACGCATGTCAACTCCGTTGGGGGTGCGCGAGGCGCCTTGCAACGGTCGTGCCAGCGTCGGCTCGATTGCGTGCCGCGCCGGAATGGTCCAGGAACCCGGCCGGCCTCGGCGCGCGTGTGCCCCCCCGACGGCGAGGCCCGAAGGACCGCGACCACGACAACGCCGACGCGGACAGGCACGGTGACGCGCCCGGGAGGTCCGCCCGGGCCCCGCGCCCCGCTACAACCGCGGCTCGAACATCCGCCCGATCCACTCCCGGATGCGCTGCCCCAGGGTGCGGTTGCGCCACCTCTCCAGGGTGATCTCGACCGCGCGGACCTTGTCTCGCTCGAAGATCGCCACGTGCTCGGCGGCCACGCGGCGATCGAGCACGTTCACGGCCACCTCGTCGAGGAGGCGCAGCGAGAGCGCGTCCGCGTTGATCGACCCGACCGAGACCCAGGCGTCGTCCACCACGATCGTCTTCGCGTGCAGCACGGCGCCCTGGTACTCGTGGATGCGCACCCCCGCTTCGAGCAGCTTCCCCCACTTGATGCGCGAGGCCCAGCGCGTGAGCCGCACGTCGGTCGGCCCCGCCACGAGCAGCTCGACCTCCACGCCGCGCGCCCGCGCCGCGATCAGCGCCTGCACGAGCAGCCGGTCCGGCACGAAGTAGGCGTTCGCGATGCGGACCGTCCGCCGCGCCGACGCGATCGACAGGTGGTACATCACGCGCGCGTTGTAGTTGCCCTCGTGGGGCGAGCTCCAGAAGGCCTGGGCGCGCACGTCGCCGGCCTGCCGGAGCGCCGGGAAGTAGCCGTCGCCGTGCAGGATCCGCCCCGTGCACTCCACCCAGTTGTCCACGAACGCGGCCTGGAGCTGCGCCACGACCGGCCCCTCCACCCGCAGCGCCGTGTCGCGCCAGTGGCCGGGCCCCTGGGCGTCGCCGAGCCACTCGTCGGTGATGCCCATGCCGCCGGTGAAGCCGACGCGGCCGTCCACGACGAGGATCTTCCGGTGCGTGCGCTGGTCGAGCCCCCAGAACCCGCGCAGCGTGGGCGGCCGGTACACCGACAGCTCCGCGCCCGCCTCGCGCAGCCGGGCGCACTCCTTCTCGGTGATGCGCCGGCTCCCGAACCAGTCGAGGGTCACGTGCACGCGCACGCCGGCGCGGGCCCGCTCCGCGAGCGCGTCCACGAACGTGTCGGCGGCGCGCCCGGGCTCCATCATGTAGGTCTCGAGCGTCACGGTGTGCTGGGCGCCGCGGATGGCCTCGAGCATCGCGGGGTAGAACTCGTCGCCGTTGACCAGCGTCGTGACGCGGTTCCCGTCGAGGAGCGGCGGCCCGAGCAGGGCCCCGATCGCGCGCGCGAAGAGCGGGTCCTCGACGCCGCACACCGCGGGGACGGGATGGATGAGCACGAGCCAAGCTATCGCCGGGCGCGACCGCCGGCGCGGACGCCGGCGGTCGGGTGTCCTCCCGACTCGCGGCAGAGCCGCTCGGTCGGGCCGCCGCGCGCGGCCCGACCGGCCCGGGCCGCCCACCTCTCCGCGGCCTCCGGCCCCCGCTCCCACGCGCCCGAGCCGCCGTCCGGCCCCCTCGCGCGGACATCAGCGGCGGTCGAACCGACTCAGGTCGATGCGCCACCCGGCCGTGATGCCGAAGACGTACTGGTTCCGGAGCCACCCGAGCCTCTCATGGCTGCCCGGCGCGGGGGCGAGGGACACCCCGTCCGTGTTCATCTCGGCGTGAGGGAACAGGTAGAGGCCGCCGACGGGCCGGAACTCGGCGCCGAGCAGGAGCCGGGTCTCCACGGCGGGGACCAGGACATCCACCTGGGTCGTGGCCAGGCGGAAGGTCGTCTTGCGGTACGTCAGGAGCGCCTCGCCGGAGGCCACGCCCGAGCCCTCGGCCCGGGCCGGTCGGCCGGCCCGCAGCCGGCCGACCGAGGCGCTCCGCGCCGCTCCGCCGGAGGCGGGGACGAAAGGTCTCGCGCGTGCGCGAGCCGCTTGAGCCATCGTACGGCCCGCAGGGCGCTCGGCCCCGGCTCCGCCGGGGCGCGCCCCGGTCGCCAGGTCGCGAGATGGTGCACGCAGGCGTCCACGTCGCGGCCGCGGTCATGGAGGCGGGATCATCTGGGATGATCGGCCCTGGACGACCGAAAACCGGTCATGGAGGCGGGATCATCCGGGATGATCGGCCCTCGATGACCGAAAACCGGTCATGCAGGCGGGATCATCCGGGATGATCGGCCGTCCGTGACCGCGAGGCCCCGCCACGAGGGCTCCTGCCGCCACACCCCGCGCGAGGGCGACCGGAGGGCGGCGCGGGCGCACCGGAGCCGCGGGCCGGAGGCCAAACCCGAGCCCACGGCCCGCGCCGGTCGGCCGGCGTGCGGCCGGCCGACCGAGGCGCTCCGCGCCGAGCCCGGAGGGCACCCGGCCCCGGCTCCGCCGGGGCGCGCCCCGCTAGCTCCGGCCCAGCGCCTTCTTCAGCGCGTCCGCCATCAGCCCGTCTCCCTTCGACGAGCTCGGCGCCGACGAGGTGATCGGCCCCGCGCGGGG
>CAYWGD010000158.1:0-15299 GCA_964457335.1 uncultured Enterobacteriaceae bacterium | reverse complement strand
CCCGCCGCGGCCTGCGGCCCCCGACCTCCCGGCGCCCGCGCCGCCCTCCGGTCCCCCTCGCGCGGCAAGCCCCCACCACGCGCTCCCGGGCCACGTACGGCAAACCTGTACCTCTGGCTCGACCGGCGGTAGACTCGCGGCCCCCGTGCACACCGCCTCCTTGCCGAACCTGGATGCCGACGAGCTCGCCCCCGGTGCGACCGCGCCGCTGCCGACGGTGACGCTCGCCGACGGCGCGGGCGGCCCGTTGCCCGCGCCCGCGCCGCTCCACGCCGACCGCTACCGCCTCGAGTTTCCGCTCGCGGACGGCGGGAGCGGGGAGGTGTGGGAGGCCGTGGACACGCTGACGGGCGAGCGTGTCGCGCTCAAGCGCATCCGCACGTTGTCGCCCGCCGAGATCGCGGCGGTCCGGCGCGAGGTCGCGGCCCTGCGGTGGCTCCGCCTCCCGGGCGTGGTGCAGCTCCGGGACGAGGGGGTGCTCGGCGGCGAGTACTTCGTCGTGATGGAGCTCGTGCGCGGGGAGCCCTTCCTCGGGGTGGACCGCGCGGGCCCGGTGCCGTGGGACGAGCTGCGCGAGCCGGTGCTCGACCTGCTCGAGATCCTCGCGGGCGTGCACGTGGCGGGGGTGGTGCACCTGGATCTCAAGCCGGCGAACGTTCTGCGCCCGCCGAACGGGCGGCCGGTCATCCTGGACTTCGGGCTCGCGACGGGGGTGGCGCTCGCGTCGGGGCAGCACCGGCCGCGCGGCGCGACCATCCGCTACGCGGCGCCGGAGCAGCTCGCTGTGCTGCCGTGCGACGCGCGCACGGACCTCTACTCGGTGGGCGTGATGCTCTACGAGGCGCTCTCGGGGACCTCGCCGCACGGGATGGGCACGTGGTCGCAGGTCGCGGCGCGGCGGGTGCGCGGCGGCGCGCCGACGCTCGCGTCGCGCGTGCCGGGGCTGCCGCCGGAGGTGGGGGCGGTCGTGGACGCGCTCATCGCGCCGCGGCCCGAGGAGCGGCCGCAGAGCGCGCAGGAGGTCCTCCGCGGCCTGGGGGGCCGGGCGATCTTCGAGCCGGTGGGCCTCCCCGAGCGCGACGCGGCGGGCCCGGAGGAGCTGCGCGCGCTGTTCTCGGGTCCGGACCTGTTCCTGCACCTGCGCGAGGACGCCGCCGCCGTGTTGTGGGCGCGCACCGGCGGGCGGCGCGACCGCGTCGCGGAGGAGCTCGGCGCCTGGCTACGCGCGGGGCTGGCCCGGCGGGAAGGGGAGCGCCTGCTCGTGGATCGCGGCGCGATCGAGCGGCTCCGGAGCGGGCTGCGGCTCGTGGGCGACGAGGACGGTGTCCCCGCCGGCGAGGAGGCCGCGCTGCGCCGGCTGCTCGTCGCGCGCGCGCCGGGGCCGGAGATCGTGCGGGCGGCGCGGGAGGCGGCCGGGGCGATGACGCGGGACGGGCGGCTCGTGACCGCGATGGGCGCGCTCGACCTGGGGCTCGCCGTGGCGCGGCAGGAGGGGCGCGTCGAGGACGAGCGGGTGGTGCTCGAGGAGCGGGCGGAGCTGGCGCTCGCGCTGGAGAGCCCCGCCGCGCTCGATCGCGCGCTGCCGGAGATCTCCCGCGCGGTCGACGCCGGCCTGCCGCTCGAGCCCGTGCGCCAGCTGATCGAGGGCGCGCTGCTCTCGTTCTCGGCGCAGGAGCGGCGCGCGCGGGCGATCCTCGACGCGCTGGAGCCGTTCCCGCAGGAGCCGCTGGAGATCTGGCGGCAGGGAACGCGGGCGACCGCGGCGCGGCGCGTGTCGTTGGAGGAGGCGGAGGCCGTGCTCGCGGGGATGGAGGCGTGGGCGCGCGCGGGCTCGCCGGAGCGCGCGGCGCGGCTCGCGGGGTGGTGGGGGAACCTGCGCTACCAGCAGGGCCGGTTCGAGGAGGCGGCGGCGCTGCACCTCGCGAAGGCCGAGCGGAGCGATACGCCGCACGCGCGGATGTCCGCGCGCTACAACGCGGCGTACGCGCTCCTCGACGCGCTGCGGTTCGAGGAGGCGGCGGCCGTGGCGGAAGACGTTCGGGCCGAGGCGGAGGCGAGCCGCCACGCGAGCTTCGAGGCGCGCGCCATGGTCGTGCTGCGCGGCGTGGCGTGGCGCACAGCACGTGCGGGCGCGCCCCGGCCGGAGCTCGTGGAGGCGGCCGCGGCGGTGGGGATGCCATGGTTGGAGGCGTCATTCGCCTTCCTCGATGCCGCGGTGGCCTGGCGTGCGCGGGACCTGGCCGCCGGCGCGGACTTCGCGCGCCGGGCCGTGGACGGGTTCACGAGGGTGAACGCCGGCCCCTCCCGGCTGCTCGCGACGACGCTCGCGCTGGCCTGTGCCGACTTGCGTCCGGGTGCCGCCGAGCTGGACGCGCTCGCCTGCGCGGCCGTGGTGTGCCCGGCGCCCGGCATGGGCGTCCAGGCCCTCGGCATGATCCGTCACGTCGCGGGCGGGCTCGACGCCGACCTCGACGCGACGGCCCGCTCCCTCGCCGCCTGTCGGCCGCGCGCCCAGTGGGCCACGCGGCTCGAGCTCCTCTCCTTCCACGAAGCGCTCGGGATCACGCCGATCCGCTTCTCCTCGCCCCCGGAGGCCGCCGATGCCTGACCTGAACTTCCAGAAGTACACCAAGCTGCTCGACGAGGTCCCGAGCGTCCCCTCCAGCCCGCCGCCCGCCGGGCAGCTCCAGGGCCCGCCGCAGATGAACGACGGGACAACCCTCGTCCGCGAGCCGCAGACCGGCGAGGACGTCGCGACCAGCTACGTCGAGACCATCGGGGGCGTCCCCGACGAGCAGTGGGTCGTCTTCGACGAGGCCCGCTACCTGAAGTCCGCGCTCGTCTGCACCCAGACGACGGCGCTCGTCACCCGGCTCGACCAGCCCGCGCTCGACGCGCTCCTCGACCGCCAGGCCACGACCGGGGCGAAGTACAGCTTCACGTCGTTCCCGGCGAACTACTACCAGATGCCGAGCGAGGCGTCGGTGAAGGCGCTGCCCGACACCAACCCGCCCGCGGTGACGGGCGTGTTCGTGTACGACGTGCGCTCCATCGCCGCCGGGACGACCGGCTTCGTGTCCGGCCAGCTCTACCGCGAGCTCCTGTCCGCGCCGGGCCACAAGACGGAGTACCGCGATCACTGGGTGTTCTTCGACACCTACTTCGCCCCCGCGGAGAAGGACACGATCTCGATCACCCCCTCCACCGACCCGAACCGCCCCACCACGCTCGAGCAGTTCCTGACGGCGATGCGCGCGCGGTACCTCACGGTCGACCCGAACCTGCAGGGCAGCTGGCGCTACTCGCCGGTGGTCTACACCTTTGGGCCGCTGCCCACGAAGGCGCCGTGATGACCGGGCGCCCCGATCCGACCCAGCGCTCCGCGAACCGCATCCTCGTGCGGATGCGATCCGATCAGCCCCGCCCCGTGCAGGTTCCCGGCGGCTCCGTCCCGCCGCCGGGCCCCGGCAGCGTCACGGGCCCCACCGCTCCGGTGCCCACCTCGTCGCACGGCCGCGGTCGCCCGGACGCCGATCGCACGGTCGACGAGAGCGGCGCGCGGGTCCCGCCGCTGACGCACCTGGATCCCGCCTACGTGCAGCAGGGGCGCACCCCCGTCGGCCGTCTCCCCGCCGCCGAGCGCACCGCCATCTACACCGAGCAGATCTCCCGGCTGATCGACGAGTACGCGCCGGGCGCCCGCACGGACTGGCTGTTCTCCCGCTCGACCACGCCGGTCGCGATGGAGGACTCGATGTCCCCGTACGCGACCTACCGGCAGCGCGCGCCCAACCGGGACCTGTTCGCGTGGTTCGAGGTCGAGGTCCCCTCGGGCGAGACCGGGGCGCTCCTGAAGCAGCTCTGGTCCTCGAAGGTGGTGGCCGAGGCCTACGCGGCCCCCGGCGTGTACGAGCCGCCCGCGGAGGGCGACCTCCAGGGCTACCGCAAGCGCGACATCGGCGTGAACGCCACCGACGTGGTCGGCCTGGCGGGCGGGCTCGGCCAGGGCGTGCGCCTCGCGGACGTGGAGTACGGCTGGAACAGCCACCCCGAGCTCCCCGCCACCGACCTGCTCGGGCTCAACGCGGACGTGTTCCGCGAGCACGGCACGCAGACGCTCGGCGTCATCGCCGCCCAGCAGCAGGCGGGCGGCCCGGACACGAGCTGCATCGGCATCGCGGCCCAGCTCGACCGCATCCTGCTCGTCGGGCAGGGCCTGCAGACGGCCACCGGCATCGTCAACGACCTCTACAACGCGCTCACGCGCCTGCTCACGACGGACCAGCTCTCCGAGGGCGACGTGGTCGTGCTGGAGGCGCAGACGGCGTGGTGGACGAAGTCGGGGGCCGTGTGGGTGATGACCCCGAACCTGCCCGCCGAGGCCGAGCCGCTCGTCTTCGACCTCGTGCGCGCGCTCGTCGCGCGGGGGCTCGTCGTGGTGGCGGCCGCCGGCAACAACGGCACCATCGACCTCGGGCGGACCCAGTTCCGCGAGCAGGTGTCCTCGGGCGCGCCCGGGGACGGCGTGTTCGACCGCGGCACGGGCTCCGGCGCCATCCTCGTGGGCGCGACCGCCCGCCCGGAGAAGAACAAGCCGATCCGCCGCCTCGCCGGCACCTGCTTCGGCGCGCCCGTCGACTGCTGGGCCTGGGGCGAGAGCGTGTACACCTGCGCGGCGACGACCACGAGCGGCTACACGGACGCCTTCGGCGGCACGTCGAGCGCGGCGGCGATAGTGGGCGGCACGGTCGCGGTGGCGCAGGCGCTGCAGCTCCAGCGGCGCGGCGCCCGGAAGACCCCCGCCGAGCTCCGCGAGTGGATGAAGGACCCCAAGCGCGGCGTCAAGGTGCTCGACCTCGCCCCGAGCCGGATCTCGGTCGGGTCGATGCCGGACCTCGCGAAAATCGCCGGGCTCCTCTAGCCGCCGATCAGCTCCAGGAGCCCCGCGCTCCCCACCTCGACCGGCACGTCGGCGGGCACCTCCCGCGCCTCCCACGTGACGGTCCAGGTGAGCGCGTCGCCCGGCGCGACGGTGGTGTAGGCGCTCTGGACCTCGATCTCGCGGTAGCCGCCCCCGCCCTTGGCGTACACCTCGACCTCGCCGTGGCCCGGCGCCGCGTCGCCGAGGCGCACGTCGTCGAAGCGCTGCACGAGCACGACGCCGTTCGCGGCGTGGGCGAGCCAGCCGCCGCTCGCGTCGGCGATGACCTTCGAGTCGACCGCCGGGATCTCGCTGATCCAGATGTGGCCGTCCTGGTTGTCGTAGGGGAGGGTGCCGAGCGTGCCGGTGACGTGGTTGCCGGCGGGGAACACGGTGAGCCCGTCGGCCGGCACGCGCGTGACCTGCCAGCCCGCCACGCCGGCGTCGGTCTCCCCGGTGTTGCGGATCGTGTAGGTCGCCGTCACGACGGCGCCGACGGAGATGCGCTTCTCGACCGTGAACGTGGCGTCGCCGACCGTGGCGGGGCCGCTCGTGAGCACGAGCGTGGTCCCGTCCAGGGTGGCGGCGTACGGCTCGGTGTCGATGGCCGGCGGCGGCGGCCAGGTCCACTCGTACTGCGGGGCGGTCCAGAAGGTCGCGCCCCAGTTGTCCGCGTCGACGGTCTCGTCGGTGAGGAGCTCGACGCCGCCGAGCGAGAAGCGGGTGATCCGCGCGCCGCGCGTGGCGTCGACGGCGAGCACGAGGTCGCCCGCGGTGAACACCCACTGGCCGTCGACCTCGGTCGGGATCACCTCGGCGCCCTGGCCGGTCTCGTCGGGCGCGCCGGTGTCGCCCGTGTCCTCGGGGGCGCCCGTGTCGCCGGTCTCGTCGGGAGCGGAGGTGTCCTCGGCGCCGGGCTTCTGCTCGGTGGGGCCGCACGCCGCGAGGGAGAGGAGGAGGAGCCGCGTCATGGGAAGTCGCTAACCGCGTGGCCGCTCGCCGCCGGTGGGGCGGGCCGTCACATCTGGTCGCGTACTCTCAGCCGAGCTCGACCCCACGCCGGAGGATCCGCCCGCGCCGCTCCGCCCCGACGCGCTCGCCGCGCAGCCAGGTGCCGCGGACCGCGCCGGACACGCGCCGGCCGAGCCAGGGCGTGAGCTTGTGGCGGTGCAGGATCGCGTCGGCGTCCACGGTGACGTCGGCCTCGGGCGCGAAGGCCACGAGGTCGGCGCGCGCCCCCGGGACGATGCGGCGGTCGAAGCCGAGGAAGGCCGCCGGGGCGGTGCTCTGCCAGCGGATCACGTCCTTGAGCGCGAACCCGCGGCGGCGCGCCTCCGTCCACACGTTCGGGAGGCCGAGCTGGAGCGACGCGATGCCGCCCCACGCCGCGAGGAAGTCGCCTTCCTCCGGGAGCTTGAGCGCGGGGGTGCAGGGCGAGTGGTCGGAGGGCACGAAGTCGATCACGCCCTCGGCGAGCCCGCGCCAGAGCTCCTCGCGGTTGTCGGCCTCGCGGATGGGCGGCGCGCACTTGTACGCGGTGGCGCCGTCCGGGACCTCCTCCGCCGTGAGCACCAGGTAGTGCGGGCAGGTCTCCACGGTGATCGGGAGCCCCTCGGCCTTCGCCGCCTTGATCATCGGGAGCGCGGCCGCCGAGGAGAGGTGCACGATGTGGGTCGGGCACCCGGTCTCGCGGACGAGCCGGATGGTCATGGCGATGGCCGCGTCCTCCCACGCGCGCGGGCGGCTGTGGAGGTACCGGAGGTAGGCCCGCGGGGAGGCGTCGGCGTAGGGGTTGTCGCCCTCGAGCTCGAGCTCGGCGTGCACCAGGAGCGGCACGCCCAGCGGCTTCAACGCGAGCATGGCCGCGCGCATGTCGGCCTCGGTCACGGGCGGGAACTCGTCGATGCCCGACGGGCAGGTGAAGCACTTGAAGCCGAAGGCGCCGGCGGCCACCATGGGCGCGAGCTCCCCGGTGTTGCCGGGGACCACGCCGCCCCAGAGCCCGACGTCCACGGCGAGCTTGCCCCGGGCGGCCGCGATCTTGGCCTCCAGCGCCGCGAGCGTGGTGGTGACGGGGATGGAGTTGAGCGGCATGTCCACGATCGTGGTGATGCCGCCCGCCGCCGCGGCCGCCGTGGCCGTCTCGAAGCCCTCCCACTCGGTGCGGCCGGGCTCGTTCACGTGCACGTGCGTGTCCACGAGCGCGGGGAGCAGGACCTCGTCGTCACCGAGGACGTACACGTCCGCGTCGGGGGGCGGCTCGGACAGCACGGCGGCGATGGTCTCGCCGTCGATCACGACCGCGGCCTGGCGGAAGACGCCGTCGATCAGGGTGTAGCGGGACAAGAGCGCGGTGGGCATCCGCGCCCGTTATCGCGGCGGCCGGGTGCCGAACGGGGCCGTCAGCTCACCGCGAGCACGACGATCCGGCCGGTCGGCGTGTGCGCGGTGCGCACGTGCTGGCACCGCTGCCGCGCGAGCACCTTCTTCGCGTCGGCGAGCTCCTCCTCCGCGCGCTCGCCCTTGATGAGCAGGAGCCGCCCGCCGGGCCGCACGAAGGGCGCGGTCCAGGGCAGGAGCGTGTCGAGCCGCGCGACGGCGCGGGCCGTGGCCACGTCGAACGCGCCGCGGAGCCCCTCCGCGAGGAGCTTCTCCGCCCGCTCGGCCCGCACGGTCACGTTCGAGAGCCCGAGCGCCTCCGCCACCGCGACGAGGAATGCCGCCTTCTTGGTGGTGGACTCCACGAGCGTGAACGCGAGGTCGGGGCGCGCGATCGCGAGCACGATCCCGGGCACGCCGCCGCCCGACCCCACGTCCACGACGCGCGCGCCCGCCGGGAAGCCCGCGAGCCCCGGCAGCAGCGTGAGCGCGTCGAAGGCGTGGCGCGTCCAGGCCTCCGCGGGGTCGGTGATCGCGGTCAGGTTCACGTGCGCGTTCATCGCGAGGAGCCGCGCGAGGTAGTCGCCGATGCGCGCCAGCACGGCGCCGTCGACGCGTACGCCCACGGCGGCGAGCCGCTCGGGGAGGTCGGAGGGCACCGGCAGGGGCGCCGGAGCGGGGAGGGGGATCGCGGGGCGGGGCGGGGTGGCCATGGGCGGGGCCACCTAATCGGGCCGGGGCCCGGCGTGGGGCGCGGACGGGCGGGGGAGCCGCGGACGCTCCGCGGAGGCACCCACGCCGCCGCACCGCGGAGCGGGTGCCCCGAAGCCCCCGCCTGTGCTTCAATGCGCGCGATGGAAGCGTACCTCGGCGACTGGGCCCACCTCATCCTCCGCTGGCTGCACCTCATCGCGGGCGCGGCGTGGATCGGGGCCTCGTTCTACTTCAACTGGCTCAACAACAACGTGCGGAAGCCCGAGAGCGGCGAGCCGGTGGAAGGCGAGGTCTGGTCGGTGCACGGCGGCGCGTTCTACCGCGCGGTCAAGCACGGCTACTCCATCGAGAAGCTCCCGAAGACCCTGCACTGGTTCTACTGGGAGGCCTACACCACCTGGCTTAGCGGCGTGGGGCTCCTCGCCGTCGTGTACTGGCTCGACGCGAAGGCCTGGATGGCGGGCCCGCTCGGGCCCGGGGTGTCCGTCGGCATCGGGATGGGGTCGCTCGTCGTGGGCTGGGTCGTCTACGACCTGCTCTGCAAGAGCCCCCTCGCGAAGTCGCCGCGCGCCTTCGGGCTCGTCCTGTACGGGCTGCTCGTCGCGGCGGCCTACGGGCTCCACCAGGCGCTCCCACCGCGCGCCGCGTACATCCACACCGGCGCCATCATCGGCACGATCATGGCCGCCAACGTCTTCTTCGTCATCATCCCGAGCCAGCGGGTCATGGTGGCGGCGGCGGAGGGGCGCACGATCCGCGGCCCGGCCCCCAAGGACGGCGGGCTCCGCTCGCTCCACAACAACTACCTGACGTTGCCCGTCCTCTTCGTGATGGTGTCGAACCACTTCCCGTTCACGTTCGGCCACACCTACGGCTGGCTCGTGCTCGCCGCGATCGGCGGCACCGGCGTGCTCATCCGCCACATCTTCAACCTGAAGGGCAAGGGCCAGCCGTACACCGCGTGGATCCCGGCGGCGGTGGTCGCGGGGCTCGTCATCATCGCGGCGATGGCGCCGCGGAAGGTCGAGGGGCCGGCAGTGGCGTGGTCGGAGGTCGCGCCCATCGTGACCACGCGGTGCACGCCCTGCCACGCGACGGTGCCGACCTACACGGGCTGGACGGCGCCGCCGAAGGGGTTCGTCGTCGAGAACGAGGCGCAGGCGCTCGCCGCGGCCGCCAAGATCAAGACCCAGGTGGAGACCCACGTGATGCCGCTCGGCAACCTCACGAACATGACGCCGGAGGAGCGCGCCCGGCTGGTGGCCTGGGCCGCGGGGGTCGAGCACTAGTCGGGCAGCCGGCCGAGCCGCTGCGGCGACGTCGGTGCCGGAGCGGACGTCGGCGGCTCCGGTGCCGGGCTCGGTCAGCCCACCGGGTTGACGAGGATGCCGCCGCCGAGGCCGCCGCCGCCGAGGTCGTCCTCGTCGTCGCCCCCGAGATCCTTCCCGTCCTCGATGACGTCCTCGACGTCCTCCTCGTCGGAGTCCTCCTCGGGGCCGACGTAGTCGATCATGTTGCCGTCGACGTTCTTCGGCCCGTTCTTGGACCCGTTGTGCGTCTGGCACATGGCCTGGAGGTTGTCCTGGTCGTTGTAGGCAGCCAGCGCGTCGGCCCGGAAGTACACGTCCCACAGATGCCCGCGGTAGCTGATCCGCCGCGCGCTGACCGTCCCGAGGACGTTGTTCCGCCAATCCAGCCGGTGATCGACCTCGATGTGCACTTCGCCGTTCGTCGCGTCCGATTTCCGCACGAAGTAGTTCTTGCAGATGCAGCACCGGTACTCCTCGCGGCCGTCCACGCGGGTCCGGTGCGGCGAGTCGTCCAGGACGTCGTCGTAGACGCCCGACTGCCAGTGCATCTGGGCCCGCGAGCCGTCCCAGAGCGACTCCCCGTTCGGGCCGACGGTCGGGGCGATGGGCCGCCTGCCGAGCTCACCGCGCTCGGCCTTCGCGTGGAGACGTGTCCCCTGGCGGCCGCCCGGCTTGGGCTTGCCGACGTTCTCGGTCGAGTAGGGGTTCTTCTCGCGCGCCTTCCGGCTCTCGCGCTCCCTCTTGTCCTTGCCGCGCTGGACCACGCCGCCGAGCGCCTGCACCGGCGCGAGCGGGTCGACGAGGCTGTCGGACAGGGGGTCGCGGAGCGGATCGGGCGCGTGTCGCTCGTGCCGCACGCGGCCGCCGCGGGAGGCCTGGGTGGTGGTGGGCGGCATGCACGCTCCCCGAGGAGTGTATCCGGGCGCCCGTCGGGCTGAACCCGGACTATCGTGGAGCCATGCTCCTCCTCCTCCTCGCGGCGTGCAGCACCCCGGGCGCCCTCTCGCGGGACTTCATCCTCGCCGAGACCGGCGAGGGCGGGGACGGCCTGGACCCCGACGACGTCGACGTCACCGAGACCGGCTTCGGCCTGAGATGCGACGAGACCGACCTCTTCGTGACCGCGCTCGACGACGGCGTCGTCCGCCTCCGCTACGGGAGCTGGGGGTCGCGCGACTCCTGGGCCGTGGTGGGGGAGGGCACGCTGACGGTGGCCCCCTCGGTCGTGATCTACAGCGACGTGGTCGCGCTCCGCACCGCCGCGCTCACCGTGCTCGTGGAGCCCCGGACCTGCCAGGTCACCGTGCTCGACCCGGAGGACCGTCCGCTCGTCGAGGAGCCCGACGACGGCGGCTTCGGCGGGGTGGCGCGCCGCACGCTCACGCGGCTTCTGGCCGACGGCGAGCGCGTCTATGGGCTCGGCGAGCGCATGGGCGGCCTCGACCGCCGCGGCGGGACCTACACCTGCCGCACCACCGACGCCTACGACGCCGAGCACGGCGGCTGGGGCCCCGACGCCGACCCCCTCTACCAGTGCGTCCCGTTCTACGTGAGCCTCCGCGACGGCGTCGCCACCGGCGTGCTCAGCGACCTCACCCTGGAGTCCGAGTGGGACGTGGGCGCCGACGTCGCGGAGCACCTCGCGATGTCCTGGGACGACGCCGACGACCTCGACCAGTACGTGATCGCCGGGCCGTCGTTCGCCGAGGTGCTCGACCGCTACACGACGCTCACCGGCCGCCCGGCGATGCCGCCGCGCTGGGCGCTCGGCTTCCACCAGTCGCGGTGGGGGTGGTCGCCCGACACCGCGGTCACCGACGTGGTCGACGGCTTCCGCGCCCGGGACCTGCCGCTCGACGCGGTGTGGCTCGACATCCAGCACATGCGCGGCTTCCGGTCGTGGACCTGGGACCCCGCCACGTTCCCGGACCCCGAGGGGCTCGTCGACGCGCTCGCCGCCGACGGCGTGCGCGCCGTGTCGATCGTGGACCCCGCCATCAAGGTCGACCCGGACTGGGACGTGTACGCCGACGGCGCCGCGGAGGGCTACTTCCTCGGGAACGACGGCGAGCCGTGGGTCGGCGAGGTGTGGCCCGGCGAGGCCGTGTTCCCCGACTTCAGCAGCCCGGACGTGCGCGCGTGGTGGGGCGGGCTCGCGGCGGCGGAGCTCGACCGCGGGGTGGCCGGCTTCTGGCTCGACATGAACGAGCCCTCCGAGTTCACCGACGGCACCGTGCCCGACTCGCTCGACGCCGACGGCGACGGCGCGCCCACCACGATGGCCGCGGTCCACAACGTCTACGCGCTGCTCGAAGCGCGGGCGACGTACGAGGGCTGGCAGGCGCACGACCCCGACCGCCGGCCCTTCCTGCTCACGCGCGCCGGCTTCGCCGGCATCCAGCGCTACGCCGCGGCCTGGACCGGCGACGCGCCGAGCACCTGGGACGCGCTCCGGACCACGCTGCCGATGCTGCTCGGGATGTCGGTCTCCGGCGAGAGCTGGGTGGGGAGCGACGTGGGCGGCTACTCCGGCGGCGCGAGCGGCGAGCTCTACACGCGCTGGATGCAGGTCGGCGCGTTCTCGCCGTTCTTCCGCGCCCACCTCGTCGAGGGCGCCGCGGACCAGTACCCGTGGAGCTTCGGGCAGGAGGTGCTCGATGTGTCCCGCGGCGTCCTGGAGCTGCGGTACTCGCTCCTGCCGTACCTCTACAGCCTCGGCTGGGAGGCCTCGCGGACCGGGGCGCCGCCGCTGCGGCCGCTGGTGTGGGACTGGCCGGCGGATCCGGACGCCGACCGCGGCGACGAGGCGCTGCTCGGGCCCTGGCTGCTCGTCGCGCCGGTGCTCGCGGAGGGCGCGACCTCGCGGGAGGTGTACCTGCCCGAGGGGCGCTGGTTCGACTTCTACACGGGCGTGATCCACGACGGGCCGGCCACCGTGACGCTCGACGCGCTGCCGCTCGCGGCGCTCCCGCTGTTCGTGCGCGAGGGCGCCATCGTGCCGCGCGGGCCGACCGTGGCGTTCAGCGACGAGGCGGCGCTCGACCCGCTCACGCTGGAGGTGTGGCCGGGCGCCGCCGCGAGCACGTTCACCGTCTACGAGGACGCCGGCGACGGCTTCCCCGAGGCGGCGGCCTACGCGGCGACCACCTGGACGCTCCAGGGCCACGACGGCGGCGCGCGGCTCGCCTCGACGCGCGAGGGGACGCTCGAGCTGGAGCGCACCGTGCGCGTGCGCGTCCGCCGCGTGGACAACGCGCCGACCGCCGTGCGCCTCGACGGCGAGGCGCTCCCGGAGGTGGCGGAGGGCGCGGCGACGGGGTGGTGGTGGGACGCCGCGGACCTCTCGCTCTGGGTCGTCTTCCCCGACGCCGCCGAGCGCACGCTGGAGATGGACTACGACCCCACGATCGCCGACCCCGCCCCGCCCGTCGCGATGCCGTTCCGCGTGACGCTGCCCGAGGGCACGCCCGACGGCCCGATCTGCGTCGCGTCGAGCGCGGACGGCTGGGCCGCCCACACGCCGCTCGACCGCGTCTCCGACACCGAGGCCTACGGGACGATCGAGGTCCCCCGCGGGGAGTTCGTGTACTACAAGTACACCCGCGGGGACTGGGACACGGTCGAGAAGTGGCCCGACTGCGCGGAGGCGACCGACCGCTACGAGCTCGGCCGCGCCCAGCCGAAAGAGGACACCGTCTACGGGTGGCGCGACTGGTGCGGGGAGTAGCGGCCGCCCGTCGGTTCCCTCGCGCGCGCGTCTCGACGTCGTGACGTTCGTTCCTGTATCCTCGCCGAGGCCACAACCGGCCAGGAGGCACTCATGAAGGTCCGCACCAACACCCGCGCTGGCGCCATCATCGGCACGGGGCGCAACTAGCCATGAAGACCAGCACCCGCATCAAGGCCGGCGCCATCATCGGCGGCGACGCGAACTAGGAGCGTTCGGGGAAATGCGGACCGAGCGCGCTGAGCGGACGCTGAGGCGCGGCTGCGCGGCTGACGAGGGCGCAGGTTGAAACCTGTAACCGAGGAAGACGCGCGGCCGCGCCCAGCGGACGCCAGCGCGCGACGGGAGCATTTTCCCGAACGCTCCTAGCCGCCCCCGGGTCGGCCGGGCTCCCGACCGACCTCCTCCCGCGGCGCCCCCGTGCGTCGCACCGCCCGCCCCGATAACGGCGCGCCATGATCGAACGGCGCCGCCTGCTCGTCACCCTCGGGGTCCTCGCGGGCGCGGGCGCCATCGGGTGGTGGTTCACGCCGGACCCGAACGCCCTCCCGCCCGGCGGCGCCTTCACGTTGCAGGCCGCGTCGGGGCCGCTGACGCTCGAGAGCCTGCGCGGGCGCGTGGTCCTGGTGTACTTCGGCTACGCCTCCTGCCCCGACGTGTGTCCCGCCACGCTGGGGCTCGTCGGGACCGCGCTCCGCTCGCTCACGGACGACGAGCAGGCGCGCGTGCGGGTCGTCTTCGTGTCGCTCGACCCCGAGCGCGACACCCCGGCCACGCTCGCGCCCTACGCCGCGCACTTTCACCCCAACGCGCTCGGCGTCACCGCCACCAAGGCCGAGATCGCCGAGGTCGCGCACCGCTACGGCATCACCTACCGCATGCACGGCGTGGAGTCCGCGCTCGGCTACGTGGTCGACCACACCTCGCAGGTCGCGGTCGTGGGCCCCGACGGGCGGCTCGTCGAGGTGCTCCCGCACG
Organism: uncultured Enterobacteriaceae bacterium; assembly: GCA_964457335.1. GTDB lineage: Bacteria > Myxococcota_A > UBA796 > UBA796 > SXON01 > CAJBVW01. Next base: position 1,270 of record CAYWGD010000158.1, on the reverse strand, counting down.
GGACGCCCCCCGACGCCATCGCGGCCGCGGTCCGCCGCCACGTGGGCCGCGCCTCGGCGCCCGCCGCGACCGCCGCCGACACCGTGAAGGTGGCCGACGCCTACGTGCGCGCCCTCGCCCCCGGCCAGCGCGTGACCGCGGCCTACCTCACGGTCCGCAACCCCGGCGGCACCGCGCAGGCGCTGGTCCGCGCGTCGAGCCCCGTCGCGGAGGCCGTCGAGCTGCACGCCGTGCTCACCGAGAACGGGATGACGAGCATGCGCCCGGTCGACCGCATCGAGGTCCCCGCGGGCGGCGAGGCCCGCCTCGAGCCCTCCGGCAACCACGTGATGCTCATCGGCGTCGCGCCCATCGGGCCGGGGGACGCCATCCCGCTCACGCTCGGCTTCGCGGACGGGTCGAGCGTGACGGTGGAGGCGGTGGTGCGGGAGGGGACGTAGGCGCCTAGTCCTCCAACCAGTCCAGCTCGAACGTGATCGCCTCGGTGACCACGTGGCACTCGTCCTCGGTCACGCCGACCTCGACCGTGACGGTCTCCTCGGCGTGCCCGTCGGCCACCGCGGTGACGTGGAGGGTGCCGGGGATCTCGGTGCCGCACACGTACTCGCCGTCGGTGCCCGGGCCGTCGCAGGACGCGTCGATGTCGGCCTCGACGGCCGTGTAGGACACCGAAACGCCGGTGAGCGCCTCGCCGCTCGAGCCGACCACGGTGGCGATCACCGAGGGCATCTCCACGTCGGTGCAGTCCACGTCCTCCGGCACGAGCACGGCGTCGACGGTCTCGGTGGAGACGTGGCAGCCGTCCTCGGTGAGGCCGACGGTGACGGTCTCCTCGACGTCCTGGTAGCCGTCCGCGGTCACCAGGACGGTGATGTCGCCGTCGACCTCGTAGCCGCAGGTGTACTGGCCGGCGGAGAAGCTCTCGCACGCGACGGGCTCGGCGCCGTCGACGGTGTAGGTCACCGTGGGGGCGACGGTCTCGCCGCCCTCGGTGCTCACGTTCACGATCACCGACGCGATGGCGATCTCGGTGCACATGACCTCCTCCTTGCCGGGGCAGCCGAAGAGCGCGAGGAGGGGGAGGACGAGGGCGGTGCGGGTCATCAGGTCTCCTGGGCGGTAGAACGCTCAAGACAGGCTGCAAATTCCAGGCCACGGGAGGGGGGGCGTTGCGGGGGGGGGGCGCCCCCCCCCCCCCAAAAAAACCCCCCCCCCCCCCCCGGGGGGGGGCCCCCCCCCCCCCCCCGCGGCCGCCGGGGGCGGGGGGGGC
>CAYWGD010000157.1:0-15310 GCA_964457335.1 uncultured Enterobacteriaceae bacterium | reverse complement strand
GCCGGACGCGCCGCCTGCGCCGGACGCGCCGCCTGCGCCGGACGCGCCGCCTGCGCCGGACGCGCCGCCTGCGGACGCGCCCGCCGACGAGCTGCCGCCGCTGCTGAAGGAGCCGGCGCTCCTCGCGTTCGCGCAGGCCACCTACCCACCCGAGGCCGAGGCCGCGGGGGTCGAGGGCACGGTCCGCCTGCTGCTCGAGATCGACGAGACGGGCGCCGTCTCCAACGTCACCGTCGTGACGCCGGCGGGGCACGGGTTCGACGAGGCCGCGACGGAGGCCGCGCGGCGCTTCCGCTTCTCGCCCGCCGAGGACGCCACGGGGCCCGTCCCCGTCGCGGTGGAGTTCGACTACACCTTCGAGCTGCAGGAGCCCCCGGCGCCGCCCCCCGAGCCCCCGATCACGGTCGAGGGCCGGCTCCAGGAGATGGCGACGCGAAAACCCATCGTCGGCGCGGTGGTGCAGGTCGTGCGGGGCGGCGCGATCATCGCGTCCACGAGCACCGACGCCGAGGGCCGCTTCGCGCTCCGCGGGGTGCCGCCCGGCGCCCACGAGCTCGTCGCCTTCGGCCCCGACCACCAGCGCGACGACGTGAAGATCGAGGTCGCCGAGGGCGAGGTCACCGAGGTCTCCCTCTGGCTCACCCGCCTCTCCTACCGGGGCGCCGGCGTCGTCGGCATCTACGAGCGGGAGCGCCCGCCCGAGGTGACCCGCCGCACGCTCTCCATCGAGGAGATTCGCCGCGTCCCCGGCACCTTCGGCGACCCCGTGCGCGTCATCCAGAGCCTCCCCGGCGCGGCGCGCGCCCCCTTCGGCACCGGGCTGCTCGTGCTCCGCGGCGCCAACCCCGAGGACAGCAACGTCTACGTCGACGGCGTCGAGGTCCCGCTCGTCTACCACCTCGGCGGCTTCCGCTCGATCCTCAACCCCGAGCTCATCGAGTCGGTCGACTACCTGCCCGGCACCTACAGCGCGAAGTACGGCCGCTCCACCGGCGGCGTCATCGACGTGCGCACGCAGGTCGAGTACCCGGAGAAGGCCCACTTCACCTGGCGCACCGACGTGCTCGACACGGGCGTGTACGGCGAGGCCAGGGTCGGCGACAAGGTGGGCGTCGCCGCGGGCGTGCGGCGCTCCTACGTCGACGGGCTCCTCGCCATCGTGCTCGCCGGCCAGGAGTTCTACGCGGCGCCCCGCTGGTTCGACTACCAGCTCAAGGTCGACGCGCTCGACGTGGGCGACGACGAGCTCTCCGGCTTCCTCTTCGGCTTCACGGACGACCTCATCGTCCGCACTGACGCCGACGAGGAGGACCAGGTCGGCGTGCACTACTCCACGCACCGCCTCGTCTTCCGGTGGAAGCACCCGCTCACGGACACGCTCGCCTTCGAGGTGCAGCCCGCGGTCGGCGTCGACGCGACCACGCTCGGCTTCGGCAGCGAGTTCGGGCTCGAGGTGACGGGCCTCCGCGGGAACGTGCGCGCTTCACTCGGGTGGAAGCCCTCGGACGTGATCGCCGGACAGGTCGGCCTCGACGCGGAGGTGTCGCGCAACGACATCGCCATCTACGTGGCGAGCGTGCCGGTCGACGGCGACGACCCGCTCTCCGAGGAGGAGCCCGTCGAGGTCGCCGAGGGCTTCTGGCAGTTCTTCCCCGACCCCTTCGTGGAGGCCACGCTCACGCCGCTCGCCGACCCCGAGCGCCTCGTCGTGGTCGCCGGCGCCCGGCTCGACGCCATCGTGCGGAGCGAGGAGCCGGTCACGTTCGCGTTCGACCCGCGCGTGGGCGTGCGCGTCGGGATCGTGAAGGGCGGCACGCTCAAGGCGGGCACCGGGCTCTACCACCAGCCGCCGCAGCTCGGCGCGCTGCTCGACGCGCCGTACTTCGAGCGCGCCTGGGCGAGCGAGCTCGGCTGGGAGCAGAAGTTCGGCTCGGCCATCTCCGCGGATCTCACGGGTTTCTACCGGGACATGTCGAACCTCGGGGGAGGGGACGACCCCGGCGTCGGCCGCGCCTACGGCGGCGAGTTGATGGTGCGGCACGCGCTCGTGAACCGCTTCTTCGGCTGGGTCAGCTACACGCTCTCGCGGTCCGAGCGGAACGACACGCCCGACGATCCCGAGGGCTGGTACCCCTTCGACTTCGACCAGACGCACATCCTCACGGCCGTCGCCGGCTACCGCCTCCCGCTCGACTTCGAGATTTCCGGGCGCGCCCAGTACGTCACCGGCAACCCCTACACGCCCTACGCCGGCAGCGTGTACCTCATGGACGAGGGGAGCTACCTCGGGTACCCGACCGCCGACACGAACAGCGAGCGCCAGGCCCCGTTCTACGCGGTCGACGTGCGGCTCGCGAAGCTGTTCACGTTCAAGCACTGGCAGCTCGAGGTGTTCGCGGACGTGCTCAACCTGGTGCACGGGGAGAACCCCGAGTTCATCCTCTACAACTACGACTACACCGAGAGCGCCTACATCAACGGGCTCCCGCTCATCCCGTCCATCGGGTTCCAGGCGGAGGTGAACCTGTGACCTCGTTCGGAGCTTGCTTTTCTTGGGGCGGGGGGGCACGCCCCCCCGCAACGCCCCCCCTCGTGATCCTGGGCCTCCTCGCCGGGTGCCAGCAGATCGACCTCGCCGAGGAGTGGGAGCTCGACCGGCTGCGCCTCCTCGCGATCCGCGCCGACCCGGCCGAGCCCGCGCCGGGGGATGCCGTGACCTTCACCTCCCTCGCTTTTGTGCCCGGCGGCGCCGAGTGGAGCGCCGTGTGGTTCGGCTGCGTCGCGGGCTCCGAGGAGGGGTGCAGCTTCGACCCCGCGCTGCTCGAGGGGCTCGAGGACCTCGAGTCGATGACGCCCGAGGAGCAGGCCGAGCTCTTCGCCGCGCTGCAGGCGGCCGGGCTGTTGGGGGTCGAGCCGGCTCTCCCCCCGACCTGGACCGTGCCGGCCGACGCGCTCGACGGGCTCACCGACGCCGAGGCCCTCGAGGGCGTGAGCGCCACCCTCCAGGTCACGCTCGCGACGGAGGACGACACGGAGCTCGTCGTGAAGCGGCTCCCCGTGAGCCGCGCGAGCACCCCCAACACGAACCCGGACGTGCTCGCGCTGGGCTGGGACGGCGAGACGCTCGCGTCCGGCGAGACGCGCACCGTCGAGGCGGGCGGCGCCTACGAGCTCGGCGCGGCCGTGGCCGCGCTCGAGGAGTACGAGTACGTGACGACGGACGGCGTCACCGAGCAGCGCACCGAGGAGCTCGAGTGGCGCTGGTACGCGACCGGCGGGCAGCTCGGCGGCGGCTTCGGCCCCGAGCTCGGGGGCGCGGAGGACCCGCTCTCCACCTCCGTCACCTGGATCGCGCCGGAGGAGGCCGGGAGCCACACGATCCACGCCGTCGTGCTCGACGGGCGGGGCGGCATGGGGTGGGCCACGCTCTTCGTCAACGTGGAGTAGCGCTCCTCGAAGGGCGGCCCCGGCTGGCGCTCCGCCCCCCGATCGGGGTAACCGGCCGCGATGCGCCTCCTTCTCCTCGCGTTCGCCTCCGCCGCCCTGGCCCGCCCGTGGGGCCCGCCCCCGGACAAGGTCTTCATCGCCACCCTGCAGACCTCCCTCGGCGACATCCGCTGCATCCTGCGGCACGAGCAGGCGCCCACGGCGGTGCGGAACTTCGTCGAGCTCGCGCAGGGGAAGCGCGCCTGGGTCGACCCGGCCACGGGCAAGACGACGCGCCGGCCGCTCTACACCAACACGACGTTCCACCGCGTGATCCCGGAGTTCATGATCCAGGGCGGGGATCCGCTCGGGGACGGCACGGGGGGCCCCGGCTACACCTTCGCGGACGAGGGCGGCGACAAGAACCGCTTCGACCGGAGCGGCGTGCTCGCCATGGCCAACCGCGGCCCGGACACCAACGGATCCCAGTTCTTCGTCACGGACGCGCCGGCGCCCCACCTGAACGGCCGTCACACGGTGTTCGGCGACTGCGGCAACCCCGAGGTGATCCACAAGATCGCCACGGTGGCCCGCGACGGGCAGGACCGCCCCACCACGCCGGTCGTGCTGGAACGGGTGGTGATCTCCGTTCAATGACAACCGGTTGAGCGGCGGCCCCTCGAATCGACCTCAACCAGCCTCGGCCGTCGGCTCGTCGTCGGAGAGCGTCGCCGGGTCCTTCGCGCCGACCTCGCCCGCGCGCGCGAGCGCGTTGCGGAAGAGCACGGGCCCCACGAGCTCGTTGACGAGGATCGTCCCGAACACGAGCGTGGCCATCCCCCGCGCCCACGGGTGCGGGCTCCCCGCGAGGAGGTTGGCCAGCGCGAGCGCGATGCCCGCCTGCGGGAACATGCCGAAGGGCACGAGGCGCGCGAGGGTCGGCGGCACGCTCACGGCGCGCGCGCCGAGCCGGGCGCCGACGTAGATCCCCAGCGCCCGCACGATCGCCGCGCCCACCGCGAAGCCCGACACGGCGAGGAAGGCCTTGAGGTGCACCTCCGCGCCGATGACCGCGAAGAACACCGCGAAGACCGGGCGCGCGGCGGGCTCGGTCTCCCGGATCAGGTGGTGACCGCTCACGGGGCTCGCGTTCTCGACGAAGAGCCCGGCGGTGAGGCCGACCAGGAGCGGATCGAGGTGCAGCTGCACGCCCGCCTCCGCCACGACGAAGAGCGCGGCGAACACGAAGAGCCCGGTGCGCCGGCCCACGCGGAGCTCGAAGAGCGTGAGCGCGCCGCCCAGGAGCAGCCCCGCGAGCGCGGAGCCGCCGAGGTGCGTGGCCAGCCCCGCGACCGTCTCGGACCCGCCGCTGCCCCCGAAGGCCGCGTCGGCCACCGCGCTCGACGCCGCGAAGGTGAGCACGATGAAGAGGTCGGCGAGGACGACGATGGAGAGCGCGGTCTCGCTCAGGGGCCCGGCCGCGCGCGTCTCCGAGAGGATGCCCATCACGACGGCCGGGGAGAGCGCGCACAACACGTTCGCGACGACGAGCGCCACGGCGGCGCGCTGAAAGCCGGGGAGATCGGCGGTCCACGGGAGCCACGGGAGCGCGTGGTACAGGAACACGAACAGCCCGAGCGCCGCGACGAGGAGCCCGCCGATGGCCTGCGCGCCGATCTCGCGGGCCTTGCTGCGGAGGGCGCGCAGGTTCAGCTCGCAGCCCGCCATCAGCGCGATCAGGCTGACGGCGACGCGCTTCACGAGCGTGAGGTCGTCGAGCATCCCGGGGGTCAGGATCGACAGGACCTCGGGCCCGAGCACCGCGCCGCACAGGATGAAGCCGGTGAGGTGCGGGAGGCGCACGGCGTGGAAGATGCGCCCGGTGAAGAAGGCCGTGAGCAGCAGGAAGCCGAACGCGAGCGTGGCTCCCGACCCCGTGACCGTCGCGTCGGGCGGGAGGAAGGAGCGGGCGCCGGTCGCGACGCCGATGACCGTCAGGAACAGCAGGACGTCGCGGATCACGCGACCCTCTGGATCGCGGCCCGGCGCAGGAGGCGCGCGACGATCTCGGACGCGATGGTGCCCACGATCGCCGCGTGGATGGCCCACCCGATCGGCGCGGGCGCGTCGGCCCCGTGCAGCGCGCCCGCCGCGGCCATCACGACGACCGCGACGGGCCCCTGGGGCATGAGCATCGGCGCGAGGAGCCGCGCGGGCGGCAGGGTCGCGTCGGTGCGCGCGGCGATCCGCGCGGCGACGTACTTCCCGGGGATCCGGCCGAGCACGAACGCGCCGGCCAGCGCCCACCCGCGGTAGTCCCACGCCTGCCACGTGGCGCCCACGATGACGAGGAGCACGAGGTAGAGCGGCCGCTCGACGTCCTTGAGGATGCGCGCGAAGCCGGCGTCCTCCGGGTGCGGGAGGTTCGCGAGCACCGCGCCCGCGAGCGCGCACACGACCGGGCTCGAGAGGTCCAGGTAGCCGGCGGCCCCCGCGGAGAGCGCGATGGCGCCGATGAGGAGCGCGGCCCGCTCCGTCTCGTTCTTCGCGGCGCGCAAGAGGAAGAACGTGACCACGCCCATCAGCGCGCCGAGGCCGGCCATGAGCAGGAGCCAGGCGCTGCCGGGGAGCGACCAGTTCGTCACCGAGGCGTCGGGGCGCAGGTAGATCGACACCGCCGCGAGCGCGAGGAGGGCCACGAAGGCGTCGAGCGACGCGACGACGCGCAACAGCTCGCCGTTCTGCCGGTCCCCGCCGAGCGCCGTCGCGGCGATGGGCGCCGAGGCCGCGGCGCAGCCCGCGAGGAGCAGGAGGTCGCGGACGAGCCCGTTGCCGGGGCCGATCCCGAACGCGTGCAGCAGCGGCCCCGCGGTCGCCATCGTGAGCGCGGCGGGCACGAGCGTCTGGCACACGAGCAGGATGCCGAGCGACCGCGGCAGCCGATCGAGCTCCCGCACGTCGAGCCGCACGCCGACCACGAACCCCATCCAGCCGAGCGCGAACTCGAAGGCGGGCCGGAGGTCCACGAGGATGTGCGGCGTGAGGATGTCGACGGTGGACGTGGCGAAGAGCGCGCCGAGGAGCAGGAAGGGGAGGCCCGCCGCGACGAGCACCCCGACGCCGAACCGGCGCTCCAGCGCGCGCACCCGGGGGTGCGCCGCGAGCACGGCGAGGGCCAGGATGAGCCCTAGACCCAGGACAATTCGCGTCGATGCGGGGGAGTCCACCGTCGGAGCATACCGGTTTTCCCCTCCGGGAGCAGCGCGAGGTCCGCCACAGGTTGTCATCCGTTCGCGCGCCCGGCTCGACGGGGAGCGGATCGTAGGGCCCCCGCCGTGCAGGCCCGCGCCCGCGACCGCCGTTTCTTGATACGCCAGCGCCCCCATGCGTCCCGCCGTCGTCGTCCCGACCTACAACGAGGCCGCCAACATCGCCGCCCTCGTGGCGGGCGTGCGCGCGGGGCTGCCGGGCGCCCACGTCCTGGTGGTCGACGACGGCTCGCCCGACGGCACCGCCGCCGCCGCGGCCGCCGCCGGCGCGGAGGTGCTCGCCCGGACCGGGCCGCGCGGCCTCGGCCCCGCCTACCGGGACGGCTTCGCGCGCGCGCTCGCGGCCGGCTTCGATCCCATCTGCCAGATGGACGCCGACCTCTCCCACGATCCCGCCGACCTCCCGCGCCTCGTCGAGGCCCTGCGCGACGCCGATCTCGCGCTCGGCTCGCGGTGGACCGACGGCGGCGGCACCGTCGCGTGGGGCCTCGGCCGCCGCGCGCTCTCCCGCTTCGGGAGCGCCTACGCGCGCGCCTGGCTCGGCCTGCCCCTGCGCGACCTCACCGGCGGGTTCAAGGCCTGGCGCGCCGCCACGCTCGCCGCCGTCGGGCCCGCCTCGCTCCGCGCCGACGGCTACGCCTTCCAGGTGGAGGCCACGTGGCGCGCCCACCGCGTCGGGGCGCGGATCGTGGAGCTCCCGATCGTCTTCACGGAGCGGCGCGCGGGCGCGTCCAAGATGAGCGCCCGCATCGCGATCGAGGCCGCCTGGCGCGTGCCGGGGCTCCGCCGGTGAGCCGCGGGCCGCTCCTGCTCCTCGCCGCCGTGCTGCTCGCCCGCCTCGCCGTGGCGGCCACGACCGGCATCGTGGAGGACGAGGCCTACTACTGGGCGTGGTCCGAGCGCCTCGCCGCCGGCTACTACGACCACCCGCCCGGCATCGCGTGGCTCATCGCGCCGTTCGCCGAGCTCTTCGGGCGCACCTCGATCGGCGTGCGCGCCGGGCCCGTCCTGGCGGGCACGCTCGCCACCGCGGCGCTCCTGCCGTTCGCCCGCGATCGGTGGCTCCTGGTCGCGATCCTCGCGGCGCTGCCGCTCTACACGCTCGGCGGGGTGCTCGCGACGCCCGACGCGCCCATGCTCGCGGCGTGGATGGTCGGGCTCGCGGGCGCGCTCCGCGGGAACTGGCTCGTGGCGGGGCTCGGCGCGGGGCTCGCGGGGCTCTCGAAGTACACCGGCTGGGGGCTCTGGCCGCTCCTGCTCGTCGGGGCGTTCGCCGCGCCGGCGCCGGACCTCCGCGCGCGCCTCCGGCCCGTCCTGGTGCTGCTCCCCGGCGTGGCGCTCACGCTCGTGCTCCTCGCGCCCAACCTCCTCTGGAACGCCGAGCACGACTGGGTCTCCGTGCGCTTCCAGCTCGGGCACGGGCTCGGCGAGACGACCACCGGCCTGTCCGGCGCCACGAGCCGCGAGGCGCCGGGCATCGTCGGCGCGCTGGAGTTCCTCGGCGCGCAGATCGGCCTCACGAGCCCGGTCCTGTTCGGCGCGTTCGTGGCCTTCTGGGCCGTCGGGTGGCGCGGGGACGCGGTCGACCGGCTCTGCTGGTGGACGAGCCTGCCGGTCCTCGTCTTCTTCACGCTCGCCGCCACGCTCGCGCGCGGAGAGCCCAACTGGGCCGCTCCCGCCTGGGTGGGCGCGTCGGTCGGCCTCGCGCGCACCGCCGGGCGCGTCCACCGCGCGGGCTGGGTGGGCGCAGGGCTCGCGGCCGCGCTATCCGCGCTCGTGGTCGTGCACCTGTACCGGCCCATCGTGGCGATCCCCGGCGACCCCACCGCGAGGCTCGGCGTCGGGGCGGTGCTCGCGGAGAGCGTCGAGGCGTGGGGCGTCGAGCCGGTGTACACCGAGCGGTACCAGGAGGCCGCGCTCATCCGCTACTACGAGGGGCTCGAGACCTACGCGCTCCCGGGCGTCGCCCGCATGGACCAGTACGACCTCTGGCCCACGCGCTGGGCCGACCGCGCGCTGTTCGTGCGGCGCTGGCGCGGCGGCGACGCCATGCCGAGCGACCGCTTCTGCGCCGACCGCGGCGAGCGCGAGGTCGCCACCGAGCGCGACGAGGCCGGCCAGCCCATCGAGCGCTGGCAGGTTGCGGTGGTGACAGGGTGCGGGCCCGAGGAGCGCCCCTCGCCCGCGCTCGACCCGACGAGGCTCCCATGAGCCGGCCCGCTCCAGCACACGTTGGGGGGGCGTTGCGGGGGGGCTCGGCCCCCCCGCCCCAAGAGCAACCCGCTCCCGATCACGCGCCTTCGCACGTGCGGCGGCTGATCTCGCTCTTCGCGCCGTTCCGGGCGAAGCTCGCCGTCTCGTTCGTGCTCGTGCTCGTGGCGTCGGCGCTGCCGGGCGCGCTCGTGTTCCTCATCCAGCGCGTGCTCGACGACGTGTTGATCCGTCGCGACGGCGACGCGCTCGCGCTCCTCGCGCCCGCCGTGGTGCTGCTCTACGCGCTCAACGGCGCGGTGAACGTGTCGCGGGGGCTCCTGACACGGTCGATCTCCTGGCGCATCGTCACCGACCTGCGCCAGCGCGTGTTCGACAAGCTGCTCGCGCTCGACGTGGCGTGGCACCAGCACACGCCGTCGGGCGAGCGCACGACGCGGTTGTTGGGGGACATCAACAACCTCCAGTACGCCATGAGCGGCGTCGTGACCGCGGTGCAGAAGCCGCTCACGCTGCTCGTGCTGATCACGAGCGCCTTCTGGATGAACCCCACGCTCGCGGCCGTGGCGGTCGTGGCGCTCCCGCTGGTCGCGGTGCCCATCGACCGCTTCGGGAAGTGGCTCCGCGCCGCCGCCCGCGCGACGCTCGACGGCGGGGCCGCGTTGGCGTCCTCGGCGCAGGAGACCTTCGCGGGCATCCGCGTGGTGCAGGTCTTCGGGGGGGAGAAGGAGCGCAGCGAGCGCTTCCGGACGCTCAACGAGGCGCACCACGAGGCGCAGCTCCAGGCGTTCACGGCCCAGCTCCTGCCGGGCCCGGTCGTGGAGCTCATCGCGGCCGTGGGTGTCGGCGCGGTCATCTGGGTGGGCGGCGGGCAGGTGTTCCGCGGAGAGCTCGCGCCGGGCGAGCTGATCGCGTTCCTCGTGGCGCTCGGGCTCATGAACGAGCCGCTCAAGGGGCTCACCCTCATCCAGTCGCTGCTCCAGCGGGCGCTCGCGTCCGCGGAGGTCGTGTTCGGGCTCCTGGACACGCCGCCCGCCATCGCCGACGAGGGCCGCGCCGAGGCGATCCCGCCCCGGCGCATCACGCTCGAGAGGGTGTGCTTCGACTACGGCGACGGGGCCGTGCTCCGCGACGTGGACCTCGTCGTCGAGGCCGGCCAGCGCGTGGCGATCGTGGGCGCGAGCGGCAGCGGCAAGACGACGCTGCTGTCGCTGTTGCCGCGGCTCCGGGATCCCTCCGCGGGGCGCGTGTGCTGGGACGGCGCGGACCTGCGCGCGCTCTCGCTCGCCTCGGTGCGCCGGCAGGTGGCCGTCGTGACGCAGGAGCCCTTCCTGTTCGACGACACGGTGGCGGCCAACATCCGCTTCGGGCGGCCCGAGGCGACCGACGCCGCGGTGATCGCGGCCGCGGAGGCCGCCAACGCCGACGCTTTCATCCGCGCGCTCCCGCGCGGCTACGACACGCGCATCGACGAGCTCGGCATGCGGCTCTCGGGGGGGCAGCGGCAGCGCATCTGCATCGCGCGGGCGCTGCTCCGCGGCGCGCCGGTGCTGCTGCTCGACGAGGCGACCTCGAACCTCGACGCGGAGAGCGAGGCCCAGGTGCAGGAGGCCCTCGAGCGGCTGATGAAGGGGCGGACGACCTTCGTGGTCGCGCACCGGCTCTCGACCATCCGCGACGCCGACGTCATCGTGGTCCTCGCCGGTGGGCGGGTGGTGGAGCGTGGCACCCACGCGGAGCTCGTGGCGGCGCGTGGCGAGTACGCGCGGCTCGTGTCCCGCCAGGAAGGGTAGGGGACGGCTGGCCTTTTGGGTGCCGACACCCTGGCATCCGGGCGCCCCGAGCCGTACACTGTGTCACTCGGGAGCTCGCATGCCTGTCGTCCGGAGTTGGGCACGCCGCGCCGCGGCGGGTCTCTCGATCGCGGCCCTCCCGGCGGCAGGGTGCGGCTGCGAGGAGCAGGTCGTGGCCGACGCGCCCTACCGGTACTCCATCGCGGGGACCGCCGAGCACTGCGCCGACGCCACGGCGCCCTGCCCGGCGACCAACGACGCGGTGACGTACCTCTGGCCGGTCACCAACGCGGGCGTGGACGCCGACCCGCACGCGCCGCTGACCGACGTGATCGACGACGTGGACGGCCTGTTTTCGCTCCCGTTCAACGACACCGCCGTGGCGCGATCGAGCGGCTGGCTCTACAAGGCGGGGGACTGGCACCACGCGCTCGACTTCGGGCGTGCCGACGGGGGCACGTTCCCGGTGCGCGCGGCGGCCGACGGGCGCGTGTTGTTCGCGGGTTGGGACCCCTGGTCCGGCAACACGGTGGTCGTGAGCCACGCCGCCGGCGGCGTCGACGACGCCTACCGCACCATCTACATGCACCTCCGCGACGGCCCCGACCAGGACTGCGAGCGCTCCTGGACCACCGGCCTGGCCGCCGTCCGCGACGACGACGCCGAGGAGGAGGAGGCCCAGCGGAACGACTACAAGGCGCACCTGAACACCTCGGGATGCCCCGCGTCGGGGGTGCGCCTGCCTTCGGCCCTGCACTGGGGCACCGACGCGCACGCGCTCTCCGCCGGGGTGGGGCGCGCCGTGACACGCGGGGAGCAGATCGGTTGGGCCGGCGCGACGGGCCCCGGCGGCCAACGCAAGCCCGGCCCGCCGAACACGCACCTGCACCTGTTCGTGGCCCGGAAGAGCACCGCCGACAACGCATGGTACTTCCTCGATCCTTACGGGCTCTACGGCGAGTCCGCGTGTTACCCGGCCGACGTGACCGCGTCCGCGGACGGGGCGCGCGGCGTGGCCTGGCGCGACGGGCGTCCGCAGTACCCCGTCGAGCGCGGCTGCGGCTCGGGGCCGGAGTGCCTGCCCGGCTTCCGGTGCGAGGCCGGAACGTGCGTCACGACGCTCCCCAATTGCGGCGGCAAGCCGCCGTGCATGCCGGGCTTCACCTGCACGGAGGGCGCCTGCGTGGCCGCGTGCGAGGAGGTGTGTCCCGTGCTCCCGCCGGACCTGTGCCTGGTCGAGCCGGACGGCGACTGCGTCCGCCAGCAGTCCGTCACCGAGCGGAAGGACTGTACCCCCGTGGGCGGGGCGTGCCTGCCGCCGTGTTTCCTCGACGCGCAGCGGGCGTGCAGGATCGACGAGACGCGGATGGAGACGGTGGCGTGCGCGAAGGTCTGCGCGCAGTGAGCCGCTGACCGCGCGCGGTTAGACGGCGCCATGCCGTATTCCGCGTGGGCCCGGCGCGTGCTGACCGGCGACACGCTCGCCGACAAGCTCGCGCCCCCTGAGGAGGGCGATCCCGACGTCGGGTCGATCCCCGACGTGCCGGGGCGCCCCACGGGGCTCGCCTTGCCGCCGAAGGGGGCGGCCGTGCGCGCGGCGTTCCCGGCCGAGCACACCCTGCACGAGCCCGAGGCGCGCGGCCGGGCGCTCCACTTCTTCGCCAACCACGAGCTCCTCGCCCTCGAGCTGATGGCGCTCGCGTTGCTCCGCTTCCCCGACGCACCCGCGGCGTTCCGGCGCGGCCTGGTCGGGATCGTCGCCGACGAGCAGCGCCACCTCGCGGGCTACCTCGCGCGCATGGCGTCCGCCGGCGTCCGCTTCGGGGACCTCCCGGTGAACCGCTACTTCTGGGACGCGCTCGCCGACGCGTCGCCGCTCGGGCTGGTGGCGGGGCTGTCGCTCACGTTCGAGCAGGCGAACCTCGACTTCGCGGCGCACTACGCGGCGGCGTTCCGGCGGGTGGGCGACGAGGCCACCGCGGAGGTCCTGGACGGGGTGCTCGCCGACGAGATCCGGCACGTGAAGCACGGGCTCTCGTGGTTCGACCGCTGGCGGCCCGCCGGCTCGCGGTGGGAGGCGTGGATGGGCGCGTTGCCGCCGCCGTTGACGCCGGCCCGTGCGAAGGGGACGCGCTTCTTCGTCGCGCCGCGCGAGGCCGCGGGCCTCGACGCCGACACGATCGTGCGGCTCCAGGGCTACGGCGCGTCGAAGGGGCGCCCGCCGCGGGTGTACACGTTTCACCCCGAGGTCGAGGCGGAGGTGGCGGGCCTGCCGCCGTCCGCGACCGGCGCGCGCGTGACGCGCGACCTGGCCGGCCTGCTCGTGTTCGTGGCGGGGAGGGACGACCTCGTGCTCGCGCCGCGGGCGCCGTCGCCGGCGTTCCTCGCGGGGCTCGCGGGGGCGGGCTTCGTGGTGCCCGAGGTGGTGGAGGGCGGCCCGGAGCGGCTCGCCGGGCGCACGCTGGGGGAGGCGCGGCCGTGGGGCCGGAGCCCGGTCGTGTGCGCGTCGCTCGCGATGCCGGCATGGGACCCCCGGCACGCGGCGCCGTACTCGAAGGCGTGGGGCGTCGGGCGGCTCGCGGAGCGGCCCGATCTCTGCGATCCGGCGGTGGTCGGCGTGGTCTGTCGGACGTGGGAGGAGGTCGTCGGCGTCGCGACGCCCGGCCACGTGCTGAAGGCGCCGCTCGGCACGGCCGGGCGGGGGTTGCGGCGCTGGGAGCCGGGCGTGGAGGCCTGGGCGCGGGCGGTGCTGGACGCGCAGGGCGCGCTGGTCGTGGAGCCGTGGCTCGACCGGGTGCTCGATCTCTCCGTGCAGATCGAGGTCGGCGGGGCCCTGAGCGTGGATCCCTGGGGCCGCTTCCTGACCGACCCGCGCGGGCGCTACCGGGGCGCGGTGCTCGGGGACGTGCTCCGCGACCAGCCTGCCGAGGTGCGGCGGCTCCTGGCCGAGCAGGGCGAGACCCTCGCCGAGATGGCCCGGCACGTCGGGCGCGCCCTCGCCGACGCGGGCTTCCGCGGGCCAGCGGGCATCGACGCGCTGGTGTACCGCCGCGCGGACGGGCTCGCGCTCAAGCCGCTCGTCGAGGTGAACCCGCGGATGACCATGGGCCGGGTCGCGCGCGCGATCGGCCGGCGCGTGCGGCGCGACCGCGTCGCCCTCTGGACGCAGGTGAGCCGCGACGAGGTGCGCGCGGCGGGCTCGTCCGGCTTCCCGGACTGGGCCGCGGCGCTCCGGGCGCGCGCGCCGCTCGTCACGACGGGAGATCCGCCGCTGATCACGAGCGGGGCCCTGTTCACGACGGACCCCGAGCGCGCGGAGCGGCTGGTGACGGTGCTGGTCGTCGGGGAGTCGCTGGAGGGCTGCCGGGCCGTGCTCGGGGTCTCCTGAACCTGGGCAGCCGCCCGGCCGCGGACGGCCGGCGCCGCGGCGACGTCGGTGGCGGAGCGGGCGGCGGCGGCTCGGGTGCCCGGGCGGCGGCGGCTCGGGTGCCCGGGCGGCGGCGGCTCGGGTGCCCGGGCGTCACCGGCGCGCGGGCCAGGCCTGGATGCGCCAGCCCGTTCGCCGGTCCCGGAGCTCGACCTCGCGCCCGTGGTCCCACACGAGGAGGAGGCCGCGCTCCCCGACCTCGGCGACGGCGAGGTGCTCGCGGTCGGCCCAGACGGCGGGGCGCGTGAGCCACCAGCCGGCCTCGGAGCGGGCGTCGAAGCGCGCCACGAGGGCCTCCGCGTCGAGGGGGGCGGGCTCGGCGCGCGCGACCCACGCCCCGAGCGTGTCCTCGTCGAGCCACGGTCCCGGCCATGCGCTCGGGGGCGGGCCGACGAGGCGGGTCGCGAGGCGCACCCACGTCGCCCCGGCGGCCGCCATCGGGACCCGGTGGTCCGGCCCGAAGCAGCTCATCGACGGCCGCTGCACGCAGGACCGCAGCCCCGTCTCGCGCTCCGTGCGGCAGCCGGCGTCGTCGTCGGGGTGCACGCGCCGGTCGTAGCCGCGGGACAGCGCGTAGTCGCCCTCCCAGGTGATCGCGGCGTGCGCGGCGCCGAACGCGCCCAGGAGCACGACCGGCTGCGCCACCAGCACGCCGACGGCCAGCCACCTGCCCGCACGCGCCGCCAGCGCCACGCACGCCACCGTGGCGACGAGCGCCCAGCCGACCGTGTCGCCGTGCTGCCACCAGTCGGGGGCCCGCAGCACGAGCGTCCCGGCGGCGGCGGCAGAAAACGCACAGGCCCGCCGCCACGCGGCCCGCCGCCCCTCCCGGTACGCCTCGGCCGCGCCGGCGGCGACGGCGTCGAGGTCCTGGAGCTCGCGATCGAGGCGGTCCACTCCGGGTGTGACACCGCCGCGTGGGGCGGGTTCCTCGGCGCCCTGGCGTCCCACAACTCGTGGGGTGACGGCTCACCCGGCGCGTTGTGAGACGGTTCGCACGTCCTAGCGTCCCACAACTCGTGGGGTGACGGCTCACCCGGCGCGTTGTGAGACGGTTCGCACGTCCTAGCGTCCCACAACTCGTGGGGTGACGGCTCACCCGGCGCGTTGTGAGACGGTTCGCACGTCCTAGCGTCCCACAACTCGTGGGGTGACGGCTCACCCGGCGCGTTGTGAGACGGTTC
>CAYWGD010000156.1:0-15454 GCA_964457335.1 uncultured Enterobacteriaceae bacterium | reverse complement strand
ACGAGGCACGTGCGGAATGGGGGCATTTTGATGTGGGCGTTGAGGCCTGCGCGGTGCTCGACCTCGTCGCGCATGCCGACGCCGTCGAGCGCCAGTCGGAGCTGCGCCGCATCGGCGCGATGCTGACGCGGATGCGGTAGCACAGCGTCGGCGCCGAGCTCGGATTCACCCCCGAGCTCGGCCCCGACCGCGCCATCGACCGGCGGTCTTCGAGCTCGAGTCCGGCCTCGAGTCCGAGCCGGCGCGGAGCTCGAGCTCGAGTTCCGAGCTCGAGTTCGAGTTCGAGTTCGAGTTCGAGTTCGAGTTCGAGCTCGAGTTCGAGCTCGAGCTCGAGTTCGAGCTCGAGTTCGAGCTCGATCCCCACGCGCGCCCCGCGCCGGGGGCGCGGGGGCGGCTGCGCCGCCCCCGCCGGGGGGCGTTGCGGGGGGCCCCCCCCCCGCCCCAAGAAGACCCACCCCAAACACACGGAAGGCCCGGCCGGAGCCGAGCCCTCCCGTCGTCACCCGCCTAGTAGTAGCAGGTGGTGCCGTCCCAGTAGCCCACCCAGTTCGAGTCGTAGACGTCGAGGTACTGGTAGGAGCCCTCGCTCACCGTGTACCAGTCGGTGAACGTGCAGTACCACTCGTCGGTGACGAGGAAGGTCTGCCAGTACACGTCGGCCTGGATGTAGTAGGCCTCGACGTCGCCGTAGCCGAGGCCGTTCCCGCCCAGGAGCTCGTAGAGCGTGCCGCCGGCGTCCTGCTGGTAGAGGTAGGCCACGTCGTAGCTCGAGTAGTTGCCGACCTGGATGTAGCCGTAGGCGATGTCGGTGTCGGTGTCGGTGTCCGTATCCGTGTCGGTGTCGGTGTCCGCGTCCGTGTCGGCGTCGGTGTCCGTGTCGGTGTCGGCGTCGGTGTCGGCGTCGGTGTCCGAATCGGTGTCGGCGTCGGACTCGTCGGACTTGTCGTCGGTGCCGCCGAGGTTGATGGTGCAGCCGCCGAGCAGCAGCAGGAACGGAAGGGTACGCACGGTGCCTCCTGGAAGGGGGCGCGCGTATACCACAAAAACTTACAACCGCGCGGGCGTCACCAGAGGCGGTACACCGCCACTCGTTCGTCCTCCGCGAGGGGCGTGAACGCGCGCCGGATGCCGGTCCAGGCGGTGACGAACGTCTCGGCCATCAGCATGTTCTTGTGGAAGACGACGTACCGGACGCCCTCCTCCTTCGCGACCGAGGTGAAGGCCACGGCGTCGATCTCGCCGGCGCGCAGCTTGCGTCCGGCGGCGAGCACCCGCAGCCCCGCGCGGTTCATGCCGCTGTTCAGCGAGCCCGCGACCGGCTTCCCGTGGATGGTCTGCTCGAAGAGGAAGTTGCGGCCGGCCAGCACGGGGAGGTTCACCACGATGCCGTCGGGCTCGTCGCGGAGCGCGGCGATGGGCTCCGAGACGGGCACCTCCGCCACGTCGGGGAGGTTGCGGGCCGGCGAGAGCAGCGCCACCTCCGCGACCACGACCGCCGCCCACCAGGGCTTCGCGCGGTCGGCGAGCAGCGCCAGGAGCAGCGCGGAGACGGTGGCGAGCCGGTAGAGCAGCGAGAGCGACGAGAAGCCGGGGAGCCTCTCGAGCGCGGCGTAGGGGAGGGGGAGGGCGCGGCCACCGACGCTGGCGGGGAAGCCGTCGATCACCACCACCGGGCCCATGGCGAGCACGACGCCGCCGAGCAGCGCGACCCAGAGCGAGCGGCGCCGGCCGTGCGCGAGCGCCAGGAGGATCAGCGCGTAGCCGAGGTAGGCGGTGTGGACGCGGTCGGAGGGGTTCGCCTCGAGGTGCGCGAAGTCCGGCGAGCGGAAGTCGAGCGGCGCCACGAAGATGCGCGGGTCGGCGGCGCCGAGCGTGCGGCGGATTCGCCCGAGCTCGTCGGGGTTCTTGATGTCGACGAGGCCGTCCTCGGCCTCCGCGACGGAGCGCACGGCGGCCGCGAACGGGACGGTGAGCGCCAGCCCCAGCGCGAACGCGGGGAGCAGGCGCGCCACGACCTGCCGGTGGGCGAGCCCCTCCCAGCCCAGGAGCAGGATCGCCGTCACGACGAGGAACGCCCCGACGCCCGCGTACCAGCCGGACACCGCGACCAGGAAGAGCGCGAGGCCGGCGAGCACGATCCGCCGCGCCCCGCCGCGCTCCAGCGCGTCCACGCAGGCGAGCAGCGCGAGCGGGAGGACGCCGGCGCTCACGGCCTCGCTCGACCCGTTGTGCACGTGCGAGAGCAGGATCGGCGCCCACTGGAAGCCGATGCCCGCCACCCAGCCGTGCCCGCCCAGGCGGCGGCCGAGCGCGTGGGCCGCAAAACCCGCGAGCCAGAGGTGGAAGACGACGAGGACCGCGTAGGCCGCCACCTCGCCGACGGTGCTGACGAGGGGGAAGCCGAGGAGCGCGTTGAGCGGGTCCGCGATGGCGATGCGGCCGCCGTCGGGCGGATCCAGGAGCGTGGTGTGCACCGGGATGGTGCCGCGCGCGAGCCCCTCGTGCGCGAACCAGAGGTTCCAGAGCGAGTTGAAGGCGTCGGTGCGCGCGCCGCCCGCGACGCGGTGGAACGGGTCCGCGGCGAGGGGCCAGGTGAGGACGACGGCGCCCACGAGGTAGGCCACGGCCACGAACGCCGGGTGCCGGGCGAGGCGCGCGAGCGGCGACGCCCCGGTGGTCGGGGCGGCGGGCGCGGGCGCCGCCCCCGGGGTGGGCGCGGCAGGCTCAGCAGCGGAGACGCCGGCCTCGGCCACTCACTTCCCTCGGGGCGGGAGGCGGAGCGCGCGCGGCTCACCGCCGCCGGCGCCGACGAGCTCCATCTCGGCGATGAGCACGCTGGGCACGTCCCAGGTCACCGGGATGCCGCCCGTGGGGCCGATCTGGTAGCGGGCCGGCCCGGGCGGGCCGTCCAGCGTGTCGACGGGGCCGACGCCCTCGCCGGCGAGCACGATGTCGCGGAGCACGCGGCGATCGACGCCCGAGAAGCGGAGCGAGCGGACCGGCTCGGTGCGGCCGTCGGCGTAGAGCCGCCACGCCTCGTAGGGCGGGGTGAGCCCGGGGAGCGGGCCTTCGCCCGAGA
Source organism: uncultured Enterobacteriaceae bacterium (assembly GCA_964457335.1). GTDB lineage: Bacteria > Myxococcota_A > UBA796 > UBA796 > SXON01 > CAJBVW01. The sequence goes on along the minus strand of CAYWGD010000156.1, from coordinate 12,375 downwards.
TGCCGACGTCGAGGCTCTCCACGAGCGCCGTGGGCACGAGGCGCCGCACGACGAGCACGTAGTCGCGGCCGGTCTGCGCCGCGAGCCGCAGCGCGGCCCGACGCATCTTGCGCTCGGACGCGAGCTTCTTCGGCGTGACCGTCACGTTGGCGGGCACCGCGCCGCGGCGGTCGCCCCCGAGGGAGCGGCCGTGGCCGGTGCTGCCGGCGAGGTCCTTGCGCGGGACGCGGGACATCAACAGGTCGCGTACGACGCCGTCCTTCACGAGCTCGACGCGGCGCGGCGCGACGCCCTCGTGGTCGTAGGCGTAGCGCCCCAACACCGGGGCGTCGGCCGTGGGGTCGTCCACCACCGACCAGCCCACCGGCAAGAGCCGGCGGCCGATACGCGCGGAGGGGGCGCCGCCGGTGTCGACCATGCCGCCGTTGTCCTCCTCGACGGGGGGGGTGCCGGAGAGCTCGGCGGCGAGGAGCTGCGCGAAGAGCTCGGTCGCGGCGGGGCCCTCGAAGAGCACGGGGCCGAGGTAGTCCTCCTCGACCGGCGCCGCCTGGAGCGAGGCGAGCCAGCCCCCGAGCTCCCGCACGCCGGCGACGAGCTCGTCCTCCGGCGGCAGATCCGCGTAGCTCCGGACGACCCAGCTGCGCGCGTCGGTCACCGTCGAGCCGTCGGGCAGCCGCGCGGTCCCCTCGACGCGGAGCACCGTGTAGCCGGTGGGCATCCGCACGTCGGTGCCCTCGCTCGTGTGGACGGTGCGCGTGCCCTGCCAGTCGCGCGCGATCGCCTGGGCGATCTCCACGTCGGCGAACGTGGCGAGCTCGGCGCTCATCCGCGTCACGAGCGCGTCGAGGCGGGCGCGCTCGACGGACTCCACCGCGGGGCCGCGCACCACGTCGACGGCCACGGGCGCGTCGCTCCGGTCGGGCGGGCGCGGCTTGGGGTCGTCCCGGCGCGCGGCCTCCTTGCGGGAGAGCTGCTCGACGGCCTGCTTGTAGGCCATGTCCGTGGCGAGCCAGATCTCGCGGCGGAGCGCGACGGGGTCGTCCTCCACCGGGAGGCGGCGCTGCACGACGCCGTCGGGCTCGCCGAAGGCCTGGAAGTTCGAGGAGTCGAACGCCGGGCTCCCGACCCGCACCTCCACCCGGAGGTTGCGGTAGTCGTCGAAGCCCCGCGACACGAGCGCGCCCTGCTCGGCGAAGGCGTTGATGACCGTGCCGTCGAGCACGTCGTAGCCGACGAAGTAGGGGGCGGGGGCGTCCGGGAGGCGGAGCGCGCGGGCGCGCCCGAGCTCCTCCACGATGGCGCGGTCGAGCACGGCGGGGCCGGTGTCCACCGCGGCGTCGGCCGGCAGCGCGACCGCGGCGGGCGGCGCGGGCTCGGGGAGGGTGGCGGCGAACGCGCCGGCGAGGACGACGAGGACCAGCATCACGAGCCCTCCTCGGGGGCGCCGGGCGCGGCGAGCAGGGGTGGCCGGTCGTTCTCCTTCTGCTGCCGCTGCACCTCCACCTCGGAGACGAGCAGGCTCGGCGAGGACGCGGACACCGGCACCCAGCCGCTCTCCGCGCCGCACATGCCGTTGAACACGTCGCGGTCGTCGCCGGCCGCGAGGATGCGCGCGAACGTGGTGAGCGGCGTGCCGATGAGGTCCACGCCGCGCACGAGCTCGTCGGGCCGGCCGTCGGCGTAGACCTTCCACACGGTCACGGGCTGCACCGCGAAGGCGTTCGGCTCGGAGCGGCCGGTGAACGTGAAGCCGCCGGTGATGTCGTCGAACACGAGCCCGAAGGGCTTGCCCTGGCGCTTCACCTCGGCGAGGAGCTGCTTGCGGAGCTCCGCGTAGGGCACGGTCTGGTGCGCCTCGACGATCAGGTTGCCCTGCCGCGCCACCACGTCGGCGCCGGGCTGGCGCCGGCCGTGGCCGTTGCTCCTGGGGAAGCCCTCGATGGGCGCGCGGCTCAACAGGAAGTTCCGGAGGATGCCCTTGTCCACGAGCGCGACGCGCTCGGCGGGCACGCCCTCGTCGTCGTAGCGGTAGTGGCCGTTGAGATCGATGCCGCCCATGCGGGCGAGCGTGGGGTCGTCCACCACGGAGAGGAAGGGCGGGAGGATGGGCTGGCCCACCCGGGACGTGAACGTCTGGCCTTCGTCCTCGTCCTTCTGCCGGTGCCCCTCGACGCGGTGGCCGAAGATCTCGTGGAAGAACACGCCCGCGGCCCGCCCGCGGAGGATCGCGGGCCCGGCGTAGGGCTCCACGAGCGGGGCGGCCCGGAGCTCGGTCAGGCGCTTCGCGGCGGCGTGCACCATCGCGTCGAGCGCCGCCCGGTCGGGCAGGTGGTCGACCGACGCCACGTCCACGTAGTCGTAGACCTGGAGCTTCATGCCGTCGGGGGCGGTGGTCGTGGCCCACGTCGCCACCCGCAGGTGGTGGCGGCCGTCGGCGATGCGCGTGCCCTCGTTCGTGGCGAGCCAGCGGCGGGCGTCCGTCGCGGTGATCTGCACGGCGCTGTCGTGCACCGCGGGGTAGCGCAGGTAGATCGCGGACGCCTCGCGCACCCAGGCCTTCCAGGCCTTCTCGTCGAAGGAGAGCGGCGGGAGCGTGGTGCGGTCGGTGACGACCGGGGCCGGGGAGAAGTCGTCGGAGGTGTCCTCGCGCTCGACCTTCACGGCGGTGTTCGCGCGCACCTTGATGAGCCGGCGGCGCGCCGCCCGGTGCATGTCGTCCGTGCCGCGCAGGAGGAGCTCGTAGAGCGCGGTGCCGGCGTCGGCGAGCGGGGGGCTCCAGGAGGGGCGGCCGGTCTCCGACCACCAGGAGGCGTCCCGGATCTTGTGGGTGTTGTCGAGCGCCATCGAGCCCACGCGGATGTCGATGTCCGCGACGCGGCCGGCGTCCCGGGTCTCGCCGGCCAGCGCCCCGTGGGTGCCCTGCAGCGTGACGGTGCGGCTCTCCGCGATGGCGTACGCGAGGTGGTAGGCGGCGTCGGGGCCCGTGCCCACCTGGTCCATCACGTACGCGAGCGCGCGCTCGAGCGTCGGGAGCGGGTCGGTGGGGGCCGCCGACACGGACGCCGTGGGCGCCGAGGCCGGCGCACCGCCCGTGGGGGCCGCGGAGGCGGGCGCGCCGTCGGGCGCCGCGCCCCAGGCCGGAGCGAGGGGGAGCACGACCACGAGGATCGCGGGCGGAAGCCGGCGGCCGAGGCCGTGCAAGAGCGATGTAAGTGTCAGGCGCATCCTACCGGGGAGCCTCCACCCCTATCCTGACAACGTGGCGGGCGTGATGTTCGGAATCTGGCTCCTCGGGTGCGCGGAAGCGCCACCTCCGCCGGCCCCGATCCGCCCCACGCTCGGCGCCGCGGTCCCGCTCTCGGGCCCCGACGCCGCCCTCGGGCGCGCGGCCCTCGACGGCATCGCGCTCGCGCTCGGGGAGGAGGTCGCGCTCCTGCCGGTCGACGACACGGTGCCCGGCGCGGCCGCCACGCTGGCCGCCAACCCCGTGGTGTTCGGGGTCGTGGCCCACGTGGAGCGGGGGGCCGCGGAGGCCCAGGCCGAGAGCTGGGTCACCACCGACCTGCCGGTCGTGATGGCCGCGCCGGGCGACTTCGTCGGCCTCCCGCGCGTGGTCCCGCCCATCGAGACGAGCGCCCGCTGCGCCGCGTCCTTCGTCGAGGACGACTTCTGGGTGCGCACGGACGGCTCCACGCCGGGCATGGTCGCCGGGCGCACGCTGCTCGACGCGCTCCCCGACTACGCGCTCGGGGTCGACACCGTGGACGCCGCGCACGTCGCCGCCCAGGCCGCGAAGCTCACGGGGCGCCGGACGCGCACCGTCGCGTGGACCGGCGACGCCGCCGGCGGCGGCAACTTCCTGCGGGCGATGCGCCAGATGGGCTCGGACGCGCCGTTTCTGGGCGTGGGGCTCTACGACCTCCGCTTCCTCCAGGCGGCCGGCTCGGGCGCCGAGGGCGCGCGCGTCACGAGCCAGGGCCGGCCCGCCCGCGAGCGCGCCTTCGTGGACGCCTACACCGCCCGCGCCGGCACGCCCCCGTCGGGCGCCGCCGTGGATGCCTACGAGGCCGCCACCCTGCTGGTCGCCGCCTGGCGCACCGCGAGCGGCACCACCCAGGCGAACGGGGCGCCGCTCACGCGCGCGGACGTCCGCGCCGCGCTCGGGACGGTGGTCGCCGAGGGCGCGAACGGGCCGATGTACCTCGGCGCCGACGGCGTGCTCCAGCCGGTGCTGTGCGCGTCGTTCGTGGTCACGAACGGCACGTTCGTGGTCGAGCGCATCGTCTCGGAAGCCGACGCGCTGCTCGAGGAGCCGAAGCCGAAGAAGAAGAAGCGCCGGCGGCGCTGAGCGCGACGCTCAGTCGTCGTCGTCGTCGCCGCCGATGTCGTCGAAGAACCCGTCCGGGTCGTCCTCGTCGTCCTCGTCCTCGTCGGCGTCCTCGTCCTTCGTGGTCCACTCGACCTCGCAGACCTTCTCGACGAGCGAGACGATCTCCTCCCCGGTGTACTCGAACTCCTCGTTGCTCTCGAACTCCTCTTCGAGGAGCTCGAGCAGCGAGGCCTCCATCTCCCCCGAGCTCTCGAGCTTGAGGATGATCTCGTCCCCGTCGTCCACCTTGAGCTCCTCGGCGACCGTGCCGATCAGCTCGATGACGTAGGCGGCGATCACCTCCCCGTCCGGTGAACCGCTCTGAGCGTCGAAGTACTCGTCCAGCTGCTCGACGAGCGTGTCACGCATCTCGTGCGGGAGCTGCATCATGATTCCGGTCTCTCCGTCGTCGCCGCGCGTATAGCGGGAACTCTCGCGGCGATCAAGGGCACGCGATAGATCCGCGGATGCTGCACGTTCCACCGTCCTCGCCCGCCGGCGGCGCTCCGCCCGCCCGCCTGCCCTCCCTCTCGGACGCGCTCCTCGCGGCGCTCCCCAAGACCGACCTGCACGTTCACCTCGACGGTTCGCTCCGCGTGGGGACGCTCATCGACCTCGCGCGGGAGCGCAAGGTGGCGCTGCCCTCCACCACCGAAGACGGCATGAACGCGCTCGTGTTCAAGCCTTCCTACGCCGATCTCGGCGAGTACCTCGCGGGCTTCGCGTGGACCGGCGCGGTCATGCAGGACGCCGAGGCGCTCGAGCGCATCGCCTACGAGTTCGCCCTGGACAACTGGGCCGAGGGGGTGCGCTACGTGGAGGTGCGCTTCGCGCCCCAGCTCCACCAGCACGCCTCGCTCGACTGCCGCGGGGTGCTCCGGGCCGTCGCCGCCGGCATGGACCGCGCGCAGCGCGAGGTGAACGCCACCCTCCCCGAGGGCACGCTCCCCTTCCGCTACGGCCTCATCGTGTGCGCGCTCCGCATGTTCAACGAGCACTTCTCCACCTGGTACGGAGACCTGATGCGGGCGCTGGCGAAGGCGCCCCGCCGCAAGGTGTTCGGCCTCGCCTCGCTGGAGCTCGCGCGCGAGGCGGTGTGGGCGCGCGACGAGGCCGGCATCCCGGTCGTGGGCTTCGACCTCGCCGGCCAGGAGGACGGCTACCCGGCCGTGGACCACCAGGAGGCCTACGACTACGTCCACACCCACTTCATGCACAAGACCGTGCACGCGGGCGAGGCGTACGGCGCTGAGAGCATCTTCCAGGCGATCACCTCGCTGCACGCCGACCGCATCGGCCACGGCTACCTGCTCTTCTCTCCCGAGCGCATCCAGGACCCGAAGATCGAGGACAAGGAGGCCTACACGCGCCGCCTCGCGGACTACATCGCCGACCGCCGCGTCACGATGGAGGTCTGCATCACCTCGAACCTCCAGACGAACCCCGCGATCGGCAGCCCGGAGCGGCACGCGCTCCGCAAGATGCTCGACTCGCGCCTGTCGGTCACCCTCTGCACGGACAACCGCCTCGTGTCCCACACGACGGTGACCAACGAGTACCGCACCGCCGTGGACGCGCTCGGCGTGACCCACCGCCAGCTGCGCGACATCGTGATCCACGGCTTCAAGCGCAGCTTCTACCCGGGCACCTACCTGGAGAAGCGCGCGTACGTGCGCCAGGCGATCGACCACTACGACGCGGTGATGGCGCGGTTCGCGGCCATGGAGACCGCCGAAGGCCGCTGACCGGGGCCCCGAACGACGAAGGGCCGCCCGGTGGGGCGGCCCTTCTCTACGTACGCGAAAGACTAGCGGCTGCGGCCCATGCCCTGCTCGCCTTCCTTGTCGCCGCTGCGCTTCCCGTCGCGCTTGCCGTCGCGGGTGCGGCCCATGTCCGCGGCGGGGCGGTCGTCACGGGGGGGCGCCTTGGCGCCGGACGGCGGGAGCTGACGGCCGCCGGTGGAGCCCTCGGTGGCCGCCGGGGCCGTGGTGCCGGGGGCGGCCTCGCCCGCCGCGGGAGCCGTGCCACCGGCCGGCGGCGCGTCGCCCGGCGACGCCGCGGGGGCGGCCGGGGCCGCGGGGCACTGGAAGGTGTCGACGGCGGTCTTGCAGCCGGTCTCGAGCGCGGCCTTGCCCTCGGGCGTGGAGGCGCCCTGCCGCCAGGCGTCGATCATCTGCTTGGAGCTCGACTCGAAGGCGGCCTTGGCGGCCGGGTCGAGCTTGGCCATGCACTCGTCGACCTTCTTGATGTAGTCGTCGCACGCCGGGACGCCGATCGAGCCGTCGGCCGGCGCCGGGGCCGGGGGGGGCGGGGGCGGAGGCGCGGTGGTGGTCGTCGGCTCGCCGCCGCCGCCGCAGGCGAGCGCGAAGCCGAGGGTGAGCGCGAGTGCGGGGAGCAGGCGGACGTTCATGGGAGCCTCTGCGTTGGGTTTCGTTACGATTGCAGAACGAATGCGCGCCGGAGCCTACCGCGCGTCCATGCTACTTTCAAGGCGCGTAGGGCGTCGGGGCCTTGCCGCTGTGCCGGTATCCGAATAGTCCGGCCGCCCGCGGAAGCCCGGCGCCTTTCACGCGCCGCGTCCGCCCCGCCCGCGCATCGCGGCGGAGCTCCAGGAGGCCACGTGATCACCGACCTCAATCTGATCCGCAACATCGGGATCAGCGCCCACATCGACTCCGGCAAGACCACGCTCACCGAGCGCATCTTGTTCTACACCGGCCGCATCCACGCCATTCACGAGGTGAAGGGCAAGGACGGCGTCGGCGCGACCATGGACTCGATGGACCTCGAGCGTGAGCGCGGCATCACGATCCAGTCCGCCGCGACGCACTGCAAGTGGAAGAACACGCAGGACCCGAACGCGGTCGAGCACTTCGTCAACATCATCGACACCCCGGGGCACGTCGACTTCACCATCGAGGTCGAGCGCTCCCTCCGCGTGCTCGACGGCGCCATCCTCGTGCTCTGCGCGGTGGCCGGCGTGCAGTCGCAGTCGCTGACCGTCGACCGCCAGATGAAGCGGTACAACGTCCCGCGCCTCGCCTTCGTGAACAAGTGCGACCGCCAGGGCGCCAACCCGCTCCGCGTCCGCCAGCAGCTCAAGGAGAAGCTCGGCCACAACGCGGTCATGATGCAGCTCCCGATCGGGCTCGAGGAGAAGCACGCGGGCCACGTCGACCTCGTGAAGATGAAGGCGTTCACCTTCCACGGGGACAACGGCGAGGACATCCGCATCTCCGACATCCCGGCGGACATGGCCGACGAGGCCGCCGCCTACCGCGAGGAGCTCCTCGAGAACGTCTCGATGTTCTCCGACGAGCTCACCGAGCAGATCCTCGAGGAGAACGTCCAGGAGGCCACGCTCGTGGAGGCGATCCGTCGCGCCACGATCGCGCTCAAGATGGTCCCGGTGTTCCTCGGCTCGGCCTACAAGAACAAGGGCGTGCAGCGCCTCCTCGACGGCGTCGTGGCATACCTGCCGAACCCGCGCGAGGTCGTGAACGAGGCGGTCGACCTCAACAAGAACGAGGAGAAGGTCGTCGTCCCGTGCGAGCCGTCGGGCCCGATGCTCGCCTTCGCGTTCAAGCTCGAGGACGGGCGCTACGGCCAGCTCACCTACCTGCGCGTCTACTCCGGCACGCTCAAGCGCAGCGACACGATCGTCAACGCGCGCAGCGGCCAGAAGGTCAAGGTCGGCCGTCTCGTCCGCATGCACGCGAACGAGATGGAGGACATCGAGGATGCGTGCGCGGGCGACATCGTCGGCCTGTTCGGCATCGACTGCTACTCGGGTGACACGTTCCACGACGGCTCGGTCGACCTGGCCATGAGCTCGATGCACGTCCCCGCGGCGGTCATCGACCTCACCATCAAGCCGAAGACCCAGGCCGGCACGAACAACATGTCGAAGGCGCTCCGCCGGTTCTCGAAGGAGGACCCGACGTTCCGCGTGTCGTCCGACCCGGAGACGGGCGAGACGATCATCTCGGGCATGGGCGAGCTCCACCTCGACGTGTACGTCGAGCGCATGAAGCGCGAGTACAACTGCGAGGTCGTCACCTCGCCGCCGCGCGTGGCCTACCGCGAGACCATCTCCAAGCGGGCCGACTTCAACTACACCCACAAGAAGCAGACCGGCGGCTCGGGCCAGTACGGCCGCGTGGCCGGCTTCATCGAGCCGCACGAGACGATGGACTACGAGTTCGTCGACGAGATCGTGGGCGGCGCCATCCCCCGCGAGTTCATCCCGAGCTGCGACAAGGGCTTCAAGAAGTGCCTCGACAAGGGTGAGCTCATCGGCGCCCCGGTCGTGCGCATCAAGTGCGCGATCAACGACGGTTCGTCCCACGCGGTCGACTCGTCCGACATCGCGTTCCAGCTCGCGGCGATCGGCGGCTTCAAGGAGGCCTACTTCAAGGCCAAGCCGGTGGTGCTCGAGCCGATCATGAAGGTGGGCGTCGAGGGTCCCGAGGAGTTCACCGGCGCGATGGTCGGCACGATCATGCAGCGCCGCGGCATCGTGGTCTCGCAGGAGAAGGCCGAGGGCTTCGCCCAGCTCGAGTGCGAGGTCCCGTTGTCCGAGATGTTCGGCTACTCCACGACCCTGCGGTCCGCGACCCAGGGCAAGGCCGAGTTCTCCATGGAGTTCGCCCGGTACTCGGTGGCCCCGGCCAACGTGACCGAGGAGCTCGTGAAGAAGTACCAGGCCGAGAAGAAGGGGGCCTAGCTCAAGGTGGCCGGCCCCGAGTCCGTCGACCGCGGCCCGCTCCGGGCCATCCAGACAGCGCTCGGCGGCGGCTTGCGGCCGGGCGAGGTCGGCGCGGTGCACGCGCGGGCCGGCGTCGGCAAGAGCTCCCTGCTCGTGCACCTCGCGCTGGACAAGCTCCTGCGCGGGGAGGCCGTGCTCCACGTCGCCGTCCAGGGCGGCGTGGACACGGTGCGCGACGCCTACGAGAGCATCTACGCGGGCCTCCACCACGAGCAGAAGCCGCTCGAACGGGCGGAGTCCCTGCTCGCGGTGGAGCGCCACCGCATCATCCACAACACCCGCGGCGCGCCCCCCACGGCGGAGCGCATCGACGGGCTGCTCGACACGCTGGCCGACGTGATGGAGTTCTCCACCCGGCTCGTCGTGATCGACGGCTGGGAGCCGGACGCCGAGCAGGCGGCCGCGCTCCGGTCCCTCGCCGGCCGGCGCGGCGTGGCCGTGTGGATCGCGTTCACGCCTACCCGCCCGGTGGACGAGGCGGCGTTCGACGCCGTGCTGGAGATGGTGCCCGAGCGCGCGCTCGTGTGGCTCCACCTCCGCAAGGGCCGCGGGGCCGATGTCCCGCCGGTCCGGCTCGAGGCCCCCACCTTCGTCGCGCGCGACGAGGACGTGCCGCCCCCGGTGGGCGCCGCGGCCCGCGTGCGCGCCGGCGAGTGCACGCTCTACAGCGGCGGCGCGCACGGCGCCGAGGCCACGTTCGGCGAGGCCGCCGAGCGCTGGGGCGTGCGCGAGATCAACTTCACCTTCGACGGCCACGTGCAGGCCCGCACGCGCGGCGCGCACCCGCTCACCGAGCAGGAGCTCGCCGCCGGCGAGGTCTCGCTCGCCTACGTGAGCCGCCGCCTCCGCCGCGGCTACGGCGAAGGCTCGATGATCCGCCGCGTGCTCCAGAGCCTCTGGCACCAGGTCGGCTCGGCGCAGGTGGTGTTCGTGGTCGGCGCCATCCAGGAGGACGGCACCGTCACGGGCGGCACCGGCTGGAGCGTCGAGCTCGCCCGCATGTGGAACAAGCGCCTCTGGGTCTTCGACCAGGAGAAGGGCGGCTGGTACCGCTGGAACGGCGAGGACTGGGTCGAAGGCGTCCCGGTCATCGACGCGGCCGCCATCTGCGGCACGGGCACGCGCTACCTCTCGCCCGTCGGCAAGGCCGCCATCGACGCGCTCTTCGAGCGGAGCTTCGGGCCGAAGTAGGGGCACCCGGACCGCCCGCGGACGGGCGGCCGGTGCGTCGGCTTCGGTGCCGGAAGGGGCGTCGGCGGCTCCGTGCACGGCGCGGTCGCGCCCCTCCGGAAAAGGGGCTTGCCGATACACGAGCTCCACCCAGCTTTAACATCGAATCACCGGAGGTTCGATGCGGCGCATGCGCGCCTGGGTCCCGCTCGTTCTCACGCTGGCCGGATGCGGCGTGTATCTCCCGCCGCCCGACGACGACCCGCCGACGTGCCTGGCCGACGCCGAGTGCGGCGAGGGCTACGCCTGCGAGGGCGCGAAGTGCGTGGTGGTGGACACGCCCGAGTGCACCCTCAACACCGACTGTCCCACGGGGACGATCTGCGAGAACGGCAACTGCGTGCTGGAAGCCGTCAACGTCGTCGTCGTCGACCCGATGGACGACCCCAACGCCTACATGTGCGGGTGCACGTGCAGCGGCGGCGGCACGCCGACGGCGAACATCGAGCTCGAGGTGTGCGTGCCGCCCGAGCTGAACCCCAACATCGGCGGCGCCACGGCCACACCGGCGCAGCTCCAGGAGGACTGCCAGGAGCGCGTGGAGCACACCGTCGAGGAGATGGCGGAGGACTGCGGGAGCTCGCGGATCGACTGCGACTGCGAGCTGCCGACCACCCCGCCCGAGCTGTCGTTCCGCATGGAGTGCAACACCGCGTGCGTGGGCGTGCCGCTCGAAGAGGACTGCTCCAACTGGGACATCGCCGGCGAGAAGACCGCCAACCACACCACCGACACCGAGCCCGTCTGCCTCGCCCAGAACGTCGATCCGCCGGCCCCCATCCCCGACCCTCTGGCCCGGGCGCTCCTGGGGCGCGCGTCCGTGTGCGAGATCGATGGCGGCAACGCCAACGTGCAGCTCGACGACGAAGACCCGCTCACGCCCGCGGTGCACGGCCGCGTGCTCATCGGCGGTGACCCGTGCCCCGGCGGGAGCTGCGATGTCACGCTCTCGTACACGACGCGCATCGATCCGGTCGAGTTCGACGTGGGGCTGTTCGGCCTCGGCACCGCGGAGATCGACCAGCTGACCCTGGGCGGCGCGTCGCAGCCCGAAGCGGTGGGCCTGGACGCGTCGGGCGACGGCATCCTGCCCATCGCACGCGCGCTCAACTCCGCCCGCGGCCACTCGGAGGACCCGGACGAGGACCAGGCCATCTGGGGCCAGAACCGGCGCCCCTTCGACGTCGGCGTGCACTGGGCCGCGGAGACCTGCTCGCTGGCCGGCGATGTCGCGACGCTCTCGGAGGACGACTCCACCCTGAGCATCAGCGTCGCCGTGACCGGCACAATCACCAACCAGCCGCCCGCCGCCGACGCGGGCGACGACCAGACGGTCGAGTGCGAGGGCACCACGGGCACCGAGGTCGAGCTCGACTGCGACAGCACCGACCCCGACAACAACGTGCTGCTGACGCAGTGGCACTATGACAATCGCGGCGGCGACGAGCTCGGGGCGGCCGCGACCGTCACGACCACCCAGACGCTCGGGAGCCGCACCTACCACTGCCTCGTCATCGACGGGGGGTTCCAGGCCGCCGAGGACACCGTGGACGTGGTCGTCGAGGACAGCACCCCGCCGGTGGTGACCTGCGGGACACCGTCCTCCGGCGTGATGCGGCCCCGCGACGTCCCGCTGAGCTTCACGGCGACCGCCACCGACGTGTGCGCCGGCCCACTGACGCCCGCGATCTCCGACCTGCGCTGCGAGTTCACGAACGGCGCCGGCAAGATCATCGACAAGGGCGAGTCCTGCGTCGTCAGCGCGTCCGGCGACACCGTGACCGTGACCGACTCCGGCGGCGTCGGCACCCGCATCCTGTGGTCCGCCGGCGTCTCCGACGGCAACGGCAACGACACGACCGTGGACTGCGGCGTCACCATCGTCAACAAGCTCTGACGGCGGGCTGTGGCCAGGAACCGGCGGGCGCGTCCCCGCCGGAGGCGGGGACCGGGTGTCCTCCGGGGTCGGCGCCGAGCGCCTCCGTCCGCGCGCTCCGTGCGCGCGGAC
>CAYWGD010000155.1:0-15909 GCA_964457335.1 uncultured Enterobacteriaceae bacterium | reverse complement strand
GCCGGACCCGCCGCGGTCGCCACCGCCGCCGCCGTAGCCGCCGCGGCCGCCACCACCACCGCCGTAGCCGCCGCGGCCACCACCGCCGCCACCGCCGTAGCCGCCGCCCCCACCGCCACCGTAGCCGCCGCCGCCTTCGTCGCCGCCGGCGCCACCGGCGCCGCCGCCGCCCAGGAAGCGGATGGTCTCGGCCACGACCTCGGTCGTGTACCGATCCTTGCCCTCCTTGTCCTGCCACTTGCGGGTCTGGAGCCGGCCCTCGATGTAGAGCTGCTTGCCCTTCTTGCAGTACTTGTGGACGTTCTCCGCGTCCCGCCCCCACACGACGACGGAGTGCCACTCGGTGCGCTCCTGGAGCACACCCTCCTTGTCCTTGTACTTGTCGGTGGTGGCGACGCGGAGGGACGCGACGGACTGCCCACCCGCCGTGGAGCGCAGCTCGGGATCTTGCCCGAGGTTGCCGATGAGGATGACCTTGTTGACCATGGGGGCCTCGCTGGCGCGAACGTAGCACGGACGACGGCGGGGACCGTGAGCCGGGCGGACAGAAACTGTCCGGCCTACCCGGACAGTTTCTGTCCGGGCTCGAATGCGCGGCTCCGAACGCCGACCGATCGGGGCGGGTCGGCCGAGGGGTCGGATCGGTGCCTCCGGGGACCTCGATATACTGGCGGCGGAGACCCCCCCGCCCGATGGCCGATCCACGCGCGCTCTTGATCGAGGACGACCGCGTCACCGCCGCCGTCGTTCGCGATTGGCTGGTGGCCGCGGGCTGGGAGGTCGAGCACGTGGAGAGCGGGGCCGACGGGCTCCGCCGCTTCGCGGAGGCGCGCCCGGCGCTCGTCGTGGCGGACGTGCTCCTGCCCGGGGTCGACGGGACGACGGTCTGCGCGCACGTCCGGATGCAGCCCTACGGGGACCGCGTGCGCATCGTGCTCCTCTCGGCGCGGGCCCACGCGCGGGGCGCGGCGCTGGCGGCCGGGGCGGACGCCTTCCTCGCCAAGCCGCTCTCGCGGGAGGAGCTGCTCGCGGCGATCACGCCCCCCGGGGCGGTCCCCGTGTACGAGCAGGAGCCGCTCCGCCCGGGCGCCGTGCGCGTGCCCCGGGTCGAGGTGCTCGGGCGGGCGGGCGAGACCACGGCGCCGGAGGAGGAGGGGGAGCTCGGGCCCGGGCGCTTCGTGCCGCTCCTGCACCGGCTGCACGCGTCCGGCTTCTCCGGCGTGCTCGAGGCGGAGGGGGACGACGGGCTCCGCGCCAAGCTCTTCTTCGCGCGCGGATCGCCGGCCGCGGCCCGCTCGAACGACGAGGCGACGGGCTTCGGGCAGGTGGTGCTGCGGCTCGGCATCCTCTCGGCCGAGCACCTCGCCACGAGCGTCGAGGAGGGCCGCCGCTGCGGCGCCCCGCTCGGCGAGGTGCTGCTGCGCTCCCAGCTCATCGAGCGGCGCGCCGTGGAGCGCGCCCTCCGGGAGCAGGTGCTCCTGCGCGCGGTCGGCGTCGGCCGGCTGGCCACGGGGCGCTACGTGCTCGACTTCGCCGAGCCCATCGGGCTCGCGGGCTTCGACGTGCACCCGGCCGCCATCGCTTGGCGGCTCGGCGCCGCGTCGCCGCCGCTGGACGAGGCCGCGCTGGCCCGCCACGTGCGCCCCGCGCCGGCGCTCGCCGCGCTCTGGCCGCTGCTCGACCCCGACAACGCCCTCGGCGTGCTGCGGGCGCTCCTGGTGGGCGGCGCGGCCGCGGCGGACTGCGCGCGGGTGTGCGGTCCGCGGGCCGCCGAGCTGCTCGCCGTGCTCCACCACTGGGGGCTCTTGCGGCTCGAGGCCAACGCGCCGCCGCCCGCGAGCCGCGAGGCCGGCCTCGCGGAGCTCGACGCGACCGCCCTCGCCGAGAGCCTGCGCGCGGAGCACCGCACGTTGCTCGACGCGAACCTCTACACCGTCCTCGGGCTCAAGCCCGACGCGGACGCCGACGAGGTCAACGCGGCCTCCGTCGCGGCTCTCGCCCGCCTGCACCCCGACACGCTCCCGGCCGCGCTCGACGGCACGTCCCGCGGCCGCGCGCGGGCCATGTACGAGCGGGCGCTCGAGGCGGGGCGCGTGTTGTCCGACCCTGCCCGCCGCGCGATCTACGACGCCCGCCTGCGCGGGGACGCGCACGTCCCCCACGGGCAGATCGGCATGGAGGACCACGCCGTCCTCCAGGCCGACCGCGCGAGCGAGCTCTTGCGGCGCGGCGAGTACGTCACCGCCGCGGCGCTCTTCCACATGGCGATCCAGCTCGAGGGCGAGTCGGCGGACATCCTGGCGATGCTCGGCTGGGCGCGCCACCACGCCTGCCCGGAGGATCCGCGCGCGGGCGAGCCGGAGCTGCGCCGGGCGCTGGGCCTCGACCCGGAGGACGAGATCGCGTCGTACTACCTGGCGCGCCTCCTCGCGGCGCGAGGCGAGGTCGAAGAGGCGCGGCGGCTCCTGCGCGCCGCGGTCGAGCGGAACCACGAGTTCGAGCCGGCCCGCGAGGCCCTGAGGGAGCTTCCGGAATGAGCGGGCAGCGGCTCGCGGCGGAGCTCTGCCGCGCGATGCGGGACGGCAGCACCGGCGCGGTGGAGTGGCGGGACGAGAAGCGTCGGCGGCTCTTCTTCTTCCGCTCGGGCGTGCTCGTGCTCATCCAGTCCAACCTGCGCAGCGAGTCGCCGGAGCGCCTCGCCGAGCGCTCGCCGGAGATGCCCCCCGACGCGCTGAGCAGCGTGGTGGCGGCGACGCGCCTGCGCGAGGCGCTCGGGGAGGCGCGCGGCGAGGTGACGCTCCACCCGGGGGTCGCGGCGCCGGACTTCGAGGCGCTCGACGCCATCGGGCTCCTCTGGGCGGCGGCCGACCGGCTGCCCCGGCTCCCGGCCGATGCCTGGCCCCGCGCGGTCGCGACCTCCGCGCCGATGCTGCTGCGCATCCCCGTGGGCGCGGAAGCGGTGCGCTACCTGCTCGAGCTCGACGGGACGCGCCCGATCGACGAGGTCCTCGAATTCGGGCCCGAGGAGCCGGAGGTCCTCGCGAACGCCCTGTCCCTCGCCGCGGCGCTCGGCGCGGTGGAGGCCGGCGCCGGCGCGGGGACGACGACCCAGGTGGTGCCCGCGGCCGCGGAGCCCCGGCACGGAGAGCCCCGGCCCGGAGAGCCCCGGCCCGCGGAGCCCCGGGCTGGAGAGCCCCGCCCCACGGAGCCCCGGCCCCCCGCGCCGGCGGCGCCCCCCCCCGCGAGCGGACCCGGCGGCGCCACGAGAGGCACGGCGCCGAGCTCGCGCGCTGGCGGACCCCGGGCCGGTGCGCGGAGTGGGGGCGAAAGCACCGACGATCCGGTCACGGTCGACGACATCGCCGGCTTCATCCGGGGCGCGCTCGCCGACGAGGCCTCGGGGGCGCCGGGCGCCGCCGGTACCGCCGAGCTCGCCGCCGCGGCTCCGCCGTCCCCCGCGCCCGCGCCGGCCGTCGCCGCGGAGCCCACCCCGGCGACCGACGGGGACCTCCCGAGCGGCCCGTACGGCGGCGCGAGCGCGACCGTCTCGCTGGGTGGCGGGCGCGCGCGCGTGACGAGCGAGGCGGCCGTCGAGCCGGACGAGGATCCCGCGGTCCGCTTCGGCCCCGCGCTCGCGCGCATCCGCGGCGCCCGCGACCACTTCGCGGTGCTCGGCACCGGCTGGCAGGACCCCGCCGAGACGCACCGCCGCGCCTACTTCGCGCTCGCGCAGCGCCTCCACCCGGACCGCTTCGTCGGCGCGCCCCCGGCGATCACCGCCGTGGCCGAGGAGCTCTTCGAGCGCGTCCGCGCCGCGTGGGAGGTGCTCGGCGAGGACGGGCGGCGCCAGGCCTACATCGCGAAGGTGATCCGCGGCGAGAAGACCGAGGAAGAGCTGGCGATGGAGAAGGTCCGCCTGATCCTCGAGGCGGAGGCCGAGTTCAAGCGCGGCCTGACCGAGCTGAACGGCGGGCGCCTGCCCGGCGCGCACGAGCACTTCGTCCGCGCCGCCGCCGCCATGCCGGACGAGATCGAGTTCGGCGCCTACGCCGCCTACACCACGTTCCGCCTCGCCCACGGGCGCGACGCGGCCGCCGCCGACGAGGCCCTCCGGCGCCTGGAGTCGGCGCTCCAGGCCAACGAGCGGCTCGACGGCGTCTGGGTCCTCTACGGCGTCGCGCTGCGGCTCGCCGGGCGGGACGTGGCCGCGCGCCAGGCGCTCGTGACGGCGCTCAAGCTCAAGCCCTCGAACCCCGACGCGGTGCGCGAGATGAAGCGCCTCGAGCGCGAGAAGGAGCAGCCCCCGCCCGAGTCCGGCGGCGGCTTCTTCTCCAAGCTCTTCGGCAAGAAGTAGGCGGTCGACGCCCCGGGCGCCCCGCCACCGAGCGGGCGGCCCGTCAGCTCCCGGCCGCCAACGCCAGGAGCCCGCGGCGGGTGAACACGCTCGCCATCTGGCGCCGCCACGCCACGTCGCCGTGCACGCTGCCCTGCGGGCGCGTCTGCTTGTGCACGAGGTCCGCGACCGCGCTCGCGGCCGCGTCGTCCATCGGCGCGCCGAGGAAGGCTTCGAGGCCGCGCACGGGCTTCGGCTGCGGGTTCGCGGCGCCCACCACGATCTCGAGCGCGCGGGCGACGTTGCCTTCCCACGTGCCCGCGATCGCGACGCCGAGCTGCGGGAAGTCGATCGAGTCGCGCGTCCGGAGCTTCTGGTAGCTGCCGCGGAAGCCCGGCGCGGGCTTCTTCACCACCACGGCGGTGAGGAGCTCGCCCTTCTGGATGGCGAGGTGATCCATGCCGTTGAACCGGTAGAGGTCGCGGATGGCCACCACGCGCTCCCCCTCCGCCCCGAGGATCCGCAGCGACGCATCGAGCGCGAGCAGCACCGGCACGGTGTCGGAGGACTGCGCCGCCACGCACGTCTTCGGGCCGCCGACCACGTGGCACCAGGTGCCCTCGGCCTTGAGGCAGTGGCCGAGCGCGCCGCGCCAGAAGGCGGTCTGGTTGTAGTAGAGGCAGCGGGTGTCGAGCAGCACGTTGCCGCCGATGGTGCCCATGGCGCGGATCTGCGGCCCGGCCACGAGCCCGGCGGCGCGCGCCAGCGGGGGCAGCACGTCGCGGATCACCGGGCTCGTCGCGAGCGCGGCGAGCTTGACCGCCGCGTCGATGACGAGGCTGTCGCCCTCGTCGTGGATCGCCCCGGGAACCTCGAGCGCGATGACCGTCTTCGGGTGCACGATCCGGTGCTTGAGGTTCGGGAGGAGGTCGGTCCCGCCGGCGACGTACATCGCGTCGGGGCTCCAGAGCGCCCGCGCCTCCGCGTAGGAGCGCGCCGTCTTCAGGGTGAACGGCTCCATCCTCAGCATGCGGCACCTCCGTCGATGCCCGCGGCGCGGAGCGCCTCGTCGCGGGCCTTGATGGCCGCGAGCACGCGCTCCGGCGTGAACGGGATGCGCCTGAGCCGCACGCCCACGGCGTCGTAGATGGCGTTGGCGATCGCCGGGATGATCGGGTGGAGCGGGCCCTCGCCGGCCTCCTTGGCGCCGTAGGGGCCGCCGGGGTCGATCGTCTCGACGATCGACGCGAAGAAGTCCGGCGCCTCCGCGCTCGTGGGGATGCGGTAGTCGAGCAGGTTCGGCGCCTTGTGGAGGCCGCGCTCGTCGAAGGTGTGCGCCTCCATGATCGCCTCGGCGTAGCCCATGTAGACGCTGCCCTCGATCTGCCCTTCCACGAGCGTGGGGTTCAGGGCGCGGCCGCAGTCGTGCGCGGCCCAGACCTTCTCGACGCGGACGATGCCCGTCTCCGGGTCGACCGCCACCTCGCACACGTGCGCGGTGGTGGAGTACGCCGGCGACGCGCCGATCGTGCCGCCGCGGTAGTCGCCGCCGACCTTGCGGGTGCGGTAGCCGCCGGACGCCACGAGCGGCACGCCCGCGGCGCTCTCGGCGAGGATCAGCGCCTCGCGGGAGGAGACGTACCGGCCCGTGTCCGCCTTGTCGTAGTAGCTGCCCAGCGCGACGCCGACCTGCTCGACCGGGATCCCGAGCTTGCCCGCGACCGCGGCGACCATCCGCTCGCGCATCGACCGGCCGGCCTCCTGCGCCGCGATGCCGCACATGTAGGTGACGCGCGACGAGTAGGCGCCGAGGTCCACCGGCACGAGGTCGGTGTCGGCGCTCACGACGAGGATGTCGTCGGGCGGCACGCCGGTCTCCTCGGCCACGATGTAGGCGAGCATCCCGTCGCTGCCCTGGCCGATGTCGTTCGCGCCGCAGAACACGGTGATCTTCCCGCTCCGGTCGCCGCGGAGCATCACGCCGGACTGCGGCATCTCGTTGGGGTACACCGGGTAGGCCGTGCCGGAGATGTACATCGAGCACGCGACGCCGAGCCCCCGGCCGTAGCCCAGGTTCCCCCGGCGCTCCTTCCAGCCCGACGCGCGCTCGACCGCGTCGAGGCAGGCCCCGAGGCCCGTGGAGGGCACGAGCTGCCCGTTCACCGTCCGGTCGCCCGGCTTCAGCGCGTTGCGGCGGCGGATCTCGATGGGATCGAGGCCGACCTTCTCGCCCACCTCGTCGAGCGCCATCTCGAAGGCGAAGCGCGGCTGCACCGAGCCGTGGCCGCGCTTGGGGCCGCAGCAGGGCTTGTTCGTGTACACGCGGCGCGAGGTGAAGTGGTAGGTCTGGAAGGCCGTCGGCCCCGCGAGCAATTGCCCGGCGTAGTAGCTCGTGACGAGCCCGAAGCTGTGGTAGGCGCCGCCGTCGAGCGTGATGTCGCTCTCGACCGCGGTGATGGTCCCCTCGGCGTCGCAACCCACCTTGAAGCGCATGTCCGCCGGGTGGCGGCCGCGGTGGCTGTAGAAGACCTCTTCGCGGGTGTAGAGGATCTTCACCGGCCGCCCCGCCTTCTTCGCGAGCGCGGCCACGCAGAACTCGAGGTCGAAGGGCTCGGACTTGCCGCCGAACGCCCCGCCGAGCACCGGCTGGACGACCCGGATCTTCTCGGGTTCGACGCCGAGGACCTTCGAGAGCTCGCGGTGCAGGTAGTGGGTCACCTGCGAGGCCGACCACACGGTGAGCTGGCCGTCCGGCGACCACTGGGCCACCGCGCAGTGCGGCTCGATCGGCGCGTGCGTGGAGCCCTCGTAGAACCACCTGTCCTCGGCGATGGCGGCCGCCTTCGCGAAGCCCGCCGCGACATCGCCGAACGCGAGGTCGACCTCCTTGCAGACGTTCGACTCCCAGGGGCGGCCCTTCCAGTCGCGCTCGTGCACGAGCGGCGCGCCCGGCGCGAGGGCCTGCTCGGGCTCGATCACCGCGGGGAGCGGCTCGTAGACGACCCGGATGGCGTCGCACGCGGCGATCGCCGTCTCCTCGTCGATCGCGGCGACCGCGGCCACGCCCTCGCCGACGTAGCGCACCTTGCCGACGGCGAGCACGGTCTCGTCGGGCGTCCACGGGATGACGCAGTAGGTCGTGGGCAATTCCGACCCGACCAGCACCGCGAACACGCCCGGCATCGCCTCGGCCGCCGAGGTGTCGATGGACACGATCGTCGCGTGCGCGTGCGGCGACCGGAGGATCTTCCCGTGCGCCATGCGGGGGAGCGCGATGTCGTCGGCGTAGATCGCCTCGCCCGTCGCCTTCCCGATGGAGTCGGCCTTGCGCCCGCGCGCGCCGATGACGTTGAAGCCCTCCGCCGGCGGCCCCGAGAGGATGGGCGGCCGCGGATCGAGGCCCTTCGCCGCGAGGCGGACCGCCTCGAAGATCTTGGTGTAGCCGGTGCAGCGGCAGAGGTTGCCCGAGAGCGCCTCGCGGATCTCCGCGTCGGTGGGGTCCGGCGTGGAGCTCAGCAGCGCCTTTGCCGACAGGATCATGCCCGGCTGGCAGAAGCCGCACTGCAGCGCGCCCGACACGTCGAACGCGCGCTGCACGGGGTCGGGGCCCGCGGGGGTGGCGACGCCCTCGATCGTGGTGATGGCGCGGCCCTCGGCGGACCTCGCGAGGGTGCAGCAGGAGAGGATGGGCACGCCGTCGGAGAGCACCGTGCACGCCCCGCAGTCGCCCTTGTCGCAGCCCTGCTTGGTGCCGGTGAGGCCGAGCTCGTAGCGGAGCGCCTCGAGGAGCGTCCAGTGGTCGGGCACGGCGAGCTCGACGGGCTCGCCGTTCACGTGGAGCCGGAGGAGCGACTTCATGCGGCGGTCTAACCGCTCGCGGGGCGGCTGTGGTCGGGCGTGACGTGGCGGGAACGGTGGCGCCCGCGGTACCAGGAGCCCATGACCCGCGTCAAGATCTGCTGCATCCAGTCCCCCGAGGAGGCCCACGCCGCCGTCCGCGCCGGGGCGCACGCCGTCGGCCTCGTGGCGCGGATGCCCTCGGGGCCGGGCCCCATCCCCGACGAGCGCATCGCCGCCATCGCGCGCACCGTGCCCTTCGGCGTGGCCACCTTCCTGCTCACCGCGGAGGTCGACGCCGACGCCATCGCCGCGCACCAGCGGCGGTGCGGCACCAACACCGTGCAGGTCGTCGACCGGCTGCCCGAGCACGAGCACGCGCGGCTCCGGCGGCTCCTGCCGGGCATCGCGATCGTGCGCGTCGTGCACGTCGTGGGTCCCGAGAGCCTGGACGAGGCGCGCGCGGTCGCCGAGCACGTGGACGCGATCCTGCTCGACTCCGGCCGCCCCGACCTCTCCGTGAAGGAGCTCGGCGGCACCGGGCGCGTGCACGACTGGAGCGTGAGCCGCGCGATCCGCGACGCGGTGGACCGTCCGGTGTTCCTGGCCGGCGGGCTCTCCGCCGAGAACGTGGTGGACGCGATCCGCGCCGTCCGCCCCTTCGGCGTGGACGTGTGCAGCCGCATCCGCACGGACGGGCGGCTCGACGCCGTCCGCCTCCACGCGCTGATGGAGGCGGTGCGGGAGGCGTAGGGAACGCGCGCACGCGGCACCCCCGCCAGGACCCGCCCCGAATACGACACCGCGCCTGAGGAGAAGCACCGAGTACGACAACCGTCGCCTCGGGCCGTGTCGTGGCCCCCCGGGCGAACGGACGAACCGTCATTTTTCAAGTATGCCCTCGACCGCCGGGCGCCCGATCGGGTGGGTTTGTCGTACTCGGTGCCGCTCCTGCCGGCGCTTGTCGTATTCGAGGCCGCTGCTGCCCGTCGCGGGCGTCGCGGTGATGCTGGTGAACCCGCCCGGGTTCGATGCAGTAGCCAACAACGCGGGCTCGGCCCACGTGTTCTACGCAGACAAGGTCGACGCCTGGAAGAACGACGGGCTCTGTCACAGTACCAGTGGCGCGGACGTCTCCCTGCTGGGCGGCACCGCCTTTGGATCATGCCGGCTGGAGCGTGTCGGATTGGGCAAGACCTCAACCAGGACGGCGAGGTCGACCTGCTCGTCGGCGTTGCTCCCCCTCATCTTTCTCGGCGCCTGCGACGTGGGGTACAACGTCCGGGCACCAGACCTGACGGACAGCCGGCCGACCGACTCCGGCGGTGAGGACAGCGGGGGTGCGGACACAGGCGGCTGCCCCGCCGTCGTCGACCCCACCGTGAGCGGCGCCTCCCTCCAGCTCGAGCCCGACGGCGTGGAGGTCTACGAGGCGCGGGAGCTCGCCACGGCCGTGCGTCCTGCCACGGTGGCCGGCGAGGCCCGGGTCTGGGCGCAGTCCGGCGCCACCGGGTGCCTCCGGTGGGGAGAGGCCATCGAGCGGTGCGGGCTCTACCTGCTCGACGGCACCGACTGGGACAGCGCCCTCCTCCCCCAGCCCGTCACGCCGTTGCTGCCTCTGGATGAGAGTGGGGAGTTCTCGATCCCGCTCGTGGGCGTGACCGTGCTCGGGGGCCCCATGGCGGAGGGGCTGATCTTCCTGCAGGAGGACGCTGATAGCGGCACCTGGGCGTGGCGCGTGTTCCCGCAGGCGCCGGAGGTGCCCACCTCGGTGAGCGGGGCGCCCCTCACCGTCGCCGACGTCACGTCGGACGTGCCTCCCGTGGAGGCGGACGTGGAAAGCGACACCTGGAGTGACGCCGACGTGACCTGGAGTCCGTCGCTCGACGCGGACGAGCTCGGTGAAGGGACGACCTCCTCGTTCGTCGATCACCGGGCAGGTGTCGAGCGGGTGAGGGACGTCACGGGGGACGGCCGCGACGACATCCTCGTGCGGAGCCAGCCAGGGCCCGATTCGATGCGCGATCAGCTCGTGAGCTACCTCCTCAGCGACGCCACGGCCGGAGCGTTCTCGATCGATCAGGAACTCGCGCTCGCGGCCCCCGTCGGACAGGCCTCCCCGCGGGGCCTCCTCGGCTACGCCGGTGCGGACGACGTCGACGGGGATGGAAACACGGACCTCCTCCTGCACCCCTTCGCCGAGAGCGGACCCGACTGGTACGGGCTCCTTTTCCTGGGCCCCCTCGGTCCCGAACGTGTCGCGCGCACCGAGCTGCACGCCGAGGTGGCGGAGGAGGAGGACCAGGCGCGGCTCGGTGTGGTCGGGGACCTGGATGGCGACGGACGGTCCGAATGGATTTTCGTCGACCATGCCGCGGAATCCCAGCCAGCGCGGGCATGGCTCGTGAACGGGTGTCCGTAGAGGCCCCCGTGTGACCCGGGCAGGGGGGCCGGAGCGCGGCCCGGGCGCTCGGAACCGCACGCCCCGTGAACGTTCACGCCCGGGCCGGTCGGGCCGCGCGCGGCGGCCCGACCGAGCGGCTCCGCCGCGAGCGCGGAGGACAACCGGCGCCGCCTCCGGCGGCGGCCCGCCCGCTACGGCGTCGCCCGCGTCACTCCGTGACGACGACCTTCGCCGCCCACACCTTGCCCACGCGCAGCTCGTAGGCGCCCGGGGCGACCGCCGCCATCGGATCCGCCATGCGGGCGCCGTCGAGCGACACGCCGCCCTGCTGGATCTTGCGGCGCGCGTCGGAGCCGCTCGTGGCGGCGCCGGCCTTGAACACCACCTGGAACAGCGGCCCCGCGGGCACCGTGGCCTGCTCGAGGTTGCGCGGCGGGCGGCCGGCCTTCCACCACGCGAGCGTGTCGTCCGCCGCCGCCTTGGAGTGGAAGCGCTCGACCATCGCGTGCGACAGCCGGAGCTTCTCGCCGAGGGGATCCGTCGGGTCGCCGATCTGCCCGAGGAGCAGCGGGAACCACGTCCACATCAGCTCGTCCGAGATGCTCATGACCTTGCCGAACATCATGTCCGGCTCCTCGGTGATGCCGACGTAGTTGTTCTTCGACTTCGACATCTTCTCCTCGCCGTCGAGCCCGACGAGGAGCGGCACGGTCAGCACCATCTGGGGGCGCTGGCCGTAGGCCTCCATGAGGTGGCGGCCGACGAGGAGGTTGAAGATCTGGTCGTGCCCGCCGAGCTCGACGTCCGCCTGGAGCACCACCGAGTCGTAGCCCTGCATCAGCGGGTAGAGCAGCTCGTGCATCGCGATCTGCCGGCCGCTCTCGAAGCGCTGCTTGAAGTCGCGCCGCTCGAGCATGCGCGCGAGGTTGTAGCGGGCGGCGAGCTTGATGGTGTCGGCGAACGTGAGCTTGGAGAGCCAGGTGGAGTTCCACTCGAGCCGCGTCCGCTTGCGGTCCAGCACCTTGAAGCACTGGTCGGTGTAGGTCTTCGCGTTCTCCTTGATCTGCTCCTCGGAGAGCGGCGGGCGGAGGGCGTTGCGGCCGGTGGGATCGCCGATGAGCGCGGTGTAGTCGCCCACGAGGAACACCACGTCGTGCCCGAAGCGCTGGAACTGCGCGATCTTCTCCATCAGCACGCTGTGGCCCAGGTGGAGGTCGGGCGCGGTGGGGTCGAAGCCGGCCTTCACGACGAGCGGCTTCTGCGTCTCGTGGCTCTTCTGCAGGCGCGCGCGGAGCTCGTCGAGCTCGGGGGCGTCGGCCACGCCGCGGGTGAGGATCTCGAGCTGCTCGTCGGCGGGCGGGATGTGGAGACGTTCCATGGCGCCGGCCTCTAACGCGCGCAACCGCCGTCACGCCGCCCCACGGCTCACGCAGCCGCGCGGCTCACGCCGCCGCCGCCACCCGCCGCTCCAGCCGCACGCGCAGCCCGCCCTTCACCCGCGTGGTCACGAGCGGGTCGGCCTCGACGACGTCCTGCGCCGGCACGACGCGGAAGCGCCGGACGATCCCCGCGAGCGCCTGTCCCATCTCCTGGAGCGCGAACGTCGACCCGATACACATCCGCGGCCCCGACGCGAAGGGGAAGTACGCCGCCTTGTGCCGGGGCGGGGCGCGGTCGGGGTCGAAGCGCTCCGGGTCGTCCCACCAGCGCGGATCCCGCTGGACCACGTGGGGGGACAGGGCGAAGCGCGTGCCCGCCGGGAAGTCGCGCCCCAACACGGTCTCCGGGCCGATCGACTGGCGCTCCAGCCACCACACGGGCGGGTGCAGGCGGAGCACCTCGTCGGAGACCCGGCGCAGCAGCGGGGCGCGGGCGAGGTCCGCCGCGCCGGGCACCTCGGGGAGCGCGAGGAGCTCGGCGTGGAGCCGATCCTGGACCTCCGGGTGCAGCGAGAGCTCGTGCAGCGCCCAGGTGAGCGCGTTCCCGGTGGTCTCGTGGCCCGCGAACAGGAAGGTCATGCCCTCGTCGCGGAGCTGCCGCGCGCTCATGCCGTCCCCGTCGTCCTCGTCGCGGGCGCCCATCAGGAGCCCGAAGAGGTCGACCGTGGGCTCGTTCCGGGCGCGCCGCTCGGCCAGGAGCGCGGCGACGGGCGCCTCCAGCGCGGCGAGCGCGCGCTTGTAGCGGAGGTGGTTGAGCGTCGGCACCCAGAACGGCAGCCGCAGGATGCGGCGGCTCTCCGCCAGGATGGCCTCGCTCACGTCGGTGAACACGTGGTACATCCGCTCCACGTCGAGCGCCTCGTCGCTCCCGAACACGGTGCGGCACACGACGCGGAAGGTGAGCTGCATCATCACCTTCGACACCTCGACCTCGCCGCCGTCTCCCCAGCCGTCGAGCTGCGCGCGCACCTCGGCGGCGATGAGATCGCCCCAGCGCTCGAGGTGTTCCTGGCGGAACGCCGGCTGCACGAGCTTGCGCTGCCGCTTCCAGGTCTCGCCGTCGGCGGTGATGAGCCCCTGGCCGAGCAGCGGGCGCAGGTCGTCGTAGAGCGGCCCCTTCACGAAGTTCTTGTGGTTCGCCTGCAGGATCTGCTGCACCGCGTCGGGGTGGAAGGCGTGCACCACCTGGTCGGGGCCGAAGTGGAACTGCACGAGGTCGCCCCAGGTGCGCTGCGCCTCGGTGAGCGTGCCGAGCGCGTCGGCCCACATCTTCCGCACGAGGGTCACGGACTGGAGCGGGGTGTAGCCGGGGAGGTCCATGGGGGCTCCGGAGATCCGGCATTGTGCCGCACTCAACCGGCGGTGGCGCTCGCCACGATCGAACCGAGCACGCCGACGGCGAGCGTGAGCGCCGCCGACATCCCGAACGCGATGCGCGCGAGGCGCCGCGCGCGGGCGTCCGGGGTGGCGCCGCCGCTCCGGAGCGCGAGCGCGCAGCCGGCCCAGGCGAGCGCGAGCGCGTACCAGGCGAGGTGCTCCTTCGTCTCGAAGAGCATCGCGACGGGGAAGGCCTCGCGGAGGAGCCGCGGCTTGTCCACGGAGCGGTAGCCCGGGTAGAGCCACCACCCCAGGCCCGTCGTGAGGGTGACGAGCACGGTGGCGAAGCCGACGCTCCAGCGCGTGCCGGGCCGCAGCCGCGCCGCGCCCCGCAGGGTGACGGCGGGGTGCGCGAGCGCCACGGCGGCGAGCAGGCCGAGGTGGCCGTG
Organism: uncultured Enterobacteriaceae bacterium; assembly: GCA_964457335.1. Taxonomy (GTDB): domain Bacteria; phylum Myxococcota_A; class UBA796; order UBA796; family SXON01; genus CAJBVW01. The sequence goes on along the minus strand of CAYWGD010000155.1, from coordinate 2,130 downwards.
GAACGTTCGGAGCAGGGCGACGAGGTCGATCACCGGACGCGCATGTTATCGGGCCGCGTCCGCAGGAGTTCGAGTTGCCCAGCCCCTTCGGTATCCGCCGCCGCATCAAGCGCCTCCTCGGCATCGAGGAGAAGAAGGCCCCGGCCGACCAGGAGGTCGAGCCCGACAAGATCACGCTCGTGGTCCTGGGCCCGAAGGGCGACGAGCAGCGCGTCACGACCTACGCCGGCTCCACGATCCTCGGCGCGTCCGGCCAGCTCCGGCACCCCATCGCGTCGGGCTGCTCCGACTCCACCTGCGGCACCTGCCACGTCGCGATCCTCGAGGGCGCCGAGAACCTGTCGGAGCCCACCGCGCGCGAGAAGGGCACGCTCAAGGAGTCCGGGCACCCGGCCGGCCAGCGCCTCGCCTGCCGCGCCGAGGTGCTCAAGGGGGCCGTCAAGGTGCAGGCCTTCGAGCTCGTGTAGGCGGAGAGGCAGCGCGAGTGGGCCCACTTTCGGGTTAGAGCGACGCCCTCCGGAGCCCCCATGCACCTCTCCGCACGCGCCCGCACCATCCAGGAGTCGGCGATCCGCAAGCTCGACGCCGCGGTCAACCGCGCCGAGGGCGTGCACTTCCACCGCCTCAACATCGGCCAGCCCGACGTCCCCACGCCGCGGCCGGTCATGGAGGCCCTCGCGCGCGAGGAGGGGCCGGTGCTCGCGTACGGGCCCGCGTCGGGGCTCCCCGAGTGCCGCGCGGCCGCCGCCGCCTTCCACGCCCGCACGAGCCCCGGCCTCGGCGCCGAGCACGTCGTGGTGACCCAGGGCGGCTCCGAGGCGCTGCTCTTCGCGATGACCGCGTTGTGCGACCCGGGCGACGAGATCCTCGTCCCCGAGCCGTACTACACGAACTACAACGGTTTCGCGACGGTCGCGGCCGCCAAGGTCGTCCCGCTCCGCACCCGGCTCGACGACGGCTTCGCGATCCCCTCCGACGACGTGCTCGACCGCGCGCTCACCCCGCGCACCCGCGCCCTCGTGTTCTCCAACCCGGGGAACCCCACCGGCGCGGTCTACGGCGCCGACCAGCTCCGCCGCGTGGCCGCCTGGGCCCGGCGCAACGGCATCTGGCTCGTGGCCGACGAGGTCTACCGGGCGATCTACTTCAAGGAGCCGCCGCTCTCCGCGCTCGAGCTCGCCGGGCATGAGGACCACGTCATCGTCGTGGACTCCACGTCGAAGACCTTCTCCTCCTGCGGCCTGCGCGTCGGCTTCCTGATCTCGCGCAACCTCGAGCTGATGGAGCGCGTCGAGCGGCTCGGCCAGGCCCGCCTCGGCACCCAGCCCCGCGGCCAGCGCGCCGCCATCGCCGCGCTCACGCTGCCGGACCACTACTACGACGAGGTCCGCGGCCTCTACAAGGCGCGCGTGGACGCGATGATGGACGCCCTCGCCGAGCTCGACGGCGTCGCCTTCCACCGCCCCGAGGGCGCCTTCTACACGATGGCGCGCCTCCCCGTGGACGACACCGAGCGCTTCGCCCGCTTCCTCGTCGAGGAGTTCCGCGACACCTCGGGCAAGCTCCCCGAGAGCGTGGTCGTCGCGCCGGGCCCCGGCTTCTACGCCGATCCCAGCGAGGGCCGCGACGAGGTGCGCCTCGCCGCCGTGCGCGAGGAGGGCACCCTCCGCCGCGCGATCCAGGTGCTCGGGCGCGGGATCGAGGCCTACCGGGGGCGGAAGGCGTAGGGACGGGCGCGACCCCCGCCGAAGACGGCGGGGGTCGGGCGTCCTCCGGGCTCGCGGCGGAGCCGCTCGGTCGGCCCGCGGGGCGCGGACCGACCGCCTCGGGCTGCGCCCGAGGCGCCCTACGGCCTCCCTCGCGCGGGGGAGGCGGACTCGAACTCGAACTCGAACTCGAGCTCGAGCTCGAACTCGAGCTCGAGCTCGAGCTCGAAATCGAAATCGAAATCGAAAGGCGAGCTCGAACTCGAAGGCGAACTCGAACTCGAACTCGAGCTCGAGCGCGGGCTCGAACTCGAACTCGAGCTCGGAGGCGAGCTCCGGCTCGTGGGTCGACGCGGCCTCCGCCGGGCCGCGGGGGGGGGGCGGGGCGGCCCCACGGGCGGGCGCGGGCCGCGGCCCCGCGCCA
>CAYWGD010000154.1:0-15932 GCA_964457335.1 uncultured Enterobacteriaceae bacterium | reverse complement strand
CCGGGCCCGGGGGGCGCCCGGGGGGGGGGGGGGCCCCCCGCGCGCCGGGGCCGGGTGTCCTCCGGGGTCGCGCGTTCGCGCTCCGTCGGGCCGCCGCGCGCGGCCCGACCGGCGCGGGCTCCCCGAGGTGGCGCGGCCTCCGGCCCGCGGGGACCCGGCGCCCGCGCCGCCCTCCGGCCCCCCTCGCGCGGCGTGCTTTGCGGCCTCGGCCGCTACTGCGGATCGGTTCCGATTCCGGCGACGCGGCCCCTCGATCAATCGCAGTTGCTGATCGCGATGTGCTCGTCCTGGCGCTCCATGCGCCACGGCCCCCAGAACAGCGTGCCGTCCTCCTCGACGATCGAGAGGTCGAGCCAGTCGCCGGCGACGCAGCCGACCGCGCGGATCGGCCGCTGCTCGGGCGAGCCGGCGCCCACGAAGAACGTGGCCGGCCAGTCGAACGCGCCGTCGACGGCCTCCCACGGGGGCTCGATCGCGCCGCCGTAGCAGCCGTCGCTCCAGCCGGCCCCGCCGGGTGCGTCGAAGCTGAGGTCCTGCCCGTCTCCGCTCCAGGAGCCGGTCACCTCGCCGGTGAAGGCGTCGGGGCGGGCGCAGAGGTCCTCGCCCGGGGCGGGAGCGACCGCACAGGCGAGCAAGAGGACGAGCATCGGGACTCCGGTGGCGAGCACCATAGCCGCGGGCGCGTCAGTCGCAGAGCTCGACCCCCTCGACCGTGGAATCGGGCGTCATCCGCCACGGGCCCCAGAACGGCGTGCCGTCCGTCTCCGTGATGGTCAGCTCGAGCGCGTCGTCGTCGACGCACCCGACGGCGAGCACGTCGCGGGGCGCGGGGCCTCCGGCGGAGGTGTAGATGCGCGCCGTCCACGAGAAGGCGCCCGCGGTGGCCTCGAACGGCGGGTCGATGTCGCCGCCGTAGCAGCTCTCCCCCCACGAGCCGTACCGGGCGTCCAGGTAGAGGACCGCGCCGTCGCCGCTCCAGCCGCCGGCGACCGTGCCGGTGTACCCGCCGGCGCAGGGGGTGTCGGTGTCGGTGTCGGTGTCGGTGTCGGTGTCGGTGTCGGTGTCGGCGTCCGAATCGGTGTCGGCGTCGGCCTCGACAGGGCCGGAGTCGTCGGCGGGAACGGCGCACGCGAGCGCGAAGAGGAGCATCGTCGCCTCCGGGCGGCACCATAGCCGCGCGGCGGCGCCCGCGGGCGCCGACCTCCCGGCGGGTTCGCGATCCGGGCGCCCGCACGGCAGGAGCGGCCTCGAACACGACAAGCGTCCCCAGGAGAGGCACCGAGTACGACAACTGTCGCCGCGGAGGCCGATCGAGGGCGCGCCCGCCCCAAAATTCACCGCGTTCGTCCGTACGGCGCGCGGCCGGCACGAGCCGCCGCGGGCGGGTTTGTCGTATTCGGTGCCGCTCCTCGGCCGCGTTGTCGTATTCGAGGCGGCTCCTCTCGCCGCTCGCCGCCTCGCCCGGCGAGCGCGACCTGTTGGCGCTGCCCCCCGCTGATCCGTTCGCGCCCCCGCCCGTACAACCCGCATGCTCCTCCTCCTCGCGTGTGTCCCCGGCCCCTCCGCCGTCCTCTCCGACCCCGCGGGCACCCCGGGGGTCGCCGACACCGGCCCCGCCGCGGCCCCGCCGCTCGCCCCGCTCGGGCCCGCCGCGCTCGCCGGCTGCGCCCCCGTCGGCCGCTTCGTCCTCGCGGGCGGCACGGTCGTGGGCCTCGGCCCCGCCGACGTGGAGGTCGACGCCGGCCGCATCGTGGCGGTCGGCAGCGTCGCGGCGGGCACGGTGTCGCCGGACGCGCCCCGCGTCGACGTGACCGGCCGCTGGCTCACCCCCGCCGCGATCGACAGCCACGTGCACCTCGCCTACCTCCCCGAGGGCGACGCCATGGCGGCCGGCGGGATCGCCGCCGCCGTCGACCTCGCCGCCCCGACGAGCTTCCTCGCCGCCGACCACGCCCCCCTGCGCGTCGTCGCCGCCGGCCCGATGATCACGGCCGTGGGCGGCTACCCGACCCAGGGCTGGGGCCGCGACGGCTACGGCCTCGAGGTCACGACCGCCGCCGAGGCGGAGGCGGCCGTCGACACCCTCCACGGGCTCGGCGCCCGCGTGGTGAAGATCCCGATGGACGGGAGCCCCGGCCTCTCCGACGACGCGCTCGCCGCCGCGGTCGCGCGCGCCCACGCGCTCGGGATGCCCGTCGCGGTGCACGCCCTCGGCGACGACACGGCCGCCGCCGCCGCCGCCGCGGGCGCCGACCTGCTCGCCCACACCCCCGTCGAGCCGCTCTCCGACGCCACGGTCGCCGCCTGGGCCGGGCGCGCCGTCGTCTCGACCGTCGCCGCGTTCGGCGGCAGCGACACGGCCGTCGCCAACCTCGCCGCGCTCGAGGCCGCCGGCGCCACGGTGCTGTACGGCACCGACTTCGGCAACCGCCGCACCGCCGGCATCGACGCCACGGAGCTCGCGCTCCTCGCGGAAGCCGGGCTCGCGCCCGCCGAGATCCTCGCCGCCGCCACGACCGCCCCCGCGCGCTTCTGGCACCTCGACGACCTCGGCACCCTCACCGCCGGCGCCGCCGCGAGCGTGCTCGTGCTGCCCGCCGACCCGCTGGTCGATCCCCTCGCGCTCTCCGCCCCCGAGCGCGTGTACCTGGACGGGGTGCGGCTCCGATGAGCCTCGGTTGGGGATTCGGGGCACCCGGCCGCGCGCCGCCCTCCCGCACGCGGGCCCTGCCGTTCGCGGCCGGTGCGGCGACGGCGGTGCCGCCCGGACCGTCGGCGGCTCCGTGCCCCGCGCCCCTACGGCTTCGGCGCGCTCGCGGCCGGCGCGGTCCCCGCCGGCGCGGTCGGCGCCGCCGCGCTCTCCGCGGGCGCCACGGCCACCGGCGGCAACGCCGCCACCTTCGCCGCGAGCGCGTCGTACATCGCCTGGTCGGGCGTGCCGTGGCAGCCCGCGAGCGCCTCCGCGGCCTTCGCGGCGTCGCCCTCCGCCGCGACGATGAAGCCGTCGAGGCAGGTCCAGGCCACGATGTTCGCCGCCTTCCGCGCCTCCTCGAGCGACGCCCGCGCGCCGGCGACGTCGCCCTTCCGCAGGAGCGCCTCCTGCGCGATCTTCTGCGCGTCGACACTCCCGGGCTTGAGCGCGATCGCGCCCTTCGCCGCGGCGATGGCGCCGTCGTCGTCCCCGGCGGCGAGGAGCGCGCGGCCGAGCCAGACGTGCGCGTCCAGCTTGTCGGGGAACGCGGCGGTCGCGGCGCGCAGGGGCGTCCCCGCCTCCGCCGCCTTCCCGGCGCCGAGGAGCGCGCGCCCCTGCCCCACGAGCGCGAGCCCGCACTGCGGCTCCTCCACCAGCACGGCGGCGAAGCCCGCGGCCGCGTCGGCGTGGTTGGCCGCCACGAGCGCGTCGTTGGCGGCGGCGTAGGCGTCGGCCACCGCGTCGCCGCACTTCCAGGAGGGCGGCGGGGGCGGCTTCGGTTTCTTCGCGAAGGCGGGCGCGGAGGCGAGGAGCAAGGCGAGGAGGAGGGGCGTCCGCATGGCCGGGATGGTAGCACGGGACCGGCTTCCTCCCGACGCTTCGGCGGTTCGCGCCCGGGCGGCCCGGCCGAGCCGCCGCGCGGCCGCCACGCGCTCGCCCGGCGACCCGCCGCCCGTCATGCCGCCCCTGTCCCGCTCTTTCAACGTGTTTACCCCGGATGGCCCCGCCACCCCCCCTGCGCTAGCCCGGATCCAGGAGCCTGCCGTGTCCCCCATCCGCCTCTCCGGGCTCGTCGCGATCGCGCTCGTCGGCTGCAGCCCCGACTACAAGCTCGACCGCGCCGCCTCCCGCATCGTGGTGAGCCCCACCCTGCTCGACCTCGGCGTCGTGGCCGTGGGCGGCTCCGCCACCGCGGAGGTGACGCTCACCAGCGTCGCCGGCGGCCAGGTGGAGGTCGTGGCCGCCGAGCTCCTCGCGATCGAGGGCGACGGTTTTTCGGTCGACGACGCGCTCCCGCTCGTGCCCGAAGACGGCGCCGAGACCCTCACCGTCACCTTCGCGCCCTACGCCGCCGGCTGGCACCTCGCCCAGCTGACGATCACCACCGACGAGCCGAAGGACAACGTCCACGTCCTCGACGTGCGCGGCGTGGCCGGCACCCCGGCGGCCGAGGTCTGGCCCGCGCTGCTCGACTTCGGCCCGGTCGCCACGGGGGCCTCCGCGACCCGGGAGGTCACCCTCGCGAACACCGGTGACATCGACCTCACCGTGGGCTCGGGCGTGGTCGACGTGTCGGTGTTCACGCTCGCCACGGCCACGCCCGTCGACCTCCCCGTCGGCACCACCGGCACCTTCACGGTCACCTTCTCGCCGACCCACGACGCGCCCGCCACCGGTTCCTTGACCTTCCTCATGGACCCGGCCTCCCCCACCGTCGCGCTGCGCGGCAACGACTGCGCGAACGGCGCCGCGGCCGCCTACGACACCGACGGCGACGGCTGGACCGCCTGCGCCGCCGACTGCGACGACGGCGACGCGGCCGCGCACCCCGGCGCCGCGGAGACCTGCGACGGCGCGGACCAGGACTGCGACGGCACGGTCGACGAGGGGACCTCCTGCGCCGACGACGACGGCGACGGCGTCACCGAGGACGGCGGCGACTGCAACGACGCCGACGCGGGCGTCTCCCCGAGCGGGTCCGAGACCTACGGGAACGGCGTCGACGACGACTGCGACGGCGTCATCGACTACGGCACCGAGGACGCCGACGGCGACGGCTACGCCGCCGAGGGCGACGACTGCGACCTCGCCGACGCCACGGTCTACCCGGGCGCGCCCGAGCTCGAGGACGGCCTCGACAACGACTGTGACGGCCGCGCGGACGAGGGCACCGCCGCCTACGACGATGACGGCGACGGCACGACCGAGAACGGCGGCGACTGCGACGACGCCGACGCCACCGTCGAGCCCGGCGCGGCCGAGACCGCCGACGGGGTGGACGACGACTGCGACGGCACGGTCGACGAGGGCACGTCGAGCGGCGACGACGACGGCGACGGCTGGACCGAGACCGGGGGCGACTGCGACGACGCCGACGCGACGGTCCACCCCGGCGCCGAGGAGGTCGTCGGCGACCGCACCGACAACGACTGCGACGGGAGCACGGAGTGACGATGGCCCTTCTCCTGCTCCTCCTCCTCCCGCGCGCCGAGGCCGCCTGCTCCTCGCTCACGGTGCTCGACGACCTGACCTGCTCCTCGTCGGTGACCGGGCAGATCGACAGCACCACCACGAGCGAGCTCGGCGGCACCAGCATCGGCAGCTACTACACCTGCGGGTCGCCGTACGCGCCGCTGTCCCAGACCGGCGGCGACAACGTCTACTCGTTCACCTGCCAGTCCACGGGCTCCGTCACGCTCGAGGTGTCGGGCCTCGACTGCGACCTCGACATGTACGTGCTCGGCAGCACGTGCAGCAGCTTCTACGACTGCGACGCCGGCTCCACCGCGTCGAGCACGACCACCGACTCGGTGACCTTCTCCTGCACGGCGGGAGACACCTACTACGTGGTCATCGAGGGCTACGGCTACACGTCCGCCGCGAGCGGGTCGGGCCGCTGCCGCGCGGGCGAGGGCAACTACACGCTGAACTTCGACGTCTCCGCGGGCACCGGCTGCCCCGAGGACTGCGACAACGGCAGCGACGACGACTTCGACGGCGACACCGACTGCGACGACTCCGACTGCGCGGACGACCCCGCCTGCGCCTGCGACGTGGACGGCGACGGCTACGACGCCACGAGCTGCGGCGGCACCGACTGCGACGACGCCGACGCCTCCGTGCACCCCGGCGCGACCGAGACCTGCGACGGCGTCGACGAGGACTGCGACGGCACGATCGACGACGGCGCGACCGGCTCCACCACCTGGTACCGCGACGCCGACGGCGACGGCTACGGCGACGTCCGCACCACCAGCCGCTCCTGCTCGCCCCCCTCCGGCTACGTCGCGAACGACGACGACTGCGACGACACCGCGGCCGCGGTCTACCCCGGCGCGCCCGAGACCGCGTACGACGGGATCGACCAGGACTGCGACGGCGCGGACCTCACCGACATCGACGGCGACGGCGAGGACGCCGACTGGGCCGGCGGCACCGACTGCGACGACACCGACGCGAGCGTGTACCCCGGCGCCACCGAGCGCGCGGACGGCGTGGACGGCGACTGCGACGGCACGGTGGACGAGGGCACGAGCTGGTACGACGACGACGGCGACGGCTGGACCGAGGCCGGCGGCGACTGCGACGACACCGACGCGTCGATCTCGTCGGGGGCGACCGAGACCGCCGACGGCGAGGACGAGGACTGCGACGGGCTCACCGACGAGGGCACGAGCGCCTACGACGACGACGGCGACGGCTACTCCGAGGACCGCGGCGACTGCAACGACGGGAGCGCCGCCGCGCACCCCGGCGCGACCGAGGTCGACGGCAACGGCGTCGACGACGACTGCGACGGCACGATGGACCAGAACGTCCCGGACGCCGACGGCGACGGCTACGGCGACACCACCGACTGCGGTCCCGACGACGCCAGCGTGTACCCCGGCGCGCCCGAGACCGCGGACGGCGTCGACGACGACTGCGACGGCGTCGCCGACGAGGGCACCTCCAGCTACGACGACGACGGCGACGGCGTCAGCGAGGACGGCGGCGACTGTGACGACGGCGACCCCGCCGTGGGCCCCGGCGCCACCGACCTCGAGAACGGCGTCGACGACGACTGCGACGGCGCGGTCGACGAGGGCACGCTGTCGTCCGACGACGACGGCGACGGGTTCTCCGAGGAGGGCGGCGACTGCGACGACGCGGCCGCCGCCGTGCACCCCGGCGCCGCGGAGACCGCCGACGGCGACGACGAGGACTGCGACGGCAGGACCGACGAGGGCGTCGGGGACGCCGACCTGGACGGCGTGACCGAGGCCGACGGCGACTGCGACGACAGCGACGGCTGGGTGCGGCCCGGCCTGCTCGAGATGTGCGACGGCGTCGACAACGACTGCGACGGCAGCGCCGACGAGGGCTGCGCCGACGCCGACGAGGACAAGGCGGCCGCCGGGGCCTGCGGCTGCGAGAGCACCGATGCCATCGGGCTCGCCGGCCTCGCGCTCGCGCTCGGAGCGGTGGCGCGGCGGCGCCGGCGGTAGTCGGGGGGGGGCGTTGCGGGGGGTGGCCCCCCCGCCCCAGGAAGAATCAGCCCTTCCGGTACCGCTCGGCGAGCTCCAGGTACGCCGTGTACCCGCCGCGGATCTGCTCGTAGTCCTTCTCGCGGAGGGGCCGGACGACCTTCGCGGGCATGCCGAGCACGAGCGACCCCGCGGGGATGCGCATCCCGACGGGCACGACCGCGCCGGCGCCGATGATGCAGCCGCGCTCGACGTGGCAGTTGTCGAGGAGGATGCTGCCCATGCCCACGAGACAGTCGTCCTCGACGGTGCAGCCGTGCAGGATGACGCGGTGGCCGACGGTCACGCGCGCGCCGATGGTCACGGTCGACACGCCGCCGGTCGCGTGCGCGCAGGTCAGGTCCTGGAGGTTCGAGTCCTCGCCCACCACGATGGCGCCCTGGTCACCGCGGAGCACCACGCCGGGCCACACGCTCACGCGCGGGCCGAGGCGCACGTCGGCGAGGAGCTGCGCGCTCGGGTGCACCCAGGCGGTCGGGTCGATCACGGGGGCGAGCGGGCCGCAGGCTTCGAGGGGCATGGGAGGGCCTCTTGGGACGGGGGCGCCGCCCCCGTAACGCCCCCGCCAGGGGGGCACGGCCCCCCTGGACCCCCGGGAGCGCGCGCTATGCGACCCCGTACACGTCGGCCCGGAGGCCACGCGCGCGCACACGCTCCGCGATCGCCTCGAGGCGCGCGGTCGGCACCGGCCCGACCGTGGTGTCCGACGGCTTCCGCGCGACCGTGTAGATCTGCACCTGCCCGATGGGGCCGGCGGCGGCGATGGCGTCGAGGCGGCCGAGCCAGGCGTCGATCTCGGCGTCGTCGGGGCCCGCGCCGTCGAAGGCGCAGAACATGCTCTGGATGACGAGCGGCCGGTCGGCCGGGAGCGCGGCCGCGGTCTCGGCGAGGTTCCGGAGCACGCGGCCGAAGGGGCACGTGGTCCCGTCCACCTTGCGGAAGTACGCCTCCGTGCCGGCGTCGAGCTTGCCCCACACCTCGTCGACGCCGGGGAGCGCGGCGCGGACGCGGTCGCGGTGGAGCATCGTCGCGTTGGTGAGGAGGCGGATGGGCACGTAGGGGCGGGCCACGCCGTCGGGGCCGGGCGCACCGTCGAGCCCGTGGCGCGCCCGCACGGCCCGCACGCGCTCGACCGCGCCGGGGAAGGCCGCGGGCGTGGTCGGCTCGCCGTCCCCCGCGAACGCGATGTCCGCCACCCGACGCAGCGCCGGCGCGACGGTGTCGAAGGGCGGGTGCTGCCACAACGAGCCGTCCGCCACCCAGCCGAGGAGCCGGTCGAGCTCCGCCTCGAGCACGTCGAGATCGATGTCGGAGGGCCCGCCGGGGACGGTGCGGTCCACCTGGCAGTAGGGGCAGTCGAAGTTGCACACCTTGTCGGGGTTCAGGTTGAGCCCGATCGAGAGCCCGCGCGCCCGCCGCGACACCACCGCGTAGACGTAGCGGTTGTCGCCGAGATCGCGCCGATGATCCTGGAAGTCGAGTGTTCGCGCCACGCTCCCTCTTATCCCGCGCGCCCCGTCGGTCCCCGCGGAGAGGCGATCGAAGGCGCGCCGACGACGGCCCCGCTACGTTGCGCACCCATGGGCATCAGCCGACGCCAGCTCCTCGCCGCCTCCGCGCTCGTCGCCGGGGCGGCGGCGTCGGGCGCCGGCGGCGTGGCGTGGCGCTGGTGGGACCAGCCCGCGGACGCCCCGTACGCGCTCCTCTCCCCCGACGAGGTCGCGATCCTCGACGCGCTCGCCGAGGCCTGCTTCCCCGCCGGCGGCACTCCCGAGATGGGCGGCGGCGAGGCGGGCGTGGCCCGCTACTTCGACGGCGTGCTCGAGGGGCTCGCCCCCGCGCAGCAGAAGCTGCTCAAGCTCGCGCTCCACGCCATCGACGCGCTGCCGCTCCCGACGCACGGCGGCTACCTGGCGGAGCTCGCCGTCCCCGACGCGAGCGACGCCGTGGCGGGCTGGCTCGCGAGCTCGCGCTACGAGATCCGCGGGCTCGCCCAGTCGCTCTGCCTGTTCGTCGGCATGGCGTGGTTCGCGCACCCCAAGGTGCGCGTGCTCGTGGCGCCCTCGTTCCGGTGCGGCTTCTCCGACGTGGGCGGCCTGCCCGCGCGGCTCGGAGGCGCATGAACCGCTGGAAGCAGGGCGACGGCGTGCTCCTCGCCGGCCCGGCCCCCGCCGACGGCTTCGGCGAGGCCGACCTCGACCTCGAGGCCGACGTCGTCATCGTGGGGACGGGGCCCGGCGGCGCCGCGGCCGCGCGCGCCTTGTCGCATTCCGGCGCGCGCGTGGTGCTGCTCGAGGAGGGCCCGCCCCGGAGCCGCTTCGCCCGCAACCAGGGCGACACGATGCGCTACCACATGCAGGAAGGTGGCGCGATGGTGGCGACGGGCAGCGCCTACATGCCCATCGCCGCCGGCCGGGGCGTGGGCGGCGGGAGCCTCGTCAACAGCGCGATCGCGTGGCGCGCGCCCGACCACGTGCTCCAGGGCTGGACCGACGCGCTCGGGGACGACCGCTACGGCCCCGCCGCGCTCGAGCCCGTGTACGACGAGCTCTGGGAGCTCCTCGGCATCTGGAGCACCCGGCTCGAGGTCGCGGGCAACAACAACGCGCTCATCGTGCGCGGCGTCGAGAAGCTCGGGCTGGAAGGCGGCTACCTCGACCGCGCCACGCCCGCCTGCGTGGGCTGCGGCGTGTGCTACTTCGGCTGCCCGAGCTTCGGCAAGGCGAGCATGGACCTCAACCTGCTGGTAGAGGCCACCAACGCGGGCGCGCGCATCCAGGCCGACTGCAGGGTCGAGGGCATCCTCGTCGAGGGCGGCCGCGCCGTGGGCGTCGAGGGGCGCCTCCACCACCCCGACGATCGCCGCCCCGGCGGCCGCGTGCGCGTGCGCGCGGGCAGGGTGGTGCTCGCGGCGGGCGGGGTCGGGACGCCGCGGCTCCTGCACGCCTCCGGCCTCGCGGAGCGGCTCGGGCCCGCCGTCGGGAAGGGCCTCCACGTGCACCCCGGCAACGCGGTGCTCGGGCTCTGCGACGAGCGCATCGAGCTCTGGAAGGGCGCCACGCAGGGCGCGTGGTTCCACGTGCCGGACCTCCCCGGCGTCCTCCCGCACAGCTTCTCGGCGCCCCCCGAGGTGTGCGTGGGCCTGCTCGCGCCCCCCGGCCCCCGGATGAAGGAGGCGATCGCGGATCTCCCCTTCCTGTGCGGCCTCGTGGTGATGATCTCGGACAAGGGGGAGGGATCGGTGGGGGCCTTCGCCGACGGGCGCGCGGACATCCGCTACGACTTCGACGACGACGACGTGGAGCGCATCCGCAAGGGCATGCTCTGGGCCGCGAAGGTGCTGCTCGCGGGCGGCGCCCGCGAGGTCATGGCGCCCGTGTTCGGCACCACGCGCTGCCGCACGGCGGACGAGCTCTACGCGCAGCTCCAGGCGCGCGCGCTGCAGGACTTCACGCTGTACGCGGCGCACCCGATGAGCACCTGCCGGATGGGGACGGACCCCGAGAAGAGCGTGATCCGCGTCGATGGCCGGACCCACGCGCTCGAGGGGCTCTACCTCGCGGACAGCTCGATCTTCCCCACCTCGCTCGGGGTCAACCCGAGCATCACCACGATGGCGCTGGCGACGGTGATCGCACGGCGCCTGGCGGAGGCGGGATGAGCTACCTTGCGGCCCTGGCGGCGTCGATCTCGGTGACCTTCTTCGTGATCGCGGTGGTCTGGCTGATCTCGCGCGGGCGGATGTTGCGCCCCGACCGCACGGGCGCCGCCGCGATGGCGGTGGGTTTTGTCGCCGGGTACAGCAACGTCGCCCCGGGCGGGATCTCGCTCGAGAACACGGTCACATGGCTGCCGCTCCTGGCGGTGGCCGGCGCGCTGGTGATCCCGCGCCTGTTCTCGGCGCTCGCCCCCAACGCGCGGGTGCCGCTCGGCGCCCGCGTGCTGGTCGTGCTGGCGGGCACCGTCGCGACGGCGCTGCTCTTCGCGGCGGGGCGCGACGCGGCCGGGGGGCTCGGCCTCGCGGCGGTCGGCGCGATGCTCGGGAGCGCGCTCGGCGAGGCGCTCACCGAGGGGCTCGCGCCCGGCGCCGCGCCGAGCACGATGGGCGGGGGCGTCTCGGCCACCGTGCCGGGCGGCATCCCCGCCCCACCCGGAGCGGCCCCGGGCGAGCCGGCGACGGTGCCGGCGGCGGGCGTGCCGCTGGCGGCGGGCGAGGTCGAGGGCGTCACGGCGGCCGGCCCCGTCGCGCCGACCACCGCGGAGGTGGCGCCCCCCGGCGAGTCGGTCGCGAAGCCGCCCGAGCAGGGTCCCGCGGGCGGCCCGCCCACCTGGGAGCGGCAGCCGGTCATCATCCACGCGGACTCCGAGCGGCCGGGCACCTGGGTGCTCGGCGCGCTGCTCGTGGGGGTGATCCCGGTGCTGGCGGGCTGATCGGGGCGGCCTCCCGGGCACCCGAGCCACCGCCGAACGACCCCCGCGCCGACGCCGCCGCAGCGGCTCGGCCGGCTGCCCGGACCACGCTGGAAAGTGGCGCCCCGGCGGCCCGGAGCGCGACGGTCTACGTCCGGACGGTCCGGCGGCGCGGCGCCCGGAGCGTGGGCGGGGTCGTGTCGGGGGACTCGAGCAGCGCGATCGTGTCGCCGAAGGGCGTGTACGGGTGGGTGTCCACCGGGAGGACGCGCGTGAGGCGGAGGCCGCGGGCGGCGAGGCGGGCGGCGTCCTTCGCGAGGCTGCGCGGGTTGGTCGAGAGCAGCGCGACGCGGCGCGGATCGACGGCGAGGAGCGCGTCGAGCGCCTGCCCGTCGAGGCCCTTGGGGCCGGCCTCCACGACGGCGAGCGGGCGGCGGCCGTGCAGGCGGGGATGTGCGTCGATGAGCGACTCGGCGAAGGGGCCGGCCACGAAGTCGGCGCCGATGCCGTTGCTGGCGGCGTTCTCGCGGGCGCGGCGGATGACGCCCTCGCGGGGGTCGATGCCGAGGGCCCAGCCGCTCTTGCGGGCGAGGAGCAGCGTGCGCGCCCCGGCCCCCGCGCCGGCGCCGACGTCCACGACGGCGTCGCCCTTCTCGGGCGCCAGGGCGGCCACGAGCTCGGTCCAGAGCCGCACGCCGGCGCGCGGGTGGAGCGGGAAGGGATCGAGCGCGCCGAGGCGGATGCGCAGCCCGTCGACCTCCTCCTCGATGGTGGCGCGGCCGTAGACGAGGGAGGCCTCGGGGTCGCCGGTGAGCGGCGAGGCGGCGAGGAGGGGGCCCGGCTGGTCGTTCCAGTGCGCGAACGCGCCCACGACCTCGGCCTGCTGCGAGGCGACCGCCTCCGCGAGCCCCTTCGCGAAGGGGGAGGACCGCGCGAAGACGAAGGTGACGAGCGTCTCGCCGGTGGTGGCGGACTGGCGGGCGAAGTAGCCGCGCAGGCTCCCGCGCCCGCCCTCCCACGGCCAGACCTCGAGCGCGCGCGCGTGGTGCGCGGCGGCGGTCATCATCGTGCGGAGCGTCTCGCTGGCGAGCGCGCAGGTGGGGATGGCCACGAGCCGGCGGCCGTCCCGGGCGGGGACGCCGATGCGGAGGTGGCGATCGTCGGACCAGCCGGCGAAGAGCTCGATGCCGGTCTGGGTGAGGTCCTTCACGCGGACCACCCCGTCGACGCCGCGGCCCTCGGGCAGCGCGAGCTTCGCGTCGGCGAAGGCGTCGCGGAGCAGCGTGATGCGGGCGCGATCCTGGCCCACCTCGGAGAGGTGCATGAACGGGCAGCGGCCGCACGCCCAGTAGCGGTCGCAGACCGGCTCGACACGGTCGGGGCTGGGCGGGCCGACGGCCTTCACCCACCGGGCGCGGTGCTGGTGCCCGCTCCGCTCGACCAACCGCACCCGCGCGCGCTCGCCGGGGATCCCGCCGAAGACCGCGAGCTGGGCCCCCTCCCCCCGGACGAAGGCCTCGCCCCGCGAGAGCCACCCCTCGGGGACGACGACGAACTCTTCTCCACCACGTGCCATCCGGCCGTCTATCGCGAAACCGTGCGCGCCGTGGACTTGACGTGTAAACAGGGATAGGCTCGTGCTCCCTCCTCGCGATTCCCGTCGCGACCCTCCGCCCGGAGCCTCCGTGACCGATTCCCTCGTGCAGTTCGACGACCCGCCACGCGGCGCGCCGCAGGACGGGCAGCCCGCCACCGAGCGCATCGCCGCCACGCTGAAGAGCGCGGGCATCGACGCCCCGAACTCGCTCTACGACGAGGCGCTGGGCTTCGCGCGCGAAGGCCACCTCGGGCAGGCGCAGGCCCGGCTCCAGATGCTCCTCTGCCTCGATCCGGACGACGCGGACGCGCTCCTGCTCATGGCGAAGGTGCACGCCGCGCAGGGTCGCCCCGCGGACGCGATCGCGCGCCTGGACGCCGCGGTGGCCGCCGGTGGCCTGCCCCCCGCGGGCTTCCGCGAGCACCTCGAGGCGGCCATCCGCGCCGAGCGCGCCCGCGAAGAGGAGCACCGCGCGCGGATCGCGGCGCGGGAGCAGGGCGAGATCCGCTCGCTCCGCAACGAGACGCGCACGCTGCGGTCGGAGCAGGTGCGGCTGGAGACGGAGATCACCGAGTCGCGGGTGCGCGAGCGGAACTGGAAGTACGCGGCGCTCGGGACGAGCATCGTCGCGACGCTCGTGATCCTGCTGCTCGTGGCCACGCGCGGGCGCGACGAGGGCGCGACCACGGCCCTCGCCGCGGCGCCCGCCCCGGTCGCGGAGGCCGCCAGGCCCGCGGAGGCCGTGAAGCCGGCGGCGGACAAGCCCGTCGGGGCCGCCGCGGGTGCCGTCGAGGTCCCGGCGGACAAGCCCGTCGAGAAGCCGGCGCCGAAGCCCGAGGCGGCGAAGGCGGCCGCCAAGGCCGTGGCCGCGAAACCCGTCGCGAACGCCCCCGCGAAGAACGCCGACGTGGCCGCCGGAAAGGTGCACGTGGTCGGCGCGGGGGACACGCTCGAGAAGCTCGCGCAGCGCTACTACGGCGACAAGACCCGCTGGAAGGAGATCCAGGCCGCCAACAAGGGCGTGCTCAAGGGCGGGATCGCGCTGTCGATCGGCATGAAGCTCCGCATCCCCTGAACCGCCCGCCCATGCTCCTCCCCGACGAACCGCTCGCGGGGCGCTACCGTCTCCTGGCCCCGCTGGGGAGCGGCGCCACGGGGATGGTGTTCCGCGCGGAGGACCTCCCCACGCGCGCGCTCGTGGCGGTCAAGGTCCTCGCCGACGCCACGCCGCTCCGGCTCGGCCGCTTCGAGCGCGAGGCGCGGGCGCTGCGGCGGCTCGGCGTCCGCGGCGTCGTGCGGCTGCTGGCCGAGGGGGAACACGAAGGCCGGCGCTTCCTCGTGACCGAGCTCGTCGACGGCGCGCCGTTCCCGGGCGAGCCCGGCGCGGTGCCGTGGTCCCGCCTCGCGCCGATCGCGCTCGCGCTCTTCGAGACGCTCGCGGCCGTGCACGCGGCGGGTGTGCTCCACCGCGACTTGAAGCCCGCGAACGTGCTCGTCGACGCGAGCGGCGCGCCGACGGTGCTCGACTTCGGGCTCTCCCGCTACGACGGCGCGGCGTCCCTCACCCAGACCGGCGACGTGCTCGGCACCCCCCGCTACCAGGCCCCGGAGCAGATCCTCGGGGACCACCCGGTCGACGCGCGGGCCGACCTCTACGCCGCGGGCGTGATGCTCTACGAGGCGCTCGCGGGGCGGCCGCCGCAGCCCACCCGCTCGGTCGGGCGCGTGTACGCCGCGCGCCTCGTGCACCCCGCGCCGCCCATCGCGTCGGTCGTGGCGGACCTGCCGCCCGTGGTCGCCACGGTGATCGACCAGCTCGTCGCGCGCGCCCCGGAGGATCGCCCGGGCTCCGCCCGCGCCGTGCTCGACGCGCTCGCGGGGACGGCGCCGACGCGGCCCGCGGGCGAGCTCCGCTGGCTCGGCCCCACCGACGCGCGGGACCGCGCGCGCGACGCCCTGCGGGCGGGCCGGACGGTCGCGGTGGTCGGCGGGCGCGGCAGCGGGCGATCCCGCTTCCTCGGCGAGCTCGGGGTCGCGCTCGCGGCCACCGGGCGCACGGTCGCGAGCGTGCCAGCGGGGGAGCGGCCCTTCGAGAGCCTGTCCGCCGCGATGGGGACGCCGCTCGCGAGCGAGGCCGCCGCCGCGGAGGCGCTCCGGGTGCACGCCGCCGCGGGGTCCGTGCTCTTCGCGGACGACGAAGCCGGGATCGACCCCTGGTCGGCCGCGCTCGTGCGCGCGGTGCCCGGGCGCGCCCTGGGCTGCCTCCCCGGCGAGGCCCCCGCGGACGCCGAGGTCGTCGCGCTCGGGCCGCTCGACGGCGCTCGGCTCGCCGGCCTCTTCCACGGCGCCGGGCGCGAGGCGGACGCCGCGGCGGCGCTCCTCGCCGCGCGGACCGGCGGGGTGGCGTCGCGCGTGGTGGCCGAGGTCGGGCGCTGGGTGGCGGAGGGCCACGCGCGCTGGGTGGACGACCGGCTCCGGCTCGCCCCCGAGGCCCGGTGGATCGTCGCCGCGGGGCCGCCGCCCGACGTGCGGCTCGGCCGGCGCGGCGGGGTGCCCCTGCCCGAGCCGCTGGAGCGCGCGCTCGGGTGGATCGCCCTCGCCGAGCCGTGGGCGGTGCCCGCCGAGCTCGCGGCGGCGCGCGGCTGCGCCGCGTGGGAGGTGGAGGCGGAGCTGCGCGAGCTCGTGGCGCGGGGCCTCGCGCGGCGCG
>CAYWGD010000153.1:0-15958 GCA_964457335.1 uncultured Enterobacteriaceae bacterium | reverse complement strand
TGGCCCCCCCGTGCGGCGCGCCTCCGGGGGGTCGCGGGGGGGGGGGGGGGGGGGGGGGGGGCCCCCCCCCCCCCCCCGCCCCAAGAAAATCCCCTCCCATCAACCCGTGTTGCGCATTCCCGACGCGATGCCGCGCATCGTCGTGAGCAGCGCCGCGTCGAGCTCCGGGTCCGGCCGCGAGGTTGCCCGGGTGCGGCGCAGGAGCACGGCCTGGAGGATGTTCAGCGGGTCCACGTAGGGGTTCCGCACCGCGATGGAGCGCGCGAGGACCGGGTTGTTCGCGAGGAGTGAGCGCCCGCGCAAGCCGACGAGCAGGTCGCGGGTCGTGGCGAAACGCGCGCGCAGGTCCGCGCCGACCGGGTGCAGCTCCTTCGGCACCAGCAGGGCCTCGTAGCGGGCCTGCACGTCGGGGAGCGCCTTCGCGAGCGTCATCTCGACGAGGTCGAGCGTGGTGTCGAAGAACGCCCAGCCGGCGAGCATCTCGCGCAGGAGCCCCTCGCGGCCGGCGTCGACCTCCGCCTTCAGGGCCGCGCCGACGCCGAGCCACGCGGGGAGGAGGAGCCGCACCTCGGTCCACGCGAACTGCCAGGGGATGGCGCGGAGCGTCTCGACGCCGCCGCCGGGGCTCCGGCGTGCGGGGCGGCTCCCGATGTTGAGCCGGCCGAGCTCCTCGAGCGGGGTGCACGACCGGAAGTACGGCACGAAGCGGGGATCCCGCAACACGCCGCGGTAGTCCGCGCAGGAGGTGGCGGCGAGGCGGTCCATCTCGGCGCGCCAGGCGGGGGCGGGCGGCGCGGGCGGCGTGAGCGTCGCCTCCAGCACGGCGGTCACGTACACCTCGAGCGTGCGGACGGCGATGCCGTGCAGGCCGAACTTGGCGCGGATGGACTCGCCCTGCTCGGTGACGCGCAGCGTGCCGTCCACCGAGCCGGGCGGCTGGGAGCGGATGGCCGCGTGGGTGGGGCCGCCGCCGCGCCCGACGGTGCCGCCGCGCCCGTGGAAGAGCGTCACGCGCACGCCGGCTGCGCGGCTCGCGGCGACCACGTCCTCCTGCGCCCGGTAGAGCGCCCACGCCGCGGCGAGGCGCCCCGCGTCCTTGGCGGAGTCGGAGTAGCCGATCATCACCTCGTGCCGGCCGCCGTGGATCGTCGTGATGCGTTCGTGCACCCAGGGCACGTCGAGCAGCGCGGCGACCACGCGCCCGGCGCGCTCGAGGTCCTCGAGCGTCTCGAAGAGCGGCACCACGCGCTGGGGTGGCCCGCTGCGCGGCGTGCTCCACCGCATGCGGGCCTCGCGCTGCAGGAGCTCGACGGCGAGCACGTCCGAGGCGCCCCGCGCCATCGAGATCACGTAGGCGCCGAGCGAGCCGGCGGGCTCGCGGGCGGCCACCGCGAAGGTGCCGAGCACGTCGCGCACCTCGGCGGAGAGCGAGGGGTCGTCCCAGAGGTGCGGCGGCACGAGCGGGCGGCCGCCGACCAACTCGCGCGTGAGGAAGCGGACGCGCGCCTCCTCGTCCCACTCGGCGTACGCGCCCAGGCCGACGGCGCGTGTCACCGCGTCCAACGCGGCGGTGTGGCGGCTCGCCTCCTGGCGGAGATCCAGACGTGCGAGCGTCAGGCCGAAGCAGGCGACGCGCCAGAGGAGGTCGCGGAGGCGGCCGGCGGCGAGCACGTCGTCGCCCACCTCGCGCAGGGACGCGAGGCAGAGCTCCAGGGGGGCGCGCAGCTCGCGCTCGTCGAGGAGCACGTCGGCGGGGGGGCGCGCGGCCAGGAGCGGGTCGTCGAGCGCCGCGGCGGCCCATGCGCGCGTGGCCGCGAGGCGCTCGCGGAGCGGCTTCAGGAGCGCGCGGTAGGGCTCGCGGTCGTCCCCGGCGGCGGCCTGCACCTCCTCGGTCGCGGGGGTGACGGAGAGCTCGTCGCGGAGGGCCTCGACCTCGTGGTGGTAGAGCGCGGCGGCCATCCAGCGCCCGAGCAGGCACACCCGGCGGGTCGTCTCGGGTGTCACGTTCGGGTTGCCGTCCCGATCGCCGCCCATCCAGGACGCGAAGCGCACGGGCGCCGCCAGGTCGTCCACGCCGGGGCCGCCCGCGGCACGGACGGCGCGGTCCAACGACCGCAGCGTGGCGGGCACCGCGTCCCAGAGCACCTGCTCCACCACGACGAGCCCGGCGCGGGCCTCGTCCTCGGGCGTCGGGCGGTCGCGACGCACGCCCGGGGTCTCCCAGGCGGACGTGACGAGCCGCACGAGCGCCTCGTGCCACGCCACGCGCTCCTCGGGGCACAATGCGACGCGGTCGTTGGTGTCGAGCAGGAGCGCGACGGTCTTGTGCTTGGCGCCGAGCGTGCGGCGCTCGGACTCCGTCGGGTGCGCCGTGAGCACGAGCTCGATCTGGAGCTCGGCGAGCGCGCGCCAGACCTCCGCGGGCTTCACCGACGCGAGCAGGCGGGTGAAGCTCTCCTCCGGAGAGGCGCGCTGGGGCGGCGCGCCGGACTCCCGGTAGGCGCGCCGGCGTCGCACGCGGTGGTGCTGCTCGGCCACGTTGGCGAGGTCGAGGAAGTGGGTGAACGCGCGGGCGACCTCGTGCGCCCGCCGGGGCGGCAGGTCGGCGAGCAGGGCCTCGAGCGCCTCGTCGGCGGCCGTGTCGCCGGCCCGGGCGGCCTTGGAGAGGGCGCGCACCTCCTCCACGACCTCGAAGAGGCCGGGCTCGCCGCGGGCGCGGAGCACGCCGCCGAGCACCTCGCCGAGGAGGCGCACGTCGGCGCGGAGCGGGGCCTGGGTGTCTTCCCGGGCCGGCGGGCCCTGACAAGCGGGGGTGTCTTCGTTCATCGGCGGTCTACCTGGGGGTTCAGCCCGGTCTAGTCGCCGGGGCTCCCGGGACCACCCCCCGGCTACAACCCGCCGAGGAAGGCGCAGAGCGCGGCGCGCTCGTCCGTCGGCAGGCCCTCGAAGGCGGCGCGCGCGTCCGCGGCCTCGCCCCCGTGCGCGAGGATGGCCTCCTCGAGCGTCGCCGCGCGCCCGTCGTGGAGGAAGCCGTCGAGGTGGCGGAGCCCGATCAGCGGGGCCGTGCGCCACTCCGCGGAGAGCGCGTCGCCGTCGCCCTGGCCGTCGGCGAGGTCGGGGCCGAGGTCGTGGAGGAGCAGGTCGGTGTAGACGGGCGCGTCCACGTCCGCGAGGGGCGCGAGGGGGTAGTCCGCGCGCGTCCGCAGCGTCGGGACGTGGCAGTCGGCGCAGCCGGCGTCCGCGAACACCTCGGCGCCGGGCCCCGGCTCGGGGCGCGCGGGGATGGCGAGCGTGCGGGTGTAGTCGGCGAGCGCGTTCACGTCGTCGATCGAGGCGTCGGGGCCGGCGTGATCGTCGTCGGTGAGCCCGTCGGGGTTGGGGTGCTCCTCGGGGCGGAGCGGGCTCGTGATCGACATGTCGCCGACCATCGCGTCGGCGGCGAACTCGTCGAGCGTCACGACGCGCGCCTTGTGCCCGAAGCGCCCGACGAGCCCGGTGTCCCCGGGCACGTAGGCGTGGAACTCGCTGTCTGCTTCGACGCCGGACCACGCCACGCGGTTGATCCGCCCGCTCACGAGCCCGGCGTCGGCCTGCGCGGCCTCCACGGCCTCGATCTCCTCGTCCGCGACGGCCTCGAGGTAGCCGCGGCCCCAGAGCGCGTTGGGGAGGCGCACGGTCACGAGGAGCCCGTCGACGTCCTCCGGCGGCAGGATGGGCGTGGTCGCGCCCCCCGCGACGAACGGGCGCACGGTCGGGCCCCAGGGCAGCGCGGACTGGTCGGCCGCGGGGGCGTCACCGTCCATCACGACCATCTTCTTCACGACCTGGGGTCCCCGCCCCCCGCCCGCGTGGCACGCGGCGCACACCATGTGGATGTACGCCGGCCCGAGCCCGGACCACTCCGTGTGGACGGACTCGAACTCCCGTTCGCCCCGGGCGTGCCGCGCGCTCCAGTCCTCGTCGAGGCCGTCCACGCGCACCTCCGCGGCGTCGTCGAACGCCGGGGTCGGGAGCGCCTGGCAGGTGGGGTCGGCGCGGGCGGGGGCCTCGACGGGCTCGGCCTCGCAGGCGGCGAGGAGGGCGGCGAGCGCGACGAGCGGCGGCGTTGGCGGCGAGCGTCGCACCCCGAGCCCATCGCTCGCGGACGCCGGGGTGTCAAGGCGGAGCGTCGTAACGCGAAAGTAAGCAGGCCGATCGCCCCGCTGGGAGGCCGACCTCCCACGCGCCCGCCGACCACGCGGACGCGCGAACGTCACCATCACGTGTACGCTCACGACGCACCCAGGAGCTCCCGATGCGCGTGTTCATCCCCTCGTCCCTCCTCCTCTCCCTCGCCGCCTGCGCGGACACCCCGCGTGAGATCCCCCACTTCCCCGAGGCCGCCGTCGCGACCGCGGACCCCGACTGCGTCGTCGTGACCGGCGTGCGTTGGTGCGCGCGGGACGAGGCCGCGGTGACCGCCAGCGCCCTCCCCGCGTCGATGCGGGAGGTGGAGGTGCCCCTCCGCGTGGATCCGCCGCAGTCGCTGCGCGAGCAGATGCTGGGCAGCTGGACCTACACGTCGGACGGCACCCGCTGGGAGGCCGTCGAGATCGAGGACGAGGAGGCCGTCCTCGCGAAGTTCGAAGCCGCGCAGGAGCGGATGCTCGCGGAGCACCCCGGCTACATGCCGGCCCCGCGCCCGGACCTCGACGCGGTGCCCGAATGGGACGAGGGGGCGATGGCCTCGCACGGGGACACCATCCGGCTCCTCACCTGGTCGCACACCGACTGCGACTCCGACAGCGAGCGCGACATGTCGGCCTGGGACACCGACGACCGCGATCGCACGCCCGACCCGATGAGCGCAGCCCACCGCCGCAACCTGCTGATCGAGGCCGAAGGCATGGAGAGCAAGCTCTGCACGGCCGTCCTCGTCGACAGCGACACCGTGCTCACCGCGGCCCACTGCGTGGTGGAGGGCGGGAGCATCTTCGGGTGGAACCTCTACGACGAGGGCGAGATCGAGGTGTGCAGCTACGGCAACCACTCCGCGAACGTGACGGACACGACCGACATCCTCTGCGCGCACAACACGAGCATCACCTTCCCCTCCGGGTACACCGGCGCGGGCAACGCCAACGACTACGCGCTCGTGCACCTCGACGAGAGCTTCAGCATGTCCGCCATGCCGATGTTCTCCGGCTCGGCGGCCGAGGTGGAGGCCGCGGACTCCTACAACGTGGGCTACCCGGGCTTCGAGCCGGACTGTGACAGCAACCAGCTCGCCCCGACCAACACCACGGACGACGACGCCACCGAGGTCGGCATGAAGGGCTGGCGCTCCACGGCCTCCGTCATCAACTACGGGAGCTCGCTCATCAAGACCTACCACGACGCGGGCGCGGGCGAGTCCGGCTCGGCCATCTACTACTACCCGACCTCGTCCACGTACGAGATGACCGGGATCATGGCCGGCTTCGTCACGGGCGCCCCGTCGTACACGGGCGGCCCCAGCAGCGACAACTTCTCCAGTTGGGTGACCGCCAACATGTAGCGCGGCAAAGGTCGGGGCAGCCGCTCCGCGCTGCGGCGGCCGCGGTGCCCGAGAGGGCGTCGGCGGCTCCCGTGCCCGGACACTCCCTTCGGTGCGCACATTGCGCCGGTGGAGGAGACCATGGCGGGAGACGAGGAGACGCCCAAGCCGCGGAGGGGGGAGCCGAGCCCGATCCCCGCGAACGAGTTCTTGTCCGACGAGCTGCGGGAGCAGCTCAAGCAGCGGCGGCACGAGGCCGGGCTGGCGCGGTCGAAGGCGGGCCGCGAGGGCCGCAACGACCCCTACGTGGAGGAGTCGTCGTTCGCGCCGGAGGCGCAGCACCACCACCCGCACGAGGGCGGGGAGTCCAAGCAGGCGCACGGCGACGCCTCGTCGGGGCCGGACCGGACACCGGACCTGTCCCGCGGGAACCGGAAGGGAGATCGGGGGCCGCGGTAGCGCCCATCCAAGCGAGCGGGGGGGCGTTGCGGGGGGGCGGCAGCCCCCCTGCCCCAAGAAGACGGGGACCTACCGCTCCGCCCGGATCCCCACGAGCGGGATGAAGCTCGGCCCCGCGACGGGCGCGCTCTCGTCGTAGTCGTAGCGGTACGCGAGGTACATCACGTTGCTGCCCGACGGCACCCACCAGAGCTCGGCGTAGGCCGTGACCTGGACGAGACGGGTGTGGAACGTCTTCTCGATGTGCAGGTCGAGCTTCTGGTAGGGCACGTACCGCGCGCTGTTGCGCTGGCCGTAGACCGGTGTGTAGGTGTCCGACGCGGCGAGGTAGAGGCCGTCCTCCACCGGCGTGTAGGGCAGGCCCGCGGCGAGCCGGTAGCGGAGGCCGACGTTCCACGTGGGCCGGAAGGTCCAGCTCGCGACGAGGTTCCCGGACCAGGGCTGGTCGTAGTCGAAGACCTCGCCGTCACGCGTGGCGTGCCCGAACGCGAACGCCGCGGCCGCGAAGAAGCGGTCACGGATGCGGTAGCGGCTCGTGAGCTCGACCCCCCAGGCGTCGCCGTCCACGCCGCCGCGCACGTCTCCGTCGAGCTCCGTGAGGAACAGGCCCTCCATGCGCTTGCCCCAGACGTCCACGCCCACCTCCCAGCGGCCGGCGATGGCGTGGTCGAAGCCGAGCGCGACCTGCTGGGCGCGGGAGGGCCCGGCGCCGGGGTCCCCGGTGACCGGGGAGAGTTGGGAGACGCTGCCGTATTGGGAGTACTGGCCGACGCCGGCGCGCAGCCGCGTGTCGGGGCCGATCTGCCACCGCGCGAGGAAGCGCGGGTCGAGCGTGGGCGCCGCGGTGAGCGTGTCGTACCCGGCGCGGAGGCCGGGCACGAGGCGCACGGGGCCGAGCTCGATGCGGCCTTCGGCGTACACCGCGCCGGTGAGCCGGGCCTGGTCGATCGAGGTCGACACCCCGCGCCCGAGCAGCGTGGCCTCGCGCGCGACCTCGGGCCAGGCCTGGGCGGTCTCCGCGTCGATGGCGGTCTGCGTCGCCTCCACCTCCGCGCCGTAGGCGAGCGAGAAGGTGTCCGTGGGGGCGGTGACGAGGTCCTCGCGGAGCTGCAGCGCGCGCTCGTGGAAGCGCTCGGACGCGGAGGGGAGCGTGCCGTCCACGGCGTAGTCGACGTAGGCGAGCACCCCGTCGAGCCGTGTGCGGCCTGCGCGCTCGCGGTGCACGACCCCGGCCACGTGGTAGCGCTGGTCGTACTCGAATTGGGGGTTGGTCTCCTGCTCCCAACCGACGAGCTCGGTCGGCTCGCCGGCATACCGCGTGTAGGCGTCGCCCGCGCCGAACGCGACGAGCCCCCAGTGGCGGTCCTTGCCGGGGTGGTACTCGGCGCGGCCGAAGTAGTCCCAGAAGATGGGGAAGACCGTGTACTGCTCGTCGTCCCGGGACACGGCGTCGAGGTAGGAGCGGCGCCCGCTCGCGCGCACCACGAACTTGTCGCCGATGGGGGCCCGCACCTCGCCGCCGCCCATCACGAGGTTCAGGTTGATCGAGCCACGCACCTCGTCGGGCTCGTCCCACCGCGACTTCGTCTCGATGACGCCGCCCGTGGCACCGCCCCAGTTGGCGCCGTACGTGCTCGGCCACAACGTGAGCTCGTCCAACATGCGGGTGTGGAAGACCGAGCTGTACCCGTTGAAGTGGAACAGGTAGGGGAGGTCGACGCCGTCGAGCAGGAAGCGGGACTCGCCCGGGCCCGCGCCGCGCACGGAGATGTCCCCCGCCTTCGGCGAGTACTCGGGGGTGACCGACACGCCGGGGAGCGCCTGCACGAGGCGGACGGGATCCTCGAAGGTGCCGGGCGTGCGCTCCACGCGCTCGCGGTCGAGCGAGGTCACGCTCACGACGGGGTCGTCCCGCCGCGCCTCCACGACGATCTCGAGCGCGCCGGTCTCCCGGACCAGCTTCACGCGCCACTCGTCGGCCGCGGGAGCGGGGAAGCTCGCCTCCAGGAAGCCCGGCGCGCGGAAGGTGACGAGCGCGCCGGGGGGAAGATCGACCGTGAAGCGGCCGCGCTCGTCGCTGGTGGCGGTGACGGGGCCGCTCACGATGGTCGCGTCCGCCACGGGCAGGCCGGTGTCGCGGTCGACGATGCGACCCTCGATCGGGGCGGCGTAGGCCGCGGCGACGAGCGCGAGGGTGATCACGGCCAGGGCTCGCCGGTGAGGTGCACGCGCGCGCCGGCCGCCTCGTCGAGCCCGCAGCGCCCGTCGGCAAGCGCGTCGACGTCGAAGGGATCGAGGCCGCAGACGATCTCGACGGTGTCGACGCTCGTGCTCGGGAGCAGCTCGGTGAGGACGAGCCCGGCGAGGTTGTCGGCGGGCGTGAGCGTGGCGGCCCAGGTGCCCGCCTCGGTGACCGCGCTCTCCACCGGGAGCAGGCGCCCGCCGACCGCGAGGTAGGGCCCCGCGTCGGTGGCGATGTCGATCCAGGTCCAGGTGTTGCCACCCTTCCCGTCGATGGTCAGCGCGAACACGACGGTGAGCGGGTCTTCGAGGGTGAGCTCCGCGGCGTTGGGGCCCGTCTCCGTGAACGTGCCGCTCGTGGACATCCAGCGCGTGTAGGCGGCGGGGTCGTCGACGGTCAGGGCGAGCGAGGCGGTGTCACCCTCGATCGTGCGGGTGAAGTCGGAGACGACCGGGGCCGTCCCCGCGCCCTCCACCACGAGCAGGCCGTCCTCGTGCGCGCCGTCGGCCGCCTCGACGTGCACCGAGACCTCGAAACCCGCGCGCGCCTCGACGGCGTCGGCGTCGTAGGCCCAGGTGAGCGTCGGCGCGACGGAGTGGAACGCGCCCTCGCCGGACCACACGGCGGCCCCGAGCGCGCCGGTGCCGCCGCGGTCGGCCGTCATCCCGAGGAGCCGGAAGCCTTCGAGATCCTTGCGGGTCTCGTCGAAGGGCGGCGCGCAGGCGAAGAACGGCGCGGCGAGCAGGGACAGGAGCACGCGGGCTTCTATCGGCGCGATCGGGGCGGTGGGGAGCGGAATGTCTACGGGGGGTCAAACGGGGCGTCACCCGAGCCAGGAGACGACCTCGACCCCGTCGAAGACCCGCATGTCCGCCACGTTGGCGGTCACGACCACCAGGCCGTGCGCCTTCGCGACGGCCGCGATCTGGCCGTCCGCGAAGGCGGGGGCGCCACCGAGGCTCGTGAGGCGGGCCCGCTCGCGGCCGTGCCACTCGGCCGCAGCGGTGTCGTAGGCGAGCACCGGGAAGGAAGCCTGCACGACGGTCAGCAGGTACTCCTCCAAGGCGTCGCGCCGCCGGCCCACAGGAAGCCGTCGCACGCCGTAGACGAGCTCGTGCCACGTCACGGACGCGATGGCGCACTCGGACGCGTGGGCCGCCAGGCGAGCCAGCAGCGCGGGGTTGGGAGACGGCCGGGCCGGCTCGGAGACCACGTTGGTGTCGAGGAGGAACTTCAGTCCCAACGGAAGTCCCGCCCGGGCGCGCCGTCGCGCGTACCCTCCAGGACCTCGCCGAGGTCGAGCTCCCCGACCGCGTGGCGCGCCCGGAACCTGGCCAGGGCCGCGGAGAAGTCCGCCCGGCCCGAGGTGAGCCGCGCGTACTCCGTGACGGAGATGAGCACCGCCACCGGCTTCCCGCGACGTGTCAGCTCGACGGGGACGCCCTCTTCGGCCTCGTGCACGAGGGCGGGAAGCTGGTCGCGGGCGTCAGCGATGGAGAAGCTACGTGCCATGCTCGGACCCCGGATGTACATCAAGGTAGCCATCGCAGGAAGGCCCAGCAATCGGCGCGCCTCAGAACGCGCACTCCCCCGACGCCTCGCAGAACGACACCGCTCCGATCGGCGTGACGAGCACGCGCGCGTTCGCCTCGGCGTAGTCGCAGCCGTGGCGCGGCGCGTCGCAGTCGGGCACGTTCGCGACGAGCCGCCCGTCGACGCGCTGCACGCCCTGGCAGGCTACCACGCCCCTCCCCGCGCCGACGGTGGCCGCGGCGTCTTCGCCGCGGGCGACTGGGGCGCTCGCACGGGCACCCCCGCCCGACGGTCGCCCAACTCCCGCGCTCCCGCTCGCTGACGACGCGCTCCCGGGCTACGCCCCCGCCGTGCTCGCCGCGCTGCTCGCCTTCTTCGTCTCCGCCGCCTCGGCCCTCGACTATGCCGCCTGGGTGAAGGCCCAGGAGCGCGTCGAGCACCCCGAGGCCGCCTACCACTTCACCGCCGACCTCCACCACGCCATCGCGCCCCTGGTGGCCGCGCGCCCCGGCGTGGTGCGGCCGTTCGAGGTGGGCCGCACGGTGCGCGACCAGCCCATCTGGGGCTTCCGCGTGTCGGACCCCGCGGAGAAGCCCGAGAAGAAGCTCCTCGTGTTCGCGAACATCCACGCGATCGAGTGGGTGCCGTCGGAGGTGGCGCTCGCGTTCCTGCTGGAGATCGCGCAGCACCCCGTCCCGGGCG
Source organism: uncultured Enterobacteriaceae bacterium (assembly GCA_964457335.1). Taxonomy (GTDB): domain Bacteria; phylum Myxococcota_A; class UBA796; order UBA796; family SXON01; genus CAJBVW01. The sequence continues at coordinate 5,507 of CAYWGD010000153.1, read as the reverse complement.
TCGAGATCACGGTCATCCCCTCGCTGAACGTGGACGGGCGCACCAAGGTGGAGGCCGACCTGCTCGCGGGGCGCAACGTGTTCCGGCGTGGCAACGAGCAGAACGTCGACCTGAACCGCGACTTCGAGGTCAACCGCGAAGCGAAGGCGGTGTGGAAGCACATCCTGACGAGCCGGTTCAAGACGAGCCCCGCGCCGCTCTCCCAGCCGGAGTCGCGCGCGCTCGACGCCCTGGCCGACGCCGAGCGCTTCGACGCCGCCGTGTCGCTCCACGCCTTCGGTGGATTTCTCTACTACCCCTGGGCGGGCCTCTGGGAGCGCCCGGACGACTGGCAGGAGCTGCACCGGCTCGGCCTCGTCATGCAGGCCGGCATGGGCGCGCACGCCTACAAGCCGCGCCAGCTCTCGCGGTGGGGCTTCTTCTTCCGCGGACACGGGATGGAGATCGACCACCTGTACGGAAAGTACGGGACGAAGGCGTTCCTCATCGAGACGACGCGCACCGGGCTCTCGCCGCTCCGCCCCGAGGAGTGGGAGAGCCACTTCCGCACCTACAACCCCGCCGATCCGCGCCCGCACGTGCGCGAGGTGATCGGCGCGCTGCGGGCCCTCGCCCGCGACGTGGGAGGCCGGCTCGGGTAGCGACGACGCGGTCCCGCCGCGGCTTCTGACGAATTTCCCGCCCCTCCGCTCGCGACAGGCCGTGACGCACGGCCGGCCCTTGACGTTCGCGACGCGGTGATAACAGGGTGCCCGCTCTGGCCCCCTCAACCCCTCGACCACCCGGTAGCAATCGATGATCACAGTCGAAGGCCTCACCCACTACTACGGGGAGCGCCGCGCCATCGAGGACATCCGCTTCTCGATCTCGAAGAACGAGATCGTCGGGTTCCTCGGACTCAACGGCGCCGGCAAGAGCACGACGCTGCGCATCCTCGCCGGCCTGCTCGTCCCCTCCGCGGGCTCCGTCACCATCGACGGAGTCGACCTCGTCTCGGCCGGCGCCGCGTCCCGCGCGCGCATCGGCTACCTCCCGGAAGATCCCCCGCTCTACCGCGAGATGACCGTGCGCGAGTTCGTCGCGTACTGCGGCGAGCTCAAGGGGCTCGACGGCGCCACCGTCCGCAGCCGCCTCGACGACGTGCTGAAGGTCGCGCAGCTCACCCACGTGCAGCACCGCGTCATCCAGGAGCTGTCCCACGGCTACCGCAAGCGTTGTGGCATCGCCCAGGCGATCATCCACAAGCCGGCGCTGGTCATCCTCGACGAGCCGATCAGCGGCCTCGATCCCCGGCAGATCGTCGAGATGCGCCAGGTCATCCGCGACCTCGCCAAGGACTGCACGGTCCTCATCTCGAGCCACATCCTCGGCGAGATCAGCGAGACGTGCGACCGGATCCTCGTGCTCGCGGGCGGGAAGATCGTCGCGCAGGGCACCGAGGCCGAGCTGGCCGCGCGGGCTGGCGCCGACGGGGCGCGCCTCACGCTGCTCGTGCGCGGCACGGCGCAGGCCATCGACGCCGCCCTCGCGCAGGGCCCGGGCGTCCTGAAGTACGACAAGCACGAGGAAGGCGGCGGCGTGTGGCGCCTCCACGTGGCCCTCGCCGCGGATCAGCGCGAGGAGCTGGTGTCCGCCCTGGTCAAGGGCGGCGTCGGCGTCCGGAAGCTCGTCGAGGACGAGTCCGAGCTCGAGCAGATCTTCCTCGGCCTCACCCAGGGAGCGAGCGCATGAAAGGCATCTTCTTGGTCGCCCGGCGTGACTTCTGGGCGTACATCAACACCGTCTGGGGCTGGGCGATCCTCGCGCTCGCGCTGCTGATCGACGGGCTCTTCTTCAACGTCTTCGCGCTCACGAACACCGCGAAGTACTCGGCGGACGTGCTCGAGATGTTCGTCTACCTGACGGGCGGCGTGGCGCTCGCGGCGTCGGTGTTCATCACGATGCGGCTGTTCGCGGAGGAGCGGCAGACGGGCACGATCGTGCTCCTCGACAGCTCGCCCCTCTCCGAGGGCCAGGTCGTGCTGGGCAAGTACCTGTCCGGCATGGCGTTCCTCGGGCTCTTCGCGCTCTGCACCGCCTACATGCCGGCGATGATCTTCGTGAACGGCAAGGTGAGCCCCGAGCAGATCGCCGTGGGCTACCTCGGCATCCTGCTCATGGGCTCGGCCGGCGTCGCCATCGGCACCTGGGCGAGCTCGATCTCCCGCAACCAGCTGCTCGCGGGCGTGATCTCCGCGGTGGTGGTCGTGTTCTTCGTGGCGTGCTGGATGCTGGCGCGCGTCCTCGACCCGCCCTTCAAGGCGATCATCAGCTACGTCGCGTTCTTCGACAAGCAGCTCCAGCCCTTCCAGGACGGCCGGATCGACACCCAGGGCATCGCCTTCTTCGTGTCGCTCACGTTCGCCTTCCTCCTCCTCGCCAACCGTTCGCTCATCGCCCGGAGGTGGGAATGAGCCCGTCCGGCATCAGCTTCCTCATCGGTTTCGCCGCCGTCTTCCTCGCCGAGCGCATGTTCGGCGGGAACGACACCGTGCGCTGGGCGCTGCTCGGCGTCGGCGGCCTCTCCGTCATCGGGTCGCTCGTCCTGCGCGCCCGCACGATGGCCGCGCACCCCTCGGCCACGAAGGCGGCGCTCGGCTTCTACGTGCTCTCGCTGCTCTCGCTCGTGCTCTACGTCGTCAGCGACAAGGAGACGCTCGGGGGCTTCGGGCTCACCGGTGACGCCCTGGCCAACGCGCGCGTGGCGCTCCAGGCCCTCGTCCCGCTCGTGTGGGTGATCGGCGCGCTCCCCGCGCTCGCGATCGACCGCACGCTCGACGCGAGCCCGCGCAGCGTGCACCCGCGGCGGCTCCAGACCGCCATCGAGGGCGGCCTCACGCTCGCCTTCGGCCTCGGGATGCTCTTCCCGCTCAACTGGCTCGCCCAGGAGTACAACGAGCGCTTCGACTACGGGTTCTTCAAGACCACCGGCGTGGGCGAGTCCACCCGGTCGATCGTGGACAACCTCAACGAGCCCATCCGGGTCGTGCTCTTCTTCCCGTCCTCCTCCGAGGTGCTGCGCGAGGTCGAGCCCTACTTCGACGAGCTCGAGGGCACGAACCTCTCCGTCGAGGTGATGGACCACGCGATGGCGCCCGAGCTGGCGAAGGAGTGGAAGGTCCGCGACAACGGCACGATCGCGTTCGTGCGCGGCGAGGCCGTCGAGACCGTGAAGCTCGGCGACAAGCTCGACAGCGCCCGCAAGGAGCTCCGCAAGCTCGACAGCAAGGTGCAGACCGCGCTGCTGAAGCTCGCCCGCGACAAGCGCACCGCCTACTTCGTGGTCGGCCACGAGGAGATGTACTGGAAGAACGCGGCGAGTGAGGACGAGAACGCCGACACCATGAAGAAGGTCGTCGAGGGCCTGAACTTCAAGGTGAAGGAGCTCGGCGTCGACGACGGCCTCGCGCAGGCGGTGCCGGACGACGCGGCGGTGGTCTTCGTCACGGGCCCGAAGCGTGCGTTCTTCCCCGAGGAGATCAACGCGCTGAAGGAGTACCGGGACAAGGGCGGCGCGGTGTTCCTCATGCTGGAGCCGACCGAGACCCCGGACCCCGCGCTCGCGGCGCTCTTCGGCGTCGAGTACACGGCGAGCAACGTGCTCTCCGACAAGGCCTACCTCCGGGTCACCGGCGGCCTCTCCGACCGTGCGTTCGTGGGCACGAACAAGTACAGCTCGCACGAGTCGGTCACGACGCTGTCCAAGAACTCCGCGCAGGCCACCTTCATCACGCCCAAGACCGGCGCGCTGAAGGAGATGGCGGGGGACCACGCCGGCAAGGTCACCATCACGGTGAAGGGCATGCCGGACTGGTTCGCCGACCTCAACGGCAACTACGAGTTCGACAAGGACGCGGAGAAGCGCGGCGCCGGCATGGACGTGGCCGCGGTGGCCTCCGGGCCGTCGTCCGGGGACAAGGAGTGGCGCGCGGCGGTCGTCGCCGACGCCACCTGGGCCTCGAACACCTTCATCCGGAACGCGGCCAACGCCTACTTCCTCGTCGACACGCTCGCCTGGCTCACGCAGGATCCCGCGCTCTCCGGTGAAGTGGAGAACGAGGAGGACGTGAAGATCCAGCACACGAAGGAAGGCGAGTCGGTGTGGTTCTACGGCACGAGCGCGCTCGTGCCCGCGCTGGTCTTTCTCGGCGGGCTGTTCCGCGTGAACAGCCGCCGTCGCAAGGGGGCGGCATGAACAAGTCGGTATTCGTCTACGCCGGGCTGCTCGTGCTCTCGCTCGGCGCCGCGTGGACCCGCTACACGGGCGGGGAAGAGGTCGAGAAGGAAGGCGTCCAGCTGATCGACGCCAAGACCACCGAGCTCGAGAAGGTGGTCTACACCTCGCCCGACCTCACGGTCACCTTCGAGCTCAAGACCGACGAGTTCGGCCGGTACGGCTGGGCGAAGGTCGAGGACCGCAAGAAGAAGGGCAAGGATGCCGCCGAAGGCGAGCCGGCCGCGCCCGTCGAGGCCAAGGTCACGACGTTCAAGACCGGGACCGCCGCCGACAAGGTGGTGGAGGCCTTCGCGCCGATGTTCGCGCTCCGCGAGCTCGCGGCGGCGGACGACGCGCAGCTCACCGCGTTCGGGCTCAAGGAGCCGGACACCACGGTCGCGATCACGACCGGCGGCAAGACCGTCACCTTCGACCTCGGCGGCGAGACGTACGGCACGAAGGACCGCTACGCCCGCAACCAGGCGGACGGGAAGGTCTACGTGCTCGACGACGAGCCGTTCAAGACGCTCAAGTTCGCCTCCACGCGGCTCCCCGAGCGCGCGCTCGTGGCGTCGAAGGTCGAGCTGATCACCGGCGTGAGCCTCGGCGTCGGCGGCGCGACCGCGAGCTGGGTGCAGAAGAACAAGGACGACAAGGCGGCGGCCTACTGGGAGCGTGACGGCGGGACCGGCAAGGACGAGTCCTTCGGCAACTGGCTGGACAAGGCGCTCAAGCTCAAGAGCACGGCGTACGTGCAGGAGGGCGAGGCCCCGGCCGAGCTGCTCCCCGGCTTCGACCTGACGATCCGCGCGGACGGGCTCCCCCCCGAGACCGTGCAGCTCCTCCAGGCCGGCGACGACTGGTACGCGAAGTCCGCGTCCACGCGCGGCCTCGTGAAGCTCTCGCGCGGCCCCGCCAAGGACGCCGCCGAGGACGCCAAGGACGTGGTCGAGGGCCGCGCCCCGCCCCCGGACGAGAAGCCCGCGACGCCCCCCGGTAAGGACGCCCTGAGCGCCAACCCCGACGGGGCCCCCGGCACGCCCGGGATGCCGCCGGGTATGCCGCCCGTGCCGAAGCCGCCGTCCCCGCACGGCGGGCCCGCCCCCAAGTAGTCGGGCGGACGAGCTCGGAGGGCGGTCCGGCGACGGGCCGCCCTTCCGTCGTTTTGGAGGGGTGATCTCCTTGGGGCGGGGGGCCGGCCCCCCGCAACGAGCCTGTGAAGAAATCCCCCAGAAGAGAGCCTGTGGAGAAA
>CAYWGD010000152.1:0-15958 GCA_964457335.1 uncultured Enterobacteriaceae bacterium | reverse complement strand
TCCGTGAGGGCGGCCGCACCGTCGGTGCGGGCGTCGTCTCCGAGATCATCAAGTAGTGTAGGGCCCGCTCGCGGGCTCGATCGGGCCGCCCCGCGGCCCGATCGCGCTTTTCCGCTTGCAGGATTCGTGCCGGGGGTTTAGATCCCGGCGGCTTTTCGTCGGCATCAGCTGACAGGGTGACGGGACCTTGGAAAATCAGCGCGCAGTCGCGGTGCTCTTCATCATCGGCGGGGTGCTCGCGGGAGTGTTCTTCCGCTCGCTCTCCCTTGCGGTGATGGGCTACGCCGTGCTCGAGGATCCCCTGCTCGTGGGCCTGCCTGCGTCCACGCTCATCGGTGTCGTCGCCGGCATCGTCGCCCTGGTGGTGCTCCTACGCAACGAGAAGGCCAGCACCTTCACCGACTCGGTCGTATCCGAGCTGAAGCGGGTGACCTGGCCGAGCCGGGAGGAGACCTTCTCCAACACCGGCATCGTGGTCGGCGCCACGGTCTTCTTCGCCACGCTGCTGTCGACCTACGACTTCCTGTGGGCCAAGCTCACGGGTCTCTTCCTCTACACCACTGGATAGCCGGCTCCCCCGCCGGTGCTTCCCAGGAGGTTCCCTTCCCATGGCCATGGCCTGGTACGTCGTGCACACCTACTCCGGCTTCGAGAACAAGGCGAAGCTGGCGCTCGAAGAGCGGATCAAGCTCTTCGGGCTCCAGGCCCGCTTCGGCCGCGTCCTCGTTCCGACCGAGGAGGTCGTCGAGGTCAAGAACGGCCAGAAGCGCACGACCACCCGGAAGTTCTTCCCCGGCTACATCCTGGTCGAGATGGAGATGGACAACCAGACCTGGCACGTCGTCAAAGAGACGCCCAAGGTCACCGGCTTCGTCGGCGCGGGGCGCAACCCGCCCCCGATGCCGGAGGCGGAGGTCCTTCGCATCACGAACCAGATCGGCGGAGAGGAGCAGCGGCCCAAGCTCGCGCTCTCCTTCGAGCGGGGCGAGGACGTGCGGGTGGTCGACGGACCGCTCGCTCCGGTGGTCGGCAAGGTGGAAGAGGTCAACTCGGCACGCGGGCGCGTGCGCGTCACGGTCACGATCTTCGGGCGGCCCACGTCGGTCGAGCTCGATTTCTCCCAGGTCGAGAAGGTCGGCTAGTCCGACTGCTCGCCCCGGAACGCGGAGTCTTCAATGGCTAAGAAAGTCGTCAACCAGATCAAGCTCCAGATCACGGCCGGCAAGGCCACGCCCTCTCCCCCGGTCGGCCCCGCGCTCGGCCAGGCGGGCGTGAACATCCCGATGTTCGTGAAGGAGTTCAACGCCCGGACCGCCCACATGGCGTCCGAGAACGTGGTCGTCCCCGTGGTGATCACGGTCTTCTCCGACAAGTCCTTCACGTTCATCGTCAAGCCCCCCCCCACCTCGGTCCTCCTCGTGAAGGCGGCCAAGGCGGAGAAGGGCTCGGGCGAGCCGAACAAGAAGAAGGTCGGCTCCGTCACCCGCGCGCAGGTGAAGGAGATCGCCCAGACGAAGATCGCCGACATGAACACCGCCAACATCGAGGCCGCCATGCGGTCCGTCGAGGGGACGGCTCGTTCGATGGGGATCGACGTTCACTAGGTAGTCGTCAACCCGTTCGCGTCGTACGGGGAGGAGCTCGCCGCTCCACGGACCCGACGGCGCAGGAACAGAGCCCTCCCGGGGGCGCCCTCGCGCGAGGTGCCGGGAAGGGGCCGAGTCCACAGGAGAGTCAGTGGCACAACGTGGAAAGCGTTGGGAGGCCGCGCGCAAGGCGGTCGACCCGAACACCCGGTACACGCTCGACCAGGCGGTGGAGCTTCTCAAGAAGCACGCGACCGCCAAGTTCGACGAGAGCGTGGACCTCGCCGTGCGCCTGGGCGTCGATCCCAAGCACGCCGACCAGATGGTGCGTGGCGCGGTCGCGCTCCCGCACGGCACCGGCAAGACCGTCCGGGTCCTCGTGTTCGCCCAGGGTGAGGCCGCCAAGGCCGCGCTCGCGGCGGGCGCGGACTTCGTCGGCGCGGACGACCTGATCGAGAAGATCAACTCGGAGAACTGGACCGAGTTCGACAAGGCCGTCGCCACCCGTGATCTCATGGGCAAGGTCGGCAAGCTCGGTCGCGTCCTCGGTCCCCGTGGCCTCATGCCGAACCCGAAGATTGGTACGGTCGTCGGGCCGGAGCAGATCGCGGAGACGGTTCGCGAGCTCAAGGGCGGCAAGATCGACTTCCGGGTCGAGAAGGCCGGCGTGGTGCACGCGTCCATCGGTCGCGCCTCGATGTCGGCGCAGCAGCTCAAGGAGAACGCCCTCGCGCTCGTCGCGACGCTGATGCGGCTCAAGCCGTCCACGGCGAAGGGCACCTACCTTCGGGGCGTCGCGCTCTCGTCCACCATGGGACCGGGCATCCGTCTCGAGCCCACTGACCTCGCCCGCACGGCCGAGGCCTAGGAGGATCCATGAATCGGACGGAGAAGGCGGAGCTGGTCAACCAGTTCGGCGAGCGGGCCTCCAAGGCGGCGTTCGTCGTCCTGACCGAGTTCCGCGGCACCAAGGTGTCGGAGATCAACCAGTTCCGGCGTGATCTCGAAAAGAACGGCATGGGCTTCCGGGTGTTCAAGAACACCCTCGCCCGGCGGGCATTCTCGTCGATCGGGTACAACGGCCTCGACGGTCACCTCAAGGGGATGACCGGCGTGGTGTTCAGCGGCCCGGACGGCATCGCATCGGCGAAGATCCTTCGGGATCTGCTGAAGCCCCTGCAGACCGTGCAGGTCCGCGCGGGCTACTTCGACGGCGGCGTCCTCGCGGGCGACGCGGTCAAGGTCGTCTCCGAGCTCCCTGGGCGCGAAGAGCTGCTCGGGATGCTCCTGGCGACCATTCAGGAGGGGCCGCGGCAGCTCGTCAGCGTCATCTCGGCGCCGGCGCGCGACCTGGTCCAGGTCCTCAAGAACTACGAGAACAAGCTCGCCGAGGCGGACCAGGCCGCTTCCTGATCTCAACTGACTACGGAGGAATTTCCAAATGTCTCTCTCCCAGAACGAAGTCGTCGACTACATCAAGAACCTCAAGCTCGCCGAGGTCAAGGCCCTCATCGAGACCCTCGAGAACGAGCTCGGCGTCAAGGCCTCCGCGCCCATGATGGCGGTCGCCGCCGGCCCCGCGGCCGCCGCGGCCCCCGCCGCCGCGGTCGAGGAGAAGACCGAGTTCGACGTGATCCTCGCCGCCGCCGGCGAGAAGAAGATCGACGTCATCAAGGTCGTCCGCCAGCTCACGAACCTCGGCCTCAAGGAGGCCAAGGAGCTCGTCGAGTCCGCGCCGAAGCCGGTCAAGTCCGCCGTCTCCAAGGACGACGCGGCGGCCGCCAAGAAGGCGCTCGAGGAAGTCGGCGCCAAGGTCGAGGTCAAGTAGCTTCGACACCCACCCGCGGAGCTGCTCCGCGGGTGCTCCCGGTCCGCGGCGCCCCGTGATGGGACGGGCGCCGCGGACCGCGTGGGCTCTGCCCACACCGTCCGCCGAGCGCCGATCCCGGGCGCCGCGGACCGTCCCATCCGTATCCGCACGAACGCCGCTGCATCGTCGAATCCATGGCGGCCCGCAATGAACGCGAGGCTGCCCGAAAGGAGCTCAACCCATGGCCAATCTGCTGGCGAACAACTTCCGGTTCCGTCGCTCCTACAGCAAGACGCCGCATGTGCCCGTTTCGAACCTGATCTCGGTGCAGAAGGAGTCCTACGACCAGTTCCTGCAGACGAACACCGCGCTCGAGGAGCGCGCGAACGTCGGGCTCCAGGCCGTGTTCCGCAGCGTCTTCCCGATCAAGGACTTCAGCGGCAAGGCGGAGCTTCAGTTCGTCAGCTACGAGCTCGAGACGCCCAAGTACGACGTGGACGAGTGCCGTGAGCGCGGCATGACCTTCAGCGCCCCGCTGAAGGTCACCGTGCGCCTGGTGGTCTGGGAGGTCGATCCCGAGACCAACCGCCGCAAGGTCTACGACATGAAGGAGTCCGACGTCTACTTCGGCGAGATCCCGCTGATGACGGAGAACGGGACGTTCATCGTGAACGGCACCGAGCGCGTCGTCGTGAGCCAGCTCCACCGGTCGCCCGGCATCTTCTTCGACGAGAACCCGTCGAAGACCGGCGGCGCCGGCAAGACCATCTTCTCCGCGCGCATCATCCCGAACCGCGGGTCCTGGATCGACTTCGAGTTCGACACCAAGGACATCCTCTACGTGCGCATCGACCGCCGCCGCAAGCTGCCGGCGACCGTGCTCCTGCGCGCCCTGGGCTACTCCACCGAGGACCTGCTCAACCACTTCTACCAGCGCGAGCGCTACTTCAAGCAGAACGGCGCGTGGTTCAAGGAGTCGTCGGTCGACCTCCTGAACATCCAGGCGGCCGCGGTCGACGTGATCCACCCGGAGACGGGCGAGGTCGTCGTGCGCAAGGGCGGCAAGTACGGCAAGCCCGCGCAGAAGAAGATGAAGTCGGCCGGCCTGATGCGGACCGTGACGCAGATCGTCGACGGCAAGGAGCAGCAGGTCGAGGTCGGCATCGTGCCGGTGCTCGAGGAAGAGCTCGTCGGCAAGGTCAGCGCCTACGACATCGTCGACATGGAGTCCGGCGAGATCCTCGTGGAGTGCAACGAGGAGCTCGGCAAGGACACGCTCTCCCGCATCGAGGAGCGCGGCATCGAGGACTTCGACGTCCTCTACATCGACGGCAAGTTCGTCGGTTCCTTCCTGCGCGACACCCTCGCGGTCGACAAGATCGCCACCAAGGAGGAGGCGGTCATCGAGATCTACCGCCGCCTCCGCCCCGGCGATCCCCCGACCTACGACGCCGCGGACGCCCACTTCCACAACCTGTTCTTCAACGCCGAGCGCTACGACCTCTCCCAGGTCGGCCGCCTGAAGCTGAACCACAAGCTCGGGCTCGAGTACCCGCTCGACCAGGTCACGCTGACCCGCGAGGACATCCTCAAGGTCGTCCAGTACCTGATCAACCTGAAGAACAAGAAGGGCGAGGTGGACGACATCGACCACCTCGGCAACCGCCGCGTCCGCGCGGTCGGTGAGCTCCTCGAGAACCAGTACCGTGTCGGCCTCGTCCGCATGGAGAAGGCGATCAAGGAGCGCATGAGCCTCTCGGAGATCGAGGCGCTCACCCCCGCCGACCTCATCAACGCCAAGCCGGTCAGCGCGGTCGTGAAGGAGTTCTTCGGCTCCTCGCAGCTGTCGCAGTTCATGGACCAGACCAACCCGCTCTCCGAGGTCACGCACAAGCGTCGTCTCTCGGCCCTCGGGCCTGGTGGTCTGACCCGTGAGCGCGCCGGCTTCGACGTGCGCGACGTGCACCCGACGCACTACGGCCGCATCTGCCCCATCGAGACGCCGGAAGGTCCGAACATCGGCCTCATCGCGTCGCTCTCGACGTACGCCCGGGTCAACCACTTCGGGTTCATCGAGACGCCGTACCGCATCGTGACCGACGCGAAGCCCACCGAGGAGATCCGCTACTTCTCGGCGCTCGAGGAGGAGCACAACGTCATCGCCCAGGCCACCGTGCCCGTGGGTGGCGACGGCGCGATGGCCGAGCAGCTCGTGTCCGCCCGCAAGGAGGACGGCGAGTTCGCCATGGTGCCCCGCGAGCAGGTCACGCTCATGGACGTGAGCCCGAACCAGCTGGTGTCGGTCGCGGCCTCGCTCGTGCCGTTCCTCGAGAACGACGACGCGAACCGCGCGCTCATGGGCTCGAACATGCAGCGCCAGGCGGTTCCGCTCATCCGGACCGAGGCGCCGCTCGTCGGCACCGGCATGGAGGTCCCGGTCGCGCGTGACTCCGGCGTCACCACGACCGCCCGCCGGTCCGGCATCGTCGAGTACGTCGACGCGGGCCGCATCGTGGTCAAGACCGAGGACACCTCGGGCGAGGGCATCGGCGACGACGTCGACATCTACAACCTCACGAAGTTCACGCGGTCCAACCAGAACACCTGCATCAACCAGCGTCCCGTGGTCCGCCCCGGCGACGTGGTGACGGCGGGTGAGGTCATCGCGGACGGTCCCGCCACGGACACGGGCGAGCTCGCGCTCGGCCAGAACGCGGTCGTCGCGTTCATGCCCTGGCAGGGCTACAACTTCGAGGACTCGATCCTCATCTCCGAGCGCCTCGTGATGGAGGACTACTTCACCTCCATCCACATCGAGGAGTTCGAGGTCTCGGCACGCGACACCAAGCTCGGCAAGGAAGAGATCACCCGCGACATCCCGAACGTGGGTGAGGAGGCCCTGAACAACCTCGACGAGAGCGGCATCATCCGCATCGGCGCCGAGGTGAAGCCGGGCGACATCCTGGTCGGCAAGATCACGCCGAAGGGCGAGACCCAGCTCTCCCCCGAAGAGAAGCTCCTCCGGGCGATCTTCGGCGAGAAGGCCGGCGACGTGCGTGACACGTCCCTCCGCGTCCCCCCGGGCGTCGAGGGCACGGTGATCGGCGCCCAGATCTTCGCTCGCGAGGGCGTCGAGAAGGACGCGCGCTCGGCCGAGATCGAGGCCCACCAGGTCTCGCGGATCAACCGCGACCGCGACGAGAAGCTCCGCACCGTCCGCGACTCCGCGGCGCGCTCGCTCACCCGGCTCCTGAAGGGCTACAAGGCGGCGGGCCGCATCCTCGACGACAACACGGGCGCCGAGATCGTCGCCCGCGGCGAGGAGTTCAACGGCGACGTGATCAAGCGCCTCACGCTCGAGCAGTACGAGCGCATCCAGATCGAGGGCGATCACACCGTCCAGGACGCGATCTTCGCGCTGGTGGACAAGGTGCGCGAGAAGGAGGACGAGATCCGCAGCCGCTACGCGGCCAAGATCGAGCGCCTCACGAAGGGCGACGAGCTCCCGCCGGGCGTCATCAAGATGGTGAAGGTCTACGTCGCCATCAAGCGCAAGCTGTCCGTCGGCGACAAGATGGCCGGCCGCCACGGGAACAAGGGCGTCATCTCCAAGGTGCTCCCCGTCGAGGACATGCCGTACCTCGAGGACGGCACCCCCGTGGACCTCGTCCTCAACCCGCTCGGCGTTCCGAGCCGCATGAACGTCGGCCAGATCCTCGAGACCCACCTCGGGTGGGCCGCGAAGGGCATGGGCGAGGCGATCGGCCGGATGCTCGAGGAGAAGTACGGGGTGGACTCGCTCCGCTCCTACCTCCGCGAGTGCTTCGCGGGCCAGCCGGACGTGCACGCGTTCCTCGACTCGGCCAACGAGGAGGAGCTCCGGCGCTTCGCGGCCAAGTACAAGCGCGGCATCACGACGGCCACGCCGGTCTTCGCCGGCGCCGCTGAGGCGGAGATCAAGGACGCGCTCGAGCTCGGCGGCCGCTCCCGCGGCGGCCAGTCGCTGCTCCTCGACGGCCGCACCGGCGAGGCGTTCGCGAACCGGGTCACGGTGGGCGTGATGTACATGCTCAAGCTCCACCACCTGGTCGACGACAAGATCCACGCCCGTTCGATCGGCCCGTACTCGCTCGTGACGCAGCAGCCCCTCGGCGGCAAGGCGCAGTTCGGTGGTCAGCGTCTCGGCGAGATGGAGGTCTGGGCTCTCGAGGCCTACGGCGCCGCCTACTCGCTCCAGGAGTTCCTCACCGTCAAGAGCGACGACGTGCTGGGCCGCACCCGCATGTACGAGTCGATCGTGAAGGGCGAGAACATCCTCGAGGCGGGCCTGCCCGAGTCGTTCAACGTGCTCGTGAAGGAGCTCCAGTCGCTCGCGCTCGACGTGGAGCTCATCGAGGACAAGGAAGTCCTCCGGCAGTAGCCGGAAACCTTGGGATCCCGCGGCGGACGCCGCGGGGTCCGGTCCCTCGAACGCCTCTTCTTCTTCTGTTCCTACGATTTCCCGGGAGTCTCCGTGAAGGACGTCTACAACCTCTTCGAGAAGCCCAAGAACCCCCTGTCCTACGTCGCCGTCCGGATCTCGCTCGCGAGCCCGGAGAAGATCCGCAGCTGGTCGCACGGCGAGGTCAAGAAGCCGGAGACGATCAACTACCGCACCTTCAAGCCCGAGAAGGATGGCCTCTTCTGCGCCAAGATCTTCGGGCCCGTGAAGGACTACGAGTGCCTCTGCGGCAAGTACAAGCGCATGAAGCACCGCGGGATCACCTGCGAGAAGTGCGGCGTCGAGGTCATCCAGGCCAAGGTGCGCCGTGAGCGGCTCGGCCACATCGAGCTCGCCACCCCCGTCGCGCACATCTGGTTCCTCAAGAGCCTCCCCTCCCGCATCGGCAACCTGCTCGACGTGTCCCTGAAGGACCTCGAGAAGGTGCTGTACTGCGAGAGCTACATGGTCACGAACCCCGGGGAGTCCACCCTCAAGGAGGGCGAGATCCTCTCCGAGGAGGACTACCAGGAGGCCATCCGGACCTACGGGTACGGCTCCTTCGACGTCGGCATGGGCGGCGAGGTCGTCCGCGACATGCTCGCGAAGATGGACATCCCCGTGATGTCCGAGACGCTCCGCCAGCAGATGCGCGACACCTCCTCGGAGGCGATGCGCCGCAAGCACGCGAAGCGCCTGAAGATCGTCGAGGCGTTCCGCGAGTCCGGCAACAAGCCCGAGTGGATGATGCTCGAGGTGGTCCCGGTGATCCCGCCGGACCTCCGCCCGCTCGTCCCGCTCGACGGCGGCCGCTTCGCGACCTCCGACCTCAACGACCTCTACCGCCGCGTCATCAACCGGAACAACCGCCTCAAGCGGCTCCAGGACCTGAACGCGCCGGAGATCATCATCCGCAACGAGAAGCGGATGCTGCAGGAGGCGGTCGACGCCCTGTTCGACAACGGGCGCCGCGGCAAGATCTTCACCGGTCCGAACAAGCGCCCGCTGCGCTCGCTCTCCGACATGCTCAAGGGCAAGCACGGCCGGTTCCGCCAGAACCTCCTCGGCAAGCGCGTCGACTACTCCGGCCGCTCGGTCATCGTCGTCGGTCCGGAGCTCCGCCTCCACCAGTGCGGCCTGCCGAAGAAGATGGCGCTCGAGCTCTTCAAGCCGTTCATCTACGCGAAGCTCGAGGAGCGCGGTCTCGTCACCACCATCAAGGCCGCCAAGAAGATGGTGGAGCGCGAGGAGGAGGAGGTCTGGGACGTCCTCGACCACGTGATCAAGGAGCACCCGGTCATGCTGAACCGGGCGCCGACCCTGCACCGTCTGGGCATCCAGGCCTTCGAGCCGGTCCTCATCGAGGGCAAGGCCATCCAGCTGCACCCGCTCGTCTGCACCGCCTTCAACGCGGACTTCGACGGTGACCAGATGGCCGTGCACGTGCCGCTCTCGATCGAGGCGCAGATCGAAGCCCGCGTGCTCATGATGTCGACCAACAACATCCTGAGCCCCGCGAACGGCAAGCCGATCATCCAGCCCAGCCAGGACGTCGTCCTCGGCTGCTACTACATGACGCGCGAGCGGAAGTACTCGAAGGGCCACGGGCGCACCTTCGGGAGCCCGGGCGAGGTCGAGGTCGCCTTCGACAACGGCGAGGTCCACCTCCAGGCCCCGATCACCGTCCGCATGCCGGCGCCGGCCCTCGAGGCCCGCATCCCGGAGCGCATCCTCGAGCTCAAGGACGCGCACCTCGTCCTGGGCGTGGATGCGTCCGCGTCCGCGCAGGAGGTCTGGCACTTCCACCGCGGCGTCGCGACGCGCTACCCCGCCAACACGATCATCCCCGACATCGCCTCCCTCGGCGGCGACATCGCGGTGAGCGTGGACGGCGGCTCGGTCGAGGGCTCCGGCTACGCCAGCCTGGCGCTCGGGCACCTCGGCGCCGCCTCCTCCGGCGGCGGCACCTACGGCTTCTCGGTGTCCAACGGCACCCTCGCCGCCCCCGGCACGCTCGCGAAGGATCGCGGCGACGCCGAGCTGGTCGAGATCGAGGTCGCGGGCATCGACGTGAAGGCCTGGGTGCTCCCCAAGCTCCGCGGCAACGGCCGTGTGGTCGGCGTGGTCTCCCCGCGCCTCGCCACCGACGCCAGCGGCAACGTGCTCGTCGACGCGCGGCTCAACACCACGCGCCGGCTCGCCCTGCTCCGCAACGCGGTCAAGGCGCTCCGCGCGCGCTTCGAGGACGACCTCGTGCTCGTGGTCGCGCCCGCCGGGTACTTCGGCTTCAAGGGGCTCGTCCCCCTGAAGGTCGCGGAGGGCAAGGCGGGCCTCGAGGCGAAGGGCGAGCTCGTCACCACCACGGTGGGCCGCGTGCTCTTCTCGAGCATCGTGCCGAACGAGCTGCCGTTCTCGCTCGTCAACCGCCCGCTGGGCAAGAAGGCGCTCGGCGAGCTCATCGACCGCTGCTACCGCGTCGCCGGCGCCAAGAAGACCGTCCTCATGGCCGACGCGCTCATGCAGATGGGCTTCCGCATGTCGACCGCGGCGGGCATCTCGATCTGCATCGACGACATGAAGATCCCGTCGAAGAAGGCGGAGATGCTCGACAAGGCGAACACCGAGGCGCGCGACACCGAGGCCCAGTACAACGACGGCCTGATCACGGTGAAGGAGCGCTACAACAAGGTGGTCGACATCTGGTCGAAGGTCACGGACGACATCTCGCTGTCCCTCATCAAGGAGATCAAGGTCGACAAGGTGGCCAACCCGATGACCGGCGCGATCGAGGATCACGACTCGTTCAACGCCATCTGGATGATGGTCGACTCGGGTGCCCGTGGTTCGACCACGCAGATCCGGCAGCTGGCCGGCATGCGTGGCCTCATGGCGAAGCCGAGCGGCGAGATCATCGAGACGCCGATCACCGCGAACTTCCGCGAGGGTCTGACCGTCCTCCAGTACTTCATCTCGACCCACGGCGCGCGCAAGGGCCTCGCGGACACGGCGCTCAAGACCGCCAACTCCGGGTACCTCACCCGCCGCCTCGTCGACGTGGTGCAGGACACGATCATCACCGCGAAGGACTGCGGCACGCGCGTCGCGATGGACATCGCGTCCCTCATCGAGGGCGGCGAGATCATCGAGCACGTCGGTGAGCGCGTCCTCGGGCGCGTGGCGGCCGAGGACATCCTCGACCCGTACAGCGACGAGGTGCTCGTCGCCCGCAACGGGATGATCGACGAGGCCGCGGTCGACCGCATCGTCCAGTCCGGCGTGGACCGCGTGAAGATCCGCTCCGTCATGTCTTGCGACATGCGGTGGGGCGTCTGCGCGATGTGCTACGGACGCGACCTCGCGCGTGGTCGCCTGGTCAACGTCGGCGAGGCCATCGGCGTCATCGCCGCCCAGTCCATCGGCGAGCCGGGCACCCAGCTCACGATGCGCACCTTCCACATCGGTGGTGCGGCCTCCAGCAAGGCGACCGAGTCCTACCTCGAGCTCAAGACCTCAGGCATCATCAAGTTCTCCGACGCGCTCACGACGGTTGCGAACCGGCACGGGAAGACCGTGGCGACCAGCCGCAACGGCGAGCTCTTCGTGGTGGACGACAAGGGCCGCGAGCGCGAGAAGTACGCCATTCCCTACGGCGCCACCCTGCTCGTCCGCAACGGCGAGAAGGTCAGCGCCAAGACCCGGGTGGCGGAGTGGGACGGCTTCAACACGCCCATCCTCGCGACCGACTCCGGCGTCATCGTCTTCGAGGACTTCGAGGGCACGGTCAAGGAGACCAGCGATCCGCTGACCGGCCGCAAGATCCGCGAGGTCGAAGACTTCCGCGACACCGACAAGCGTCCGCGCATCGTCATCAAGGAAGCCGGCGGCAAGGGCAAGCCCAAGGTCCGCTCCTTCCTCTCGGCGCAGACCAAGATCGAGGTCGAGGAAGGCGACGAGGTGGTGACCGGCGACGTGCTCGCCCGGATCCCGCGCGAGACGACGAAGACCAAGGACATCACGGGCGGTCTGCCCCGCGTGGCCGAGCTCTTCGAGGCCCGCAAGCCGAAGGAGGTCGCGATCATCACCGAGATCGACGGGGTCGTGAGCTTCGGCAAGGAGACCAAGGGCAAGCGCCGCGTGGTGGTCACGCCGGAGACGGGCGAGGTGCAGGAGTACCTCATCCCGAAGGGCAAGAACATCATCGTGAACGAGGGCGACTTCGTGCGCGCCGGCGACCCGCTCATGGACGGCGCCGCCAACCCGCACGACATCCTCAAGATCCGCGGTGAGGGCGAGCTCGCGAAGTACCTGGTCGACGAGATCCAGGAGGTCTACCGCCTCCAGGGCGTCAAGATCAACGACAAGCACATCGAGGTCATCGTGCGCCAGATGCTCCGCCGCGTGCGGGTCCGCATCCCCGGCGACACCGACTTCCTCGTGGACGAGGCGGTGGAGAAGCATCGCTTCGACGAGGCCAACGAGCGGGTGCTGTCGAACGACGGGAAGCCCGCCCAGGTGGAGCCGCTCCTCCTCGGCATCACCAAGGCCTCGCTCTCGACCGACAGCTTCCTCTCGGCGGCCTCCTTCCAGGAGACCACCCGCGTGCTGACCGAGGCGGCCATCCACGGCCGGATCGATCGTCTCCGCGGCCTCAAGGAGAACATCCTCATGGGCCGCCTCATCCCCGCTGGCACCGGCTTCGCCGCGTACCAGAAGCTCGGGATGATGATCCGGGACCGCGCGATGGTCACGACGGCCGAGGGCGAGGAAGCCATCTAGTCGCCAGCGGTTGACAGCCGCGGGCACAACGCATAAGGGGCGGGGGCTTTGGGGTCCCCGCCCCCACTTTCAGGGAACAGGATGCCGACGATCAATCAACTCATCCGCAAGGGCCGCGAGAAGGTCGCCGCGAAGACGGCGTCTCCGGCGCTCAAGGCCTGCCCGCAGAAGCGCGGGGTCTGCACGCGCGTGTACACCACCACCCCGAAGAAGCCGAACTCGGCGCTCCGGAAGGTCGCGCGTGTCCGCCTCACCAACGGGATGGAGGTCACCTCCTACATCCCCGGCGAGGGGCACAACCTGCAGGAGCACTCCTCGGTGCTCATCCGTGGCGGCCGCGTGAAGGACCTCCCGGGTGTTCGCTACCACATCATCCGCGGCACCCTGGACACCCAGGGCGTCAACAGCCGTCGCCAGGGCCGTTCCAAGTACGGCGCCAAGCGCCCGAAGAAGTAGAGGTAAGCGATGCCCCGTCGTCGTGTAGTTGCCAAGCGTCCCGTGCTGCCGGATCCGGTGTACGGCGATCAGATGATCACCCGCTTCATGTCCGTCGTCATGGAAGACGGCAAGAAGGCGGTCGCCGAAGACATCGTCTACGGCGCCCTCGAGATCGTCGCCGAGCGCACCCGTGAGGAGCCCCTCAAGGTGTTCCGTCGCGCCATCGAGGCCTGCCAGCCGGTGGTCGAGGTCAAGTCCCGCCGCGTCGGCGGCGCGAACTACCAGGTCCCGGTCGAGGTCCGTCCCGAGCGCCGCATGTCGCTCGCGATGCGCTGGATCGTCGACTACGCGCGCGAGCGCTCCGGCAAGACCATGCGCGACAAGCTCGCCAACGAGCTCATCGAGGCTTCGCACGCCCGCGGCAACGCGGTCAAGAAGCGCGACGACGTGCACCGCATGGCCGAGGCCAACAAGGCGTTCAGCCACTACCGCTGGTAGTGATCCTCTTCCTTTCCTCTCGCCCAGGAGGGCGCCCGACCGAACAATCGTCCCCGACAGCCTTCGCGTAGAAGATCGTCGACTGCCCCTCGCAAACAGGAGCCATGCCCAGCTTCCCGGGTGGCGGCAGTCCGAATCGGAAACGCGGAACAACCTGACCGGTACGTTTGACGGGACGTTCCCGGCTCGAATCTCGAGCCGGGAACTGACGCGCGAACACCATGCAGAGCGACCTCGCCATCCTCCGCAACATCGGCATCATGGCCCACATTGATGCGGGGAAGACCACGCTCACCGAGCGCATCCTGTTCTACACCGGGGTGTCGCACGCGATGGGCGAGGTCCATGACGGCTCGGCGACCATGGACTGGATGATCCAGGAGCGCGAGCGGGGGATCACGATCACGTCGGCGGCGACCACCTGCTTCTGGCGGGACCACCGGATCAACATCATCGACACGCCGGGGCACGTCGACTTCACCATCGAGGTGGAGCGGTCCCTGCGCGTGCTCGACGGTGCGATCGCGGTGTTCACGGCGGTCGAGGGCGTGGAGCCGCAGAGCGAGACGGTGTGGAAGCAGGCGGAGCGGTACCACGTGCCGCGCATCGCCTTCATCAACAAGATGGACCGGGTCGGCGCCGACTTCGCTGCAGCCGTGCAGTCCATCCGCGACCGCCTGGGCGCCAACGCGATCCCCTTCCAGTTGCCCATCGGGCAGGAAGACCAGTTCCGTGGCGTGGTCGACCTCGTGAAGATGGTGGCCCTCACCTGGGAGGAACACGCCCTCGGCGCCTCCTTCAAGGTCGGTCCCATCCCCGAGGACCTGGAGCTCGAGGTCGAGGAGGCGCGCGAGCGCCTGCTGGACGCGGTTGCGGCCGAAGACGACGTGCTCATGGAGGCCTTCTTCGAAGGGAAGGAGATCCCCGTGGAGCGCCTCAAGGCGGCCGCGCGCAAGTGCGCCGTCGCCGGGACCGTCGTCCCCGTGTTCTGCGGCTCGGCCTTCAAGAACAAGGGCGTGCAGCCCCTGCTCGACGCGGTGGTCGACTACCTGCCGAGCCCGCTGGACCTCCCCGCGGTCGTCGGACGCGACCCGGCGGACGAGACGAAGTCGATCGCTCGCCAGGCGTCGGAGGACGACCCGTTCTGCGCGCTGGCCTTCAAGATTCAGACGGATCCCTACGTCGGGACGCTCACCTACCTGCGCGTGTACTCCGGCAAGCTGGAGTCCGGCTCGGTCGCGTTGAACCCGCGCACCGGCAAGCGCGAGCGGATCGGGCGGCTCCTCCAGATGCACGCCAACAAGCGCGACGACATCACCGTCGCGACGGCGGGCAACATCGTCGCTGCGGCAGGGCTCCGCCAGGTGGCCACCGGCGACACGCTCTGCGACCAGAAGCACCCCGTGGTCCTCGAGGCCATGACCTTCCCCGAGCCGGTCATCTGGAAGGCCATCGAGGCGATGACCAAGGTCGACGAGGAGAAGCTCAACGCGGCCCTCGCCAAGCTCACCGAAGAGGATCCCACCTTCCGCGTCCGGCTGGACAAGGAGAGTGGGCAGACGGTCATCGCGGGTATGGGCGAGCTCCACCTCGAGATCATCTGCGATCGCCTGGAGCGCGAGTTCAAGGTGCACGCGCAGGTCGGGCGGCCCCAGGTGGCCTACCGGGAGACGCTCTCCGCCGTCGCCGAGGGCGAAGGGCTCTTCCAGCGCCAGACGGGCGGCCGGGGCCAGTACGGCCACGTCCGCGTGCGCGTGGAGCCGAGCCCGTCGGGCACGGGAAACACGTTCTTCGACGGGACGGTCGGCGGCGTGATCCCCAAGGAGTTCATCAAGCCGGCGCTCGACGGGTGCCGGGAGGCGATGGACCGTGGGCAGCTCGCCGGCTTCCCGATGGTGGACGTGAAGTGCACGCTCGTCGGCGGCTCGTTCCACGAGGTCGACTCGAGCGACATCGCGTTCCGCGTCGCGGGATCGATGGCAGTCCAGGAGGCGGTGCGCGCCGCGTCGCCAATTCTCCTGGAACCGATCATGAAAGTTGAAATTTCCGTCCCGGAAGAGTATACGGGCGCGGTCATCGGGGACCTGTCCGGTCGCCGTGGCGCGGTCAACCGCATGGAGGCCCGTTCGGGGGCCCAGGTCATCGGGGCTGATGTCCCGCTGGCTTCCATGTTCGGCTACGCGACGGATCTCCGGTCCGCCACCCAGGGGCGGGCCTCATTCACCATGCAGTTTGAACGATACGCGGAAGTTCCCGCCCCGGTCTCGCAAGAGATCGTGGCCCGACTCCGCGGCTACTGAATCGAGGAGCCACCAATGGCCAAGGCGAAGTTCGAGCGCACCAAGCCCCACGTGAACATCGGGACGATCG
>CAYWGD010000151.1:0-15959 GCA_964457335.1 uncultured Enterobacteriaceae bacterium | reverse complement strand
CGCGCCGCAGAGGGGCGTGTACATGGCGTGCGTCTAGGCGCGCCGCAGAGGGGCGTGTACATGGCGTGCGTCTAGGCGCGCCGCAGAGGGGCGCCTAGACGGCGTGCGCATAGCCGCTCCGCAGAGGGGCGCCTAGACGGCGTGCGCATAGCCGCTCCGCAGAGGGGCGCCTAGACGGCGTGCGTCTAGCGGCCGCCGCGGGGCGGCTAGGACAGGCCTAGACGCCGTACGTCCCAGCGCGTCGCAGCGACGCGCCTAGACGCCCCCGACAGGCAAAACCCGCGTCCGCGCCACCACGAACCCCGGCGCCAGCCACGCCGTCTCCAGCCGCTCCCCGCCCGGCACGAGGCGCGCGAGGAGCCGCAGCTCCTCCACCGCGAGCGCGCGCCGGAACGACACGACGGTGTCGTGGGCGAGCGCGCCGTCCCGCTCCGCCACCCGCGCGATCGCCGCGCCCGCGACGAGCCGGCTCGCGCTGCGGGCGAGGTCCACGAATGCCACGGCGCGCGCCCGCGCGAGCGCCTGGGCGAGCACGACGGCCGCGCCGCCCACGCCGAAGTGGTGGAGCGCGGACGTGCAGGTGATCACGTCCACCTCGCCGGGCCGCACCACGCGCGCGAGGCGCCGCGCGTCGAGCACCCGCCAGCCGACGGGGCCCTCCCCCGCGGCCGCGTCGAGCGCGGCGGGCTCGCGGTCCGAGGCGATCACCCGGAAGCGCGGCGCGGGCACCAGCGCCGGGAGCGAGCGGGCCCAGCCGCCGTGGCCGGCCGCGAGGTCGAGGACGGTGTCCCCCTCCCGGAGGAGCGGCGCCACAACCTCCGCGAACCGGGCGTAGTTGCCGAAGCGCACGTTCCAGGCGTGGAGCGCCGCGACCAGCCGGGCGCGCCGGGGCTCGGCGAGGTCCGGCCGGTCCATCCACTCGACGGCGTCGGTGGGGAGCCACGCGTCGAGGGCCGCGGCCGCGCGCGGGAGGAGCCCCGCCGAGGCGGCCGCCGAGGCGGCGCGGGCGCGCACCTCTCCGACCAGCGTGTCGGCGAGCCCCGCGAGCGCGTCCGCCCCTTCGAACGGCTCGTCCGCGGCTCCGTCGCACGCGGCCAGCCCCGCCGCCGCGCGGCCGCGGACGCGCTCGATCTCGGCGGCGCGCTCCTCCGACACCGCCTCCACGGCGGCCCCCCGCAACGCTCCGAGCCCGCCGAGCGGCGCGGGCGCCCGCGCCGCGACCGCCGCGGCGAACCTCTGCCAACGCAGCGCCATCGTCGGAACATCGGTTGTGTTGTTTCGCGCTCCGATCGGCGCCGAGCGTGTCACGTTTGGCTCGGAGAAGGTCGCCTGCCTGTCGGCATTGCACCGGCACCATCGGGAGCCCGCGTCATAACATGGACCGCGCGTGGACCAGCCCGTCGCCAGCGTGGTAGAACGCCGCCGATGACCACCGGCCCAGCTCCGGCTGCCGTCGTGGCGCTCCTCGAGGCCGCCCGCGACTCGACGACCTCCGCCGCCCTCCGCGAGGTCCTCGGTGTGGTGCTGGCGTCCGGCGCCGCCTCGCTCTTCGAGGCCCGCGCCTTCGAGCCGGAGGAGGTCCTCTTCCCCTTCGACGCGCCGCGGGAGCTCTGGGTGACGGCGCGCGGCCAGGCCTACGTGGAGCGCCGGAGCACGCAGGGCCGCGGCCTCCGCCCCCTGTGCGTGGAGCCCGGCAGCCTGCTCGGGACCATCCCGGGCCAGGCGGAGCGGCCGTGGCCGCCGGCCTGCGAGGCCTACGCCCGCGGGATCACCGCCGTGCAGGTGGCCGTGTTGCCGGAGGCCCGCTTCGGCGCGCTCCTCGCGGCCTGCCCGGGCATCGAGCGGGCGCTCGCGTTCCTCGACCTGCGCGGGCGCGTGGCCGAGGTGGTGGACCTCCACCTCCGCGCGTTCCCCGGACTCGCGCACCTCTCGTCCGAGACGCTGGGGAACCTGTTCGCGCGCGCCGAGCGCGTGGACATCGCGGCGGGCGACGTGCTCCACCGCCAGGGCGAGGTGCCCGATCGCTTCTACGTGGTGCTCGAAGGCACGGTGACGCTCACCCGCGCCGTCCCGGACTGCGCGCCCACCGAGCAGCGGGCCGGGGCCGGCCACCTCGTCGGGGCGGCGTCGGCGCTCGCGCAGGTGCCCGCCCTGGAGACGGCCGTGGCCGACGGGCCCGGCCTCTGCGCCGCCGTCCCCTTCCAGACGTTCCGGAGCATGCTCACCGCGCACCCGATGGCCCGCCGAGGCGTCGAGACGCTGCTCCCGCGGGACACGTTCGACCTCGTGCTGCTCCAGACCGACGTGATCGGTACGCCGCTCGGCGAGCTCACGACGCTGCTCGCCCGGGCCCTCCGGGAGGACTTCGGCGACCGCACGGCGATCCTGCACCTCACCCGGCCCGGCGCGCCCGCGCCGCCGCCGCACGACGCGCACGGCACCCCGCTCCTCTGCGTGCGCGCCGCCACGCCCGACGCCGTGCCCGCGGCGATCCGGGACGTGCTCCGCGCCGAAGCCGCCGACGGGCAGGCGCCCGACGTGTACTTCCTCCACCCCGGCGAGCCCGCGCTCCTCGCCGCGGCCGCCCCCGCGCTGAGCCGCGTCGCGTGGTTGACCACCACCGCCGACAGCGTGCCCGGCGGCGCCTTCCGCGGCACGCGGCTCGACCGGGCCGCGCTCCTCCCCCCGGTCGGCGAGCGCCTCGCCCCCCCGTGGCCCACCGGCACCGCGCGCCTGCGGCTCGATTTCGAGACCGTGCGACGCCGCGCGGCGGACGCCCGCCCGCTCGCCGAAGGCCCCGGCGCCGACGACCCCACGGTCCAGGGCGTGCGGCGCTGGGGCCGCGCGCTCACCGAGCGCCTCGTCGGGCTCGCCCTCGGCGGGGGCGGCTCGCCGGGCTTCGCGCACGTCGCGCTGATCCGCGCGCTCGAGACGCGCGCCCGCCTGCCCATCGATCTCGTGGCCGGCACGAGCTTCGGCGCGCTCGTCGGGGCCTGGTACGCGGGCGTGGTCCAGCTCCGCAAGGAGGAGCCGGCGCGGCTCCAGAGCCTGCTCGACGCGGGCCGGAAGCTGAACGTGTGCCTGACCGTCGGCATGCTCGACACCGACCCGCTCGCCCGGCTCGTGGACCGGCAGCTCGGCGGGCTCCGTCTCGGCGAGCTGGAGCGCCCCTTCCTCCCCGTGTCCGCCGAGATCGACTCGGGCACGGTGTACGTGGGCCGCGGGACCACGCTCGGCCGCGCGGTCCAGATGAGCGGGGCGTTCCCTCCCTTCTTCCCGCCCGTCATCCGCGGCCCGCGCACCCGCCTCGTGGACGGGGGCTTCGTGAACAACGTGCCCGCGAGCGTGCTCCGCACGGAGGGCGCGTCGTTCGTGATCGCGTCCAACTCGATCGGGCTCGTGCCGCCGCGCGCGGTGCACACCAGCCGGACGCGGCGCATGCTCGCCGCGCTCAACCCCGTCGGGCGCGTCGAGGACGCGATGCGCGCGGGGCTGCTCCTGTTCCATCGCATCGGGGACGCGCAGGCGCTGTTCGCGGACGTGTCCTACGAGGCCGCGTACACGGGCTTCCAGTTCTGGGACTTCAACCGCGGGCAGGAGGTCATCGACCAGGTGCAGGCGAGCGCCGACCTCTTCGCCGACCGCGTCGCCATCGGGCTCCGCGCGGGGCGGAAGATGGGCAACGTGCGCGCCTTCGGGGCGATGGCGTGACGCTGCGGACGGGCCGGCGCGGGCCGGCCGGAGGGACCGCGTGATCCGGGCCCGCATCCTCGGGACCGGCAGCGCGCGGGCGCGCCGGACCGTGCCCACGGGCGCGCTCGTGGCCGAGGCCATGCCCGCGAAGGACCCCGTGGAGATGACCCGGCGCGTCGGCATCCGGACGCGCACGTGGGTGGACGGCGAGAGCGCAACCGACCTCGCCGCCGCCGCCCTCCGCGACGCGCTCGACGCCGCCGGGGCGGACCCGCGCGCGCTGCGGCGGCTCGTGCTCACGACCTCGACCGGCGGCGACCACCTCATCCCGGCGACCGCCCACGCCGTGGCCGCCGCGCTGGGCGTCGACGGGGACTGCGACTGCTTCGACGTGAACAACTCCTGCGTGGGGTTCTTGACCGCGCTCGACCTCGCGGCGCTGACCGTGGCGAGCGGACGCGGCCCGGTCGCCGTCGTGTCCGTCGAGGTGTTCTCCCGCTACGTGAGCAAGGAGCGGCCGCGGCCCTGGCTCGTGCTCGGGGACGCCGCCGCCGCCTGCGTGCTGGGGGCCACCGCCCAGGAGGAGGGCCTCGTCGCCTCCGTCCACCGCACCCACGCGGACCTCCGTGGCCGCCTCGTGACGCCGCACCCCGGCGTGGCGGGGCGCGTGGAGCCGATCGACTTCGAGCCGCCCGCCCCGGAGATGACGCGCTCGGCGATCGACGGGATGCGCGCCTGCGTGGAGCCCGCCCTGGCGTCCGCCGGGATGACGTTGGGGGACGTGGATTGGTTCCTGCCACACCAACCGAACGGGCACATGCTGGCGGAGGTCACCCGCGCGTTCGGCGTGGCCCCGGGGCGGATGGTGCCCATCGTCGAGGAGCTCGGCAGCATCGGCTCCGCCGCCGTGCCGACGAGCCTCGACCGCCTGTGGCGCTCGGGCCGCGTGCGGCCGGGCGACCACGTGCTGATGACCGGCATCGGCTCGGGCACCGCCGCGGCCGCGCTGCTCTACCGGGTCGCCGCGTGACGCCCGCGCAGGCCCGCGCCGCCTGGCTCGGCTACTGGCGCGCGATGCGCGCGTGGCACCGTTACGACGTGGTCGGCGCCGACGTGCTGGACGCGCCCGGCCCCGCGCTGATCGTGGGCTACCACGGGCGCCCCATCGCGCACGACCTGTGCATGCTCCAGAGCTGGATGTGGGACCGCACCGGCTCGTTCCCGATCGCGGTCATGCACGGCGCCGCGCCCGGCGTGCCGGGGCTCGCCGCCCTGATGGAGGGGATGCGCTTCCTCACGGGCGGCGGCGAGGCGTTCGCGGCGGCCGTGGAACGTGGCGAGAAGATCCTCGTGACGCCCGGCGGCACCCGCGAGGGCTGCCGGAGCTTCCGCCACCGCTACGCCGTGGAGTGGGGCGAGCGGCACGGCTACCTGCGCGTCGCGCTCCGGCACAAGCTGCCCGTCGTGCCCGCGGCGGGCCGCGGGGTCGACGACACCTACATCGGGCTCAACGACGGCTACACGCTCGGGAAGGCGTTGAACGTGCCCGGGCGGCTCCCGGTGTGGTTCGGCGTGGGCCCGCTGGGGCTCTGGCCGCTCTCGCCGCCCTTCCCCGTGCGCATCACGACGCGGATCGGCGCGCCGATCACGCTGCCCGACGTCGATCCGGCGGACGACGTGGCGCTCGGCCGCCTGCACGCCCACGTCCGCCGCGCGGTCCAGGCGCTCCTGGACGCCCCCGCATGACGGGCCGCTGACATGGGCGTGAAGGTCCGAAGGGCGATCCGCGCCGGAGCACGCCTCGTGGTGACACCGCTGGACTTCCGGCAGGCGGTGCAGTTCGCGGACGCGGTGGCGGACACGTGGCTCGTCCGCACGCTCTACCTGCGGCTCGCGCGGGACCTCGACCCGGCGCGCGCCGCCCACCTCCGCGCGCTCAACGCCGCGCCCATCGACGTGGACGCGCTCCTCGACCTGCCGGCTGGAAGCTTCGGCCACACCTTCGCGCGTTTCCTCCGCGACAACGGCATCGCCGTGGGCGGGCAGGTGAAGGCCTACCCGCCGCTCGCCCAGGCGCTGGCGGACAACTGGGTCATGGACCGCTTCGTGCGCGTGCACGACTTCCACCACACGCTCTTCGGCGTGCCGGCCGACCCGGTGAGCGAGGCCGGGCTCCAGGCGTTCAACTTCGCGAACTTCGGCGAGCCCTTCGGCGCGATGGGGATCGTGGCCACGCCGCTGGTCATGCGCGCGTACGGGGAGCCGCTCCGGACGCTCCGCGTCACGGCGTGGGGCCTCCGCGTCGGCCGCGCGTGCCCGAACCTGCTCTGGCACCCGTACGAGGAGTGGTGGGCCGACGACATCGACGAGGTGCGCGCCCGCGTGGGCATCCCGCGCGGCGCGCCCGCGATCCCCAGACGTGCCACGCGGGGCCCGTCGTGAGCTGGGCGGTCGTCCTCGGGGTGTCGGGGCAGAGCGGGAGCGCCATCGCGCGCACGGCCGCCACCCGGCTCGGGCTGGACGTGTGGGGCCTGCACCGGGACAACCACCCGGCGGAGGCCGCCGCCGTAGCCCGCGACGTCGAGGCGGCCGGGCGCCGCGCGGTGCTCGGCGTGGGTGACGCGGGCACCCCGGAGAGCGCCGTCGAGGGCGCGCGGGCGCTCCGCGAGCTCGGTGGGGGCGTGTCGCTCTTCGTGCACGCCCTGGCCGGCGCGTCGGTGGGATCGCTCAGCACCCGAGGGGGGGCGTTGCGGGGGGCCCTCCCCCCGCCCCAAGAAGAACCAACTCCGAGCTACGTCGCGCCCCGACAGATGGAGCGCACCTTCGAGGTGATGGCGCACTCCTTCGTGTACTGGACGCGCGCGCTCCACGACGAGGGCGTGCTCGCGCCGGGCGCGCGGATCGTGGGCCTCACCAACCCGATGGGCGAGAGCGTGCTCCGCGGCACCGCGCTCATCGCGGCGTCGAAGGCGGCGCTCGAGGTGTACGCGCGTCACCTCGCGTTCGAGCTCGGCCCCGAGGGCTACCGGGTGAACCTCGTGAAGTTCGGGGGTGTGTTCTCGCCGGCGGTCGAGCGTACCTTCGCGGGCCCGGCGTTGGAGCGGCTCCCGACGGTGACGGCGCAGGTGTCACCCGCGGGGCGGATGTGCACCGTCGAGGAGGTGGCCGAGCTCGTCTGCTTCCTGGCTACGCCCGCGGGGGGCTGGTTCAACGGCGCGACGATCGACTTCACCGGTGGAGAGTTCTCGGCGCTCTACGACGCGCTCATCCACCCGGCGGGACCGCGAACGTGACGCAGTAGAAGAAGCGGGCCAACTGCTCGTCGCGCACGTCCGCGCCCGCGGGCACGGCGGCGACGGGGTCCTCGGGCCAGGGGTTGTAGAAGCAGACCGCGCGGAACGTGGCACGGTGCCAGAGCGAGTTGGATCGGTCTGGATCCAAGCGCTCGTCGACGACCACGATGGGCGTGCCGGGCTTCGCCACGCGGGCCATCTCGCGCAGCGCCAGCGCGGGATCGCGGTAGTTGTTGGTGGCGCCCACGTGGAACACGCGGTCGAAGCTCGCGTCGGGGAAGGGCAGCGCGTGGGCGTCGGCGAGCGCGAGCCGCAGATCCCAGCCGTGGCGGCGCGCCCGGCGGCGGCAGATGCGGGCCATGCCGGGGGCGAGGTCGACACCCCAGAGCTCCACGGGGCGGCCGCGGAGCGCGGCCCGCAGCCGGGGCACGTTGGCGCCGGTCCCGATCCCGACCTCGAGGATGCGCACGGGGCGGTCGGTCGGGAGGGAGCCGAGGTCGAGGCGCGGGAGGTAGGCGTCGCGGAGCCCGTCCTCGGTGCCGGTGCCGCAGAGAGGGAGCGCGACCTTGACCATGGGGTCGTGCAGCGGGGCGAGCCGGTCGTAGATGACGTTCATCAGCCGGTCGGCGCCGCGCACGTCGGCGGGGGTGAACAGCCGCGCCCAGCCGTCGCGGACGGGCCAGCCGCCGCCGCAGCCCATGCAGCGGAGCGCGCCGTCGTCGAGCCAGCCGTCGGTGGCGTGCCCCTCGAACACGAGGCGGCCGCGGCACCGGGGACAGGCGAGCGCCGCCACGTCGGACGGACGGATCAGGCGGCCTCCAGCGGCACGAGCCCGGCCTCCCGGGTTGCGCCGCAGCCCACGAGGAGCTCGCGGGCGCGGCGCAGGTGCACGAGGCGGTCGGGGGCGCCGAGCTCGGCGAGGAGCAGGCGGGCCTGGGCCTCCTCGTAGGGGAGGCCGTCCCTGGCGGCGCGCTCGGCGGACGCGGCGGCGAGGAGCTCGGCGGCACGGCCCTTGCCGTCGAGCCGGGCGGTCCGCGCGTCGAGGAGCCCGCGCATCGCGTCGGCGACGGGGAAGGTCTTCGCGAAGGTGCGGACGATCTTCACGGCGTCGCGGGCGCGCGCGGCGGCGAGGGCGCGCATGTCCGCGTCCGGATCGCCGACCGCGAGGCGGAGCCACACCTCGGCGACCGCGTAGGTGGCGGGGGCGAAGAACCAGAGCACGATCGGCCCGGCGCGCAGCTGCTCGAGCGCGCGGCCGGCCACCTCGCGCGCCTGCCGGTGATCGCCGAGCTCGAGGCGCAGGAGCGCGAGGATGCCCCAGACGAGCACCTTCTCGGCGAGCGTCCCCTCCCGCTCCACGCGCGAGAGCGCGGGCGCGAGCGCCGCCTCGGCCTCCTGGAGCCGCCCGAGCCGGATGAGCGCCTGGGCGCGGCCCGAGCGGGCGAAGGACACGCTCTGGAGGTCCCCGCGGCGCTGGGCCGAGACCTCGACGGCCTCGGAGTACTGGAGCGCCTCGGCGAAGCGCCCCTGCATGTAGCGCTGGAAGGCGCGGCTGATGTTCGCCTCCTCCTGGCGCTTGTCGTCGCGGGCGAGGGCCGCCACCGCGAGCCCGCGGTCGAGGAGCCGGTCGCACGCCGCCCACTCGGCCACGAAGACGTAGCTCGCGGCGATGCGGACGTCGCAGTACACCTGCGTCATCGGGTCGCCGAGGCGCTCGGCCATCTCGAGCGCGCGCTGGCGCCAGCGGCGGCCGATCGCCTTGAGCGGCGTGGCCATGAGGATGGGCCCGATGAGCCCGAGCGCCCGCGCGACCGGCCGGCTCGGGCCCATGGGCTCGCCCATCGCGACCACCCGCACCCCCGAGTAGATGCCCCGGAGCGGCTCGTTCTCGTAGATGAAGAAGTCCATGAGCACGGCGAACACGCCGAGGGACTCCTGGCGGATGCGCCGGGCGTCGGGATCGTCGGGGACGCCCGCGCGCGGGAGCACGCGCCGCAGCACCATCCACGCGACCTGGGCGAGCAGCGAGCGCGCGATCGCGGCGGGGGTGGCCGGGAAGGGGGTCTCGAACGCGGCCAGCGCGGCCTCGGCGTGCGCGCGCCCCGCGTCGAACTCGCCCTGGCCGAGCGCGGCGTCGGCGAGGAAGCGGGCCCAGCGCCCCGTGCGGAGCGGTCCCGGGCCGCCGGGGAGCCTGGCGCCGAGCGCGCGGAGGGCGTCGACGCGCTTCTTCGCCTCGGCGTTGGAGAACTGCGCGAGGTCCTGCTCGACGGCGCGCTCCAGGTAGTCGACGGCCTTCGTCCACACCTGCGCCTCGCGCCAGTGGTGCGCGAGCAGCGCCCACGTCGCGCTCCCCTCCCCCGCGCGGCGCTCCAGGGCTTCGCCGGCGCGGCGGTGCAGCTCGATCGCGCGCGTGGGGTCGATGCCCGCGTAGGCGCGCTCCCGGAGCTTGTCGTGGAGGAAGCGCACGGTGCCGTCCGGCCCCGCCTCGAGCACCTGCCGGTCGAGGAGCTCGCGGAGCCCCTCGTGCGCCTCGTCGTCGCTGCCGCCGGCGACGGCGACCAGGAGGTCGGAGTGCGTCTCCCGGCCGAGCACCGCCGCGATCTCCAGCACGGCGCGGGCGCGCGCCGACAGCCCGGAGAGCCGCTGCTCCACGAGCGCGACGAGCGAGCGCGGCTGCGGCAGCCGATCGAAGTCCTGCTCCCCGGCGGGGAGCCGCCACTGGCCGCCGGTGCGGGTGAGGAGGCCCTCCTGCACCGCGACGCGCAGGTACTCGGCCACGAAGAAGGGGTTGCCCTCGGAGCGGGCGTAGAGGAAGTCGACGAACGGCGGCGGCGGCACGTGCACCGCGAGCATGTCCGACACCATCTCGGCGATGGAGCCGGGCGGGAGCCGGTCGAGGTCCACGCGCTCGACCGCGGGGCCGGCCAGGAGCGCGCGCAGGCCGTCGCCGACCTCGTCCTTGCGGTAGGTGCCGAGGAACATCACGCCGCGCGCCGCGAGCCACTCGGGGGTGAGCGAGCCGAGGAAGCCGAGCGTGAGGTCGTCGGCCCACTGCACGTCGTCGAGGATGACGAGGACGGGGCCGAAGGCGTCGACGTAGGACTCGAGCGTCTGGGTGAGCGCCTCGAGCACGCGGCGGCGCGCGAGCTCGCCGGGCAGCGCGAAGGGCTCGGGCCAGCGGCGCAGGCTCGGGAGCGCGGAGAACGCCGGCTCGTAGGGGGCGAGCACCCCCGCGTGGGGCCCGAGCACGCGGTCGCAGGCCGCGGCGCCCTCGGCGCGGCAGGAGTCGGCGACCAGCTGGAGCAGCGGCCGCAGCGGGTGGAGGGGCGCGCCCGCGCTCTCGAGCAGCGTCTGCTCGGACGCGAGGGTGGCGGTGCACTCGCCGGTCACGACGGTGAGATGCCGCCGGGACGCGACGCGGCCCACCTCGGCGGCGAGCACGGTCTTGCCGACGCCGCTCTCCCCGCCGATGAGCACGAGCGAGCCCGAGCCGGTGCGCGCGCGGTCGGCGCGGGCGAGCACGGGCGCCATCACCTCGTCGCGGCCGGCCACCCCCGGCCGGTAGAGGTAGGCGCGCGGCTCCTCGCCGCGGCCGAAGGGCTCGCCAGCGATGCGCGCGAGCGCGACCGCCACGTCGTCGGCGTAGCCGATGCGGTCGCGGGGGTCCTTGGCGAGCAGCGCGAGCACGAGGCCGTCGAGCTCCGCGGACACGCCGTCGACCAGCACGCTCGGCGGCACGGGCGGGTCGTTGGCGACGGCGCCGAGGAGCGCCTGGATCGTCTGCCCGGTGAACGGCACGCGGCCCGTGATCGACTCGTAGAGCATCGCGCCGAGCGAGTAGAGGTCGGCGCGCGCGTCGACGTGGCGGCCGCGCACCTGCTCCGGCGCCATGTACTGCGCGGTGCCCGCGACGAGCCCCGCGACCTCGAGCCGCTCGCGGCCCTGGCGGGCGAAGCGCGCGGCGAGGCCGAGGTCCACGAGCACGGGCTGGCCGTCGGCGCGGAGGAACACGTTGGCGGGCTTGAGATCGCGGTGCACGAGCCCGCGCCCGTGGAGCACGGCCAGCGGGGTGCAGACGCGCATCGCGAGGCGGAGGATCTCGCCCAGGCGGCCGTTCGCCGCGAGGGAGCGCCCCGTCCCGGCCTCGGGCGCCGGATCCGCGACGTGGCGGTCGTCGGAATAGTCGATGCTCGGCGTGGACGCGGTCACGTCGCAGAGGTCGAGCGTGCTCTGGGTCGGGGCGCGCGCGCGCGGCCAGAGCTCCCGGTTGAGATCGAGCCAGGAGCGGCCCTCCAGGAACTCCATGGCGTACCAGGGCGCGCCGCCGTCGACGCCGTGGTCGAGGATGCGGACGACGCTCGGGTGCTGCACCCGGAGGAGCGCGCGGATCTCCGTCCGGATGCTGGACAACATCCCGCTCGACGTGCGCGCGACCTTGAGGGCGACCTGGGCGCCCGTCGCGGCGTGCCGGGCGCGGTACACCACGCCCATGCCGCCCCGGCCGATCTCCTGGAGGGTCTCGTACGGTCCGATGCGGGCCCGCTCCATCACCACGTCCTGTGGCGGCGGATGATAGCGCAGGCCCGGCCGTAGCGCGGCTAGGCGGTGTGCATCAGCCCTTCTTCGCGCAGAGCCCGTCGGCCTTCGCCATCAGCACGTCGAGCTCGGGGTCGTGCAGGTCGTAGGCCTTCACGACGTCGTAGACCTGCTGCGCGTGGTAGGAGCAGGAGTACTTCATCTTCGGCACCTCGGCCGCGAGGATGACCTCACCGAGATCGACGTAGCAGCCCTGGGCGGCCTCCTTCGCGCGGCCCTTCGCCCAGTCGTTGTTCAGCGCCTGGAGCTTCTCGAGCGCCATGCTGCACCGGATCGGCATGTCGGCCTTGTTCGCGGCCGCGTTGGCCTTGGCCTGCGCCATCCCCTCGGCGGCGTAGGCGGAGGCCTCCGCCTCCTCGCAGAGGGCCTCGGCCGCGGCGACGGCCTCGGGGCCGCCCGCCTCGGCGGCGCCCTTGAGCTCGACGCAGGCCTTGATGGAGTCCTCGCCCTTGTCGCGGATCGCGAGCAGCTCCTTGCTGGCCTCGCCGATGGCCTCCTTCACGATGCCGTCGCAGGCCGGGACCAGGGTCCCGTACTCCTTGCAGCGCGAGGTCATGTAGCTCCAGTCCTTCTCGGCGCGGGCCTTGTTCGCGGAGCGCTCGACCTTGACGGTGTATGCGCACGTCTTCTGCTCGTCGCCCGTCTTGTCGACGCACGCGGCGATCGCGTCCGTGAACGCCTTGTCTTCGGGCTTCTCGTACTGGGACTCGCAGCCCTCGGCGGCGTCGCCCTTCTTGTCGGCGGGCACGTCGCCGATGGCGACCATGACCTCGGCGGCCTTGTCGCAGGGGGTGGAACAGCCGAGGAGGAGGAACAACGTGGAGAGAATCATGGGGGCTCCGGGGTGGCGGCCGGATGCTCGGAGTGTTGGATCCAAAAGTCAATCGCGGGCGCTCGTGATTTTTTCGTGGATGTCACCGACCCGCACCGCGACGTCGGGGTGGGCGCGCCCGGGGTCGGAGGAGTAGGAGGGGGACGTGCCCTCCACGTCCGATCCCGTCGCGCGACTGATCGCCTGGGTCGAGGCAGACGGCGGGTACGTCGGCCCGATCCGCGTGGCCGGCGAGCCCGGGCGCCGGAGCGCGTCGGCGGCGGGCGACCTCGTCCAGGGCACGCCCCTCCTCGCGCTTCCGGCTGCCTGCCTGATCACGCGCGCGGTGGCCGAGGGGCTGCCCTGTGGGCGCGCGCTCGCGGCCCGCTGGCGCGGGGAGGCCCTCGACCACGTGCTCCTCGCGGCGGCGCTCGTGTACCTGCGGCGCGCGCGCCCGCCCCGCTGGGTCCCCTGGCTCGACACGCTCCCCACCGCGCTGCCGGCGCACCCGCTCTTCTTCGACGACGCCGACCTCGCCGCGCTCCGCGGCACCACGATCGAGCTCTTCCTCCCCGGCCGCCGCGCGCGGCTCGTGGAGGAGCACGGCTGGATCCGGGAGGGCGTGCCCGGGCTCGAGGGGCTCGAGGTGGAGGAGTGGCTCTTCGCGCGCACGCTCGTGAACGCCCGGGTGTTCGCGCTCGGGGCCCTCGGCGAGGCGCTGGCCCCCTTCGCCGATCTCTTCGACCACGACCCCGATCCCGAGGCCACGTGGGGGATGGAGGGCGACCGCTTCGTCGTCCGGGCCGCGCGCGCCGTGCCCGCGGGCGCCCCGGTGCGCGACAGCTACGGAGCCAAGCCGGATTGGCGACTCCTCTTCAACTACGGCTTCACCCTGCCCGACAACCCGGTGGAGGAGGCCTGGATCGACCTCGGCCCGCTCGGCCCGGTCGAGCTCGTCGACGACCCGACGGCCCCCGCGGTGCGCGAGACGCTGGCGCTGCTCGGGACGCGGGCCGCGGATCCCGAGGTTCGCCGGCGGGGGTGGACCGTGCTCGGGGCGGCCTGCGCCGAGCGGCTCGGGCGGCTCGCCGAGCCGGACGAGGCGCCGGCGACCGAGAACGCGCGGAACGCGGCGCGGGTGCGCGCGACGGAGTGGCGGGTGCTCGGGTTCTGGCTTCGGCGGGCGTTGGGGGAGGGGGGGTAGGCGCTACGGGGGCATGGCGGGATCGAAGGGATCGGGCTCCTGCCGGGTGGGGGCCGGCAGGGGGAGCGCGAGGCGGAGGCCGACGTACGCGGTGCGGCTGCTCGCCTCTCCGGGGGCCCGGTAGGCGATCCGGAGGGTCTCGGGCGAGCCGAACCAGGAGCCGCCGCGGGCCACGTGGAGCGATGCGCCGCCGGTGCCCGCCCCTCCGCTGTACGGGTCCCAGACCCACTCCCGGACGTTCCCGCCCATCTGGAAGAGGCCCCAGTGGTTCGGCGTCTTCGCGAGGACCGGCCCGGGACCGACGCGCTCGTCGTCGCACGCGACGGTCTCCCAGGCAGAGAACTTCGTCTTCGTGCTCGCGTCTGCGACGAGGCTGTAGCTGCAGATCTCCGACGGGTCCGAGGTGCCGACGTACACGTCCGCGGTGCCCGCCCGCGCCGCGTACTCCCACTGCGCCTCGGTGGGCAGGAGGAAGCCCGTCGCAGTGGTCACCCACCGGACACCCCATTCCTCGCACTGCTCCGCGTCGGCGTAGGCTTTCGTGCGCCCCGTCTTCTCGGAGAGCGCGTTGGCGAACCGGACTGCGTCGCACCAGGAGACGGCCTGGACCGGGAACGTGATGCCGCGGAGCGAGACGCCCTGGTACGCCGCCGCGGACGGGTCCTCTCCCATCACGGCCGTCCATTGGGACTGGCTCACCTCCGTCGTGGCCAGCGCGAAGGGGGCCACCGTCACCCGCCGGCAGCGCTCGTCCTGCAAGCGGCCCTCCTCGGCGGGGCCGCTCCCCATCGCGAAGCCTCCCCCGCTCAGGTGCGTGAACCGCATGACCGGGTCGAAGCCCGGGAGATCGACCTCGGTGATGTGTCCGGTGGGGCCGCCGGTCGGGAGGGCGCCGCCGTCGCAGGGTTCGGGGCCGGAGCGCCGAGCGATGAGGGCGCCGCCGAGCTGAGCGCCCGCAGAGCGCGCGGACTCGGGCTCGGTCGGCGTGCACGTAGACCAGTCGATCTCCCCCAAAAATCTCGAGCAGTTGGCGGGCGTCAAGCGACTCCCGTAGTAGTCCGCGGCCTCGACACTCCATCCCCGGTGAAGGCAGTTATAAACCTTCACCCTCGCTTCTTCGCAGGCGTCACCGAAGGGCTCGGGTAACAGCAGTACCGGCGTGGCCGTGACGCCATCCGGCCTGACATCCAAGGTCGAAGACCCGGCCAGGACTCGCGGGGCACCGGTCTTGGTGACGACCATTCGGAACCCGACGTCGTGGAGCCCACATGCCTGGTCGACTCGCGTGCGCAGCTTGCCATCCGTGACGAGCGCCCCGAAGTCGGCCTCTACGGGCCCGCTGCCTACGCGCAATTGCTCACCGTCCCGCAGCCCGGCCTGCTCGAACGCGATCGTCGTCATCAACGGTTCGGGGGGCGCCACGGCGATTGGCAGCACCGTCGCCATCCCCGTCTCGACCACGAGGTCGCCGGCTTCCGCCGCACCGGCCCCGACGACGACCGTGTACCGTTTCTCCGGGCACCCGCGCGTCAGGACGAGCGCGTGCTCGCCCTCCGCGAGCACCGTCGTGCGCCCGTTCCACGAGCGGCCATCCAACGTCGCGGTGACACCCTCCGCAAGGTCGATGCGCACGCGGGCGGAGGGCGCACCGCAGCGGACGGTGGTGGAACCCGTCCGCCCCGCCTCGACGCGGAAGGGCTCGACCGGCGACGCGATGGCGCCACACTGGGCGTACCCGGCCCACTCGCCGATCGCGAGGCGATGCTCCCCTGGCGCGAGCGCGAGGTCCCCGACGTTCGGAAGCAAGCTCGGGGCGTCCGGGCGGTGAAGGAGCACACGGCACTCCCTGGGGCTCCCGAGCCCGTCAATACAGGACAGGACGTGCGCTTCGGACGGCAGAGGCGCAAAACCGCCGTACTCCGTCCCAGTCAGGAGCGCGGTGCCCAGGCGCACGAGTTCCTCGCCCGTCGGAAACTCCGGAACCCAGTCCAGACGTTCTTCCGTCCGTCCCGTTGGGATGACGAGCCGGCGACGGTCCACGATCCGGCCCATCAGAAGTTGATCAGCCGACCAGCCGAGCGCGAGCACTCCCGACAGGAGGAGGGCTGAGCTTGCGTCGGAAGCTACGGCCCATTGGAGCGCCCCGCTTTCGAACGCCCAATCCACCACCACCGCGGTGCGCGCGTCTTCCAGCATGGCGCCCGTGAGCCTGGCCCCCAACAGCGGCTCGCCTTTCGCGGGTAGGACCAACTTCCCCTTCGAGCCACATCGCAGGAACGTCACCCCGGCTAGCTCGATCAGACACGCCTCCCCCGCCTCGACCGGCACCCGCCGAAGCCGGATCGTCCCCGACACGTTTGCC
>CAYWGD010000150.1:0-15962 GCA_964457335.1 uncultured Enterobacteriaceae bacterium | reverse complement strand
GAGGACACCCGACCCCGGCCGTCCCCGGCCGGGGTCGCGCCCTGGATCAGCCGCCGATCTCGTCCAGCTTCTTGCGGAGGCCCTTCCGCTCCTCGCGGAGGTTGGCGGCCTCGGCGGCCTTGATGGCCTCCTGCAGCAAGCGCGCCGCGGAGGCCTTGTCGCCCCGGTCGAGCTCGATCGCGGCGAGGTTCTCGCTGGCCTGCATGACCTTGCGGAAGTCCTTCGTCTTCTGCGCGTGGGTGAGCGCCTCGCGGAAGGACGTGCTGGCGTTGCTCTTCTCGCCGATGCGGAGGCTCGCGACGCCGGTGTTGAACGCGAGCTCCCGGAGGAACGCGACGTCCTCGGCGTTGGCGCGCTCGCGGGCCTTCGCGAAGAGCGAGAGCGCCTCGGTGTGCCGGCCGAGCTGCAGGTTGAAGTAGGCGACGTTGAAGATGTCCAGCGGGACGAAGCGGTCGAACTTCAGCTCCTGGGAGAGCTGGAGCGTGCGGCTCGCGTACTGGAGCGCCGACTCGTAGTTGTGCAGCATCCCCTGCGCCTGGGCGAGCAGGGCCACGGCGGCGCGCTCGCGCACCTTGTTCTGGAGCGCCTGCGCGATCTGGGCGACGCGCGCGAGCACGTCGGCCGCCTTGGAGGTCTGCTGCGAGAGGAGCAGCGACTCGCCGTAGTGGAAGCCGGCCTCGAGCGCGAGCGGGGCGAGCCCCACGGCGCCGGCCATCTCGTTCGACTTTCGGAAGTGCTCGGCGGCCTCCGGGAGCTTCTTCGCCTTCTTGGCGATGAGCCCGCGGATGAACTCGGCGTTGGCCTGCACCGGCGGCACGTTCGCCGCCTCGATCGCCTGGCGGATGTGGTCGAGCGAGGCGTTCACGTTGCCGTCGGTGTACTCGATCATCGCGAGGTGGTTCTGGATCTCGGCGATCTTCATCTTGTCGTCGAGCGCCGCGTACATCTTGAGCGCGTCCTTCGCGCGGTCCCGCGACCGGTACAGGTCGGAGCGGCGGAAGTCGAGGCGGCTGCCCGCGAAGAGCATCCACGCCTCCATGACGCGGTCGTTCTTGTCGGTGGCCCAGCTCATGGCCTCGGTGATGAGGCGCTCGGTGGGGTCCACCTCGCCGCCCTGGACCATACGATCCACGAGGTTCATGTAGACCGTGCGGCGCATCGGGTCGGGCCACGCGATGTTCTCGAAGTACTTGACCGCGTCCTGCGTCATCGCCCACACGTCGGGGCGATCGTTGCCGAGCGCCACGCTGCGGAGGATGGCGGCGCGCTGGTAGGCGCCGTGCTCGGCGAACATGCGGAAGGTCTTGACCACGAACTCGTAGCCGCGCGGGACGAGGTACTTCTCGAGGAAGGCCGCGACGTTACGAGCGATGTTGTGGTCCTGCTCGGACTGGTGCGCGTCGAGGATCGCCTGGCGCCAGATGCCCTTCTTGAACTGGTAGACCCAGGTGCCGAGCCCCTTGGAGAACTGGAGCTCCTGCAGGAGATCGCCGCAGGCGTCGAGGAGATCGTCCACGCTGTCGCGATCGAGCGCGTCCATGTCGGCGACGAGGCCGGAGGGGAAGGACAGGCCGAGCAGCGCGCAGAGGTACTGCACGCGGTCCGCGTCGGCGGCGCCGACCTCGCGGCGCTTGCCCTCCTGGGGCGGCGCGGGCTCGCTGAGCTCCTCGGCGTCAGGCGCGAGCGGCGCGAGCGACTGGAGCGTGGCGCCCTCGAGCGCGTCGCCCAGCAGGTTCCGCTCCTGCAGCACGTCGACGAGCTCCGCGACGTACGCGGGGCGGCCGGCGACGATCTCCGCGATGCGGCCGGGTGCGGTGGCGGTGAGCCCCTTGCTCTCGACGTAGGCGGCCACCTCTTCGGCCCCCCACGGCGCGATGACGTGCTTGTGCAGCTCGTCCTTGCGGCGGTCGAGGAAGTCGAGGAGCGGCGCGGGCATCCACGCCTTGGCCGCGTCGTCCACGGGCTCGAGCCCGAGGATCATCAGCAGCTTGCCGTTCTCGTGGCGGGCGGCGTGCAGGCCCTCGAGCGCCGTGAAGGTCGACACCGAGTGGCTGTTGAAGGCGTTCTGGATCTCCAGCACGGTCGTGAGCTTGCGGGAGATGCCGGAGAGGATCTCGGCGAAGCCGATGATCGGGTTGTCGCGCGGGAGCGTGACCTGGAAGGACTGCTCGCCCTCGGCCGGGACGCTCTTCTTGAGGCCCTCGATGAACGCCTGGTACCAGCCCTGCACGCGCTTCGGGTGCTGGGGGAGCTGGGCGTTGAGGATCATCTCCACCTTGCCGCGGAGCACCGCGTCCCGGTACAGCGCGCCGTAGAGCGCCGCGTACAGGCGGAGCAACGTGCGGAGGCCGTCCTCCTCGTCGGACAGGGCCGCGCGGATGACCAGGACGTCCTCGTCCTTGGGGAGCCCGCGCACGAGCTCGCCGACCGCCGCGCGCTTGCCGCCGCCGAGGGGGGCCTCGAGGACGACGGTGCGGGACGTGCCGGCGCGCGCCGCGTCGTAGTGGGCGCGCAGGGCCGCGACATCGGAGGGGCGGCAGACGAAGAGAGAAGTGGACTCGGCCACGCGGCCTCCGAAGGGGCAAGAGCGAGAGGGGGAGGGGGCCGGGAAGCCCGGCGGCGGCGCAATGTAGGTCCCGACCCGAGGGGTGTCAACGGGCTCGGACGCCGCTGCCGACGGTTCCTCCGAAGCGGGCGCGCGCCCGGGAAGGCGGCGCCCGAAGCGGGACTTCGACGGCCCGGCAAGCGGGCGCTCCGCGCGCGGCGCGTCCGGTGTTATGGTGGCGGGCGTCCCCCGGAGCCCGCGCCGTGCTGCTCGCCCTCTCGCTCCTCGCGTGCAACGAGTCCAAGATCCCCGAGGACGCGC
The DNA here is from genome assembly GCA_964457335.1 of uncultured Enterobacteriaceae bacterium. Classification (GTDB taxonomy): domain Bacteria; phylum Myxococcota_A; class UBA796; order UBA796; family SXON01; genus CAJBVW01. The sequence continues at coordinate 13,096 of CAYWGD010000150.1, read as the reverse complement.
TGTTCTACGACGTCACCGTCCAGGTCGAGAACAACGACGACGATCCGCTCGTGGACGAGTGCCACCCCGACCTCACCGACGTCCCCGGCTACCAGGAGACCTTCTCCTACGCCGTGGCGTTCGAGGGCTCGAAGGCCACGCTCTACATCGACGAGGCCGTGTACGCGATCGGCACGATCACCGGCTGCGAGCTCACCTACAGCACCGTCGTGTACGGCAGCGACACGGAGGCCGACGGCCCCGTGAAGTGGCAGATCTTCGGCGGCGCGCGCGTCGATCCCACCGAGGGCGACGCCTGCGTCGAGGGCGAGGACGACTGGGAGGGCTGGGAGAACATCGAGATCGTCTCCAGCGAAGAGGAGACCCTCGAGCCCGGCTGCCAGTACGAGATGACCACGCTGGGCGGGCTCGTCGCGGGTTGACCGGTCCCGCGCAGGGGACGGACGCGCTCGCCGCCCTCAGGGCCGGGATCGAGCGGCGGGTGGTCGGGAAGCCCGAGGTCGTGGAGCTCGCGCTCGTGTGCGTGCTCGCCGGCGGGCACCTGCTCCTGGAGGACGTGCCCGGCGTGGGCAAGACCACGCTGGGGCTGACGCTCGCGCGCGCCCTCGGCGGGCGCTTCAAGCGGGTGCAGTTCACCTCCGACCTGCTCCCCTCCGACATCCTCGGCGCCACCGTGCTGGAGCCCCGCACGGGCGCCTTCGGCTTCCGCCCCGGCCCCATCTTCGCGAACGTGGTGCTCGCGGACGAGATCAACCGCACCACGCCGCGCACTCAGTCGGCGCTGCTCGAGGCGATGAACGAGGGGCAGGTGAGCGTGGACGGCGAGACGCACGCGCTGCCCGACCCCTTCCTGGTCATCGCGACCCAGAACCCGCACGAGCACCAGGGCACCTGGCCGCTCCCCGACAGCCAGCTCGACCGCTTCCTCGTGCGCACCTCGATGGGCTACCCGTCGCGGGACGCCGAGCGCGCCATCCTGCGGGGCGAGGCCCGCTTCTCCGACGACGACGCCCCCATCGACCCCGCGGCGCTCCACCGGCTCCGTGACGAGGCGGCGGCCGTCCGGATGCACCCGGAGATCGAGGAGTACGTGCTCGACCTCGTGGCCGCGACGCGCACCACGCCCGCCCTGGCCCGCGGGGTGTCGACGCGCGGCGCCGAGGCGCTGATCCGCGCCGCCCGGGCCCTCGCGCGGCTCCGCGGGCGCGATCACCTCGTCCCCGAGGACATCCGCGCGCTGGCCGTCCCGGTGCTCGCCCACCGCGTGCTCCCGCGGGCCGAGACCGGCGAGGACGGCGGCGCGGCGGCCATCCGCGGGGTGCTCGCCGGGCTGCGTCCGCCCGTCTGATGCGCCCGCCGAACCCCTGGAACGCCGTCCGGCCCACGCTGTCGGGGGTGTGGTTCCTGCTGGTGCTCGCGGGGCTGACCTTCGGCGCCGTCAACACCGGCAACAACCTCGTCTACGTCGTGCTCGCCGCGCTCCTCGCGGTGCTCGTGATCAACAACCTGCTCGCCGAGTGGAACCTCCGCGCCCTCGTGGTGCGCCGCGCCCTGCCGCCCGAGCTGTTCGCCGGGCAGGCCGCGACCGGCGCGCTCGTGCTGGAGAACCCGCGCCGCGTCGGCGCCGCGTGGGCCGTCGAGGTGGAGGAGCGGGACGGTGGGGGCGCGAAGGCGCGCTTCGACCGCGTGGGCCCCGGCGAGGCGCGGGAGGAGCCCGCGGCCTGGACCTTCCCGGAGCGCGGCCCGGCCGGCTTCGCGCGCATCCGCATCGGCTCGCGCTTCCCCTTCGGGCTCGTGCTCCGCTGGCGAGACATCGACGTGCCGGCGGAGGTCCTCGTGTACCCGGGCCCGGAGCGCGGCAACGCCGCCGACGGGGGCCTCGGGCTCGGCGACATGACGGCCACGCGGCCGACCCGGGGCGGGAGCGGCGACCTCGCGGGGCTGCGGGCCTACGCGCCCGGGGATCCCGTGCGCCGCATCCACTGGCCGACGAGCGCGCGGGTGGGCGCGCCGCTCGTGGCGGTGCGGAGCGCGGAGGCCGGGGGCGAGGTGGTCGTGCGGCTCGCGGACGGCGGGGAGCGCGCGATCCGGCAGGCCTGCGGGCAGGTGCTCCTGCACACGCGGCGCGGGGACGCCGTGGGCCTGGAGGGCGCCGGTGAGCGCATCCCACCGCTCGCGGGCGCCAGCCACCGGCGGCGGCTCCTGACCGTGCTGGCGATGCTCCCGCGGGGCGCCGCGTGAAGCCCGGCTGGCCGCACCGGGGCGTGCTCCTCGCGGGGCTCGGCTCGCTCGCCGTCTCGGGGGCGCCGGGGCTCGCCATCGCCGTGGCGACCCTCTGCCTGATCGTGTCGCCCGGGCCGCGGCTCTCCGGCAACGGGTGGGCCGTGGCGCACGGCGCCGTCCTGCTCGCGACGGGGCTCACCGCGGCCGTCGCCAGCCCCACGCTCGGCTTCGCGATCCTGGTCGGCTGGCTCCTGGCCCACCGCGGCTGGATGGGCCGCTCCCCGGACGACCTCCGCGTGGCGCTGCTGCTCGCGACCCTGCTGCTGCTCCTCGGCGCCGTCGGCAGCGAGACCGTGCTCCTCGCCCCGCTTTTGGTGCTCTACGCGGCGCTCCTCCCGGTGGCGCTCCTGCGCGCCGAGCTGCGGGGGAGCGCGCCGCGCGGCGTGGAGCTCGCGCTCGGGACCGGCGCCGCCCTGCTCGCCGGGCTCCTGTTCGCGGTCCTGCCGCGGCTGGACGGCGGCTACCTCGGGCGCGGCCAGCTGGGCGGGCAGCGCTTCCCGGACGACGTGACGCTCGGCGAGGAGGGGCTCGTCAGCGAGGACGGCGCCGAGGTCCTCCGCGTCCGCGTGACCGGGCCCGACGGGCGGCCCGTGCCGGGGCCTTTCCACCTGCGCGGGCGCGCCCTCGATCGTTTCGACGGGACGCGCTGGAGCGTCGGCACGCCGATCGAGCGCGCCCCGCTCGACGCCCCCTGGGATCGCCGCGCGGAGGTGTGGCTCGAGCCCATCGGCGGGGACGTGCTCTTCGGGGTGCCGGACGTGCTCCGCGTCGACGGCCTGCCCGTGCGCGCGAAGCCCGGCGGGGCCTTCGCCCCGCTGACCCCCGGCCGCGCCGTCCACTACACGGCCTACGGGCGCGACGTGCCGCTGGAGCGGGTCGACGACACGGACATCGAGCCCTGGCTCCAGCTCCCGCCCACGCTCGACGGGCGCGTCACCTCCCTCGCCTGGAGCGTGGTCCCCGCCGAGGAGGGCGACCCCGCCGTGGTCGCCCGCGCGCTCTCCGACTGGCTCGCCACCACCTACCGCTACGTGGAGTCGCCCCCGCCTCCCGAGGGGGACCCCCTCGCGTGGTTCTTGTTCGAGGCGAAGGAGGGCCACTGCGAGTACTTCGCGAGCGCCCTGACCGTGCTGTTGCGCGCGCGGGGCGTCCCGGCGCGCCTCGCGACCGGCTTCCACTCCGGGGAGCTCGCGGAGGACGGCACGATCGTGGTGCGCCGCGGCAACGCGCACGCCTGGGTGGAGGTCCGGACGGCCGCCGGCTGGGCCACGCTCGATCCCACGCCGGCCTCGGCCCTGCCCACCGTGGACGGCGACGGCCTGCGCGCCCGGCTCGACGCGCTCGTGGCCGCCTGGTACCGCGACATCGTCGAGTACGACATGCAGGCCCAGTTCGCGGCCTACGGCGCCGTCGGGAAGCGGGTGCTCGTCGCCGCGGACAGCCGGTCGCAGAGCCCGATCCGCGCGGGGCTCGTGGGCATGGTGGTCGTCGTGGTCGCCCTCGCCGTCACGCTGCTGGGCGCGCGCGGCGTGCTCGGGCGCCTGGGCGGCCCGCGGTCCGCGCGGCTCGACGCGGGCGCGCGGCTCTGCGCCGACGCGCGGCGGATCGTGCGGAGGCGCGGCTGGGCGCTCCCGGCCGAGCTCCCGATGCTGGAGGCCGCGACCTGGCTCGAGGCGCGCGCGGGCGCGCACGCGGCGCCCTTCCGCCGGCTCGGCGAGCTCGTGTACGCCGCCCGGTACGGAGGCGGGCCCCTCGCGACGGGGGAGGCGCGGGCGTGCCTCGCCGCGCTGCGACGGCTCCCCCGGCCGGGCTCGCGTGCCGCGTGATGCCGGCGTCTCACGCCCACGAGGCGCCGGACGGTTGACGGCGCGCCGGCCACGCGGGTACCAGTGCGCCCCCGTAGGAGGACGATGATCGCCGCGCTCGCGAACCTGCCCCTCGGGGAGGTGCTCCGCCGCACCGCCGCCGCCCACGGCGATCGGCCCGCGCTGCTCGGCGAGCACCGCCAGCTCACCTGGGCGGAGCTCGACGCCGCGGTCGACCGCGTCGCCGTCGCCTGGGAGGACGCCGGCCTCCCGCCCGGTGCGCCCGTCGCCTTCCTCCTCAACAAGCGCCCCGAGGTGGTCGTCGGCTTCCTCGCCTGCGCGCGCGCCGGCGCCGTGTTCGTGCCGGTGAACTTCAAGCTCCACCCGGAACAGATCGAGGACCAGCTCGAGGTCGCGGGCGTCCAGGCGATCGTGTGGGAGCCGGCGTTCGAGGCCCTCGCGCGCCACCTCGCCCCCAAGGTGCGGTGGTCCATCCCCGTCGCGGAGATGGAGCCCTCGACCCCGTCCACGCGCCGCCCGCGCTTCGTCGCGACCGCCGACACGGTCTGCTACCTCAACTACACGAGCGGCTCGACCGGGCGCCCCAAGGGGGCGATCACCACCTCGCGGAACATCCTCGTCAACGCCGTCGCGACCGCGGAGGGCCTCGGCTTCTCCCCCGACGACGTGTACCTCGGCATGTTCTCGGTGTTCGCGCACCCGCACGAGCTGTTCCACCGCTCCATCCTGTACGGCGGCGCCTTCGTCGTCGTGGACTCGCTCTCGCCGCGCCACATCGCCGAGACCATCCAGCGCTTCCGGGTGAGCTGGATGATGGCGGTCCCGAGCTTCTACGAGATGCTGCTCGACTTCCAGGAAGGCGCCCGGCTCGACTTCTCCTCGCTCCGCGTGCTGGAGGCGGGCGGCGCCTACGTCTCCCCCGCCACGCTCGAGCGGATGGAGGCGGCGTTCTCCGCCCGCTTCCTCCCGGTCTGGGGCAGCACCGAGACCACCGGCGTCGGCCTCGGCATGCTCGCCGACGGGCCGCGCCGCCCCGGCTCCACCGGAAGACCCATCCCCGGCTACACGATGCGCGTGGTCGACGAATCCGGCCAGGACGTGCCGCCCGGCGAGGTGGGCGAGCTCTGGATGAAGGGGGCCGCCGTCGCGCTCGGCTACGTGAACCAGCCCGAGGAGACGGCCGCGCAGTTCCAGGACGGCTGGTACGCCACCCGCGACCTCGTCTACACCGACGCCGACGGCTTCGTGTACTTCTCCGGGCGCCGGAGCGAGATGCTGAAGATCGGCGGCATCCGCGTGTTCCCGCTCGAGATCGAGCAGGCCCTGGCGCAGCACCCGGACGTGCGGAGCGTGGTGGTGGTGCGCGCCGAGGAGCGCCTCCGCGGCGAGGTCGCCCGCGCGATCGTCCAGGTGGCGCCGGGCTCGAAGCTGAGCGTGCGCGCCGCCCAGGCGTGGTGCCGGGAGCGGCTCGCGTCCTACAAGGTGCCGCGCATCGTCGAGTTCTGGCGCGCCATCCCCGCGCTCCCGAACGGCAAGATCGACAAGAAGGCGGTGTTGGCGGTGCCGGTCGACCCGGCGCGGGACGAGCGCGAATGAAACCGTCGCTCCTCGTCAAGGATCTCGGCGGGTTGTTCCTGTACTACCCGGGCCAGGCCGTCATCAACCGCGTGCCGCGCGAACTCCTCGTGCGGACGGCGCGCGTCGGCGCGGGCGTGGTCCGCCGCATGGGCGACGCCGAGATGCGCGACGAGCTCCGCCGCGTCTACGCGGGCCGCCCGATGCCGCGCCCCGAGGACGACATCCTCGCGGACGCCTACCGCCTGACGATGTTCAACGAGCTCGAGGTGTTGCGCTACCCCTGGCTCGACCCCGACACCATCGGCGACACCTGCGTCGTCGAGGGCCGCGAGCACCTCGACGCCGCGCGCGCCCGCGGCAAGGGCGCCATCGTGCTCATCGGGCACTTCGGCGCCAACCAGATGATCATGCCCGCGCTCGGCCACATCGGGTACCCGATGAACCAGCTCTCGGCGCCCCCGCCGGTGTGGGCCGAGATCCTCCGGGAGACGCGCACCACCCCGCTCTGGCGCAAGATCCTGGCCCGGCGGTGGGAGCTCGAGAAGCGGCTCCCCGTCGCGCACATCAACGTCTTCCGCTTCCTCCGCCCCGCGTTCGAGTGCCTCGCGCGCAACGAGGTGCTGGGGCTCGCGTTCGACGGCGGCGGCGGCAAGAAGTGGGTCGAGGTCGACTTCCTCGGCCGCCGCGCCAACCTCTCGGTACAACCCGCGCAGATCTGGAAGAAGACCGGCGCCGCGTTGCTCCCGACCTACGTGATCCGCGCGCCCGGCGAGGCCCGGCACCGGGTCGTCATCACCGAGGAGCTCCCCTGGCAGGGCACCGTGGAGCGGTCGTACCAGGCGTTCGTGGACCGCTTCCAGGGTTGGGTTTGGCGCTGGCCCGAGCAGTACCTGCACTTCCTGGCCATGCGCCGCCGTGTGCGCGCAACCGACGTGACCCCGTTCTTCCAGGACTACCCGCCCGCCGAGGGCCAGCTCTCGCCGGAGGAGGCCGAGGAGCGCCTCACGCGCGCGGGGACCTGGCGGGACGAGGGCGAGTAGGTCTTGGGGCGGGGGGGTGCCCCCCCGCAACGCCCCCCCTCCTCCGCGGGGCATCGGCGCGGATGGCGGCTACTTCCACTCCCAGAACCCCGGATCCTCGTCCGGCTCCGGCGGCACCGGGCGCGCCCGCTTCGGGACGGCACGCCAGATCTCCGACGCGCTCCACCCGGTCAGGCCCACGAGGTTGCGCACCTCCTCCTCCTGGCGCGCCGCCAACTCCTGCTCGTAGCGCCGCCCCGCCGGGCAGGACGTGTCGCCGACGAAGGGGTTCGTCACGACGTAGCGGCCCTGGAACGTGGACGTGTCGGGGGTCTCCTGGAAGACGAGATCCTCCGGGAAGTGGGCGAGGTCGTAGCGGACGTGCAGCCGCGTGAGGTACGCGGCGTTGGCCGTCTTGCCCGGGCTCGTGCCGATCCAATCCGCGCCCAGGGCCGCCAGCTGGTCGGGTGGCACGGGGTCCGCCGAGCACGGATCACACATCACCGAGAGGGGCCAGCCGTACTCCTGGAACACGCTCTCCATGCCCTTGCGCTCGACCTGGCGCGCGAAGAGCGCCTTGTAGAAGCGCCCGAAGTCGCTCTTCACCGACACCGGCAGCTGCACGTCGGTCGGGATGCGCGTGGTGCGGTAGTTGGTCGTCTCGACGCGCCCCTGCCGCGTGAGCGTGTAGATCAGCAGGTCCTGCGGCCCGTCGGCGTTCACCATGCCCAACCGGATGGGCAGCATGAACTTGGGTGACACGTAGCGCACCTGGAGCGGCCGGAGGTAGGGCTGCTCCATCCGGAGGTGCTCGCCGAGGTTCACCTTCGCGACGAAGAAGCGCATGTTCTGGCGGATGTAGCTCTCGAGGATCGGCCCCGCGCCCGGGGGGATGCGGTAGCGGTTCTCCGTGAGCCAGGTCTCGAGCCCCGCGCTGTGCTCCGCGGAGAGGATGAGGATGTCGTACTCGCCGACCGTGTAGCTGTCGACGATGCGCACGCCGAGGGCCTCGTCGCGTCGCGTACGGGCCGGCGCGCCGGCCATCTCGGCGGCCGACGTGGGGCGGGCCATCTTCATCGACCGGTCCTCGTCGTAGGCGATCGGGTCCGGGCAGGGGTCGGGGTCGTGGTACTCCGCGAGCCGCGGCGCCGAGTAGGCGTCCACCCGGTCGATCCAGGCCTTCTCCGCGACCTTCACCTGGTCGCGCTTCACCGCGACCGGCACGGGGATCACGATCGCGAACTCCTCCAGCGCGCCGCGGTAGTCGTTGGCCATCGTCATCACCGTCGTGTCGCCGTCGCGGGCGATCACCACCTGGGAGGACTGGTTGAAGAGCTGGGCGTCGGCCTGGGCCACGTAGAAGCCGCAGAAGCCGAGCGCCGCGGAGGGGACCGCCAGCGCGAGCAGCACGGCGGCGACGTTCTTGGCGAGGTGGGTCACGCGATCCTCCAGCTGAGCGTGGGCCAGCGGTAGCGCTCGCCGCGGAAGAGCCGGTCGACGAGCGGGGTGAGCGTGGAGACGGCGACCAGCGACCAGAGCAGGCCGTTGGTCCGGAACAGGCGGAACTGGACGTACCAGGCGCCCGACGCGACGAGCGCGGCGAACAGGACGCGGCCCGCGCGGCTGTCGGGGGTCGTGCGCGGGTCGGAGATCATGAAGAAGCCGAAGAGCAGGAGCGCCCCGGACTCCATCCGGTGGAGCGGGATCGCCAGGGGCTCGCCGAGCCAGAGCGACCGGCCGAACAGGAGCGCGGCGTAGAACGCGAAGAAGGCGACCGTCACGTCGCTGCGCGCGGCGCGGTACACCACGAGGCCGCCGATGCAGCCGAAGAGGAAGGCGGAGAACGCCGCGTTCCCCCATTGGCCCGGGCTCACCCAGGCCTCCCCGGTGAGCAGGAGCACGGCCAGAGCGAGGTTGGTGGGGTTGTAGACGTGCTTCCCGTTCACGCGGAGCACAAACTTGCTCGCGATCGCCACCCACGCGGCCAACGCCGCCACCCAGAGCTCGTTGGTGCGCAACAGCAGGCACAACGACAGCGCCGAGATCAGCGCGCTCCTCGGCTCGAACGCGGGGAGCTGCCAGATGCGGGTGCAGGCGAGCTGGGTGAAGAGCGCCGTGCCGACGATCACCGCCGCGGTCAGGGGCTTCACGTCGAAGTCGAGCGCCGCCGTCCCGTACAGGAGCAGGCTCGTGAGCATGGTGATCTGCCAGATGCGCGGATCGGCGGGCAGAAGGGAGCGCACGCGACACCTCGATGGGTGCCGGTGGAACGCCGGGGAGGCGAGGGGCTTACACCCCCCGGATCCTCAGCCGGCGATGCGCGCGAGGTGCGCCATCGCGCGCGTGTTGCCGTGCACCTGCGCGGCCCGCATCACGTGGGGGAACAGCCGCCCCGCGAGGCTGCCCGGCCGGCTCCACGACGTGAAGCACACCTCGATCGTGCCGTCGAGGTGCTTCTCCACGGCGAAGGTCTCCTCGCCGAGCTCGGGGTGCCCTTCGAGCGTGCGGTACGTGAAGCCGGCGCGCCCCCCCTCGGACGTCGCGACGTCGAAGACCTCGGTCACGCGCGCGGCGAAGAAGAGGTCCATGACGCGGAAGCCGTGGTACTGGATGCCCACGGTGTCCCCGACCTGCACGGGCCGGCGGCGCAGGACGCCGGTGATGAGGTCGGGCGGGAACACCCGGTAGCCGAAGATCGCGTCGGCGACGCGCCGGTAGGGGCCGTCCGGCGCCGGGGGGCCCGGCCGCTCTGAGCCCACGATGCGGGCGTAGCGGTCCCGGCGGTCGCGCAGGCCGGCCCCGGCCTCCATCCCGGAGGAGAAGGGGGCGGCCTCCCATCGCTCGAGGTCGGGGAGGCCACGGCGGCGGAGCACGTTCATCCCTGGTGTGTAGCTTGGAAACGCGCCATCGTCGCCGGGTGTGTCAGCGCGCCCCCGGTCCGCCCGTGTGGCCGCGGTCGTTGCGCGAGCCGTCGGCGTCCGCCCAGTCCTGGTGGCCCGCGGGCCCGGTGCCGTCGGGCGGACCCGCGTCGATCGCCGGGGAGTCGGTCCCCAGCGAGAGGTCGTCGTTGGCCTGGCCATCGTTGGAGAAGGCGGCGAAGCGCGGGTCCCCGACGAGGTTCCCGCCGGCGTCCGCCGACGCCGGCACGTCGAGCTCGGCGCCCTTGTCGCCCCACCCCAGGGTGTACGCCACCGACGCCTCCGCCGTCTCGGCCACCCACACGCCGCTCCACCCGCTCGACCACGCCACGAGGTTCGACCAGGCGTACGTCGCGCACCCGGGCTCGGTGTCGATCCAGAGCGCGCCGCCCTCGCCGCCCGCGGCGTTGTCGAGGAGCGTCGAGTTCGCGAGCACGAGCGAGGTGCAGCCGCTGACCGCGACGGCGCCGCCCTCCTCGCCGGCGGCCCCACCCTGCACCACGCTGTTGCGCACGAGCCCGTCGTGCACGTCGTCCAGCGCGAGGCCGCCGCCGCGCCACTCCGCGGTGTTGTCCACGAACGTGGCGCGCTCCACGGCGAGCTCCCGCACGTCCCGCGCGGCCACGGCCCCGCCCCAGCTCGCCGCGTTCCCCTCGAAGCGCGCGTCGGACACGTCGAGCGCGCCCTCGTGGGCGAGCAGCGCGCCGCCGTTGCGGGCGGTGTTGCCGATCCAGGTGCTCCCGCGGTCGACCACGCTCGCCCCCCAGGCGTAGACCGCGCCGCCGTCGCCGACGGCGGTGTTGCCCTGGAAGTAGCAGCGATCCAGCACGAGGTTGCCGTCGTCGAGCCCGATGGCGCCGCCGTCCTCGCCGCTCTGGTTGTCGACGGCGCGCACGCCGGTGAGCGTGGCCGTCCCCCCTTCGATACGCAAGGCGCCGCCGTCGGCGCCGCTCCGCGCGCCCCGGAGGGTGAGCGACGCGAGGTGCACGGTGCCGTCGTCGCCCACGGTCAGGGCCGGGCGGCCGGCGGGCGGCGTGAGCACCGCCGCCGTGGACTCGCCGCGGAGGGTCAGCTCGGGGCCGTTCCACGACACGTCCGCGGTGTGCGTGCCGTCGAGCAGCACGACCTCGCGGCAGGTGTCGTCGAGGTGCGCCAGCGCGTCGGCCACCGTGGCGAAGGGCGCGGCCGTGCTCCCGTCCGGCGCCTGGCCCGCGCCCGCGCCGACGAGCACCGGGAAGGCGTCCGGATCGGCGTCGTCGCAGTCGCCGCCGGGGTCGCAGAGGTCGTGGCCGTCCCCGTCGGCGTCGCCGCACGCGGCGCCGGTGTCCCCGGTGTCGCCGGTGTCCCCGGGGGCGCAGCCGGTGTCGGGGCAGCCGGTGTCGTCGCCGGGGGCGGGGTTGCCGTCGGCCGGCTCGCCCGTGCCGACCAGCGCCACCTGGAGGGCGGGCTCCACCGGGTCGTCCGACTGGATCTCGAGCCGAGCGCGGGCGACGCCCACGTGATCCGGGGCGAACCGCACCCAGAGCTCGGTGCGGGCGGCGGGGAACAGGTCGGCGGTGTCGCCGTCGATCCCCCACACGGCCTCGTCGCCGTCGAGGAGCACCAGGGCCCGGAGGTCGACGGTCGTCTCGCCGCCGTTGATGAGCGAGAGCCGGGCGTCGGCGCGCTCGCCGACCCGCACGGCGCCGAGATCGAGCGAGGCCGGGTCGGCGTGGAGCCAGAGGGGATCGCCGGCACGGCAGCCGGCGAGCAGGGCGAGCGCCGGCAGGAGCGCCGCGCGATGGACGAGCATGGGTCTCCCGGATGAGCGCGCGAATTCCGCGCGCGTGGGGGGCACGCGAACATAGTGGGCGTCGATCCGTTCGTCGAACCGATGTTGTTGGTGGTCACGACGAACAGGCGGGCGGCGCTTCGCTTGGTCGTCGCGACGGTGGAGTGACACGTCCCGACGTTTGGATCCGAGGGCCGTGGCGCCCGCGGGCGCCACGGGGCTCGACCGCGACAGGTCCCGCGCCGCGCGCTAAATGGGCGCCCCCTGGAGGAAGGATGGCCACGCGCATCGAAGGCAAGGACGGGCTCCTCACGAAGAGCGGAACCCAGCTCGGAAGCTCCGGATGGACCACGATGACCTACGAGCGCATCGCCGCGTTCGCGGAGGCTACCGGGGACCACCAGTGGATCCACGTGGACCGCGCGCGCATCGCGAAGGAGTCGCCGTACGGCGCGCCCATCGCGCACGGCTACCTCACGCTCTCGCTCGTCGCGGGCCTGTTCTTCGACGTGCTCGAGCTCGACGGCTTCGCCTTCGTGATCAACTACGGCGCGAACAAGGTGCGCTTCCCGTCGCCGCTCAAGGAGGGGGACCGCTACCGCCTCTCCCTCGCGCTCGGCGAGGTCAAGGACGTGGGCAACAACTGGTACGAGGCGATCTTCCTCGCGACGATCGAGATCGAGGGCGGCAAGAAGCCCGCCTGCGTCGCGGAGACCGTGTACCGGTTCCAGGTCGCGGCCTAGACAAGCTCCGCCCTTCCCCCGCGCCTACGTTGGTCGGGGGAGGGGAACAATGGCCGAGCAGAAGGTCCTCGAGCGTCCGCCGCAGAAGCAGGCGCCGCCGGGCAAGGAGTCCGAGATGAGGCCGCACCCCGTCGCGCGGCGCGCGCGGCGGGCCAGCGGGAAGCTCGAGGGGATGGTGGCGATCATCACCGGCGGGGACAGCGGCATCGGCCGCGCCGTCGCCATCATGTACGCGCAGGAGGGCGCGAACGTCGCGATCGTGTACCGCTCGTCGCACGACGACGCGAACGACACGAGGCGCATGGTCGAGCAGGAGGGGCGCAAGTGCATCCTCCTCGCGGGGGACGTGGGCGACCCCGCGTTCTGCGACCAGGTGGTGCAACGCACCGTCCAGGAGCTCGGGCGTCTCGACGTGCTCGTGAACAACGCCGCCGAGCAGCACGTGGTGGAGAAGCCCGAGGACATCCCGACCGAGCAGATCGAGCGCACCTTCCGGTCGAACATCTTCTCCATGTTCTACCTGGTGAAGGCCGCGCTGCCCCACATGGAGTGCGGCGCCTCGATCATCAACACCACCTCCGTGACGGCCTGGCGCGGCAGCGAGCACCTGCTCGACTACTCGGCCACCAAGGGCGCGATCGTGTCGTTCACGCGCTCGCTCGCGAGAATGGTCGCCAAGCGCGGCATCCGCGTGAACGGCGTGGCGCCCGGGCCCATCTGGACGCCGCTCATCCCGAGCACCTTCCCGCCCGAGGCCGTGGCGGAGTTCGGCAAGGACACGCTGCTCGGGCGCGCGGGCGAGCCCGTCGAGGTGGCGCCGGCCTACGTGTTCCTGGCCTCGGACGACGCCTCGTACATCACCGGGCAATTCATCCATCCGAACGGCGGCGAGACCGTCGGGACCTGAGAGGATGTTTACATATTAGCCAACCGCCGCCCGCTCGCCCGGGGCCGCCGT
>CAYWGD010000149.1:14366-16203 GCA_964457335.1 uncultured Enterobacteriaceae bacterium | reverse complement strand
CCCCCCAGCGCCGCGCGGCCCCCCAGCGCCGCGCGGCCCCCCAGCGCCGCGCGGTTGATCGCCAGGACGCGGCGGAGGGCGGCCTCCCGGCGCGCGGGCTCGGGCGGCAGGCGGGGCGCGGCCTCGGCCACGGCCGCCAAGGGGCCGGTCGTGCCGCCCGCGCGGAGGATCCGGGCCGCGAGCGCGCCCTGCCGGGCCGCCATCCAGTGGCGGACGTGCTGCACCGACGCGCCGAGCAGCGCGTAGTCGAGCGCGGCGTCGACGTCGCCGAGCTCCGCGTCGAGGGCGGCGCGGGGCGCGGCGTCCGCGGCGCCCTCGATGGCCACGCGCAGGGCGGCGACGATGAGGGCCTGCGGCCCCGCGCACACGCCCGCGCCGATGAGCTCGCCGTGCCGCTCGGCGTACGCGAACACCTCCTCGGCGTCGGCGACCGCGTCGGGGCGCTCGCCGTCCCGCAACATCTGGTTGGCCGTGACGCCGCGCATGCCGTCCACGACGCGGTACACCGACGCGAGCGGCGCCGAGAGCCGCCCGCCGGGCACCGGCGCGCGCGGCCGGACGAGCACGTAGCCGACGGCCCCGAGCGTCGCGTTCGAGAGCACGTGGAGCTGCCCGAGCGTGAGCGGCCCGTCGACGCCGAGGCGGTCCGCGAAGACCGCGCGGAGCCCGGCCAGGAGCGCCGTCACCGGGGCCCAGTGCCCGGACATCTGGCGCAGCGCGGAGACGTTCATCGGGCGCTCGTGCTCGAACCGGCTCCCCGGGTAGGGGCAGGTGCGCCACTCGGTCGGGGCGTCGACGCGGAGGCACTCGGGCGCGGTGTTCGCCTCTCCCACCTGCCGGCCGTCGGCGTCCACGGCGGGGTGGGCCACGCGGAAGGCCGGCACGAAGCACTCGAGCAGCGAGGGCTCGATCGGCGCGCCGAAGACCTCGCGCGCGGTGCGGTCGAGCTCGGCGGGCCCCCACGTGGACGCCTCCCGGCGCCCCGTGGGCAGGACCGGCGCGACCACCGGCGGATCGTCGGCCTCGTCGGCCTCGCCCACCGCGAGCACGCCCTCCGCCACCAGGGCCTCCAGGAGCTCGGCGGCGCGCGGCCAGTCGAGCGGCGGGTCCGCCCAGGCGCACGCATCCTCGGCCACGAAGCGCGGGGCGGCGCCGAGGCGCTCGCCGAAGGGCAGAAGCTCCGGCTCGTCGAAGGTGATCTCGGTGTCCCCGTAGGTGATCACCAGGACGGGCGCGCCGTCGGGCGTCACCGAGCGGAAGCGCAGGAGCCGCTTCGGCCGCGGGACGCGGAGGACGGTGCCGGGCTCGATCGTCGCGTCCAAGGGGCCTCCGGAGGCGTGCCGACGCGTATCCCGCCGGCCACCCGGTGCGCGCGCGATGCGCGACCGATGCGCGCGCATTGGGCGCGCGTGGGGGCGTGGGGTGGGATGGTGTTGGCAAGAGGCTGGAATTACTGCGGTTGACGGGTTCCTGGCGGGCGGATTCGGGGCGGGCGGGGCCTGGCGCGGGGGGAGGAGGGGTTGGCACACCGCTTGCTCTACTCTCCGGCATCACCGCCCGGTGGTCGGGCGGAGTGAGAAACCAAGGAGTACACCATGAAGATCCGCACCGTCGCCAAGGGCACCGGTCTCCACGCCGGCCGCAAGAACCACGGCGGTTGACGACATGGGCGCGCGTTCGGCGCGCTCCCGCGCGACGAACCCGCGCCCACGTCGTCAACCGCGGTGCATCCCGACATGCGGGGAAGACCCCGCACGTCGGGGATGCTCCCGACCTGCCGAAAGCCCGCTCCGCGGGCCGTCGGCAGTCGCACCAGGGAAGAGAAGCCTCACCAACC
>CAYWGD010000149.1:0-14266 GCA_964457335.1 uncultured Enterobacteriaceae bacterium | reverse complement strand
CGGGCCGTCGGCAGTCGCACCAGGGAAGAGAAGCCTCACCAACCAACAGGAGTACGCCATGAAGATCCGCACCGTCGCCAAGGGCACCGGTCTCCACGCCGGCCGCAAGAACCACGGCGGCTAGTCCGCCGTCCCTCCCACCCAACTCTCACCCAACCCACACGGAGTACGCCATGAAGATCCGCACCGTCGCCAAGGGCACCGGTCTCCACGCCGGCCGCAAGAACCACGGCGGCTAAGCCCTCGTGAAGCCCAGCGCAGCGCCCACCCTCTTCACGGGGGTGCGGCGCTCGCGGCGTTTTGTACGGGAGTGTCCTGAATTGTCCCGTGCCGCGGCCGAGGGAATACACAAATGGACCGCAGATCCGGACGGTGCCACGCCCAGCCCGTGGGTGGCGTGGAAAGAGCCCTTCGCGGCCCGGGATCCGGCTGGGTGGCCGATTGGCGTGCCGACCCTCGGGCCGTGTGTAAGGAACCCGTAGGGAGACAAGTCACAGCGGGGGTGGGTACTGTCGAAGGGTGCCGACGGGAGGTCGCATGCCCGCGAGGAAGCCCACGGGGTCAGCATCTTCGGCCGTTGACGAGTCAACGCTCCGGGTCTGGCTGCTCGCCCTGAACTGCTTCGCGGTGTGCCTGCTGCCGCTCCCGGGAACCAACTCCCACGCGCCACGAAGTTGGCACGCGGACCCGGATGGGTCGTCCGTCTCGTACGTCGCGCCTGCCGAGCCCGCGCCGGCAGCCGAGAGCACGCCACTGGACGCGGTCCACGCCGGGCTGTGCGTGGCGGAGGGGGAGACGTTGCCCGCGTGGGTGGTCGACGCCCCCCACCTGGACGAGCGCTCCCTGGCTCGGCACCTCGCCGAGCTCCCGAGCCGGGAGCGCGTGCGCGTGGAGCACTTCTGCAGCCTCTACGGATGTGTCTCGCTGGCCGGCGACTGAGGGATGCCGGGCCCCGGGCGCGCCCTGCGCCGCGCCGCGGCCGTGAGCATCCCCAGGAGCGCCAGCCCCAACGCCGGTGGCCCGCTCGCCGTCGAGCAGCCCGGCACGTCCGCGCACGCCGGCTCGGACCACTCCGTCGCCACTCCCTTGCCGTCGATCTGCCGCACCTGCGGGCAGACCTCGTCGGGGCGCCGGCCGTCGATCCAGCTCACGGTGACGTGTTTCGCGCCGGACGCCGGCACGCGGAACGACTGGACGCCGTGGTCGTCCCGGTCGGCGTCCTTGACCTGGACGACCGACAGGCCGTCGGGATCCTCGGCGGGCTCGATCGCCAGGTCCAGGCTGACGAGCCCGCCCCAGCTGCGCTCGCTCTCGCTCTCCCAGCGGGTCTCCTCCACCCGCAGCGAGGGCGTGCCGGTGAGCCCCACGACCGTTCCCGTCCCGGTTGTGAACCCCATTTGCGAGACCTCGCCGGAAAACGGCGGCGTCATCGTCACGACGTACGACGTCTCCGGGACGAAGGCCTCGTCGGTGACGAGCTCGATGAGCCAGGTGCCGTCGGGGTCGTCGGAGCCGGGGCCGAGCGCCACGGGGATGGCGGTGCCGTCGGCGTCCGCGAGCGTCACCTCGGTCCCGAGGGCGGGCACGCAGCCCCCCTCGCCGAAGACCACCGCCACGCGCACGTCCACGGGCACGTCCGTGGCCCCGTTGCTCGGGACCGTGTCGACGATGTCGAGTCCGTTGCAGGAGATCTCCTGCAACGCGAAGGCGGAGGCGGAACCGAGGAGCAGGAGGAGCAAGCGGACCTCCGGCAGGTGGCCAGCCGAGGATGCAAGCCCCGGACCGATCCCGTCCGCCGCGATCCTGTGCGTGTGCCCCGCGCAGCGCGCGCGAGCTCGCGGCGGCGGTGTCGCGGCCGCGACCGGTCGTCAGTCGAAGAGGAACTCGACCACGTTGCCGTCGGCGTCGCGGACGTAGAGCCGCCCGCGAACCTCCTCGGAGGCGGCGCCCCGGCGCGCGGCGGTGGCCACGAGGTGCGACCGGAGCGACGCGGGCACGCGCAGGCCGAGGTGGATGGCCCGCGGGAGCTCGGCGGGGTCGTGCGGCGCCCGCGGGGAGATGGCGAGGCGGACCTCGCCGGCGACCACGAAGGCGTGGCCGGGGCCGGCCTCCTCGCGGCCTCCGAGCAGGTCGACGTAGAAGGCCGCGCAGGCGGCGGGGTCGGCGGCGACGAGGCCGGCGTGGTCGAAGCGGACGGACATGGCGACTCCTGGAGACACACGTGCGCGACGTGCGGTTCACCAAGGTCCCTCGCGCGGACATCCGCGCGGAGAATCGCCCCCGTCGCCGGGGGTGCCCGGGGCTCGCCGGAACCGGGCCGCCTCTTCTGGTGGTTGGCGACGTCCGGGTAACCCCCGCCGCTTCAGGCGAACACCGCCTCGCTCTGCACGTCGTGGATCTCGAGCAGGTTCAGGTTCACGAGCTGCGCGAGGTCCTCGCGGATGCGGCGGTGCGGCGTCCGCTCGTTCGTGCGCGCGCCCAGCAGCTTCGCGAGCCGCCGCACGTGGTCGGCCGTCGTCCCCGGGTGGCGCGCCACGGCCTTCACGATCGCCACCGCGCGCTTCGGGACCACGCTGTAGGCGTTGCGCCCGTCGGGCGTGAGGTGGAACACCACGAGGTCCGTGGCGTCCGACGTGGTCCAGCCGCCGGGGCTGCTCGCCACGTCCCACTCCACGAAATCGCGCCGCACGCGCGCGAGCTGCAGGCCGCCCGGAACCCGCAGCTCCGAGGTGTGGAGCCGCGCGCGCACGTCGTCCGCGGTGATCTCCACGGGCCTCGTCTTCGCGTGCTCGTCCTTCGCGATGCGGGCGCGGCACTGCTCGCGCACGCGCGCCCGGCGCTTCAGGAACGCGAGGTAGTCCACGAGCAGCGCGCGCTCGGCCTCGTCGAGCTCCGGCGAGGCGAGCGCCAGCACCGCCCGCTCCATCGCGTCCCAAACCGCCGGCGCGTCCCCCTTGTCCATCGCAGCGCGGAGCTTCGGCCACCCCGCCGGATCGTCGTGCAGGTGGAGGAACAGCCGGTCCATCCACTCGTGGAACGACGCCCCGGGCCGCGTGCCCAACAGGCGCGCCGCCCCCTCGTAGATTGGCGAGCCCATGTTGAGCACCGCCACGAGGTCGACCATCCGCCGCGACTCCAGGGGCCCGCGCGGGCCGCTCCCGAGGATGAAGTAGGGGGGGAAGTCCACGTAGGTCATGCCCAGCTCCGCCGCCTTGTTGCGCAGCGGCGCGCCCGGCAGCATGAGGAGCTGGAAGATCTCCATCTGGAGCTGCTCCAGCGAGTCGGGCCACATCTCCAGCGTGTCGGTCACCGACTTGAGCAGCGTCGGGTAGTCGTGCAGCGGCAGGTCCGCGATGATCTGCACCGTCGGGTGGAAGCCGGCCTCCCGCAGCGCGTCGAAGCCCCGCCGCATGAGCCGCGGGTTGTTGTGTCGCATGATCGCCTTGAGCGTGGCCGGGTTGGTCGACTGCACGCCGATCTCCACCACCTGCACGCCCGCCGCGCGCATCAGCGCCGCGTCCTCGCGGTCGAGGCTCTCGGACCGCGTCTCGATGTGGAGCTCCGTGTGGCCGGTCTGGCGGCGCGCGCAGTGCTCCAGGATGTCGGCGGCGCGCTTCTTGTCGGCGTGGAACGTCGCGTCCATCAGGTACAGGTGCGGCACCTTCGCGTCGAACACCACGTCGATCTCTTCGAGGATCCGCTCCAGCGGGAAGCGACGGATCGCCTGCCGCTCCCGCGGGTAGTTGCAGTAGGAGCAGAGGAACGGGCAGCCGCGCACCGTCTCCATGCTCACGATCGCGCGGCCCTGCACCACCTGGGTGGCGTAGGGCCCCACGATGGTCGACGGGATCGTCTCGAGATCCATGATGAGCGGCGAGTTGTGCCGGTTCCGGACGAAGGGGCCCGCCGGATCCGGCCGCCACGCCAGCGAGCCGACGCTCGAGAGGTCCCAGCCGCCCCCGAGCACCACGTCGAGGAGCGCGAGGAACGTGTTCTCGCCCTCGCCGTACGCGAGCGCGTCGATGCCGCGCGCGTTCTCGAGGATGTAGGTGTTGTCGGGGGTACACTCGTGCCCGCCCATCACGATGCGTGTCTCGGGCAACAGTTGCTTCACCACCTGCCCGAGCTGGAGCAGCATGTCGATGTTGTAGAAGTAGCTCGTGAGGCAGAGCAGGTCCGGCGGATCCTCGAGGATCGACGCCATCACCCGCGTCCACCACGTCGACGGCAGCTCCCGCGCGTTGGTGGGCAGCCAGACCGGGTGCCGGATGCTACGGAAGCGCACGTCCGAGCGGCCCAGGAGCTTCTTCCGCGCGACCGACTCCAGGTAGAAGAACGAGAGGTCGTACCAGGTGTCGTCGGTGGGGAACGAGGCGAACGTGACCTGGTAGGGGCGACTCATGCGCGGCGTCCTGGGAGGAGGGACCGCGCGGCGCGCGCGGCGTCGCAACTCTACCCCAGGGGCGCGGCCACCGGGGCCAGACGGGCTACGGACAGGTGGAGGCGAGATCGTAGGCGACGTCGACCGTGGCGCCCGGCTCGAGCCCGACGATCACGACCGCGTTCAGGCCGGCGTCGTAGGACCAGCCGCTCGACCAGCTGGCGCCGTCCACCTGCACGCCGATGGAGGCGGGCACCGGCTCCGCCGAGAGCTCGAACGTGCGCGCGTACTCGAGCGACGCGCTCGCGAGCGTCGAGAGGCGGTCGGCCCAGTCGCCGGAGCAGATGGAGAGCGCGTCCCCTCCGGTGGCGGAGATGGCCTCGGAGTAGCCGGCCGCGCCCTCGTTGCAGCCGTCGGTGTCGACGATGCCCGACACGCGGAGCAGGCTGTCGCTCGCGACGTAGGGCGTCCAGCGCGAGAGGTACCAGTCCCACGTCCACGCGCTCGCCTCCTCGGCGGAGCGCTCGGGCTCGTCGGACACGAAGATGACGTGCAGCGGCGCGCCGTCGCGCAGGAAGCCCTCGTTGCAGCCGCCGGCGGCGGTCTCCTGGAGGGCGGCGTCGAAGACCTGGAAGAGCGCCTCGTCGTGCACGATCTCGAGGTCCTCGCCGTACGCGACGGCGTCGGAGAAGCTCGTCGTGAGCGAGGTGGTGCCGGCCTCCAGCACGCCGCCGTTGAAGCAGCCGTCGTCCATCGTGACCACGCCGATGCGCCAGCCGGAGGTCACGCGGCCGAGCGTGTCGATGAAGGTCGTGAACGCCGCGGCGAGCCCCTCGGCGTCGTCGTCCATCGAGGTGGACTGGTCGACGGCGAAGACGATGTCGACGGGCGGGTCGACCTCGCTCGTGAAGGTGTCGTGGCCGCGCGAGCCCACGGTGCCCTCGCCGTCCTGGGTGGCCACGACCACCCCGCGCGGGTCGTTCGACGTGACGGCCAGCTCGCCGGTGACGGCGCCCTCGGCGCCGGGCGCGAAGGTGACCGTGGCGCTCGTCCAGCCGTAGGGCGCGAGCGTGAAGGGGGGCTCGCGCTCGCCGACGATCGAGAAGCCGTCGCCGGTGTAGGTCCAGCTCGTCACGTCGAGGTCGGCGGTGCCGACGTTCTGGAGCGTGAGCACGAGCTGGTCGGAGCAGCCCGCGGGCAGCGCGCCGAAGTCCCACGTCTCGGGCGTCACGACGAGGGAGGGCACCACGCCGCCGCCGGCCAGGGGCACCCGCACCTCGGGGTAGTCGGGATCGTCGGAGGTCACGAGCGCCTCGGCGGCCTGGTCGCCCGGCTCGAGCGGCGCGAACGAGACCTCGATCTCGCGCGACTCGCCGGGCAGGAGGTCGAAGCCCTCGCCGCCGTCGACGATCGAGAAGGACTGCGCTCCGTCGATGGCGACGGACTCCACGCGCAGCGCCGTGTCGCCGACGCTCCAGACGGTCATCGGGAGCACCACGACCTCGCCGGGGCCGGCGTCCCAGAAGTCGAGGCGCTCGGGGGTGACGGAGATGCCGGGCCAGGACTCGGCCACCTCCTTCTCGTGGGTGTGGAGGCCGGTGTCGGAGCAGGCCGCGAGGAGGAGGAGCAACGTCATCACCGCTCCACACGATACCCGATGGCCGGGGTGACGGCGGGGATGAACGCCGGACCGGTGAGCGCGCCGTCCACGTGTGTCAGGCTGAACGTCACTCGTCCTTCGAGCGTCCCGGGGCCCACCCGGCCGACGAGGCCGCCCGACACGAAGCCGCCCGGCGCGACGCGCGCCTCGCGCGTCTCGGGGAAGGCGGCGCCCCCCGCGGAGCCGGTCGCCACGGCGTCGCCGAGGATGAGCAGCGGGCCGGCGGCGACCTCCGGGGAGAGGGGCTCGCCCCAGGGGAGGACGCGCCAGCGGAACGCGGGCGTGAGCTGCAGGGCGCGCAGCGTGACCGACCAGTCGTAGCCGTCGGGGAACGCGGGGTCCGTGCCCGTGCCGGTCGCGGTGCCCCCGGAGTAGCCGAGCCCGAGCAGCACGGTGAAGCGGCCGCCGTCGTCGACCACCACGCCCGCCTCGAGCCCCGGCGCCACCGACGGTCCGAGGTGCATGAGCGGGAGCGCGGCGCCGAGGTTCGCGCCCAGGACGACCGTCGGCACCGGTGGGAGGTCCGCCGCCGGGGGGGCCATCGGCGCCGGCGCGGCGTCGGGCAGCTCCTCGCCCTCGGAGTCGCCCGGCGTGGGCTCGACCGCCCAGGCGGGGGCCGCCCACACGACCGCCAGGAGCAGCAGGCTACCAGTTGGTGACATCGGTGCTCCGCGTCGCCGTCTCGGTGTCGGTCGCGCCCCCCACGAGCACGATCACGGCGGACTCCTGGGCCGAACCCGGGAGGAAGCGCGGCCGCGTCAGCGACTCTCCCAGGCTGTTCCAGTTCCGGACCTCGGGCACCGGCTCGTAGCCGAGCTCGCCGGACACGCCGCCGGTGCTCGCCTCGCCGCCCTGGCCGCCGAAGGCGTAGAGGAAGTCGCTCGCCGAGGCCGCGCCGAAGCCCGACCGGGCCGGGCTCATCGAGTCGACCTGCTGCCACTCCTCGAGCCGCCCGCCCTCGCCCACGCGCCCGGCGTCCACGTCGCCGACCGTGCGCGACTCGCCCTCGCCGCCGCCGAAGTACACCCAGGTCTCCCCGGCCTCGACGACCGAGTGCAGCGAGGACTCGACGGTCCACGCGCCGCACGCCCAGCGCTCCTCCTCGAGCTCCACGCCGGCGTCGTCCCAGTCGCCGACGATGTGCTCGCCGTCGTTGACGACCTGGATGTCGAGCACCTCGACCGAGTCGAGCGGCTCGCCGTCGGGCGCGAGCCCGCCGGCCGCGTAGAGGTGCACGATCACGGGGTCGGGGATGGGGTCGGGCGCGAACGCGACGCAGGGGGCCTCGCGCGCGTCGATCAGCGCCGGCAGCGCGGCCCACTCGCCGAGGGCGCCCTCGGGCAGCGGCGACCGGCGCGCGTCGGTGGCGACGCCGTCGTCGAGGAAGGACGCGACCGGCGTGTCCGCGACCCACTCGACGTCGGCCGAGTCGGCGGTGGGCGAGCGGTACACGCGGTAGCCGACCGCGCCCTCCACGGGCGTCCACGCGATCTCGACCGAGAGGCCGCCCACGTCGGGGAGGGCGACGGTGATGGGGTCGCCGGGGAGCGACTCCCCGCCCGGGTTCGTCTCGTCGGCCGCGTCGTAGAGGGAGGCGATGCGCCAGGTCCACTCGCCGGGGCCGATGGAGCCCTCGTCGTCGATGGAGAGGGACTCGAAGCGGGGCACGTCCATCGGGTCGAGGATGTGGGCGCGCCAGCCGTTGGCGACCGGCCCGGTCCCGTCGTTCCCGCCGACCACGTACACGAAGTCCCCGATGGTGACGCCCGCCGCGAGCGTGACGGGGGAGGGGAGCGCGCCCGGGAGCAGCTCCCAGGACCCGAGCTCGCCGTAGACGCCCATCGGCGCCCGCTCGACGGACGTGAGCGCCCCGCCCGCGTCCCCGGGATCGCCGCCGACCGCGTACACCCACCGGCTCACCGAGGTCGTGCGCCCCGCCGCGGCGACCGGCGCGCGCCGGGCCTCGACCAGCTCGGAGCCCGCGGACCAGGGGAAGAGGTTCTCGGCCGGGTTGCGGATGGAGAGCGCGGCCCAGCGCACCGAGGTCCCGTCGTCGTTGGTCACCGTGACCGTGCAGATGGCCTCGAGGAAGTCGGTGGACGGCACCACCGCGTCGATCGACGTGTAGGTGGAGGACACGACCTCCGCGGCCACGGTGCGCTCCACGCCGTCCTCGCGGCAGGTGAGCGAGACGGAGGGGTCGCGGAAGCTCGTGCCGGTGATGCGGACGGTCTCGTCGACGGAGTTCTCGAGGCCGGGCGGCGACACCGAGATGATGCTCGGGGGCTGCTCCTCGGTGACCGTCAGGCCGCTCGGCAGGAGCCCCA
This sequence comes from uncultured Enterobacteriaceae bacterium, assembly GCA_964457335.1. Lineage (GTDB taxonomy): Bacteria > Myxococcota_A > UBA796 > UBA796 > SXON01 > CAJBVW01. The sequence continues at coordinate 5,898 of CAYWGD010000149.1, read as the reverse complement.
CCGTGTGGTCGGGGTTCACGACGAGCACGTCGTACACGCCCGGCGCGAGCCCGGGCGGGATGGTGGCGGTGAGGAGCCCGGCGTCGCGGAAGCTCACCCCCTCGACGGCGGAGGCGCTGCCGCCGCCGACCTCGGTGACGTACACGCGCGGCGTCGCGACGAAGCCGACCTCGCCCGCGGGCGCCGGGTCGGTGGCAATCACCTGCACCGGCGTGTGGGACCAGGCCCACGCGAACGCCGGGTCGAGCGCCTCGACGGCCACGGTCAGCTCGTCGGTGACGGTCAGCGCGTCGGGGAGCTCGGAGCCGCAGCCGTCCGCCTCCACGAAGCCGAAGCCGTAGCTGCCGGCCGCGAGCCCGGCGGGGACGGTCGCCACGACGCGGTCGGGATCGTCCTCGTCCCACTCGAACGCCAGCGACGTGCGTGTGCCCCCCTCGTCGGTGAGCCACACGTCGGTCACCTCCGAGCTCACGTCGGCGAGCCAGGCCGTGACCTCGATGGAGAGCCCGTCGTAGACGGTCGGCGGGTCGACGAAGAACACGTCCGGCTCGCCCACGATCTCGACCGTCGCGGTGGCCTCGCAGCCGTCCACGCCCGCGACCACGACCTCGACGCTCCCGTCGGGCGTGCCCTCGGCGACGACGATCTCGAGGGTGTCCGCGTCGACGAAGGTGACGGAGGCCGCCGGCACCCCGCCGACCGTGACGATCGGGTCCTCGGGGAGCCGCTCGCCGGTGACGTGGAGCACGCCGCCGTCGCTGCAGGTGATGCCCGGCTCGACGGTGAGGATGCTCGGGGGGAGCGTCACCGTGAAGCTCGCGGGGGCCGCCGCCGCGCAGTCCGCCGGCGCGGGGTTGGTGAGGGTGACCGCCACCTCGCCGAGGGGGAGGGCCGTCGCGTCGACGGTGACGGTCACGGAGGTGCAGACGGAGCCGTCGCGCTCGCCGACCAGGGGCTCGCAGTCGCCCGGCTCGGCGGGCAGCGGATCGCCCCCCGCCACGGAGACGGAGGGCCCGACGCCGTCGTAGAAGAGGAAGCCCGTGCCCGTGATCGTGAGCGGTGCCGCGCCGGCCTCGATGCACACGTTGCTGGGGGCGATGTCGACCAGCGCGGGGGCGGCGGTCCACCCGAAGCCGGCGTCGAGCCGGTCCGACTGCCCGTCGGGGTTGGTGACGATCACGTCCCAGGCGCCGGGCACGAGCCCGATCGCGGGGGAGGCGTCGAAGGCGAGCGTCTCCGCGTCGACCCAGCGGAGCGTCGCGTCCGCGGGCGAGAGCAGCAGGCTCGCGTCGCCGCCGTCGTCCGGGCCCGTCAGCCCGCCGGCGCGCGTGAGCGTCACCGTGGGGACGGACAGCGACGGCTCGGCGAGCGCGCCCGTCGCGACCGGGGCGAAGCCGACGCCGACGACGGTGACGGGCACGGCGGCGCCGGCGTCGCAGGCGAGGTCCGGGGAGACCGCGCTCAGGCGCACCGTGGGCCCCTCGATGGCGTCGCAAGCAGCCAGGAGGAGGAGGGGGAGGGCCGACGCGCGGGCGGGGATCACGCGGGACGGGGAAGCGGGGCAGGGCACGAGCCCATGCTACGCCCCGCCGTCGCCCGGGGCGAGGGGGCTGAAAGAGCGACGTATGACCAGGGCCGGCCTTTCGCCCTGGATAGCGTACGCCGATGATCGCGACCCGCCCCTCCCGCACCGCCGAGTCGGTGTGCTTCCTGCGCGCGGTCGAGCACGCGCGCCCGCCCGACGCGCGCATCGTCGACGACCCGTTCGCGGCGCGATTCCTCGGGCCCACCATGCGTCTTGTGCTCGCGACGGGGCTCGGGCCGGTCCTGCTCCCCTCGCTGGCGACGTTCGTGGCCGCGCGCCACCGCTACATCGACGACGCGCTGCGCGCCGCGCTCCGGACGGGCATCGCGCAGGTCGTGGTGCTCGGCGCCGGCTACGACGCGCGCGCGTGGCGCTTCGCGGACGCGCTCGCCGGCCGGCCCGTCTTCGAGGTGGACCACCCCGCCACGCAGCGTCGCAAGGCGCGGCTCTCCGCGGGCCTCGACGTGCCGCCGGTCGACGTGCGGCGCGTCCCCGTCGACTTCCAGGTCGACCGGCTCGACACGGCGCTCGTGGAGGCGGGCTTCGTCCCGGGCCGCCCGACCTTCTTCGCCTGGGAGGGCGTCACGATGTACCTCCGGCGCGAGGCCGTGCGGACCACGCTGACGACGCTGCACGCGCTGGGCGGCGCGGGCTCCTCCCTGGCGCTCGACGCCTGGTTCCTGCTCGACCACCCGGGCCTCGGCGGCGCGTGGCACCGCTTCGCCGCGAACCTGCTCTCCCTGGTGGGCGAGCCCATCACGTTCTCCCTCCATCCGGAGGACGCGGGCCCGTTCCTGCGCGCCGCGGGCTGGGCGGTGCGGGATCTCGCCGACGCCGCCGAGCTGACCCGCCGCTACGTACGCGACGGCCGCGGCGTATATCCTGCCGACTACGTCCTGCTCGCGGAGCGCGCGGAGGTGTAAGCCGGGTGAGATTGCGCCCGCGCGCCCCTGTCCTACCGTGCGCGCATGACGCTCCGCCCCCTCTCGCTCCTCCTCTTCCTCGCCGCCTGCGACGGCGCCTCCAAGCCGGACGACACCGCGGGCGGCGACACCGACGCGGACACGGACGCCGACACGGACAGCGACACCGACGCGGACTCCGACACGGACACGGACACCGACACGGACACCTCCGCGGACGTCCCCGACATCGAGGTCGACCCGCTCTCCCTGGACCTCGGCGCGACGACGCCGGGCGGCACGCTCACGGGCTCCTTCACCCTCCGGAACGTCGGGACGGGCACGCTCGACGTGACCCTCTCGGTGGGCGGCGCGACGGGCTTCTCGGTGGACACGGCCGCGATCGGGCTCACGGCGGGCACCGACTTCGTCGTCGACGTGGACTTCCTCTCGACGGACCTCGGCAGCTTCGCGGACGAGGTGTACGTCTCGAGCGACGACCCGGACGAGGGGCTCGTGACGGTCTCCGTGCGCGCCGAGGTCATCGAGGTCGATCCCGACGCCGACGACGACGGCTGGGAGATCGGCGCGGACTGCGACGACACCGACCCCGCCGTGAACCCCGACGCGGTCGAGGGCTGGTACGACGGCGTGGACCAGGATTGCGACGGGCGCTCCGACTACGACCAGGACGGCGACGGCTACGACGCTTCTGCCCACGGCGGCACGGACTGCGACGACCTCACCGCCGCGGTCAGCCCCGGCGACTTCGAGGTCGAGGCGAACGGCGTCGACGACGACTGCGACGGCGCGGTGGACGAGCCCCTGAGCGCGGAGGACCTCGACGGCGACGGCTTCTCCGAGCTCGACGGCGACTGCAACGACGGCGACGCGACGATCAACCCCGGCGCCGCCGAGGCCTGGTACGACGGCGTGGACCAGGACTGCGACGGCGCCAACGACTGGGACGCCGACGCCGACGGCTTCGAGACCGACGCCTACGGCGGCGACGACTGCGACGACGCCGACGCCTCCGTCAGCCCCGCGGCCACCGAGGTCTGGTACGACGGCGTCGACCAGGACTGTGACGGCAACGACGACGACCAGGACGGCGACGGCTACGGCTTCGCCGACGACTGCGACGACCTCGACCCCACCGTCGGCGGCGTGGTCGACTGGCTCCCGGACGCCGACGGGGACGGCTACGGCGACGACGCCGCGACCGCGGTCGCCGCGTGCACCGCGCCCGCCGGCTACGTCGGGCACGGCGGCGACTGCGACGACGTCGACGCCACCGTGAACCCCGACGCGCTCGAGACCTGCGATGGCGTCGACCAGGACTGCGACGGCTCGATCGACGACGACCCCGTCGACGGCACGGTCTACTACGCGGACGCCGACTCCGACGGCTACGGCGACGCCGCCGTGGCGGAGACCGCGTGCAGCGCGCCCGCCGGCTACGTCACCGACGGGACCGACTGCGACGACACGGACGCCGCCGTCAGCCCCTCCGCGACGGAGATCGCGGGGAGCGGCGTCGACGAGGACTGCGACGGGCGCACGGACGAGATCGCCGCGGGCGACGCGGCCTGGACGATCGTGGGCGGCGACGCCGTCGGAGAGGGCCTCTGGACGCTCGGCGACCTCGACGCCGACGGCACGGACGAGGTCCTCGTCGGCGCGCCCGACGACGACACGGTGGGCGCGGGCGCGGGCGCCGTGGCGCTGCACGACGTCCCCGGGAGCGGCGTGGCCTTCGACGCCGGCTGGCTCGTCGTCACGGGCGCGAGCGCGGGCGACGCGCTCGGGAGCGCGGCCGTGTCGCTCGGCGACCTCGACGGCGACGGCTGGCCGTCGATCGCGGTGGGCGCGGCGGGCTACGACGGTGGCGGGACCGACGCTGGCGGCGTGTACGTCTTCGACGCGATGGGGGAGGAGGCGCTCGTGCACGACGGCGTCGAGTCGGTCGACGGCGTGTGGGACGGGCTCGTCGCGGGTGACGAGGCCTCCGGCGGCTTCGGCTCCGCCCTCGCCACGGGCGACATCGACCAGGACGGCACCGACGATCTGCTCGTCGCCGCGCCCTCCGAGGACACGCGCGGCCGGGTCTACGTGTTCGACGCGGGCTGGTCCACGGGCGAGCTCGGCACCGCCGACGCCGCGAGCGCGCTCGAGGGCGACAACGACGACGACGCGCTCGGGACCGCGATCCTCGCGGCCGACCTCGACGGCGACGGCGTGGACGAGGCCGTGCTCTGCGCGCCCGGCTGGGACCTCGGATCGCAGGAGTCCGTGGGCGCCTGCTTCGTCGTGACGGCCGCCGACGTGCTCGACGGCGACGGCGACTCCGTGGAGGACTGGGACAGCGCCAACATCATCGGCGACACGACGGGCGACCGCCTCGGCGGCGGCGGGCTCGCGGCCGGCGACCTCGACGGCGACGGGCTCTTCGACCTCGCGATCGGCCTTCCGGGCTGGGACGGCGCGGCCACCGACGGCGGCGGCGTGGCCGTGCTCCTCGGCGGCACGCTCGCCGGCCGCACCCACGCGCCGGACGCGCCGCTCGTCCTCGGCGGCGACGGCGTGCTCGGCACCGCCGTCTCCATCCCCGGCGACCTCGACGGCGACGGCCTCTCCGACCTCGTCCTCGGCGCCCCCGACGCCGCCGGCGGCGTGGTCTACCTCGTCCCGGGCGGCCTCACGGGCACGCTCACCCTCCCCGGCGCCGAGTGGCGCAGCTGGATCGGCGACGCGACCGGCGACGCGCTCGGCACGGCCGTCGGTGGCGGCACGGACCTCGACGCCGACGGGCTCCTCGACCTCGCCCTCTCCGCCCCCGGCGAGGACGGCGCGGGCACCGACGCGGGCAAGGTGTACGTGGTGCCGGTGGAGTAGGCGATCCGGGCGCGACCCCGGCGGGGACGCCGGGGTCGGAGCCGTCTGGGCTCGCGGCGGAGCCGCTCGGCTGGCGCGGCCCGTTCACCCTCACGAGCCCCGGTCGAGTTCGGGGGCCGCGCCGAGCCGGCCGCCGAAGCGGCGGCCGCCCGCCCGGCTCCTCGCGCGGCGCCTCTGGAGCCCCGCGCCGGAGCGGGCCTACACCCGCCAGCGCTCCGGCACCCACACCCCCGCCGCGAGCAGCGCCGCGCGGACGGGGGCGGGCACGTCGGGCACGACCGGGGCGTCCCCGACCGCCGCCACCGCGGGATCGACCTCCCAGAGCGAGATCTCCCCGTCCGGCTCGCGCACGACCGCGAGGTGGACCTCCCGCGTGGGGGGCACGCCGGGGCGGCGCCGGCCCTTGCGCCCGAGCCAGTCGCGCCAGTCCCGGCCGGCGCGCAGGATGGCCACACCCGGCGCGAGCCGCACGGGCCCGCCGGCGTCGGCCGCCGCGCGGAGCGTCGCGACCGCGGG
>CAYWGD010000148.1:0-16402 GCA_964457335.1 uncultured Enterobacteriaceae bacterium | reverse complement strand
GGCTCGGCGGCCACGGGGGCCGGCGCGGGCTCGGGCTGCACGGCCACGGACGGCGCCTCCTCGACGGCGGGGGCTGCGACGGGGGCGACCTCGGCGACGACCGGCGCCACCTCGGGCGGGGCCTCGACGGGCTCCACCGCGGCGGGCGCTGCGACCGGGGCCTTGGACGGCAGCGTCACGGGCGTGCCGCGCGGCGGGAGGCCGCTCGGGTGCGAGACCGGCGTGCGCGGCTGCTCGCGGAGGGGCGGGCGGGCGGCGACCGGCTGCGGCTGCGGCTGCGGAGCGGCCGGACGGGCAGGCTCCTCGGCGCGCGCGGGTCCGGGCCGACGGATGACGGTCCCCGGCGCGCGAGCCGGAGGAGGAGGCGGCTCGGGTGCCGCAGGAGCGTTCGCCGCACGACGGCGTACGACGCCCTGGCCCACCCGCGTCGTCTCGTTCGCCTTCGGGTCCGGGCTCTTCGGCTCGGGCGCACGCTGCGCCTTCTGGGCGGAGCCAGTTCTCTCGAGGCGATCCATCAGATCTTTCGTCGACATTCAGTACCTTGTAGGAACGGGCTCGCAACCCGCAGAGGATACGCACGCATCCTGTTTCGGTCGGGAAAAACTCCCGCCCCATCGGCGCCAGCGGGGCGCGCGCACCGCCCTCGCTGCGAGGCCCGGCGCCGCGGCCGGTCCACGCCGGGGGCCCCTAACGCAAGTCGTGCATCCTCCGCAACTGTTCGGCGAGCGCGCGCGTGGGGGCCGCGGGCCGCAACCCCACGATTGCACGGGGACCCTTGCCGATCCGGAGCCCCAACGACTCTTTGTCCCAGGGCACGGTCCACACCGGGAGGTCCGCCGCGGAGCCACGCGCGGCGTCGAGGCTCTGCGGGGAGGCGTCGGACGCGACCACGAGGCCCAGGAGCCCGCCCCCGCGCACGCCCGCGGCCACCTGCTCGGCGCCGCTCGCGAGCGCGCCCGCTCGCGCGGAGAGGGAGAGCATCTCGCCCACGGCGCGCTCGTTGGCGGCCCGGACACGGTCCAGGAGGCCCGCGGTGTCGCAGCCGCCCTCGACCTGGAGGGCGCGCGCGAGCATGCCCGGCTTCGCCTCCGCGGTCGCGATCACGTCGCGCCGCGGGGCCAGCCACGCGCCGCGTCCGCCGAGCTTCGCGTGGTAGTCCACCTCCACGCGCCCGTCGGGGCCGAGCAGCACGCGCACGAACGCGCTCGGCGGCCCCGACTCCCTGGTCACCACGCACGTCCGGACCGGGCCCTCCCCCGCTTCCCGGGGGGGGGCCGCCTTCCGGCCGCGACGTGGGCTAGACTTCGTCCGCACTCGGCGGGAGCTCGGCGGCGGCCTTGCGGCGGTCCGCCTCCTCGAGGATCAGGACCTCGAGGGCGCGCTCGCCAGCGGCGATCACGGCCTCGGCGTCGGAGTCCTCGAGGCCGAGGATGCCGGCGAGCTCGTAGGGCTCGGCGTCCGCCACCTCGCGGCAGCTCCGGAAGCCGTGCCGGATGAGCGTCTCCACCTGCTCGGGATCGAGGGCCTCGATGCGGGAGAGCTCGTCGCGCGCCTGGTCGTTCATCTCCGCGTGCTTGGACTCGCTGAAGATGTCGATCCGCCAGCCGGTGAGCTGGGCGGCGAGGCGGACGTTCTGGCCGCGGCGGCCGATCGCCTTGGAGAGCTGGTCGTCCGGAACGACGAGCTCCATCGCGTGCGCGTGCTCGTCGATGTAGACGCGCGACACGCTGGCGGGGGCGATGGCGTGCACGATGAAGCGCGCCGGGTCCGGGTGGTAGGGGATGATGTCGATCGCCTCGCCGCGGAGCTCGCCCACGACCGCCTGGACGCGGCTGCCCTTCATGCCGACGCACGCGCCGACCGGATCGACGTCCGGATCCACGCTGGAGACCGCGATCTTCGCGCGGAAGCCGGGCTCGCGGGCGCACGCCTCGATGCGGACGATGCCCTCGGCCACCTCGGGCACCTCGAGCTCGAAGAGCTTCATGAGGAGGCCGGGGTGGCTGCGGGAGAGCACGACCTGCGGGGTCTTCGTGGCGCGGGTGATGTCCACCACGTAGGCCTGGATCCGGTCGCCCTGGCGGTAGGTCTCCGTGGCCACCTGCTCGCGCTTGGGGAGGATCGCCTCGGCGCGGCCGAGGTCGACGATGATGTTCCCCTTCTCGAAGCGCCGGACGATGCCGGTGATGATCTCGCCCTTCCGGTCCTTGAACTCGGAGAACGTCATCTCGCGCTCGGCGTCGCGGATCTTCTGGATGATGACCTGTTTCGCGGTCTGCGCCGCGATGCGGCCCAGGCCCTCGATGTCGAGCTTGATGCCGAGGCTGTCGCCGACCTCGCACTCGGGGTCGAGCTTGCGGGCGCTGTCGACGTCGATCTCGATGTCGTCGTCCTCGACCTCGTCGCGCACGGTGCGGAACTCGAAGAGCTCGACCTCGCCGAGCTCGTCGTTCCACTGGGCCTCGAAGTCCTTCGCCATCCCGTACTTCTTGCGGGCCGCGGCCACCATCGCCTGCTCGAGCACCTCGATGAGGGAGTCGCGGGGGATGTTCTTCTCGCGGGCGACCGCCTCGAGGTCGCGTGCAAGCTCACTGATCATGGCGTTTCTCCTTCGGCGACGGGGTGGAGACCCTGGCCCAGTCGGGCATACTGTTCGAGGTCGAGGACCAGGTTGGCGCGCTCGATGTCGTCGAGCGGGATCGACCGCTCCTCCCCCGACTCGAGCCGCGTGCGAACCACCCCGTTCTCCGCGCCCAACAGCCGCACCTTCATGCGGCGGCGCCCGTCCATCCCGTACAGCTTGATCCGGGCGTCGCACCCGGCGAAGTACGCGAAGTCACGCTCGCGCTGGAGCGGGCGCTCCATGCCCGGGGTGGAGACCTCGAGGTTGTAGGAGCCCTCGACGAGCTCCTCGGCGTCGAGCGCGGGGGAGAGCCCCCGGGACACCTTGGTGCAGTCGTCGATGGTGGCGCCGCCCGGCTTCTCGATCGAGACGCGCAGGACGCGGGCGCCCGTGGGCGACCCCAAGAGCTCGATGGCGACGACCTCGCAGCCTTGGCGCGCCGCCACGGGCTCGGCGAGAGCGCGGAGCGCCTGGGTGAGGGAGCGGATGCGAGAGGAGTCGGTCATTGGGCCAAAAAAAAGAGCGCCCGGGGGGACGCTCCATGGGGACGGAGGTTTGGGACGCCTCGCATAATCGTTCCGCAGGGTCGGCGCAACCGCGTGACGGTCCGTGACCCGCCCGAGCGGGTCCGCGACGGCGGCGCTCGTCCGCCGATGATCGCGTCGAGGCGCGCGTCGGCGGTGGCGACCGCCGGCCCCTCCCCCGCGGGGGGCGGGCGCCGGACGCGCTACCGCGCGAGCTGGGTCTTCGCCTCCTTGGCGGCCTTGCTCTTCGGGTACTTGTCCACGACGTCCTGCCAGAACAGCTTCGCGGTGGTCTTGTCCCCCAGCGCCGCGAAGCACTCGCCCACCCGGAGCGTCGACCAGGGCGCCCAGGAGCTCTTCGGGTAGTTGTCCGCCACGTGCTGGAAGGACGCGGCGGCGTCCCGGAAGTTGGCCTCGTTCTGCCAGGATTCCGCGATGCGGTAGTAGGCCTCCGGCACGCGGTCGCTCTTCGGGTTCGCCTCGATGAAGCGCTTGGCGACGGCGCGCGCGACGCCGCCGTTGCCCTCCGCGAGGTTCTTCTCGATGAGCTGGAAGAACTCCTCGGGCGTCTGGGGGCCACCGGCCTCCGGGGGCGCCGCGGTGGCCGCGTCCGCGGGCGGCGTCTCCGTCCCCGTGCCGGGCGTGCCGGCGACGGCGGCGTCGGGGCCCACGATCGCCCCGGTGGACGGATCGCGCTCGGGGGGCGGCGGCGCCTTCAGCCCGAGGGACTTCTCCATCTGCGCCACGCGCGACTCGAGGTACACCAGCTGGAAGTCGGTGGACTGCTGGAAGCCGATGCCCGCCTGCTCGTAGGTGCCGTACTCGTGCTGGAGCACCTCGAAGTCGCCCCGGATGCGCGCGACCTCCTGCCGGAGCTGCTCCATCGTCTCCATCTTCAGGATCTCGTCCTGGCCGCGCGCGCGCGTGACCTCCTCGAGCTGACCGACGCGCCGCGCCATGTCCTCGGAGATGGTCTCGAGCTCCCGTACCCGGCGCCCGTGGTCCGCGAGCTCCCGACGCATCGTGTCGGTGGCGGACTGGCCGGTGCGGTCGATCACGCAGGCGAGGAGGAGGGTGAGAAGCAAGGCTACTCCCGGACGAGGATCTCGGCGCGGCGGTTGGCGGCGTGGGCGGTCTCGGTGCCGGAGCGGTCGACCGGGCGCTCCTCGCCGTAGGAGACGGTGCGGAGGCGCGCGGGCGAGACACCCTGGCCCACGAGGTAGCGGTGCACCGCGTCGGCGCGACGCTGCCCCAGGGCGATGTTGTACTCCGTCGTGCCGCGCTCGTCGCAGTGGCCCTCGATGCGGACCGAGGCGTCGCCGTTGCGGAGGCAGTTCGCGAGCACGTCGAGGTCGCGACGGGTATCCACGGCGAGCACGGTGCTGTCGAAGTCGAAGTGCACCGTCGCCGAGCCGCAGCCCATCTCCGGGGGCGTCGCCTCGGTGAGCGTGAGGCCCTTCCGGAGCGTGGCCTTCGTGCCGTCGGGGTTGGTCACCGTGACGTCGTAGCTCCCGACCGGCATGGCGGGCACGGACACGCGGAGCGCGTTCTCGTCGACGAAGCGCACGTTCGTGGCGGCCGCGCCGTTGAACGTGACGCGCGCCCCGGCCTCGAAGGCGCTCCCGAAGATCTCGGCGTCGAGCGTGCGGTCGGCCGGCGCGAACGGCGGATCGATGGCGGCCACCTGGAGCTTCACGGTGGGCGGCGGCAGGTCGACGCCGCCGCCGTCTTCGGGCGGGACCTTCTTCTTGCAGCCCGCCGCGAGCGGGAGGACGAAGATCGAGGCGAGGACGAGGCTTCGGCCTAGGTGCATGGACTCCCCGGAGGGGGCTCCTTAGGGCTTCCCCCTTTCCGTGTCAACGGCCGTGCGCGTGCGCGCTTACGGCGCACGGCGCCACGCGTGCGGCCGGCGCACGGGGACCGGCCGGTTAGGCCGGCCGTCGCCATCCGGGGGAAGCCTGCCTCGCCCGCGCCTACCCGAGCCCGTCGTAGTCGCCCTGGCCGTGGTCGCGGCGCTCGCGTGCGCCAGCCTCGGGGACCCGCGGCCGCGCGCCGTCCCGCTCGTGGGGATCGTGCTCGGCTGGGGGGTCGCCGTCGCGGTGGCGGCGCCGGGCACGGGATCACCCGCGCGGGTGGCCCTCGCCGCGATCTTCGTCCGCGCGCCGCTGCTCCTGCTCGCGCCCACGCTCTCCGACGACGTGTGGCGCTACGTGTGGGAGGGCGGCGTCTGGCTCGCCGGGTTCAACCCCTTCTCGCACGCCCCCGACGACCCGGCCCTGGCGCACCTGCGCGACGCCACCTGGGCGAACGTGAACCACCGGGGCGTCCCGAGCATCTACCCGCCGCTCGCCCAGGCCCTGTTCGTCGCGCTCTCCGGCGGCGGCGTCCTCGCGTGGCGGCTCGTGTCCTCGGCGGCCGACGTCGCGACGGCGACGATGCTGGCGCGCAGGTCCCCGCGGGCTGGGTGGACGTGGGCGCTCCTGCCGCTCCCGGCGCTCGAGAGCGCGGTGAGCGGCCACCTCGAGGGCATCGGCGTGGCGCTCCTCGTCGCGGCGATCACCACCCGGCGGCCCGCCTTCGCGTGGGCGGGCGCGATGGTGAAGCTCCTGCCCGGCGTGCTCCTCGCGCTCGAGCCGCGCCGCCGCTGGCTCGGCTGGGTTCTCCTGACGGCAGCGGTGACGCTCCCCGTGGTGCGCGCGGAGGGTTTCGAGACCTACCGCGCGTCCTGGTCGTTCAACGGCTCCGCGTTCCCGCTGGCGGCGCTCGTCCTCGGGGAGCACGCGCGCGCCGTCCTGCAGGTCGCCGGGGCGCTCGTGGTCGCGGGGATCCTGCTCCGGAGCCGCGATCCGGCGCGCGTGGCGCTCTGGACCACCGGCGCGTTCGTGGTCCTCTCGCCGACCGTGCACCCCTGGTACGTCCTGTGGCCGCTCGCCGCGGGGCTCCTCGCCGGGTCGCGGGCCTGGGTGGTGCTCGGCGTGACCGTCCCCGCCGCGTACCTCGTGCTCGCGACGTACGACCCGGCGACCTCGTCGTGGTCGGAGCCCGTGGCGACGCGGTGGGCGATCTACGTGCCGTTCTACGCGACGATCGCGTGGGAGGGCTGGCGCCGCCTCACCCGCGCCGGGCCGAGCGCGGTGCACTGACCCGGGCGTCCGTCACAGCTGGGCGTCGTCGGGCGGCGGAGGCAGGTCCGTCACGTCGAACGGACTGTCCATCCACGAGGCGTACGCGGCCTCGTCGGCCTCGGGCCAGCGCCGCCCGAAGGCGCGCTCGAAGTAGGCGCCCCAGTCGGGGCGGGTCCCGTCGGCGTCGGTGAAGCCGTACTCGCGCGCGAGGGTCCACGACGCGAAGACGCGGCCGTTGCGGGCTCGCACGTCCGGGTCGGCGGCGAGCGCGGCGACGGCGCGCCCCACGAAGAGCGGCGTCTCGGAGGACTCGACGAAGTGCTTCTCGGGCGCCTCCCGGTAGGTGGCCTCCGTGACGCCGAAGTGGGCGAGCATCTCCTCGGAGCGGAGGAAGCCGGGCGTGACGGCGAGCGCGGTGACGCCCTGGTCGCGCAGCTCCCGCGAGAGGTCGAAGGCGATGCGGATGACCGACATCTTCGCGAGGTCGTAGAAGATCGACCCGCGGTAGCCGAAGTGGTCGCCGTCGGTGATCTCCACGACGAGCGGGCGCTCCCGGCCCAGCAGGAGCGGCGTGGCGTGCTTGAGCGTGACGAGGTGCGTGAGCACCGCGGAGTCGAGCATCCGCCGACCCTTCTCGATCGACATCTTCCACACGGGCACGCCGAACTCGATGAGCTTCTCGCCGCCCCAGACGTCGTTCACGAGCAGGTCGAGCCCGCCGTGCTCGCTCCGGATGCGCTCGCAGAGCGCGGCCACGTCCGCCTCCTCACCGTGGTCGCAGCGGACGGGGATCCCGACGCCGCCCGCCGCGGTGACACGCTCGGCGGTCTCTTCGATGGTCTCGGGGCGGCCCATCGGGGAGAGCCCTGCGCGCGTGCTGCGGCCGGTGCAGTAGACGGTGGCGCCACGCTCGCCGAGGGCGGTGGCGATGCCGCGGCCGGCGCCGCGGGTGGCCCCGGCGACAAGGGCGACGCGGTTCTGAAGACTGGACATGATCACCTCGCGCAGCCAGGGTATCGGGGCAATCCGGTCATCCTGTGGCAGGATTTCCGCGGCCCGGGAGATCTCCGTGCGTGCCGATCGATTATTGCGCTTGATCCGGCTGTTGTCCGACGGGCGCCCCCGCACGGTCCCCGCCGTGGCGTCGGCGCTCGAGGTGTCGGAGCGCACGGTGGCGCGTGACCTCGACGCCCTCGCGGTGGCGGGCGTGCCGGTGGAGACCACGCGGGGACGGAACGGGGGCGTGTCGCTCCCGCGCGGGTGGTCGCGGCTCGGCGTGGGGCTGACCGCGGCCGAGGTGGTGCCGCTCGCGGCGCTGGGGATCCCGCGGGACGTGGCCGTGGAGACGCCGCTCGGCACGGCGCTCGGCAAGATCGTGGCCGGGCTGCCGGCCGCGCAGCGCCTCCAGGCCGAGGAGGCCCGCCAGCGCCTGCTCATCGACCCGACGCCCTGGTGGTCGGATCCCGAGCCCGCCCCGCTCGTGGAGCGGCTCCGCGAAGCGGTGTGGGCCGACCGGCACGTGAGGATCGACTACGCGGGCCGCGGCGAGGAGCGGGAGGTCGAGCCGCTCGCGCTCGTGCTCAAGGCCGACACCTGGTACCTCGTCGCGGGGACGGCGGAGGGGCCGCGCGTCTTCCGGTGCGACCGGATCCTGCGGGTGGAGGTGCTGGACGCCAGGTTTACCCGGCCCGCGGGCTTCGACCTCGTCGCGACGTGGCGCGCGTGGTGCGAGCGCTTCCAGGCGACGCGCCCGTCGCTCCGGGTGCGTCTCCGCCTGACCGAGCGCGGGCGCGAGCGGCTCGCGGCGCTGCGGCCGGCCTCGGAGCGGGCGGCCATCCGTTCGGACGCGGAGCCGGAGGTCGACTTCCAGCGCGTGGAGATCGCGTTGGGCCAGCTGGTGCAGCTCGGCGACGACGTGGAGGTGCTCGGCCCGGGCGAGGTGCTGGCGGCCATGCGCGGGATCGTGCAGGCGTGGGGATCGGGTGTCAGGAATTGACAATTGACACCTACGGCGCAGCCGTAGGTGTCAATTGTCAATTCCTGACACCCTCTCCCGGGGTGCCACCCCCTCTCTCCGCCGCGGTCGACCGGATACCCGCCGCCCATGACGCTCCCCGACGCGATCGCGGCCTCCCCTCCCCCGACCGGCGCCCGCGTGCGGATCGCGGTCCCGGACGGCACCCGCCCCGTCGACGTGGGCGCGGCGCTCGCGGCGCTGCGCCCCTACCTGCACGGCGACGTGCGGGCGATCGTGGGGCTGGGCCTCCACCGCCCCATGCGCCCCGACGAGCTCCCCGCGAGCCCCTTCCCGCTCGTGCAGCACGACCCCGACGACACCGTCCCCACCGCGATCGTCGACGGGATCCCCGGCGGGGTGTCCCGCCACCTCGCCGACGCCGACGCGATCCTCGGCGTGGGGATCGTGGAGCTGCACCAGTACGCGGGCTTCTCCGGCGGCCACAAGGCCGTGGCCGTGGGGCTCGGCGCCCGCGCGACCATCGACGCCCTGCACCACCGCGACCGCGTGACGGCGCCCGGCGTGCTCCTCGGGCGCCTCGACGGGAACCCCTTCCGGCGCGCCGTGGACGACCTCGGCGAGGCCGCCGGCTGCGCCTGGACCCTCTTGCAGGCGGGCAGCCGCTGGTTCGCCGGGCCCCCACGCGAGGCGCTCGCCCGCGCCGCGGCGTCCGTCGACTGCTGGGAGGACGTCCCGCGGCGCCACCCCGCCGCGATCCTCCGCGTGCCGCCGAAGAAGGCGGTGAACTTCTACCAGGCGAGCCGCGCCGCGACCTACCTCGGACTCTCCGACGACCCGCCGCTCGCCCCCGGCGCCACGCTCTACCTCCACGCCGCCTGCCCCGAGGGCCTCGGCGAGGGCGACGGCGAGCGCGCCTTCGCCGCCGTGCTGGCCGCGTGCCGCCCGCCCTGGGCCGCGCTCCTCGACGGGCCGGCCCCCGTCGGCGGCGGCACCCAGCGCGCGATCATGCTCGCGGCCACCCTCCGGCGCTTCCGCTTCGTCGTGACCGGCGTGGTCGACCCCGCGCCGCTCCGCGCGGTGGGCCTCGACGCGACGAGCGCCCCGGCAGAGGACGTCGCGCCGGCCGACGCGCTCGTGGTGGGGGATCCGTTCGGCAAGCTCCCGAGGTTCGCGGCGCGCTGAGAGGCTGCCTACCCGGCGTCCCGGGGATCCAGCGACGGCGGGATCCGGTCGCCGGGGTGCGCCCGCACGGTGAAGGTGTGGGCGCAGCGCCGGCAGCGGTAGAGGATGACGACCTCGGGACGGCGCTCGAAGCCGACCGGGTCGAGGACGCCGCCGCAGCCGGCCGCGCGGTCGCCGGGGACCACGTCCACGTGCAGGCCGCGCAGGCACCACGGGCAGTGATCACGCACGGGCGCGCCCCCGGGCGGCACCGCGCGGCCGCAGTGCGCGCACGTGAAGGCCTCGTCGCGGTGGATGGGGTTCTTGCGCACCTGCGCCGCGTCCGCGCGGTCGAGGAGGAGCCGCACGAGGCGCTTCCCGGGCACGTCGGGCTCGATCTCCACCCCACGTGAAGTCGCGAGCCCCATCGCGACCGCGCGCAGCTCGGCATCCTCGTCGATGTCGGCGCCGAGCTCCTTGATGTCGCCCCGGGTGCGCAGCGAAGCCAGTCGAGCCTCCAGCGCCACGCGAGGATGGGGGGGCGTTGCGGGGGGGCTCGGCCCCCCCGCCCCAAGAGCCCGAGGACCCTTCGGCCTCACGCGGCCCGAGCCTCGGGCGCCTCCTCCGACACCGCCGCCCTCCGCCCGTCCCAGGCGTACCAGGCCGCCATGACCACCGCGTAGAACCCGAGGCCCCAGGCCAGCCAGCCGACGAGGAACACGCGGTGCTCGGGGTGCGCCGTCTCCGCCCAGTTCGAGAAGAGCTCGAGCCCCACGAGCCAGGCGAGCCCGAACACGTGCTTGGGCTTCCGGAGGTCGGCGGCGTGCAGCACGATCAGCGTGACGCGGGCCACGTAGTAGTAGTAGCTCGCGGTCGTGAGCAAGAAGAACGGGAGGAAACCGAAGGCGTAGGCCTCGTCGTCGCGGGCGCGCCGGAGCCCGAAGCCGAGCACGAGCATGATCGCGCCGGCGATGGCGAAGCGGAGCGGCTTCTGCTCGTCGACGACGCGCTTCGTCTCCTTCGTGATGTTCTTGGGGAGCAGGTCGCCGCGGTAGGGCAGCGCGAGCGCGAGGCCGATGCGGCGGGAGGACAGCTGCTCGGCGCTGTTGTGGTCCTCCATGTTCTCGAAGTGCGTCTTCACGGGCTCCAAACCGAAGCTCGCGATCGCGAGGCCCTGGAGCCCGGCGACGCCCAGGAGGAAGCCGCCCGCCAGCACGAGCAGCGGCTTGTGCACCTTCTTCTCGAGGAGCCCGAAGAGGCCCTTGGCGCCGGGCCCGTAGAGCCACATGGCCGGGAAGAGCCGCAGCGTCGCGGAGTAGCCGGTGAGCAGGCCCGCGAGCAGCGGCCGCCCCTTCTTGAGCAGCGCCATCGCGGCGAGCAGCGCCGCCAGGTAGTCGTAGCGGAGGAACGCCCAGGAATAGGTGGGCCACCGGCCGGAGTACGACAGCAGCAGGAAAAGCGTGCCCCAGAGCGCGGTCGCGCCCCCGTACGCCCAGCCGACCACGCCGAGCGCGCCGCCGAGCAGCACGACGTCGATCTGGCAGAGCCACTTGATCCGCTCGACGGGGACGAGCAGCGCGACGGGCCGCGCGATCATCGTCCACACGGTCGTGCCGTTGAAGCCGTGGTCCTGGATGAGCTGGCGCCAGAGCTCGTCGTTGAGCCCCTTGATGTTGCGCTGGATGTAGAGCGCGTCGTGCTTGAACGCCTCCCAGGACTCGTCGGTGAACTTCTCGGCCTTCACGGCGCGGCCGCGCGCGACGGCGTGGTCGATCGGGCGCATGGCGTGGCCCGAAGCGTCCTGCGCCATGTACTTGGTGCCCTCGTCGTAGTACGGGCCGTTCGCCTCGTGATCGGCCAGGATCAAGGCCGGGTAGAGGTCGTAGTAGCCGAGCTCGTCGAAGTACTTGGCGTTCACGTAGTAGTGGAGGAGGTCGTAGGTGTCGACCTTCTCGAACGGGAGCTTGGGGCCCCAGCGCGCGTAGTTCAGCCCGGCGACGAGCGTGAGCAGGAGGAGGAGCCCACGCGCCGCCTTGGCCGGCAGGAAGCGCCACGCCAACGCGAGGCCGACCCCGCCGAGCGCGAGCCAGACCTTGATGCCCTCGGACACGGTCCGCGTGACGTCCATCACTTGCTCCCTGCGGGCGCGTCGAGCGCCGGTTCTTCCTGCCAGAGGTCCGCCGACGGCCGCGCGAGCCGCCCCGCTTCGAAGAGCCCGCCGAGGCCCGTCCACGCGAAGCCCGCCCCGAAGAGGAGCAGGAACGGGACGGAGCCCCAGGTGCCCGCGTCGGCCGCCCGGGCCGCCGTGCCGAGGTGGAGGGCCGCGAGCGCGAGCTCGATGGGCACGGGGCCCACGGCGTCGGGCCGGTAGCTGCCCGTCGCGCCGCCGGTCTTGGGCGTGCGCACGAAGGCGGTGCGGCGGCCGGCGAGCGCCTCGAAGACCGCGAGCGCCTGGTTCACGCTCATGCCGATGCCGAGGAGCGTGGCGAGCACGACGTCGGCCGCGCGCGCGCGGGTGGCGACGGCGTAGAACACGAGGTGTACGCCCGTCGAGAGCGCGAACGCCGGCACGAACAGCCACGGCGAGAGCGCCGGGCCGCGGCTGAGCACCAGGAGCGGCAGCACGACCGCCAGCGCGAGCGCGGCCGGCCATGCGAGGTTGGCGCCGAGGTGCGCGAGCGCCTCCAGGCGCGTGGCCAGCGGCGCGTCGGAGCGGACGATGCGGCCCGCGAGCTTGCGCGCGACCTCGATCGAGCCCTTCGCCCAGCGGCGCTGCTGGCCGCGGAAGGCGCCCAGCGACGCGGGGAGCTCGGCGGGCACGACGTGCTCGAGCAGGTACACGAAGCGCCAGCCGGCGAGCTGCGCGCGGTAGGAGAGGTCGAGGTCCTCGGTGAGGGTGTCGTGCTGCCACCCGCCCGCGGCCTCGATGCAGGCGCGGCGCCACACGCCGGCGGTCCCGTTGAAGTTGAACCAGCGGCCGGAGCGCGCGCGGGCCGTGTGCTCGACGACGAAGTGGCCGTCGAGCAGGGCGGCCTGGGCGCGGGTGAGCGGCGACGCCGTCGCGTTGAGGTGCCCCCAGGCGGCCTGGACCATGCCGACGCCGGGGTCGGCGAAGTGCGGCGCGAGGCGGCGGAGGAAGTCGGGGGCGGGCACGAAGTCGGCGTCGAACACCGCCACGAGCTCCCCCCGGGCCGCGGCGAGCCCGGCGGCGAGCGCGCCCGCCTTGAAGCCGGTGCGGTCGTCGCGGCGGAGCACGTCGACCCGCAGCCCCAGCCCGCGCGCCCGCGCGATGGCCGGGGCGGCGACCAGGGCGGTGTCGTCCGTGGAGTCGTCGAGGAGCTGGATCTCGAGGCGGTCGGCGGGCCAGTCGAGCGCGGCGGCGGCGTCGACGAGGCGGGCGACCACGTCGCGCTCGTTGAAGACCGGGAGCTGCACGGTGACGAAGGGGACCGTGCCGAGCGGCGGCGCGGTCGGCACGCGGCGACGTCGCCGGAGGTACGCCACCAACAGCCCGACGCGGTGGACGCCGTGCACGGCGCACAGGGCCACGAGCACGGCGTACAGCGCGAGGAGGAAGGCCGACATGGGGCGGGCCCCCATTTACGCGCCGGGAGAGCGGGCGCAAACGGGGGCGCGCGGACCGCGGCCGGGTGCGCCGTGAGCGATCGCTACGGGGTCTCGACCGTCATCTGCGCCATCTGCGAGATGTAGTTGATGGCGCACTCGATCGTGCCCTCGGTCAGCAGATCGATCGTCCCGTCCTCGTTCTCGTCGTAGCCGACGAGCGCGTAGTCGATCTCGACGATTGCCTCCTGCATCTGCGTCTCGCAGCTCGCCTCCTCGAGGCAGATGCTCGCGACGTCGGCGTTGATCGCCGCGTAGAAGGCGTGCTCCTCGATGGCCTGCGTGCAGTCGTACGCGTAGTTCGCGTAGTCCTTGATCGGGTTGCCCGGATCGACCTGCGCGCTCGCGGAGTCGAGGTCGGCGAGGATGAGCTCGACGTAGCCGCCCTCCCCGAGCACGCCGAGCTGGCCCTCGATCACGTCGACGCGGCCGTCGTCGTTGCGGTCGTCGTCCGTGCCCTCGAGGGAATTGGCGACGGACTCCGCCGCGGCCCGGAACGTGGCCTGGTTGAACGAGTCGTCGATGGCGGTCTGCGCGACCACCTTCACGTTCTGCACGGCGGACTCGACCGAGCGGAGCGAGCCCTGGCTGTCGGGGGTGGCGTCCGACTGGATCAGCAGGTTCTGGATGACGTCGTAGATGACGGGGTCGACCTGCCCGGTCCAGAGCTCGCGGCCCTCGCGGGCGGTCCCGCCGTTGTCCGTGGCCCAGGCCTCGAAGGTGTCGTACCCGGCGATGATCGCGTTCTCACCGATGTCGTACTCGAAGTAGACCTCCTCGTTCGTCACCGTGATCTCGCCCACCGAGATCGCCTCCTCGCCACCCTTCGAAACCCAGCCATAATAGGCCTCCCCCTCGGCCGGGTCGGTGCACCGGGTCAGCTCGAGGTGGAAGAGAGAGTTGTCGTCTGCGCCGTCCAGGAAGTACGCCACGCCGCTCCCCGCGGGCCTCCACAGGTCCCCGGTGCCGCCTCCGCCGGTGTCGTCCTCCGGCGTGTCGGTGTCGGCCTTGTCCGTCCCGTCGGTGCCCGTGCACCCCACGGAGATCCCCGTGATCAACGCCAGCAGGAGCGCGCGAAGCAACATGCCATCCTCCGAAGGCAGGGAGCATAGCGCAAGCGGAGCCGACCCCGCCGGGGATCGCGCGTCCGCCGTGCTGCGGATGGTCTGGTACTACGACATCTTCCGGCATCCGCTCACGGACGCCGAGCTGAGTCGCCTCTGCGGCTTCGACGTCGCTCCGGTCGTCGACGCGCTCGTGGCCGAGGGTGCGCTCGAGCGCGGCGGCGGGCACGTGTGTGCGCCGGGGCGCGTCGGCCACGTGGCGCGCCGGGTGGAGCGCACGGCGGCGGCCGAGCGGCGGTGGCCCGTGGCGCGTCGCGCCGGCCGGCTCCTCGCGGCGCTGCCCTGGGTGCGCGGCGTGCTGGTGACGGGCGGCCTCTCCAAGCAGAGCACCGAGCCCGACGGCGACGTCGACTTCCTGCTCCTCATCGAGCCCGGCCGGGTCTGGGCCACCAAGTCGGCGCTCCAGGCGTTCCGGCGGGCGCTGCCGGAGCGCGCGCGCGATTGGTTCTGCACCAACTTCCTGCTCGCCACCGACCGGCTCCTGATGGACGACCGGAACCTCTTCACCGCCATGGAGCTCGCCACGGCCGTGCCCCTGCACGGCGCGGACGCCTGCGGCGCGCTGCTCGCCGCGAACCGCGGCTGGGCCGAGCGCCACGTGCCCGGCTACGCCTGGAGCCTCGCGCGGGCCGCCAACGCGCCGACCCACCCGCCTCCGGCCCCCACGCGCGTCGTGGAGCACGCCGTGGCGCCCTTCGCGCCCCGCATCGAGCGGGCCGCGCTCGCCGCCTGGGATCGGTACTGGAACCGGAAGTACGATTGGCTCCCGGACGCCACGCGCGACCAACGCTTCAAGCGCCGGCCCGAGGTGGCGACCAACCACCTGCACGACTTCCAGGCCTACGTGCTCGCCGAGTACGAGCGGCGCTGCGCCGCCGCCGGCATCACGCCCGAGCCGGCGGCGTGAGCGTGCCGTCGTGAGGGTGGCCATGCTCGGCCTCCGCGCCCCGTGGGGCACCGAGGGCGGCGTGGAGCAGGCCGTGGGGGAGCTCGCCCCGCGCCTGGTCGCGGCGGGCGTCGAGGTGACCGTGTACTGCCGCGGGCGTTACAACCCGCACGGGACCGGGGCGCGGCACGGCGTTCGGCTCGTGGACACGCCCACGGTGTACTCGCGCAGCTTCGAGGCGCTGATCCACACCGGCCTCGCGGCCCCGCGCGCGGCGCTCGCCGCCGACGTCGTGCACATCCACGCCTGCGGTCCGGCGCTGTTCTCGGGCGTTCCGGGCCTCTACCGCCGCCCCACCGTCGTGACGCTCCACGGGAAGGACTGGGAGCGCGAGAAGTGGGGCCCGGCCGCGCGGATCTTCCTGCGCTCGGGCGCGTGGGTGGCCGGGCACGCGGCGACCGAGCTCATCACGGTGTCGCGCGGCCTCGCGGAGTGGTGCCGGGCCACCTACCCCGCGCCCGTCACCTACATCCCGAACGGCGTGGCGCCGCACACGCCGGTCGCGTGGGAGCCCGCGATCTTCCCGGAGCTCCGGCCGGGCGGCTACCACCTCTTCCTCGGGCGCCTCGTGCCCGAGAAGGAGATCGGCACGCTCCTGCGGGCCGTCGCGCGCGCCGCCCCTCGCCTGCCCGTCGTGATCACGGGCGGGGGCAGCTACACCGGGGAGTACGTCGCGAAGCTGCACCGCGAGGCGCCGCCCGGCGTGGTGTTCACCGGGCCGCGCTTCGGGCTCGAGAAGGCCATGCTGCTCACCCACGCGCGGTCCTTCCTGTTCCCGAGCCGCGTCGAGGGGCTCCCCATCGCGCTGCTCGAGGCGATGGCCGCCGGGCTGCCCATCCTCGCGAGCGACATCGCGCCCAACCTCGAGGTCCTCGGGGACGTGGGCGGCTGGCGGCTCCCCGTCGGCGACGACGAGGCCTGGTGCCGCGCGCTGCACGAGGTCGAGGCCGCCGACACCACCCAGCTCTCGGCGCTGGGCGAGGCGGCGCGCCGTCGTGTCGACGGGACGTTCGGCTGGGGCGCCGTCGTGCAGGCCACGCGCGCCGTCTACGAGCGGGCCGCGGCCCGGCGTGGGGCCGCGTGAGCGGTGATGTGCCGGGCGCGTCCCCCGCTCCGCGGGGGTCGGGCCCCTCTGGGCGCGGCCTTCGGCCTTGGTCGGCGCACCCCGCGGCTCCGCCGCGGCAGCGCCGGACCGCGCGGCCGCTCCGCGGCCGCGCGCCCGCCGGGCCCCACGCGCGGCCGGGGTGAGGGAGCGGGGCGTGTCGGGAGCGGGCACCGGCGGCCCCGCCGACCCCCC
>CAYWGD010000147.1:184-17546 GCA_964457335.1 uncultured Enterobacteriaceae bacterium | reverse complement strand
GGACGGAAATACCGTCCAAGGTCGGGGGATGCGCCTACATCCTCCGACTTCGGACCGAGGGTCGCCGATCATCGTCGGAGGCACGACTCCGCGTCTCCACGGCGGACCCGCCCGTGCGACGCCGCCGCGTGAGGGGCCTGCAAGGCGGCCGCGCCAGCGGCCGGTCCCGCCGGGACGGCGGCGCGGAGGCGACGCCGTCCCGGCGGACCAAGCGGCGCAGCCGCGCGCCTGGAAGGGCCCGACCCCGGGGCGTCTTCGCCCCGGGGGCACGCCCACCGGACCCTCCGCTCGAAAAATCGCTGTCCCGCGCTCCAGGTTCCCGGGCCCGCCCCGTTCTGTCGGGTGTGGGCACGACGCCCACCGGAGGCCCGATGAAGTACCTGCCCGCCCTCGCCCTGCTCACCGGCTGCTCGACCCTGTCCGACGGGCTCTCCGCCGTCGACGAGCTGGCGCTCTCCGCCACCACCGGCGCCGAGGAGAGCGTCCTCGGCGGCACGATGTCCCCGGCGGCCATCCCCGCCGACGAGCGCCCCGACCCCTTCCGCGCCTGCGACGCCTCAGGCGGCTTCGCGGACCTGTTCGCGCGCTACGACGCGGACGGCGACGGCCGCCTCGACGTGCCCGAGGAGGACGAGGTGTTCTCCGCCCGCGCGGACCGCAGCGAGGAGCACCGAGCCATGGTCATGGCGCAGTGGGCGATGCTCGTCACCATCTACGACACCGACGGCGACGGCGCGATCGGCGAGTCGGAGCGCGCGGCGCTGCTTGACGACTTCACGGCGCGCTGCGAGGCGATCCAGGCCCTGCTCCTGGCCGACTTCGACGCGGACGGCGACGGCACGCTCTCGGAGGACGAGCAGGCGACCGCCCGCGCCGCCATCGAGGAGGAGATGGCGGGCCACCACCCGCCCGCGCCGCCGGAGGGGAGCGAGGGCCCGCCCGAGGCCGGCGCCGCGCCGCCGATCCCCCCGCCGCTCCTCGAGGAGTTCGACGCCGACGGCGACGGCGCGCTCTCCGACGCCGAGCGCATCACGCTGCAGGAGACGATGCGGGCGCGGATCCGCGCCGGCGAGCGCCTCTGCGGGATGTAGTCGGGCGGCGGGCACCGGGTTTGGCGCACACATTCCTCGGGTAGCCGGGAGCCCGGATGAACCCGCCGCACCTCCACCTCGCCCTGATCCACCTTCCGATCGCCTGCTCGATCCTCGCCATCCCCCTCCTCGCGTTCGCCCTCTGGCGGCGCGCGGAGTGGGGGGCGACCGCGGCCGCGACGTTCCTCGTCGTGGTCGGCGGCGCGTCGGCCGTGGCCGCCGAGAAGACCGGGGAGCGGGCCGAGGAGCACGTCGAGAACCTCGTCGGCTTCGAGGAGGCCCCCATCGAGGAGCACGAGGAGCGCGCGAAGATCGCGATGCTCCTCGCGGTGGTCTCCGGCGCGCTCGGGCTCGGCGCGGCGGGCCTCGCCTGGACCGGCCGGACCTCCCTCGCGCGGGGCGCCCTGGGCGTGACGCTCGTGGCCGAGCTGGCGACGGCGGGCGCGATGGCCTGGACCGGCAACTCGGGCGGCCTCATCCGCCACCCGGAGATCGAGGAGGGCGCCGTGAAGCCGGTCCCGCCCTTCTACGGCACGGGGTAGAGCACCGGCCGGCACCAGAAGGCCTGGACGTCCCGGGCCAACGCCTCGTACTCGGCGAGGCCGAGGGGCTTCGCCATGTACGCGGTGGCGCCCGCCGCGTAGGCCGCGCGCACGTCCGCCGGGTCGTCCGAGGACGAGAACACGAGCACGGGGAGCCCCACCGTCCGCGGGTCGGTCCGGACGCTCCGGATGAAGTCCTCAGCGTTCATCCCCGGCATCTTCCAGTCCAGGAGCAGCAGGTCCGGTCGCCCTCCCGGCGCCTGGAGGAGCCCCTGCGCCTGCGTGGTGCTCGCCGACCCCACGATCGTGCACCCGGGCCCGGACCGCGCGAACGCGATGCGCAGGATCTCGATGTCGTCCTCGTTGTCGTCGACGACGAGCACGCGCGTCGGCCGTCCTCTCACGCCGCACCTCTCCCCGGCAGGAACACGTGAAACGTGCTCCCCTCGCCCAGGCGCGACTCCACCCAGATTCGCCCCTTGTGCCGCTCGACGATGCGGCGGCAGGTGGCGAGCCCGACGCCCTTGCCGGGGTAGCGGTCGTCCGGGTGCAGCTTCTGGAAGATCTCGAAGATGCGCTCCCGGTCGCGGGGCGCGACGCCGATGCCGTTGTCCCGCACGATCACCTCGCATCCCTCGGGCGTCGTCCGCCCCTCGACGACGATCTCGGGCGGGACGCCCGGCCGCCGGAACTTCAGGGCGTTCGAGAGCAGGTGCTGGAAGACCTGCACCATCTGGACCCGATCGCAGAGGGCAGTGGGCAGCGGGGCGACGCGGACGGTGGCGCCCGACTGCGCGATCTCCGCCGCGAGATCGTCCACGGCGGCGTGCACGGCCTCGTTCAGGCACACATCGGTGAAGGGCTCGATGCGCTGCTCGAGCCGGGCCAGGGAGAGCAGCTCGCTCACGAGGCCCTGCATGCGCCGCGCCGCGGCGCTCACGCGGCCCAGGTAGCCGCGCGCCCGCTCGTCGAGGCGCGGGTCCGCCTCGACGAGCTCGCTGAAGGTCGCGACCGTGCGCAGCGGCTCGCGGAGGTCGTGGGACGCGACGTAGGCGAAGCGTCGGAGCTCCAGGTTGGAGCGCTCGAGCTCGTCGACCGCGCGCGCCAGCTCCGCGGTCCGCTCGCGGACGAGCCGATCCACGCGCACGGCCTGGGCGCGGGCGTCGAGGACGTACGCAACGAGCAAGGCGGTCCAGCCGAGCCCCACGGCGAGCACGACCCAGCCCGCCCAGGACGCCGGGGCGGGGCCCGCGGTCAGCACGTCGATCCGCCACCGGCGGCCGCCGACGCCGTGCCAGGCGGTCCAGCTCAGCGCGTCCGCGGCCACCTGCCCGGGCCCGGGGCCGGTCATGAGGAGGCCGCGCTCCTCCGTCACGTCGGTGACGCGCACGACGAGGTCCTCGGCGCCGCTGCGCTCCCGCGCAAGCTCCGCGAGCTCGTCGACCCGGATCACCGAGGCGGCGTAGCCGCGCACCTCCGCGCGCCGCTCGTGGACCGTCTCCGGCGGCGCGAACCCGCCGTACGAGGCGGCGAGGAGCAGCACGCCCCACTCGTCGGGGAACATCACGAGGCGGACCCGCCCGGTCGCCGTCAGCTCCCCGACGTCGCGGGCCTTCTCCATGGCGGAGCGCCGCTCGGGGTTGGACGCGAGGTCGTACCCCACCGCGTTGCGCTCCTCCTCGAGCGGCTCCACGAAGAGGATCGGCGCGTAGTAGTCGCGCTCGGCGACCGGCGCGAGCGCGCCGCCCGGCAGCTGGTGGACGATCCGGTAGTCGGGGAACGCCTCGTCCCGGGCCGACGCCTCGAACGCCGCTCGCTGCTCGCCGGGAACGAGCGGCAGCCACTCGAACGCCGCGATCGCCACGTTCGCGTCGAGCCAGGGCCGGACGAGGCTCCTGAAGGCCGACCGGTCGATCGCGGGGAGCGACGCGAAGGCCCGCGCGATCGACTCGGTGTAGGCGCCGATGCGGTCGACCTCGCGGGTGAGCACCCCCGTCAGCAGCTCGGCCCGCGTGGTGAACCCGAGCCTCAGCTCCCCCTCGGCGCGGCGCTGGGCCTCCGCGAACAGGAAGACGACGCTCGTGAGGCAGAGCGCGAGCGGGATGAGGAGGGTGATCCAGCGACCGAAGCCGCCCTCCTCGCGAGCCAGCCACGTGAGCGCGAGCGGGGCGACCAGGATGACGCCCAGGGTGTCGCCGACCCACCACGTGAGGAGGTGGGGGAGCGTCTCGGCCGGGGCGACGTACCCGGCCGCGCGCAGCCACGCGATGCTCCAGAGGGGGTTGGGGAGGCACGCGAGCGGCCCGGCGAGCACCAGGAACGCGGGCACGCTGGAGCCCCGCTCGAGCGGGTTGCCCGGGCCGAAGATCCGGTGGACGAGCCACGCCCCGAACCACGCCTGCGCGGCGGCCCCGGCCCCGATCGCGGCGGCGACGCCGAGCGGCGTCCACGGCGAGGCGTCCCCGTACGCCAGGCCGATGTGCGCGTTGAGGAGGAAGGAGCCTACGAAGACGCCGAGCACCGCGGGGCGCCCGCCGAGGACCGCGGCGACGAGCGCGATCCCCGCCGCCGGCCACACGGGCGAGGCGTAGCCCGGGAGGATGGCGAGCAGGCGCGAGAGCTCGCCCACCACGAGGTAGCTGGTGGCGACCGCGAACACGCGCGCCGTCGGCCCCAACCCTCGCGTACGGATCGCGAGCTGCGCCCCTGCCCGCAAGCTGCCCCCCGGAGTCGAAGCTACACACCTTGCAGCCCCGACGTGGGTGCGGGCGATCCGGCGTGCTGGCTGCCCCCGGAGCGGGCGACTACACTGGCCAGATGTTCAGGCCGTCCGCGAACCCGCCGTCGCGCTTCGAGGAGGTGCACCTCCGGTGGGACGAGGAGGCGCCCCCTGCCCGGCTGCGCGTGTACGACGACGCGAGCCGGAGCATCCTCGCGCGGAACGACTCGCCGGACCTGCCCTTCACCTGGTCGCTGAACCCCTACCGGGGCTGCTCGCACGCCTGCACCTACTGCTACGCGCGCCCGAGCCACGAGTACCTCGGCTTCGGCGCCGGCACGGACTTCGAGACGCGCATCCTCGTGAAGCGGGAGGCCGCGGCGCTCCTCGCCGACGCCTTCGAGGCCCCGGGCTGGAAGGGCGAGCGGGTGCTGTTCTCCGGCAACACCGACTGCTACCAGCCGCTCGAGCACCGGCTCGGGCTCACGCGCGCCTGCCTGGAGGTGTGCCTGCGCTACCGGAACCCGGTCAGCCTCATCACCAAGTCCAACCTCGTGGAGCGCGACGTGGGGCTCATCGCGGAGCTGCACGCGGCAGCGACGGTGCGGGCCACGATGTCGATCCCCTACTTCGACCCCGCGCTGGCCCGCGTGATCGAGCCGGGCGCGCCCACCCCCGCGCGGCGGCTCCGCGCGCTCGGGCGGCTCGCCGCGGCCGGCGTGCCGGTCGGGGTGAACATCGCGCCGGTGATCCCCGGGCTGAACGACCGGGAGATCCCAGCCGTGCTCAAGGCGGCGCGCGAGGCGGGCGCCACCTGGGCGACGCTCATCCTCGTGCGCCTCCCCGGCCCCGTGGCGCCCTACTTCGAGCAGCGGCTCCGCGAGGACCTCCCCACGCGGGCGGACGGCGTGCTGGCCCGCATCCGGCGCGCGAAGGGCGGCGTGCTGAACAAGTCCGCGTTCGGGGACCGCTTCAAGGGCGAGGGCCAGGAGTGGGAGGCCACGCGCGCGCTGTTCCACCTCTGGCACGAGAAGCTCGGCTACGGCGACTGGCCGGCGGAGCCGGCGGGGACGACGTTCCGGCGGCCCGGGCGGGGCGTGCAGGTGGGGCTCTTCGGGTAACCCTACGGCAGCACGACCTCGTGGAGCGCGCCCGCGTCCCAGGTCCACAGGCGGCCGCCCGCCCCGGCGAGGTTGGAGAGGTGCGGGGCGTCTCCCGTGCAGGAGAGGTGCACGGTGGTGCCCCCGTCGAGGTCGTGGACGAGCAGCACCTGCACCCCGGCGGCGTCGGCGGCCACGAGCGGCCCGATCTCGAACGGGCGCGGCCACGGGGAGAGGTCGAGCGTGTCGAGGCGCGCGACGCGCCCGTCCGCGAGCGCGGCGCCGCCGTTGTCCCCGACGAGCCGGTCCGGGAGGTCGTGTGTCGCCCAGGCGTCCGCGGCGACGTCCCAGGTGAACAGGACCGTGTCGTCGGCCACGCGCCCCTCCCCCACGACGCGGCCCCCGGCGACGCCGACGAGCCACGACCAGGCGGGCGCCGGGGCGTGGGGCAGGTCGATCGGCGCGCCGTCGTCGAGCGACGCCGCGAACAGCGCGGTGTGATCCGCGTCCGTGTAGAGCACGCGGTCGCCGGCGACCACGATGTCCTCCACGTCGTCGCCGAGGTCGGGGAGCGGCGTGGGCACCAGGGTGTCCGTCGCGGGGTCGAGCGTGTACAGCTGGCCGTCGACCCACAGGCTCGGGGGGGCCCCGGGCACCAGCTCCACCCGGCTGGAGCCGTACACGGCGTCCGGGACCCCGATCCGCGCGCTCGTCCCGGCGATCGGGTCGTAGCGGACGAGGTCGTGCCCGTAGTCCGCGCGCACCACGACGAAGAGAAGCTCGTCCTCCCACGAACCCAACCCCACGACCCCCTCGCCGTCGAGGAGCGGCGAGCCGACCTCCCGCAGCGTGACCGGCCCGGCGATCGTTACCGGGTCGTCCGCGTACCCGGTGAACACCACGTCGCGCAGGAGCGCGCCGAACGGGCTCTGGATGCCGCACGCCTCGAGCACCGCGAGCTCGCCCACCGGCGGCGGGCCCTCCGCGCAGATCTCCGCGAAGCGCTCCGCGTCCTCGTCGAAGGTCGTGACCCGCCCCGCCTCCGCCGCGAACGGGACGCGGTGGTCGGCTACGATCCCCTCGTCGAAGTCGAGCGCGTGGCAGAGCTCGTGGAGCACCACCTCCCCGACGGGCTCCGCGTCCGCCTGCACCCGGATGGGGAGGATCGGCGTCTGGTAGAGGCCGCGGTCGCCCTCCTCGTCCACCTCGTCCACGAGCGCGATGCCGGGCACACACACGCCGTCCCGGCCGGTCCAGCCCGCGAACGTCCGGATTGCCTCCTCCACCTCGTCGAGCACCGACGCCGGCGCCCCCGCCTCGTCGAGGACGGGGAGCCGCTCGAAGGACGGGCAACACCCCGGGAGGACACCCGGGACCAGTCCCAGGAGGCACACGCAGGTCCGGAGGGCGCGCATGCGCCCAGCTTAGCTCGCGTCCTCGGCAGCGTCGGCATTGACGCGGACGCATCCGGGCACAGCTATGAAGGATCCCCGCCGGTGCGCGCATGCACGAGCTCGAGTTCCTCTCCGACCTCGCGGTCATCTTCCTCGCGGCCATCGCCGTGGTCGTGGCGTTGGGGCGGGCGGGGGTGCCGCCGGTGGTCGGGTTCCTGGTCGCGGGCGCGGTGGTCGGCCCCGGCGGCCTCGGGCTCGTGTCGGACCCGCACCAGGTGCAGGTTCTGGCGGAGGTCGGCGTCGCGCTGCTCCTGTTCACGATCGGGCTCGAGTTCTCGCTGGCCCGCCTGGGCCGCATCGCGCGCTACGTCGTGGTCGGCGGGGGGCTCCAGGTGCTCCTCACCGTGCTCGCGGCGGCGGCGGGCGCGGGGATCCTCGGCAATTCCCTCGGGGTCGGGCTCTTCTGGGGCTACCTCGCCGCGCTCTCCAGCACCGCGATCGTGCTCCGCGCGCTCGCCGACCGCGAGGAGACCGCCGCGCCGCACGGGCGCTTCATCATCGGCGTGCTCATCTTCCAGGACCTGTGCATCGTCCCGATGATGCTGACGCTGCCGATGCTCGCGGGCACGGCCGGCGGGGTCTCGGAGATCGGCTGGACGATCGCCAAGGCCGTGGCGGTCGTGGCCGGGGCGCTCCTGCTCGCGCGGCGCGGCGTGCCGGCGCTGCTCGGGCGGGTGGCGGCCACGCAGCGGCGCGAGCTCTTCCTGCTCGCCGTGCTCTCCGTCGCCATCGTGGTCGCGGCGGCCACGGCCAGCACCGGCCTCTCGCTCGCGCTCGGGGCCTTCCTCGCGGGCATGGTCATCGCCGACACCGACTTCGTGCACCAGGCGAGCAACGACGTCGGCCCCTTCCGCGACACCTTCGCCAGCCTGTTCTTCGTCTCGATCGGCATGTTGTTCGAGCCGCGGGTGCTCGTCGAGTCGCCCGGGCCGGTGCTGCTCGTGTTCCTGCTCCTCGTCCTCGGGAAGTTCGTGCTCGCCACGCTCGCGGCCATGTTCATGCGCTTCCCGGCGCGCGTGGCCATGACCGCGGGCGTCGGGCTCGCGCAGGTCGGCGAGTTCTCCTTCGTGCTGCTCGGCAGCGGCAAGGAGCTCGGGCTCATCTCGGAGGACGGCGCCGCCGTGTTCCTCGCGGCGAGCGTGCTCTCGATGATCGTCGCGCCCCTCGCCGTGGCCGCGAGCCCGCGCATCGCGGCCGGCGCGCTGCTCCTGCGGCCCCTGGAGCGGCTCTTGCGCGTGCGCGAGCCCATCGACCTCGAGAAGGCCACCGAGCGCCTCACGGGGCACGTGATCGTGGCGGGCCTCGGCGCCGGCGGCCGCTTCCTGGTGCAGGCGCTCCGAGCCGCCCACGTGCCGTACGTGGGCATCGACCTCGACCCCGAGGCCATCCTCGAGGCCCGCGCCGCCGGGCACCCGGTCCGCTACGGCGACATCGCGAGCCCCGAGGTGCTCGCCCACGTCGCCGACGCCGGCCACGCGCGGCTCCTGCTGCTCCTGCTCTCGGACGTCGACGCCGGGCGTCGCGCCGCCGCGGTCGCGCGCCGGCTCTACCCGGGCCTCCCGGTCATCGTGCGCGTGCACCGCCGCCGCGAGGTCGTGGGCGAGATGGACGGCGCCGAGGTCGTGGCGGAGGACTACGAGACCTCCGTCGAGATCGCCGAGCGCACCCTGCGCCGCCTCGGCGCCCCGGGCGACGCCGTGCGCGCCGCCATCGCGGCCAGCCGCGCCGCGCGGGACGAGGAGGGCCGCCCCGTCGTGGCCGCGCCGGCGCTCGTCGGCGCGCTCGCGCTCGACTCCTTCTGCGTGACGGCGACCTCGCGGCTGGCGGGCACGACCGTGGCCTCCTGCGGGCTGCGCCAGGACACCGGCGCCACCATCGTGGCCGTGGCCCGCGGCGGCGAGGTCGTCACCAACCCCGGCCCCGCCTACAAGCTCGCCCCGGCCGACCGCGTGTTCGTCATCGGCACCGCCGACCAGCTCGAGCGCGTGACGGCGTGGCTCGCGCCGGCTTCGGAGGACGGGGACGCGGTGGGGTAGTCGGGGCTCCGCCCCCCGTGACGAGCCTATGGAGAAATCCCCCAGAAGGGAGCCTGTGGCGAAACCGGAGCCCGGGGCGGCGACGGCTCGCGGCGGCCCTGCGGCCCGGGTCCGGTGGGGGGGCAGCCCGCAGGGAGGACCCACCGGGGGTCCCGGGCCGCGGTTCTTGGGCCGCCGCGAGACGGCGACGACGCGGGCGGGGGGATTTCTCCACAGGCTCGACGCCCCCCGGGATCACGTACTCGCCAGCTCCTCCGCCAGCGCGAGCAGCGCGTGGTGGATCGCCCACCAGGGCTGCGCCAGGTCGAGCGACCGGACGCGGAGCTCGGTCCCGTCGAGCCGGTAGCGGAGGTCGAGCGGGCGCTCCACCTGCGCGTACAGCAGCACGCCCACGGGCGGGGGCCCCGGCGTGCGCCGCAGGTGCCCGAGGTAGGTGCCGAGCTGGTACAGGTGCTCGCTCCGCAGCTTCGAGCGCCCGCCGTCGCGCGAGGCGAGCGTGTGGCTCGCGAACTTGCACTCCACGAGCACGCGGCGCCCCGGCGCGGTGAGCAGCACGTCGCCCTCCATGACGGGGAGGAGCGCGCGATCGGCCTCGCTCGCCTCGACGCTCCACGGCACCTGGCGCTTGGACACGTGGAAGCGGTCCTGCTCCGCGGCCCAGAACGCGGCCACGAAGTCCTCGAAGAGCCGGCCCATGGCCTGCGGGCTCCCGAAGAAGTCCGGCAGGCGCGCGGGCCCGTCCCGGTCCGGCTCGGGGAGGCCGAGCCGCACCAGCTCGAGCAGCGCCAGGAGCCGCCGGTGCGACGGCTCCAGCCGGCCGGCGCGCGCCTCGGCCAGCACGTCCGCGGCGAGCCGCACGTCCGCGACCTCGCCGAAGGCGACGGCGTGCCGGCGCAGCCCCTGGCGCCGCGCGGCGTCGACGTCCGGGTGCGCGGCGAGCGCCCGGAGCCCCGCCTTCAGCGCCCGGTTGAACGGCACGTCGGGGGTCAGCTCCGAGATCTCGCAGTGCACGCGGCCCTGCGGCAGGAGCACGCGCCCCATCGTCTCGCCCATGGCGAAACGCCCGCGCGGCGCGCGCGTGTCCTCGCCGCGCGTCCGGTAGGCCAGGGGCACGCCGCGCAGCCGCAGCCGCCGCGTCTCGGCGCCGAGCACGAGGGCGAGCACGTCGGAGGGGGTCGCCCCCTCCAGCGCGGCCACCGGCACCTCCTCCCGCAGCTCCAGCCGGTTCAGGGCGTAGCACAACAGGTAGAACAGGTTCGTGATGGGCACGCGCGGCCCGGCGGCGTCAGTCACCGAGGTCCAGCAGCTCCTCCGCGGCCTGGAGCTGCGCCCGATCGTCCACCCAGTACTCGCGCACCAGCGGCAGCACCTCGGTCTGCACGACCTGCTGCAGCCACGCGCCGTCGGGCGCCTCGGGCACGCCACAGAAGTAGCTGTGCCCGACGCAGAAGCCCGGCCCGAGGTTCGGGTCCTTGCGGATCCGCTGGTTCAGGTCGCCCATGGCCTGCGTGAGCCGGGCGGCGAGGTCGGCGCGCAGGCCGCGCTCCACGAGCCAGGTCCCGAAGCGCTCGGCGCGCACGGCGCTCGGCACGTCCACGAACGCGAACCGGCGCCGCAGCGCGTAGTCCACCAACGCGAGCGAGCGGTCCGCCGTGTTCATCGTGCCGATGATGTAGAGGTTGTCGGGCACGTGGAAGGGTTTTTCGTCCTCCCGGGCGTAGGTCAGGGTGACCGCCCACTCCGGCCCGCGCTTGTCGTGCTCGACCAGCAGCATCAGCTCGCCCAGGATGCGGCTCAGGTTCCCGCGGTTGATCTCGTCGATGAGCAGCACGTAGGGCGAGCCCCGGTCCTGGAGCGCCTTGTGGCAGAAGCGCAGGAAGGGCCCGTCCTTCCGCGTGAACCCGCCGTCGGGGGTGGGCCGGAAGCCCTGCACGAAGTCCTCGTAGGCCATCGACTGGTGGAACTGGACCCGGGCGATCTGGTCCGGCGCGTCGCCGCCCACGAGCACGCGCGCGAGGCGGCTGGCCACGTACGTCTTGCCCGTGCCCGGCGGCCCCTGGAGCACGAGGTTCCGGCGCCGGCGCAGGAGCAGGAGCATCTCCTCGAGCTGCTCGCGCTCGACGAACAGGTCGCGCACCGCGTCGTCGAGGGTGTAGCCCTTCCCCTCGGGCGGGGTCTCGTCGGGGTCCGGGTCGACGCGCCCGCCGGTGAGCTCGGCGAACGACGCGCCCACGAGGGCCTCGAGCTTCGCGAGGAACGCAGGGTAGGCGCTGACGTCGGTGAGCGTCTTGGTGATCAGGTACTCGTCGCCGGTGGACCAGTCGCCCACGTGGCGCCAGTCCACGGCGCGCACGTGGTGGTACTCGGGGCGCTTCGGCTGGTGCGTGTACTCCCCCGTGACGACGCCGACCCCGATGATGCGCCGTCGGCCCCGCTTGGCGATGAGGAGGTCGCCGGGGGCCATCACGCGGCCGAAGTCCCAGCACGCGTTCACGTCGTTGTAGGGGTTCACGTCCCCGCCTCGCTTCGCGCGGAGGCGCGCCTCCAGCGCGGCGCGGTTCGGGTAGGCGTGGAGGTCCCCGAGGAAGTCCCAGCCGATGGCCGCGACGCCCTCCGACTGCCACCTGCTCCAGAAGCGGGCCCCCTCCCCGGGGGCGATGAGCCACACCCGCCGGCCGGGCCGGGTCGCGGGCGTCTCCGCCGCGAGCGCGTCCGGCGCGGCGTCGGACACGTCCGTCGGCGCGGCCGCTTCGAGCTGCTGGGCGAACCACGCGCAGATGCCCTCCAGGTCCAGCGCGTCGACGTCGAGCGCCTCGCACAACGACCGGTACACCGCGTGGAACGCGCGGTAGCCCCGCGCGCGGTCGGCGTCCGGGCGGCAGAGCCCGTCGTGCTCGAAGACCGTGATCGCGCTCCGCCACCACGCCGGCCAATCCGGCCGCTCCGCGGCCCAGCACGTCGAGAGGAACGTGGCCGTGCGGGCCGGGTGCACCTGCTCGCGGCTGAAGTCGTCGGCCTCGATGCCCGCCTCGAGCCAGGCGGCGAGGCCCCGGATGCGCGCCTCCGCCTCGTCCAGGTCCGCGGGCGGCCGGAGCGCGTCGCGCAGCGCCGCGGTCACGCCGGCCCGGTCGGGCACGTTGCGGGCGAGCATGTTCACGAACATCGCGCCGGACGCGCCCTTCAGCCCGAAGAACTCCCACTCCCCGCGGGTGCGCCGGTCGAGCGTCGCGCGGAAGGTGTCGAGATCGATGAGGCCGCTGCGGAACTGCTCGAGGTGGTCGGCGAGGTCCGCCCGGCCGCGATCGCGCGAGGCGCGGACGCCGGCGCGGACCGCGAAGTCGGGAGAAGCGCGCCAGGCATCGCGGCGCGCGCGCCACGTGGGCAGGACCCGTTCGAGCTCGGTGGGCATCGCGTGGCACTCTACGCCGCGTGCGACGACGCCTCCAGCCGCGGCGTCCTCACCACCGCAACACGATCCGCCCGAAGCTCGCGTCCGCCTCCATCCGCCGGTGCGCCTCCGCCGCGTCGGCCGCGTCGAACGCCGCGTCCACGACGGGCCGCGCGTCACCCAGGAGCCGCAGCCCGCGCGCGCGGAAGGCCTGCGCCAGCGCGATCTTCTCCTCGACGGGCCGGCTCCGGAGCACGGTGCCCTCGATGCGGAGGCGCCGGGCCAGCACCAGCCCGAGCGGCACCTCGGCGGTCGCGCCCGCGAGGAGCCCCACGATGACGAGCCGCCCGCGGGGCGCGAGGGCGCGCAGGCTCGCCTCCACCCAGCGGCCGCCCACGAGATCCACGACGAGGTCGACCTCCGGGAGCCGCCCCGGCGTACCCTCCACGAGCACGGCCTCGTGGAGCCCCATCGCCACGGCGCGGTCGAGCTTGGCGCGCGTGCGCGACGTGCCGACGACGGTGAGCCCCGCGGCGCGCGCGAGCTGGAGCGTGGCGAGCCCCACGCCGCTCCCCACCGCGTGCACGAGCACCCGCTCGCCGGGCCGCGCCCCGCCCCGCTCGAAGAGCGCGTCGAAGGCCGTCAGGTACGACTCCGCGGCCGCGGCGGCCTCCTCCCAGGTCCAGCCCGCGGGCACGGGGATCACCTCGCGCCCGTGCGCCACGACCGCCTCGGCGTAGCCGCCGCCCGCGACGAGCGTCAGCACGCGGTCGCCCACGGCACCTTCGGCGCCGGGCCCGAGCGCGTCGATCACGCCGGCCACCTCGAGGCCCGGCACGTCGGCGGGCACGCCGGCCGGCGGCGGGTAGAGCCCCCGCCGCTGGAGCGCGTCGGCGCGGTTCACGCCCATCGCCACGACGCGCACCCGCACCTCGCCGGGCCCCGGCACGGGGAGAGGCCGCTCCGCGATCTCCAACACCTCGGGCCCGCCGGCCTCCCGGATCCGCACGACGCGCATCGACCCGCTCGTGGAGCCCATGGAACCTCCGCGGGCAAGGTAGCCCCGCGGAGCGCCGCGCGAGGGGCCTGGAAGGCGGCGGGGGCGCGGCGGGATCATCGCCACGGAGGTGCGTAAGGCCCCCGCCGGGCGGCGGGCCCGAGCCCGCCGACCGAGGCCCTTCGGGCCGAGCCTGGAAGGGCCCGACCCCGCGTCTTCGCGGGGGCGCGCCCACCCGCTTCAGATGTTGATGCTCTGGGGGATGCCCGTCGGCTTGAGCAGCGTGTACGGGATGCGCGTGTGGTTGGCGGCGTCGATGCCGGCGTCGATGGCGGCGAGGCGCGACTGGAGCGTGGCGAGCGCGTCGCCGAGGCCCGCGGAGCGGAAGGTGTGCCCCTCGTACTGGCCGAGCACGGTGTAGTGCACCGACCCGAGCAGCGTCAGGAACTCGAGCTGCACGGAGGCCATGTCCAGCGGCGGCAACAGGTCGAGGGCGGGGCTCCGGGCGGTGTCGGCGACCGAGAGCGGCGCGGCGCGGTAGAGCGCGCCGGGCACCGCGGGCGCGTAGGACATGAACAACGCCTGCGCGAAGTTCACGGCGGCGTGCTGGCAGCTGGCGGTGAAGACCACGAGCGTGAGCGCGTCGGTGAGCCACGCGCGCGTGTGGACCACGCCGCGGGCCCCTTCCCCGAAGGTCTTCAGGCGGCCGCCGTCGTCCGCGGCGAGCTCGGCAGCCCAGGCGGCGAGGTCGGCGTCGGCGCGCAGGGCGTCGTCGTCGGCGTAGGCGGCGACCACGTTGGCCTCGACCCAGTCGCGCAAAGCACCCCAGAGCTGCAGGGCGT
Source organism: uncultured Enterobacteriaceae bacterium (assembly GCA_964457335.1). Taxonomy (GTDB): domain Bacteria; phylum Myxococcota_A; class UBA796; order UBA796; family SXON01; genus CAJBVW01. The sequence goes on along the minus strand of CAYWGD010000147.1, from coordinate 3,377 downwards.
CGTCGCGGTAGGGGTAGGCGAGCGCGGGGTCCGTGACGCGGCGGTCGGCGAGGCGGCGCGGCAGGAACAGCGCCTCGAAGTCGAGGCCGAGCACGGCCTGCACGCTGACGGCGCGGCTGGCGTCGATGGTGCCGCCGAGCGCCATGTCGACCTGGTGGCCCGCGGTGATGAGCGTGCGCTGGGCGGCGTCGTTGATGGAGAGCGTGCCCTCGTAGTGCGGCTCGAGGAGGCGACGGACGGGGTGGTCCGCGGCGAGGCGGCGCGGCGTGGCGATGGCGAAGGGCTCGACGAGCAGGTGCGTCTCGCCGAGGTGGGAGACGAGCTCGTGGTGGTTGGCGTCGGCGCAGTTCACGACGGTCTTGGCGCGCGACCAGGCCTCGCCGTCGCCGGGGCCGAAGACGGGGAGGGCGGGGTCGCACTGGATGGCCACCGGGACGAGCCCGCTTCCGTCGCGCGGGCGCACGAACAGGGCCTTGGGGGCGTAGAGATACTTGGGGCCGTCGGGGAAGTTGCCGTTCACGACGTTCGCGAGGGCGCCGTAGTCGGCGAGGTAGAGCCGGCCCTCGGCGCCGGCGGCGGCGAGCGTGTCGGAGAGGCCGGCCGCGGCGAGGTGCGCATCGGTGGCGGCGAAGCCGGGCGCGTCCACGCCCCGGATGACGAGCGGGTTGTAGCCGGCGACGCGGAGCTGCCCGAAGGTCACGTCCTCGGTGAACGTGTCCGCGATCGGCGGGAGCGGGATGGTGCGGAAGAGCGACCGGTAGTCCTCGACCGAGGTGGGCCGGCCCTTCGGGGGCGCGTACTCCTTCAGCACCTCGTCGAAGATGCCGAAGGGGTCGAAGATCTCCTTCGCGAGGAGCGTGCCGGCGATCGCGACGATCTTGGCGGCGAGGCCGAGGTCGCCGACGAGGTCGGCGTCGAGGTCGACGGCCGCGGGATCCTCCTTCGAGAGGTCGATGGGCTCGATGCCGAGGTGATCGAGGGGGAGGTGCGCGGCGTAGGGGTCGTAGCCGCCGGGGACCGGCGCGGAGAGGCGGTTCTTCGCGATGACGAGGACCACCTGCACGACCTTGGCGGTCCAGCGCAGGGTCGGCTTCGCGGCGTGCGGCACGGTGGCCGCCATCGCGAGCGGGGGGACGTAGGTGTAGTCGTACTCGTAGTCGGACATCGGGGGGCTCCGGGGGGAGCGTCATGGTCACTCCCGACGCCGCCCGGCGCAATCACCGGCGATTACCCTTGGGCGTGCGGGTGATCGTCTACGGGGTGCTGGGGTGCTTCTGCGAGCTCGCCTGGAACGGGCTCGCCGCGGCTTTGCGCTACCGGGACCCGGCGCTCAAGGGGCGCGTGTCCTTGTGGATGTTCCCGGTGTACGGCGTGGGGCTCGGGCCGGGCTTCGACCTCGTCGCGGCGCTCGCGGGCGACTGGGCCTGGCCGGTGCGGGCGCTCGTGTACGCGCTGGGCGTGTGGCTCGTGGAGATCGTGGTCGGGATCCCCACGAAGAACCGCCTGTGGGACTACTCCGGGGCGCGCTGGAGCTGGCGCGGCGTGGTGCGCTGGGACTACGGCCCGGTGTGGGGCGCGTTCGGGCTCCTGCTCGAGCCGGTGCGGCGGTTCGTGGATGGCGTGATCGTGTAGGGGGGCTGAAGCGGCGCCCCTCGCCCCGGACACGCGGGCCCCGCGGGCCCGACCGGACGCCGGCGCTCGTCCACGCTAAAGCGCCGTCCGTGCTCCTCGACGTCCCGACCGCGGTCCGCCTGTCGCTCGTGGTGGGGCTCGCCGCCGCCGCGCTGGGGCTCCTCCCCGCGACCGCCGCCGCGTGGCTGCTCGCGCGCGGGCACTTCCGCGGCAAGTCCATCGTGAGCGCGCTCGTGCTCACGCCGCTGGTGGTGCCGCCGGTGATCACGGGGCTCCTGCTGCTCGAGCTGTTCGGCCGCGCGTCCCCGGTCGGCGGCGCGCTCGCGGCGGTGGGGCTCCCGGTGCCCTTCACGCTCCTGGGTGCCGTCCTCGCCGCGTTGATCGTGGGCTTCCCGGTGTACGTCATGGCCATCCGCGGCGCGCTCGAGAGCGTGGACCCGCGCTACGAGGAGGTCTCGCTGTCGCTCGGCGTGCCGCCGGCGCGCACCGCGTGGCGGGTCACGCTGCCGCTCGCGTTCCCGGGCATCGTGGCGGGGGTCGTGCTGGCGTTCGCGCGGGGGCTCGGCGAGTTCGGCGCCACCGCGGTCGTGGCCGGCAACATGGAGGGGCGCACGCGCACCATCGCGCTGGCCGTCTACGCGCTCCTCGACGCGCCCGGGGACGACCCGCGCGTGTGGCAGCTCGTCGTCGCGAGCGTGGCGCTCTCGGTGGCGGCGCTCGTCGGCTACGAGGCGCTCGGGCGCTGGCAGCGGCGGAGGCTCGAGCTCGATGGGCGGTGAGGTCGCCGGGGCGCGCCTGCGCGTGGCCGTGCACCTCGCCGTGGGGGCCGGCTCGCTCGTGCTCGAGCTGGCCAGCGACGCCCCCGTGGTCGGCCTCGTCGGCGCGTCGGGCGCCGGCAAGAGCACGTTGTTGCGGGTGGTGGCGGGGCTCGAGCGGCGCGCGGTCGGGGTGGTGCGCTTCGGCGACGAGACGTGGCAGGGCCCCGACCGCTTCGTGCCGGCGTGGGAGCGCGGCGTGGGGTGGGTCCCGCAGGACGGGGTGCTGTTCCCGCACCTCTCGGTGCGCGAGAACCTCGCCTACGCCGCGCGGCTGCCCGTCGAGCCCGTGGCGGAGCGGCTCGGCGTGGCCGCGCTGCTGTCGCGGCGACCGCGGCACCTCTCCGGCGGCGAGCGGCAGCGCGTGGCCCTCGGGCGCGCGTTGTGCGCGGCCCCGCGCCTCCTGCTGCTCGACGAGCCCTTCGCGGCGCTCGACCGGCCGCTCCGCGCGCGGCTCGCGGCCGAGGTGCGCGCCTGGGCGGCCGAGCGCGGCGTGCCCATGCTCGTCGTCAGCCACGACCCCGTCGACCTGGAGCGGCTCGGCGCGGAGGTGTGGGAGATCGTCGAGGGGCGGGTGGCGCGGGCGGGGTGAGGGCCCGTTGTCGCGGCGGAGGCGTTGCCGCCCCGTGGCGCGCCGGCGCCACGCGTGACGTAGCGGCCGAGATGAGGCCTGATCTGCCGAGCTACGTCACGCCACGCGTGACGTAGCGGCCGAGATGAGGCCTGATCTGCCGAGCTACGTCACG